>NZ_RQHV01000049.1 GCF_004771005.1 Leptospira ilyithenensis
AAATCATTTTTCCGTTTACAGGATGTGTGACCACTGCTTCTTCGAAGCTGTCAGGTGAATACTATATCAATACAGTCTTCTCCCAGGCAACGATCCCTCAGTTGCAAATGGATCCCTACAATTCGAATATGATGAACCAGGTTTACGCTCAGTCGTATTTTCTGAATTCCACGCAAGCCTGGGCGAGCCAGGTATCGCATTACCAGAGTTTGTTTCGCGCCGGAAGCCGAGGCAGACAGAACCATTTACGATTATGTATCGGGCATAAACACAAGAGCGATGTGTATAACGATCTAGCCTTACCGAGAGGTTGTCCGTAGCTGAGCCTCAAAGAGGCGCGTTAGCGGCGGTGCGCTTTCTTGCTAAGCAAGAAACGTGACGGAGGACAATGTGCCGAAGGCCGAGCAAGGGTGAAGGGAGTGAGTCCCGCAGCGTAGCGGTAAGGCGTAGTTATACGCCGATTTGATTTTAAACAGCGATAGGGAATTTTTCTATATGATTTATTTTTTCTTGCATAGCTAACCAAAGATCATACTTTCCTTGGATTCGAATCCAGCTTTCAGCAGATGTATTTGTCGCGTATGCAATTCGAAGAGCCATATTTGGAGTAATTCCAGCTTTTTGATTTACAATTTCAGAAAGAGTTTTTCTTGAAACACCCAAACTTTTTGCAGCTTCAGAAATAGATAAATTTAAAGGCTTTAAGACATCTTCGAGCAAAATTTCACCCGGATGCGTAGGCTTTCGTGTTTTAGTATTTTTCATTAATGGTAATCCTCGTAATCTACTAAAATTGCATCTTCACCAATAAATAGAAACGTAACTCTCCAATTTCCATTTACCCAAACAGACCATCGCTTTTTCTTATCACCTTTTAAGGGATGAAGCTTGTATCCCGGTAAATCCATGTCTTCAGGCTTTAAGGAGGCGTCTAACCTATCTAATATCCTTGCAAGTTTACTAGAGTGATCAGGTCTTATTCCTTTTTTGCTACCCATATTGAAAAAATCCTCGAGGCCTTTATGAAGAAATGATTTGATCACCCGATATTAGTGTAACGTAATGGGTTACGGTATCAAGTCTTTTTTTGTAATTTTAATTTAGAATCATAACCAGCACAAACCCAAGTGCGAATGGGACAAACGGGTTCGTTAATACGAACTTTTAGAAATAGGAACAAAAATTGCAGATTAACGAGTCTTAAAGCATATTAAATTGCTGGAAAAGTTTAAATCGTGCAGGTTCCGCAGTCGAAATTCTGATTTTCGAGAGTTCTTTCTCGCCTGTTTTCCCTGGATTCTTTTTTTGATAAAGCGGAATCTTTGTTATGGCCATTATAAATTTCTTCAGGGGTTAGTAAGTAGTTTCCGGCTTTGTTCGGCCTTTCTGAATTATAAACAGAAATCCATAATTCGATTTTTATATCTAACTCTTGTAAGTTGTCTATGTCCTAGTGATAAAGGAATTGATATTTTATGATTTTGTTCAACGCTTCGATCTGACTATTGGAGAATGTAACATCTTTCTGTGCAATGATCTTGTTGATTGCAACGCCACTCCGATTGATCCATCCGTCCAATTCTCCTTTGTTCTCAGATCCTCCGTCTGTCATCAAATGAAGGTAGCTGGTTTCTTCGTAAAGAATCGAGTTTCAGGATTTTTACATAATTGATAAAGGAAGTAAGGGAAAGATGTAAAATGTGATTTTTCCGACCATACCCCCAAACGGAGGATAGTGGCCATCCCAGTGGAAGTTTTTCTTCGCATAGTTCTTTGATTTTACGAACTTCTGTATTTACAATTTGTTTGGGGAATTTGCGAAAACAAAGTTCTATATTTGATAGACCACATACGGAACGGATTTGTAAAGACCATCTGTGGTATGTGGATTTAGAAATCCTGAACATCCTCAAAGCTCTTTTCAGTCCGAGATGATCTTTGGTTCTTTTGATTGTTGTTATGATTTTTATCTGACTTCGTGTGTTAATCTCGGTCTTCGGGGTATCTCTTTTATTTTTAAAATACAGTGTTTGATTCTGATATAAGTTTTTATGATACCAGACGGTTGATTTCGGGTATCGGGATAGTTCCTCCTTATCAAGGAGTCCCAGAGACTCTGTATTTGAAATCGGTGTCGTATTTATGTCGTTTTGCGGTCACTTTGTGATGATAGATCGGAACTTTTTAAATAAAGATTACTTTAAAAAATAGTGAAATATGAAAGTTTAAAAATCAACCCCCGGACCACCAAATCGAAAGCGAAGCGAGCGACCGCGCCTTATAGGGAGAGCCGCGTAAAGGAAAGAAATTGGAAAAGAAAAATGGTGCGAGCGAGCTAATGCAAAATCTAAATAAAGCCCCGCGCCCCGGATAGAGGGAGCGCCCCGTCGACCGATAGCCGGAGATGGCGCCCATAAAATGAGTGACAGAGTGCCCTAATCCGTAATTTTGTTAATTAAATCCCTGTAATTTAATAAAAATAGACCATCTCTAGGAGAATTTCATGGTAAAAATCGCAATCAACGGCTTCGGACGTATCGGTCGTCTCGTGCTTCGTTCCGGAATCAAAGACCCAAATCTCGAATTTGTGGCAATCAATGACCTTGTAACACCGGACAATTTGTCTTATCTATTCAAATACGATTCCACTCATGGCCGTTATGACGGAGAAGTTTCTCACACTGAAAATGAAATCATCATCGATGGAAAAAAAGTTAAAACTGTCTCCGAGCGCGATCCTGAAAAACTCCCTTGGAAAGAATTGGGTGTGGATTTTGTAATCGAATCTACAGGACTTTTCACTGACCGTGTGGGTGCCGAAAAACACATCAAAGCGGGCGCAAAAAAAGTAGTGATCTCGGCTCCCGCCAAAGACAAAGACATCCCTACTTTCGTAATGGGTGTAAATAATGAAAAATACAATCCCGCGGTAGACAATGTAGTTTCCAATGCATCCTGCACTACCAACTGTCTTGCTCCTATCACCAAAGTAGTGTTAGACAATTTTGGAATCGTGGAAGGACTGATGACTACGATCCACGCAATGACTGCAACTCAGCCGACAGTAGACGGACCTTCCAAGAAGGATTTCCGTGGTGGTCGTGGCGCTCCTCAGAACATCATTCCTGCTTCCACAGGTGCTGCGAAAGCTGTGGGACTTTGTATTCCTGAAGTGAACGGAAAACTAACAGGCATGAGTTTCCGAGTTCCCACTCCTGACGTATCCGTTGTGGATTTGACAGTTCGTACGGAAAAAGCAACAAGCCTTGCTGAAATTTCCAAAAAGATGAAAGAAGCTTCCGAAGGTTCCATGAAAGGAATCTTGGGTTATACGGATGAGATGGTAGTATCCAATGATTTTCTGGGATCAAAACTTTCTTCCATCTATGATTCGGATGCGTGTATCGAGCTGAATTCAAACTTTTTCAAACTAGTGTCTTGGTATGACAACGAGATGGGATACTCCAACCGGGTTCTTGATCTCATTCGTTACATGGCCAAAAAAGGTTAAGATGAATCTTCCCAAGATCGAAAGCGAAAATTTTAAAGGCAAAAGAGTCTTTTTACGAGTTGATTTCAATGTTCCCGTAGAAAACGGCAAAACAACGGACACAACCCGGATCGAAAAAACTCTTCCTACAATCGAGCTCCTTTTACAAAAAGGGGCTCGTGTGATCATAGGAAGCCACTTGGGACGTCCCAAAGGCAAACCTGATCCGGAATTTACGATGCGTCCCGTTTTTGAGTCGTTTTCGAAACTGACAAAAGCAAAAGTATTATTTTCAGAAAATGTAATCGGACCTAAAGCGGTTGCACTTTCCAAAGAATTGAAAGACGGAGAAATCCTTCTTTTGGAAAACCTTCGTTATCATAAAGAAGAAGAAGAAAACGAAAAAGGTTTCTGCAAAAAATTAGCCGAACTGGCTGACGTTTATATTAACGACGCCTTCGGTGCCGCTCATAGAGCTCACGCATCTACGGAAGGTGTGGCACATTTACTTCCTGCATTTGCAGGGCTTCTTATGCGCAAAGAAATCGAGATGTTGAGTGGACTCCTTGCTCGCCCCGAACGCCCGTTTGTTGCCATCGTAGGTGGCTCCAAAGTTTCTTCCAAATTCGCAATTCTCAAAAACCTAAGCGACAAAGTGGATCACCTTCTCATCGGAGGAGGAATGTCCTATACTTTTTTAAAGTCGAGAGCGGTCCCGATCGGAAATTCTCTTTTTGAAAAAGAATTCGAATCCCAAGCCTTCCAATTGATTGACCGTGCAGGAGTCAACGGGATCGACTTACAGATCCCAGTCGATCATGTGATCGCGGACAAATTCGATGCCAATGCCAAAACAAAAAATGTGGATAAGATGGGGATTTTGGACGGTTGGATGGCGATGGACATCGGTTCAAAGACCATCGACAATTATATAAAAGTTATCAAAGACGCAAAAACAATTCTTTGGAACGGCCCTATGGGTGTTTTTGAAATGGATAAATTTGCCAAAGGAACCATTGAAATTGCGAAAGCAGTCAGTAAATCCAAGGCAAAAACGATTGTGGGCGGAGGAGATTCGATTGCAGCGGTGAACAAAGCCGGTGTTGCCGACAAGATCACTCACATCTCCACCGGGGGCGGTGCCTCACTTGAATTTTTAGAAGGAAAAACACTACCAGGTGTTGCCTGTTTGGTGAAAAAGGAAGACTGATATGAGAAGAAAGATCATCGCTGGAAACTGGAAAATGAACCTTACACTAGCCGAAGCAAAATCAATTGCCACCGGTCTTGCCGGAAAACTCGGACAAACCAGGCCGGAAGTGATGGTCTTTCCCAGCTCTATCCACTTACCTAGCGTAAGTGAAATCCTGCAAAACACAAATGTTGTTGTAGGTTCGCAAAACGCTTATCAGTCGGGACTCACTGCTATGACGGGAGAGATTTCCCCCGTTCAATTGAAAGAATTGGGAATCAACACATCTCTTGTAGGTCATTCGGAAAGAAGACAATTTCTGGGAGAAACGAACGAGATCCTAAACGAAAAAGTAAAGTTTTTACTCGGCCAAGGGTTCCGAGTCATTTATTGCATCGGAGAAACCCTTGCGGAAAGAGAAACAGGAAATACTTTCAATGTTTTAAATACCCAAATCAAACAAGGACTGAAAGGGATCGAAAGTTCCCTATTCGAAAGACTCATCATTGCGTATGAACCTGTTTGGGCGATCGGAACGGGAAAGGTGGCGACACCGGAACAAGCCGAAGAAGCTCACTCTTTCATTCGTAAAGAAATAGCCGGATTATTTGTGGGTGCTTCAACGCTAGCAGAAGCCATCCAAATACTTTACGGCGGTTCCGTAAAAGCGGACAATATCGCTTCCCTACTCACCAAACCGAATATAGACGGTGGTCTTGTGGGCGGCGCAAGCCAAAAGCTGGATTCATTTTTATCACTGATTATTTAAAGGAAAAACTATGGGATTTTTAATCGGAACAATCGTTACTCTATTCGTACTTCTTTCACTGTTTTTGATTCTTCTTGTGATGATTCAAACAGGTAAAGGGGGATCTGCCGGGATGCTTGGCGGATCTACAGCAAGTCAATCCGTCTTCGGTGCATCTACCGCAGATGTTATGACCAAAACAACAAGAGTGTCTGCAATCCTCTTCATTCTACTCTCGTTGACACTGTCTTTTCTTTTTGCAAAGAAAGACGATGTATTGCTTCCTGAAGTAGAGCCAACACTCGAAGCCCCAGTGGATGCAACAAATACAAATGAAGCTACACCGGTTACTCCTTCTAGCCCAGCTAAGTAGCCTTATCCCTTTATGCGTTGTCTCTCTAACTGCTGAGACCGCGCATAAAGTTCGGGAAAAACAATTAGACCAAGAAATCCTCTCTCTCTACAAAGATCTTTCCCGCGCAAGAGAGCTTCTCTCCTACGATAAAATCCAAACAGTTCCGGGCAATACCACTGTGAGTTTTGTCGGGACTTACCCCAATCGAACCGGTGTAAAGATAAGAAAGTTCAATATCGATGCTGATTCAGGGCCCAAAGGTAGGGTTAAATCCTCCGAAGAAAAATCAATCTTACTAGAATTCAACGGTTCAACTCTTTCCCGTGTGGAAGTATCAGTCATTTCGGAAGACGTACAGATAGAACAAAAATCAAAAACACTGATAGTAGATACTTCCCCCTTGGATGATAATTTGAATGATATGGAGATTCGTTTTTCTGGGTTAGATGGTCTTTCAAAATTCACACTTGCCGATTTTCAGAATGATGACGTAAAACCGGAACGGAATAATTTTAAAAAAGATTTTTATATCAAGTTCTTATTGGACTTTCATTCTCAGATTTCTTCCATCATCGCATCTCAAAAAAACCAGGGACTCAAAGGCCAGAAAAATATGTTAAAACAACTGAACGGATCTTTGAAGTATTGATTTTATGATCGAGCCAGTAATTCGCAAACGTCCGGATATCCCCGAATCCATTGAAAAGATCACGGAAAAAGCAAGGGAATTGGAAGCCATATACGATGTGGTTCAGGACCCCTTAGTGCTTATTGATGCGGATTTTAAGGTACAAAGAGCCAATCTGGCAACGATTCAATTTGCGAAAAACCATGATTTCGAAAGCGTTTTGAACAAACCTTGTTACGAAGTATTGTATCAAAGAACGGACATATGTCCTTACTGTCCTGCTGCGCAAACCACTGACAAAAAAGACAATGGGTTTCAGCATTTTTTAACTCCGAAGTCCAGAGAGATATTTTTCAAAGTGGGTGAAAAGAAACAAACTCTTCAGTTGGAATTTTATCCTTATCCTAAAAACGAAGGCGAACATTGGATTGTTGAAAAAATATCCGATGTCACCAAACAAAAGGAAAAAGAAGAAGAATCCTTTCGAATGCGTAACCTTGCTTCATTGGGGATTCTCGTTTCGGGCATTGCTCACGAGCTAAACAACCCATTAACAGGTATCAGCCTAACATTACAAAACCTAAAGGCAAATTGGCAGAATGCAAGTCCCGAACAAATAGAAAAAAGACTTGAGATGATCAAAAACGATATCTCCCGCGCAGCGATCATCGTATCCGACATCATTTCATTTGCCAAATCGGACCGGGTCAAGGTAACTCTGGGAGATATCATAGATACGATCAATCGCGCCAAAGATACGGTTGTCAGACTCTACCCTCATTTAAGCAAAAACATAAATTGGAAAATCCTATTCGATCACGAATACCAATTCCCTTTTCATCCTCAGAAGATGGAACGGTTGTTTATGAATATATTCAGAAACTCACTCCAGGCATTTGATTATAGACCGGGAGAGATCACAATCGACGTAAGAAAAACCAAAAACTGGATTCACATCATTGTAGAAGATAATGCAGGCGGAATTCCCGAAGCGATCATTCAAAAAATATTCGATCCTTTCTTTACAAACAACAAATCCGGAACAGGAACAGGACTCGGTCTTTCCATTTGTTACTCCATAGTTCAAGAACATGATGGAACCATCTCTGTCAAATCCACGGAAGGAAAAACCAGATTTACTATTTCTTTTCCCGCTTCGGGAGAAAATACGGAAGACCCGTTATGAAAAAAAAATCCATTCTGATTGTAGAAGACATCCATTCCATTCGAGAAGCAATCTTGGACCTCTTGTCCATAAAATACGAAGTATTTGGAGCCGAACATTTCGAAGAGGCGGCTTGGCATCTTCAAAACCAACAGATTGATTTGACAATCACTGACATTCGCCTTCCTGGCAAGTCAGGAATTGATGTAGTCAAGTTCATCCAAAAGGAATACCCCGACGTATTGTATGCACTAATGACTGCGTACAATATCAATGATTATATCCGTTATGCGAAAGAATACCATATCTGGAATATCATTCCAAAATATTCTTTTCTCGATATTCATTTAATCGAGGTTATGGTAGAAAAACTTCTTTCCAATGATATATTCGGAGTCGAAAAATATTTCGGAAAGGATTTTGCCATTCACGATAAATCATTGCTAGGCGGATTTGAAGAAGCCCCGAAAAACGGAGTTATCTATAAACAAATCCGTTCCGACCAGGACCGCTCCATTCTATGCGGAAAAATCTCAAAATATCTGATTCAATTGGGAGCGCCGAAAGCAATTCAGCAGGTATTGGAAGAGCTTACCTCAAACGCAATGATTCGTGCCCCCAGAACAAACACAGGAGATTATAAATATCAGTTTGAAATTCCTTCTCATGATATGGTGGTTCCCGTGGACAATATAGAACTTTCCCCGGAAGATTATTTTCAAATCGGATACGGATCGACAAACACTACTTTATTTATTGTCGTCAAAGATCAGTTTGGTTCTCTAAAAAAAGAAGAAATCCTGCACAGGTTGGATCGCCATATCAGCCTGGACGAAAATACCGGATTTCCAAAAGGTTTGGAAGATTCCCATGGGCGAGGGCTTTATATTTGCCGCGAAATTTCAGACCAGTTGATATTCAATATCACACCGGGCAAATGTACGGAAACAATCGCAATGATCAATCGGGAAGGAAGAACGGGATTCAAATCCCTTTCCATTTACGAAGTTTAAAAAATCCGCAGTTGATAAAGATCTCTTTTCGTTTCCAGATAAAATGTATTTTTGTCTTTTCCCGGAAAAAATCGAATCGGAGATTCCGTAGATGGTAAAGTTTTGGTTCTGATTTTTTTTCCATCCGCATTGAGAAATACAATCTCTTTGTCCAGTCCGTATACAAATCCGTTTCCAGTTGCAAACACGGCTTGGTAAACTGATCCTGTTTTGTCTTTTTTTACGGCCCAAACAATCTTTCCGTCTTCGTAAAATTCCAGGCTATTTGGCAAATTCAGCAAAGTGTTTCCATTATCCGCAATGGATAGATAAACCTTATGAGGAAAATAATGTTCCGTCTCCCACTCATCGGTTACTTCGCCTTTCTCATCCAAGATTAGAAACGAATCTTTCTTGCCTGTGGAGAAATGGACTGCCACAAAACTTCCATTTGGCGAAATGGACACAGACTTGAAAAAGGACTCTTTTCTATCAATAGACAAATCCAATGAATACAGGGAATTTCCTTTTTCATCTATTCTATAAATTTCACCGCCGGAAAATAATACAACGGCACCTTTGCCAGTATGGTCAAAATCAAAATCGGTCAAAAACCTTCCGTTCAACTCCCCAAGCCCTACCCGATTGCCGCTACTGTCCAAAAGAAAAACGGTGTTATTGTCACCTGATAAGTACAATACGGGGGAAGAAAAATAACCCGATCGGGGATAGGAATTGATCGATTTTTTCCAAAATAGTTCTCCTGAATCATCGAAAAAATTAACTTCATCGCCTATCTTTTGATATTCGATATGTCCCGGTGCAAGTAATGCGAAATCTACCCGATTGGGTTCTTCATAACCGGTGAATTTGTTTGTTACAAAAGAAAAATACCTATTTTCTATCCTATATCCGTTTAAGGTTTTTAACGGGTTCTCTCCGTCTTTTGGGGCGGAAGTTCCGAAACCTCCTTCTTTGTTCCAAACCCAACTCTCTTTGACAGATGACAACATAGGCAAATGAGTATCCCAAAGAAAAAAGAAAAGTGTAAAGAACACTAGAACGGATAGAAAAAATTGAAACATTATTTTATTTCTCTCTCAGGTAGAATTTGATGTAATAAATACAAAGCGGTGTTAGCCGCATTTTCCCGGATAGTTTCTCTATTTCCCGGAAATAAATAACGGAATGTTTCCGTAGGTTTCCCTTTTTTCTTTCTTCCTATCCAAACGAGTCCGACCGGTTTTTCTTCCGTTCCGCCGTCAGGACCGGCAATTCCGGTAATAGACAACGAATAGTCCGCATTTGTTTTATCGGAAAGACCATCCGCCATTTCCGAACAAGTCTCTCTACTGACTGCTCCGAATTTTGCAATCGTATCTCCACCTACACCAAGTAAGCCGACCTTTTGGTCATTGGAATAGGTAATGACTCCCCCCAAAAAATAAGCACTGGAACCTTTTATATCCGTAATCTTGGCACCAAGGAGTCCGCCTGTACAACTTTCAGCGACAGCGAGACTTTTCCGCGATAGGCTCAAAGACTCATGCACTTCCGTAAATACGTCTTCCGTGCAAAGTTCTTTATAAAAATTTTGAATCCTTGAAACAACTTCGTTTAACAAAGATTCGTCTTTCGCATTAAAAATCGTTTTGATAAACCCTTTTTGTGCGGTCACACCCCAATCCATTCCCGAAGAGAGCAAATCTTTCTGGTTTTTCATAAACTCTTCCTGGAACAGAGACTCTCCGATCGACCAGATCCAACGGGTGGTTTGTTTTAAATTTTCAATACCGTAATTTCTTTTAAGGAAGGGCAACAATCTGCGATTGAACATCTCCTTCATCTCTGCCGGAACCCCAGGCATACATACAAGAAAAGAAGAAGGTGCTATCTCTTCTGCAAATCCGACTGCAATTCCCGCAGAATTGTCCAAGGTATAGGATCCGGACGGAACGTACACCTGCCTGAGCATCGCAGGAAGAATTTCCGTATAGGATCTCCCTCTGGATTCGATAAGTTTCTGTAATTTGATCCTTGCTTTTTCAACAACTTCCCTTTCTTTGTTTTGCAAATCCAAAACAGTCTGCAAAGTATAATCGTCTTCCGTTGAACCTAGTCCGCCGGTCATGATGGCAAGGATAGGGTTGTCAGGATCATTTTCCGCCTTTCTTTTCAATAACAACAATTCTTCCAAAATGGTTTTCGGATTGTCAGGGAGAGCGATAAAGTTTCTTACTTTCCAGCCTTCCTCAAACAAACGATTGGCGATCCAACCTGAATTGGTATCGATACTTCTTCCGGCCGTGATTTCGGAACCTGTGGCAATGATTGTGATTTGAGGTTGTTTCATTTTAGTTTATTTATTATTTGCCTGGCTCATAAATCTAATTTGATTCTTCCTTGCTCATTTTTTCCGGTGCGGAAATTCCTAACAGTCGCAACCCTTCTCTCAAATCGAACTGAACCGATTTACAAATTTGCAAAAGAATTTCCCTTTCTCTCCCCGATTTTTCTTTGATTCGATTGTCTTTGCCGGAATAAAATTTCGTAAACGAGCGGCTTAACGATTGCAAGTAATTGGTAAGCCTGTGAGGTTCAAAGGAAAGTGCCGCATCATTTACTTCTTCCGGAAATCTTGCAGTCCAAAACAACAATCTCGCCCTTTCATCCGATTTCAAAAATTCGAAATCAGTATCGGAAAAAGATAAATCTCCGGAAGCTTCACCTAACTCTCTGAAAATGGAACAGATTCTTGCATAAGCGTATTGAATGTAAAACACCGGATTTTTTTCCGATTCGTCTTTGGCCAAATCCAAATCAAAATCAAGAGGTGCATCCGAAGTACGCATTAGGAAAAAATAACGCCCTACATCACGCGCACTTTTTCCCAGATAAGAAAGAAGGTCTGTCATCGTTTGAAATACTCCCAAACGTTTGCTCATCTTTACCTTCTCTTTGTTTTCGATCAGGTTGACTTGCTGGGCTATCAGAACACGAAAACTATCTGCACCAAAGCCCAAGGACTGGATGGCTCCCTTCAGCCTGGCAATGTATCCGTAGTGATCGGGTCCCCAGATATCAATGATTTCTTCAAATCCGCGATCGTATTTGTTTTTATGATAAGCAATGTCCGCCATCAGATAAGTCGGCCGACCGTCCTCTCTGAGTATCACCCTATCCTTATCATCTCCGTAATTTGTGGACAAAAAGAATAATTTCCCTTCTTCCGTTTTTTTATCACTTTCTTTCAATCTCTCGGGAACTTTTTCAACTTCTCCCGCATCATGTAATGAACGTTCGCTGAAAAACTCATCAAACTTAACTCCGAAGAGATCAAGATCTTTCTTTTGACCTTCCAGATTGTAATTGATAGCGAATAGGGATAATTCCCGGATAATGGAATCCCAATCTTTATTTTTGATTCTCAAATCAAGAGACGATTTTTTAGAACTATCTTGTGAATATTGTCCCGCAATATCTTTGATATATTCGCCGCGATAACTTTCTTTCGGCAGCATATTGGACTCTATCAATTCAAAAACAGGAGTATCGCTTTCTTCTTCCTGGAAACTGATGGTTTCTCCGTTCAATTCCTTGTAACGAAGTAGTACCGCCACACCCAAAAGATACACTTGATTTCCGTAATCATTTACGTAAAACTCCCGTTTGACGGTATGTCCGAGTGTGGAAATCAAATTTGCAAGTGCGTCTCCATAAGCCGCCGATCTTGCCGATACGATATTCATAGGTCCCGTAGGATTGGCGGAAACGAATTCCAGTAATATTTTTTTTGTTTTTTCCTCTTTGGCAAACGGATCACCGCTCGAACGAAAGTCCATTGCATACCGCGCCAAGGAAAGAGGAGAAATTCTAAAATTGATAAATCCCGGCTGGGAAAAAGTCACTGACTCGATGGAGGAATCTTTTGTTATCAGAGTGATAATCTTTTCCGCAATGACTTGAGGTGGTTTGCCGAGAGCGTTTTTATTTTCCAAAGCAAAAGAAGAAGAATAATCTCCGAACTTTTCATCTCTGGAATATTCGATTCGAATTTTTAAATCGGGAAATAATTCGATTTGGTTTTCCGACTCTAAATATTTTTTAATGGAATTGGTTAGGACGTTTAGTACTTTATATTTTAATAAATTTTCTTTTTTCATAGTCTCAATGATTGGGAAATCCTTTCCCCCAGGTTTCAAATGCATTTTTCCTGTAACGTTTTACAAATTCGTGGATCGGTTCCCCTTCACTTCTAAGTATTGGTTTATAGTTTTCTGTCTTTTTCGGATTTGCTCGGTTTGTCAGTTTTGTCTCGGCTCTTAGAAGTAACTGAAAAAGTGCCGTAAAAAGAGTAAACACCATGATAAATAAGATCGTTTTTGGGAACTGGCTCACGATTACTCAGTTTCCCAGGGTTTTATAAAATTCAAAGTAAGATTTCATTTCTTTGCCGGTAATGGAACGCAAATATTGATTCAAAACAAAATCTGCCTCCCGAATTTGGTCCTGATTTGGTTTTTGCAAAATCAAATTTCCGAACTTCAACCTGAGAATCATATCAAACAACCGTAATATACTCATATGGTCTTTGGGGATACTATGACAATCACCGCAATGAAACTCCCGATTCTCCCAGGAAAAGAAAGCTTTGGATTTGGAAAGTATATCCTCTCCGCAAGAAACGCAATAAAAGTCCCTGGGAAAATGCCCCAAATTGACAAGGGCTCTTAACTTAAAGAAAGGTAAAATCTCATACTTAAATCCGTGTTCTGAACAATACTCAAAACATCCTGATAACAGCTGATAAATGAACGGATGTTCTTCTCCTTCCGGAAATAAATGCATAGACAGCTCGCATAAATACATAAGAAAGAGTGTACCTAAATAATCCGATTTCAACGCATCATACCGGTTGATCAAATTGATCTCTTTCGTGGACTTCCATTCCTTTTCAGCCTGATCATAAAAATCAATTTCTACAAGGGAACCCAACTCCGTTCCGGCGATCGCTCTTCTTTTGGACTTGCGGATTCCTTTCGATAAAAATTTCATTCGAACCAGATTTTCACCGGCAAGACTGATCAAACGATCACTGTCTCCTATATCTCTGCTCTCTATTACGATGCCTTTTTCTTTTTTAAGTGCCATCGTCTTCACCAAAGATCAATGCCAAACACTCATCTTCCTTATTTTTCATCACGACCTCGTCTTCAAGAGAAGTCTCGTGATCATAACCAAACAGATGCAATACTCCATGAACAAGCAGTCGGTAAAATTCATCCACATCCGTATGGCCTATTTCGATCGCCTGTCGTTTGCAAGTATCGAAAGAAATTACGATTTCTCCTATCATCTGATGGGGAAGAGGAGGAAATTCCTGAAACAAAGGAAAGGAAAGTACGTCGGTAGTCCGATTGATATTTCTTCGTTCCCGATTGATATTCGTCATTTCGGAATCGGTAACAATCAGAATATCCAACTCTATTGATTTTAAAAACTTCGGTTTGATTTCAAGAAGGATGAGTTCCAGATTTTTTTTAACAAGATCTTCATCCAAAAAGGATCCCTCTACATTCTCATTCCAACGGATCGAAAGAAAGGGAGGATTCATTATTTCGAAACTTTTTTGGTTTTGGTAGTTTCTTCCAAAGCTTTTGTATCTTCCGGTTTAGGGTACTTCGGTCTTTGGTGAAGGCTGGAAAGAAGGACTTCTTTAAAACTGGATTTGATAACTTCCAAATCTCCAAGTGTCAAACCGCTCTCATCCAATTGATTTTCAGCTAACTTAGAGTTGATGATCTTACGAATCAGATCATCCAGACTTTCAGGAGATACTTCATCCAAAGATCGGGATGCAGCTTCCAGAGAATCAGCAATCATAACGATCCCCGTTTCCTTTGATCGGGGCTTAGGACCGGGGTATTGGAAATCGGATTTGCGAATTTTCTTTCTTGCCTGCAAAGAAAGTGTCTGCAAAGCCTTGTGATAGAAAAAAGCCATCGTAGAGGTTCCGTGATGTTCCGGTATGAAGTCGATGATCTCACGAGGGAGTCTCGCTTTTTTTGCCATTTCAATCCCATCTAACACATGATCAATGACAGTCTTTGCGGCGAGGGCAGGATTGTTCTTATCAATATGTTCCGGTTTGGGAATCAAATGCTGGTTTTCAATAAAAAATCCCGCATTCGGAATTTTACCTATATCATGAAAATAAACACCGACCCGAACGAGGAGCCAATCCAAATTCAAATTCTGCGCGGCACGTTCGGACATGGCTGCAACCATAAAGGTATGGGTATAAGTGGATGGAGCTTTGGTAAGTAGTTCCTGCAAGAGAGGATGGCCCGTATCCGCAAGCTCGATCAATTTGAAACGGGTAGGAATATTGAAGATATATTCATAGATGGGAAGCAAAAACTGAACCGTAGTCGTACTTGCAAATCCATTGATGAAACATAACATCACCAAACGAAAGATATTCGAATGAGTCAGGTCAAAATAAAAACTTCCGCTGCTGCTAGTCACCCAAAATTCTCTTCCGTCAAACAAGTAACCCGCAGTCGAAATCAGAATCTGAACAAAACTGATGAGAAATCCCGCTTTCAAAAAATCGATCCGTTTCTTTAGTTTTCTGCCGTAAACCGCGCTCACTACCGCAACGGTAAACGCCAACATAAACGAAGTGGGATTGTATCTTGAAGCGAAGAACACTGTAAAAGACAGGAAAAAGCCGAGTGCAATCGCCAATTGCTCGTCATAGACAAATCCGAGCAAGAGACAAATCATTCCGATAGGAACAAAGAGTGCGAAATAATAAGAACCTTCCCAATCCACATCATTGATATAAAATGTTTTGGATACGAAATAGATCGCCACTACCACAATCCAAAGAGTGATAAAGATGATAAGATTGCTGGACAAGTCGTTCAGTCGGTTCGGACGGTAACGGATCAGATAAAAACCGATGATCGCAATCAGAACGCATTGAGAAATAAAAATGGATGTAATGGAGGCAAGATTGGCACGCGTCGCATAACGGTTCATCATCTCCAATTTCAAACGAACCGTAGGAGTTACCACTTCTCCCGCACGGACTATGATTTCGTTTACCTGAATGCGGCTTTTCTGTATTGCGATGGAGTCTGCCGCTTTTTGCCTTGCCGCTTCCGTTTCTTCGAAATTGTAAGTGCAGGCAGGATAGGAATAAACATAATAAAGCCCAATCCGGGAAATTGCTTTTAATAAATCGGGAGATACGTTTTGCAATTTATCTTCAGCTAACTTTTGCAATGTGGAAAGGATCGGACCTTCTTTGTAAATTTGAGATCTGGGAATCACCAAATTCCCGTCAATCACCGCAGCAGGTTCCTGAGTTCCTAGATTACGAACCTTTGCCCCGGATTTGTCCAAGTCCTTTTGAAAATCCAATTCTTCTTTTACGATACAATATCTGGAAAAAATCAAATTGATGTACTGTTGAATAAAGGATTTTACTTTGTCCTTTCTTCCGTAATCCAAAATGGCCTGTATCTCTTCGTTAGTTCGATTCCGCCATCTGGGAATTTTTTCTTTTACTACGGGGGGAGTTCCCCTTCCTTCGGAGACAATCTGCTTTAACATCTCCATGTCTTCCGAAAGATTTACATCAATCCCGTTGGTTAGAACATTAAAATCCTTATCAAAGGAAATAGGAATATTTCCAGAAGCTTTTCCCTTCTCCTGATTTGTTTTTTCAGGATCGTCATAGAAAAACTCTTTTACTGACTGAATCGTTTCTGGCGCAATTTTCCCCTCGGAAAAGGGTCCGTCCTGTTCAATATTGATTCTCTGTTGTCCGAAAAAAGGAATGGCAAGGTTGTATGTAACGAATATAAGAGTTACAAAAACAAGAATGATCTGAATGTTCCGCACAAAGGATACAGGTCTAACTTTCGTTAGAATATCAGTCAACTTCGCCATAGTATTTTCAAACAGCTGGTTCATGATCTTTTGGTAAAAAGCCCCTCATTCTCTTCAAATCTGCGAACGATCGCTTCCACAATATGATGGCGCGTGATATCTTCTCTTCCGAATGTGATCGCTTCCACACCGTTTAGTCCGCGTAAAGTATAGACTGTTTTTTCGAGCCCTGATCTGCCATGCGCCAAATCAATTTGAGTGGCGTCGCCAGAAATCGCCATTTTGGAATTTTTACCGAACCTGGTAAGAAACATCTTTAACTGAGGCAAAGTACAGTTTTGCGCTTCATCCAAAATGATAAAGGAATTGGAAAGGGTGCGTCCTCTCATAAAAGCAATGGGTGCAATTTCAATTTTATTCACTTGGATGTATTCCGTGGTTTTTTCAAAACCGATACATTCGTGTAACGCGTCATAGATGGGACGGAGATAAGGGTTTATTTTTTGAGTCAAATCCCCCGGAAGAAAGCCGAGGTTTTCGCCCGCTTCCACTGCCGGGCGGGTGAGAACTAGCCTATCCACTTCACCCGACTGCATCATTCTGCAGGCGGTGGCAATGGACAGGAATGTTTTGCCTGTTCCTGCAGGTCCCATAGCAATTGTTATATAATTTTTCTTTAAACTTTCTACAAAGGATTCCTGGTTTTTGGTTCTGGGAAAAATGGGTTTACCCTTAAAGGTAACTAACACTTTGTCCTTAGGAGTCCAATCTCCGTCCGATTCGTTTTTTACAAATTCGGGACTGCCGGGAGTCGGCCAACCTTTGTTAGCATCCTTTGCCTGCCCCATAAGATAATCGATGTCAAAAAGGGAAAAATCATTTTTGTCAGGGCGCTTTTTAAAATTTTCTTCCACCCTTTGAAATGTCTCAACAGCTAACTGAACAAAGTCGGACTCTCCCTGAATGATCAGGGATTTGCCGCGAGGAATGAGTTTGACTTTGAGTCTGGATTCCCAAAGGGGAAGCTGCGAGTCACCGATACCGCAGATGACCTGGTAAAGAGATTCCTCCCCGAATGTGAAACTTGTATCCATATGAATATTAAATAGTGACCACTCTGAGTTTCAACTCTTCCAATTGTTTTGCTTCTACAAAACCCGGAGCTTCACTCATCATACATGTTCCTTTTTGCGTTTTCGGAAAAGCAATCACGTCACGGATAGACTGGCTTTTGGTGAGAATCATCATAATACGATCTACTCCGAATGCAATTCCACCATGAGGAGGCGCGCCGAAAGAAAGTGCTTCGAGAAGGAATCCGAATTTTTCATTTGCGGATTCTTTGTCGATTCCGATGGCTTCCAGGACCAATGATTGAATTTCAGCGTTGTGAATACGGATACTTCCCCCACCGATTTCGGCTCCATTCAGTACTAAGTCATAAGCTTTGGCGGAAATTTTAGAAAGGTCAACGCTTTTCCCGGCTTTCCAGTCTCGCAAAAGATCCCAATCTTCCTCTTTCGGTGAAGTAAAAGGGTGATGCAAAAAAGTCCAGGACTTGGTAGTTTCATCCACTTCGAACATAGGAAAGTCAACCACCCAATGAAAACTGTATTCCGACTTGGGAGGATCGTACTTGTCCGAAAGTTTCAATCGGAGAGCACCTAGAGATGCATTTACTATTTTTGTAGAATCCGCACCAAAGAAAACCATATCTCCTTCTTTGGAACCTACCGCTTTGGAAATTGCTTCCAACGCCTCCGGTGTAAACCGTTTGGTAATCGTGGATTCCAAACCTGCCGAACCATGTTTCATATATGCAAGGCCCTTGGCACGAAAGTCTCTGGAAAGCCAGGCAGTCAAATCTTCGATTTCTTTCCGGGAAATAACAGATCCTCCTGGAACACAAATCGCTTTCACAACTCCACCTGTGGCAATGGCACCGCTAAACACCTGAAAGTCGCAAGTTTTTACAATTTCAGATACATTGACAAGTTTCATTCCGAAACGAATGTCCGGTTTGTCGCTTCCGTATTCTTCCATCGCTACATGATAAGGCATGGTTGCGAATGGAGTCGGAATTTCGAGTCCGAACACTTTTTTCAAAGAGAACTTCCACATCTCTTCTATCTCGCGGCGAATGTCATCCTCGGAAACAAATGCAAATTCCATATCCAGTTGGGTGAATTCGGGTTGTCTATCCGCACGTAAGTCTTCATCTCTGAAACATTTTACGATCTGGAAGTATCTTTCCATTCCTCCAACCATAAGGATTTGTTTGAATAACTGAGGGGATTGAGGAAGAGCATAAAATTGTCCTTGGTTGAGTCGGGAAGGAACCAAAAAATCTCTCGCACCTTCCGGAGTGGATTTGTTCAAAATGGGAGTTTCGATTTCCAAAAAGGATTTGCTGTCCAGATATTCTCGCAAAGCAAAAGTTAGTTTGTGACGAAGAATGAGGCGATCTTTCAGTTCCTCTCTTCTCATATCCAGATAACGGTATTTCAATCGGACTTCTTCCCCGCTCGGATCGAATTCATCGAGGGCAAACGGAGGAGTTTTGGATGCATTTAAAATTTCCAATTTTTCTACGATGACTTCATACTTTCCGGTTTTCATCTTAGGATTGACCGAGTCCGCATCCCGAAGAGAGAGTTTACCTGAAACTGCGATCACATATTCGGAACGCACCTTTTCTGCGGCGGAAAATGCCTCACCCAGAAGTTCCTTGCGGGCAACAATTTGAATGATACCTGATCTATCTCTCAAATCAATAAATATGACTCCACCTTGGTCTCTGAAACGGAACGCCCAACCGGCGAAAAACAACTGTTTGCCGACTTGAGAATCATTTACCGATTCCGCAGAAATTCTATTTTTATACTCTTCTTGTATCCAGGTTTTCAAAGTTCTTTTCCTTTTAAATTGGGACGTTATCGAAACGGCTGATTTTTGGGTTGAACATCAGAGGGAAATCGCCGGTTGCCCCTGCTCTGTTTTTGGCGATGATGATTTCCGCCATACCTTTTTTACTAGGCTCTAGTTCTTCGGGAGGTTTCACCATTTCCTCCCTGTAAATAAAACAAACAATATCCGCATCCTGCTCGATAGCACCTGACTCCCGTAAGTCGGAAAGCTGCGGTCTTTGGTCTTTGGATCTGGATTCAATGGAACGGTTCATCTGGGAAAGTGCAATTACCGGGCAACCCACTTCTCTTGCCATCTGTTTCAGTCCCCGAGAGATATTCGCAACCTCTTGTTGCCTGCCACCTTGCGCAGCTCTAGGATCACTCATCAGCTGCAAATAATCCACAATGATAAGTCCGATGTCTTCCGTAGTCCGAAGTTGACGAACCCTTGCCGAAAATTCCTGAATGGTCAAATAACCCGAATCATCGATATAGATACTGGAAGTGGTAATCGTCGCCACAGCATCTTTCAATTGGCTCATCTGTGCCTGCGTCAAAGTTCCCGACTTGATCGAATAGGAATCGATCCTTGCTTCCGCACTGAGTAGTTTCAAAAGTAGCTCCAATCGGCTCATCTCCAGAGAGAATATAGCAACAGTTTTGCGTTCTTTCAAAGCTACGTTTGCCGCAATATTCAATGCAAATGTGGTTTTGCCGTTTCCCGGTCTTGCGGCAAGAATCATAAGTTCGTGGGTTTTGAGTCCGGTTGTCTTTTGATCAAAACCTTCGTAATGGGTTTTAAGACCGCTAATACCTCCGCCGCTTTGACTGTTGGCAACAACGGTTTTGATATAGTCGATCAGTGTGTTGGCATCGTCCCGAACCCGTCTGAGTCCTTTGGATCTCTCTTGTCTTGAGATATCCATAAGGGATTGTTCGATAAAGCTGAAAACAGTATCATTTTCTCCCGGTTCGGACTTTACCTTATCAATAGCAGTTGTTAGAGATTCAACGTATTTGCGGCGATCGGAGACCCTTTTTACGCGTTTGATGTAATAGTCGAGGGTCTGAGAAGGTACGGTATCTTTGTACAAGGAAGTGATGTATTCCAAATCGCGCATCTCGTCTTTGAAGAGATGTTTTTCCCGCATATGATTTGTTACGGTAACTATATCTAAAGATACGCCTTCCTGGATCAGATCCACGATGGCATCGAAAATTCGTCTGTGGGATTCGAAGTAGAAGTCGTCGGGGGCAAGCCCCATGTCTTCCTGCCCCGCGACACCACGCATGAGCAGGTAGCCAATTAGGTTCTTCTCGGATTCTATCTCCTGGAGGGGGTTAGAATTCATAGAAGGTCTGGAGAAGAATTAAGCTTCTCCGATCACTTTTACTTGGATGTTAGGAGTTACACCTTCTGCCAAACGAACTTTCAGTTTGTATTCGCCCAGAGCTTTCAAAGGTTCGCCTAAATCCAGTTTTCTTTTATCGATTTCAATACCGGTTTTTTTGATAGCAAGAGCGATATCTCCGGCAGTTACGGAACCGAACAAACGATCGTTTTCACCGACCTTTACTTTGATCTCAAAAACCTTACCGTCAATAGAAGCACCCAGGTCTTTCATCACCTTTGTTCTTTTATCGCGCTTCAAATCAGCCAATCTTTTCTGGTGAACGATCACTTTCGTATTACCGTCGTTAGCACGCACAGCAAGTCTGCGAGGGAGAAGAAAGTTACGTGCATAACCGTCCGCTACCTCTTTGATATCTCCCGCATCACCTAAGTTTAAAACGTCTTTTTGTAGAATCACTTTCATGTTTATCTCCTAAAGAACCTTAAATGGTAGTAAACCGATTGATCTTGACTTGCGAATTTCGCGTGCAAGAACTCTTTGGTGTTTCGCGCAAGAACCTGTAATACGGCGAGGAATGATTTTCCCTCTGTTGGTTACAAATCTTTCTAAAATATCAACTCTCTTGTAATCAAGACCTGCGAGCAACGCTTTGTCAGCACAGAATTTACAAACTTTCTTTTTGTATTTTGCGTTTTTACGTCCGAATTTGCCTTCGCCGTCTTTACCGCGAAAACCGCCTTTTTCGTCGTCATCCATCGCGTCCATATTGTCGCGCGAATCTCTTGAATCTTCTTTTAAATCACTCATAAATTACCTATTAAAATGGAATGTCATCGTCTCCGGCATATTCATAATCACCACCGCCCATACCGGAATCTTGGGATGGTGGGAATTCACTGCCTCGGTCACCGCCGGAAGAAGAACCGCCGCCTTGTCCGCCTAACAGTTGAGCAGACTCAACAAAGATACGGATTTTGGATGCTTTTTTTCCTTCGGGAGTTTCCCAGGATTGCTGTTGAAGTCTTCCTTCAATCGCAACTTGTTTTCCTTTTCCGGCATACTGTTTCAGTATGTCAGCTAACTTACCCCATGCAACACAATCGAAGTAATGAGTTTCCTCTTTCTTCTCCCCACCCGAAACATAAATGCGGTTATTGGCGACTGAGAAATTGACCACAGAACTGCCGTTAATCGATTTAAATTCGGGGTCGCGTGTCAGGCGGCCTATTAGAAGGATCTTGTTTAGATCGTTAGCCATTGGAACGGACGACTAGTGTTTTTAAAATGTTCGTATTCAGTTTGAATTCGTGTTCGATTTTAACGATTTCGGACGCTGCACTTTGGCATTTAATCAATGTAAAATGACCTTGTTCGTCTTGTCCGACCGGATGCCAAAGTCTTTTGGAACCCCAGTCTTCTTCGTTTTGGATCGTGATGGAGTGTTTCGCAAGGATGTCCTTTACTGCGGACTTTGTTTCCTCGACTGCCCCTTCACGAATGATGTTCGTGATCTCGTAGTTTCTCATGTTTCTCCTATGGGTATACCCCCATGACCGAAACGGGCGGGGGTAGAAGAATAATTTTAGTATTCCTGGTTAGGATTTTCGTTACCAGATGGGGGTCAATGGAATTTCTTCTTGGTTCTATCCATTTACCGAATTTCCATGGCAAATACCCAGGGCTATGAGCGAAAAAATCAATTTTCCGGAGATTTGGGGCCTAGGTCTCGGTCTGTTTTTATCACTCTACGCAGGTTTTTTAAACCACGTTTCCCCGAGTGAACCGTTTTCCGAAACCCATTCCGGTTTCCATTCCCCTGTCCTTGCGTTGGAAGTTGCAGAAACCCCCAAACAGGTTCAGGATCTGATCGGAGTCTACGAAAACGAAGAATTTCCCGCCCTCACCTCCCAATACAGGATTTTACATTATTTCGATTTTGGATTTATCTTCTGTTATATGGCGTTTTTGGCTTACACAGGACATTATGCAGGAAGAAGGGTAAGACATGTTTTTCTAAAAATATTTTTGGGGATGATTGCGGTTCTTGTACTTGGCGGATTTGCGGACATTGTGGAAAACATTCTGATCTTAAATCTATTGGATGCAAAAAATGCGGAAGAGATGGTCTCCTCTTTGGAATATTTGAAACCTACGGCCCAATTGAAATGGTTTTGTTTGTTTGCCTACTCGGCAACTATCGGCATTTATTTCTGGTTATACGAAAAAGGGGTGCTGCTCAGAATCACTTCCGTTCTTTTTGTAACAGCTTTTTTTCTGGGCCTGTTTTCCATTTTCAAAACAAGCTTACTTGAGTTATGTTTTCCTTTCTTCGCTTTGGGAATGGCACTCACTTGGTTTCACTACGGATTCAGTTTGGCTTTCAGCTCCTTGTCCAAAAAAACATAACCGCGTCCCCCGCTTATCACAAGTTCGGTTCCTAAATTTTTACATAAAAAAGCATATTCTTTCAAAAACTCTTCCGCTTCCCTCGGGCCGAGGGGACTGAAAAAATGATCGCCTGACATGGATTGGTGGCGACCGAAAATAGGGATCACTTCCACTACGGTGAGAATTCCTTTTTGGAAATGCAAAACTGCCGATATATTGTGTTTTAAGTATTGATTTTTGGATCCGAAGAAAAAATTTCCGAGTGAATAAATCACAGCACCTTTGGGAAACACTTCGATCCCTTGCGGTATATGAGGATGATGACCGATGATTGCCTGATAACCCGCACCGATCAGATACTTTGCGGCTTTGCGTTGGGTTTCCGTAGGTTCCGGGTTGTATTCCACTCCCCAGTGAACTGCTAAAATA
This sequence comes from Leptospira ilyithenensis, assembly GCF_004771005.1. Lineage (GTDB taxonomy): Bacteria > Spirochaetota > Leptospiria > Leptospirales > Leptospiraceae > Leptospira_A > Leptospira_A ilyithenensis. Next base: position 23,554 of record NZ_RQHV01000049.1, read on the forward strand.
TTGACTTGGTTCGGTTTGGTTTTACGAGCGAGTCTTTCCGCAACACCTACTCGGAAATAGGCGGCGCCGGGATTTCTAGCATTCGCAAATAATCTGGTCTCTCCCGTATCTGAAAAAGAAAAAATACGAAACTCACTGTCTATGGATTTATAAAGCAAAGGAACCATCGCCAAAGACTCGTCATTCCCGGCACCGGCGGAAGCGATTTTATTTTCCGCAAGTAGGGACAAAGTATCTTTTAGACCCGGCTCTCCGAAATCCATAGTATGATTGTTGCCAAGAGTCACTCCGTCGATTTGCAATTCCTTTAGAATGGAAAGATCTTCTCCCGTTCCGTAAAATACGTAGGACTTCAATTTATCCGCGCCGGGTTGTTTCCTGAGTATGGGTGTTTCCAAATTCAAAACGCGGTAATCCATGGACGCGAGTAAACCGACAAAACTTCGGAATGCAAAAGTCGGATCTGCCGTGCGGATGGAATCTCTCACACCCCAATTGAACATCACATCTCCACCAAACCAAAGTTTCGTGGAGTCCGTAAAACGGAATCCTTGCCCGGTTTCCGTTTTGAAACGGTAATAGTCTTGGATTGGTGCGGTGACCCCAGGCTCTGCCGATTCCGTTTGTTCCGGTCCTTCCTCCGAAGACAGAGCGGAAGTGAAAATACAGAATAGATACAAAAACAAAAGGAAATAAATTTTCATTTTAATCCGAATTTCACTTTCGCAAACAAAACCTTAAAAAACTAAAAACGGAATACAGACTCGGGGACTTCCGTTTTAGAAACCTTTTTCATTTTGATAAGAATCAGAACGTTTTCTTTTTCCTCTCCCAAAGGAATCACTTTGGTTAAGATTGATTTGGGCGGGTGTTTTAATTTAAGATCTTTTTCTTTGACAAGAGACACTGCCTTGAGCTTGCGAAGAGGACTGACTAGTTCGATCCGGCCCAGCTCCCCTTCTTCAAAAAAATACTCATAGGCCCCGTCCGACTTTTCCAATAGAATTCGGTTTTCTTTTGTCAGAAACCTGGCTTTTGAAGAAGTAATCTCAGGCTGAAAGGATCCGGTGAGGTATTGATAAATCACAGGGAAAGGAAGTTGGATGGATTTTTTGGTATTCGGATCCTGCAATAAAAGATCACCCATCGGCTGGGTCGTCACCTTGTTTGTGCTAGTTGGTTTGATTTGAATTTCCGTCGGACTAGCGATCAGTTCGGAAAAAACAAGCCCGAAAAATGTATCCATCAATTGGATCTTTACAAGTCCCGATTCTTTGGAATAAAAGATCTTTCCATCCACTGCAAAATTGTCTTTTTTGGGGACGAATACCTGGATGTTCATGGAGAACTCGCCCTTAAAAGAGGAATAATTTGTTTCTTTGGATTTGATTTCGGCGAGCAATATTTTCGCATTCGCATCGCTAGTCGATACATAACGATCCTTGTTCTTTCCGATAAAATCCACGTCTTCCACTTCTCCTGCGGAACAAAAAGAAAAAAAGACTGCGACGGATAAAGATAAAAAAAGATTTAAAATTTTGGACAGAGAGGTCATTCGGCAAGTTCCTTTTGAACGGTTGTTAGTTTGGTTTTGATTTTAGAAGACTCCGTATCGTCTTTTGTAAGAGGAAGTGCCCTTTGCCAATAAAACCCTGCCTTGACTAAATCTTTTTTGGCAAGATACACATCTCCCAAATGATCAAAGATCACGGGATCTTCCGCGTCGCGATCCACCGAGATCTGTTCGGCAAAATGCAGATGCAATAACGCTTCTTTCCACTGGTTTGTTTTAAAATAAATCCATCCCAAACTGTCCTGGTATGCCGCATTGTCCGGCTCCAGATCCACTGCCTTTTTCAGATAGGAAAGAGCTTCTTCTTTTTTGATTCCTCGTTCCGCATAGAGATATCCCAAATAATTATATGCATTCGGATTTTCCGGATTCGTTTGAATTGATGCGAGCAAATCCGCTTCGGTTTTGGGAAAGTTTTTCAATTTGTCGAAAACGGTAGCTCTGTAAAAAAGATAATTGTTGTTTTGCGGTTCAAGTTCTACCGCTTTGGAGAAATTCGCAAGGCTTTGTTTGTAATCCTCTTTCTGAAAATAGACAAGCCCTTGCAAGTAATGATAAGCGGGATTTTTCGGTTCTTTTTCGAGTAGGGATTTGCCGATCGCAAGAGAGGCATCGTATTTTTTTATTCCAGGATTTAACAAAAGATAGGCGAGACGGTATTTCAAATTGTTTTTTTCTTCTTCGCTCTTGGTGATTAGGATCGCTTTTTTAACGGAAAGAATCGCACTATTGGGGTATCCCATCGCTTCTTCGCAATGAGACACTCTTTCGAACAACCCAGGGAGATCTCCTTCCAGACCCTCTTCTTTTTCCGCAAAACGGATGGCAGAATTAAATGCATTTTCGGAAACCACGTATTGTCTGTACTGAAACGCCAAAGCCGCAGTAGACAACATTGCTTTATACAGTCTTTCTTTTTCCGACGAAGGAACGGATTCCTGATAAGCGACCCTTGCGGCAAGCCTTCCCGGATTTTTTTCGATAAAGGAAGAAAGCTCGGTTGCAAGTCCTTGTTTTTCTCCTTTTAGGAAACGGTCCAAAAGGGAAATCAATCCTTCTTTAGGAATTTTTTTCTCTTTGGCAAGAGCCACGAAATATCCGGGTGCCATGACACGCGAATCCAAAAGATAAATCTCACCAAGCATATGTGAGGCGTCTATTTCTCTGGGGTTTGATTCCCGGATCCAGTTCAAATATTTTTTGGTATTGGAAAAATCACCCAATAGATAATTGATCTGGGCAACCCGAAAGATCACCTCAGTGTCGTTACGCGCCAAATCCAAATATGCCAGATAATAAAAGAGGGCCCTTTTAGGATTGTCTAATTTATAATTCAGCTCTCCCAAAGATTTGAGCACCGTAGATTTGTATTTTGAATTCGTATCTCTTTTTTGAATGAGATCCCAAAGAGAAGTGTAATAGAGTGCGGATTTGGTCCATCTTTTCAGTTCGAAATTCAGATTTCCCAAAAGATATAAAAAATCGGAATCATAAGGATAATCCTTCAGATCTTTTTCCAAAGTATCCGATGCGATTTCCAATTCCCCTTTTCGAATCTCCACCCTTGTTTTGAGAAGTATACTTTCCCGGGAAGGAGGGTTCGGCGTTTGAAATTTTTTGTAAGCCGTCTCGCTCCAATTCATCGCAAGGCTTAGATCACCTAACTCCAAATAACTGGCGGCTATGGAATACGCACTCAAGTAAGTCGGTTCCAGATTTTCTTCTTTTCTGCAATTGTGAAATTTTTCAAAAAAGCCGACAGCAGCCTCATGTTGCTTTTTAGCCTCTTCCGGTTTCCTTCTTGCAGCGGATTGAAAGGCATCTACTTGTTCCTGAAAGCCGCGGGACAAGAGATAATCTTCCGGAACACCTTTTTCCAAAAGACTGCAAGTTTTCGTCTCTTTTGCTTCCTCTGTCGGAGGAGCTCCGTACAAAGTTCCGGAAACCAGCAAAAGAATGGATAAAAATCGAATGAAATAAGGTCGTATATCGTTAATTGCTTGAAACATCCGTGTATTCCGGCAAAGTTCGGGAACAGGGACTTCCTTGAACCAGATCTTCCGAGAAAATTTAAAATACATTCTGGCTGTTCTACTTGTGTGGGCAATCACTTTCCCGTTCGTTTTACAAAACAAGGACACCATACTTGCCGATCTCACCCTCCGTTACAACGCGCTCTTCGGTTATCCGAACCCTGGCATTACCCGCGAGTTAGTGGCAAAGGGAGATGCCATCCTGGAAGGAAGAAAGGAAGGTAGTTCCAACTTCTTTTTAAAACTCACCTCTTTTTTCCAATCCGAAGAAAACCAAAAATCTTCAGCTCTTCCTTTAGACTTGCATCTCATGGAAAAATCCTGTTTGTATTATCAGTCAAAAAACCATGTGGAAGAAACCTTTCTGGAACTCACTTGGCGGGAAAAGGCGATGGAATGGGGCTCTCCTTTATTCACAAAGGTCACTACTCCCGGGGAAATCGTACTCGGCCCGAATCCCAAAGAGTATTGGAATTCCCATATTGAAAATGTTTTGGAGGCTTTGGATTATTACAAACGTGCTCTCCGATTTTCAGGTCCGGACTTTATCGTTCCGAAAAAAATAGAATCCGTCGCTTGGGCGGTTTGTCGTCCTGCGGAAATTCTTTTGGCCTATAAAACACATATGATGGAAACGGAAAATTATGTGATTACAAGTCTCGCCAAGGAAGACAAACTTCCTTCCAACCTAACGGACGTTCAAAAAAGAAGTATCGCATTATCAATTATCAAAAAGGGGATTTTTCCGGAAGTAAATCCGAATGATTATCTGGAATCTTTACTCAGGCAGATTTTACTTACGGGAATGAAATCGTTCTCACCCCGTGAAATGGACTCCGTATTTGAAAGGATTCTTTATTTCGTGGGAAATAGCGAAAGGGAATATTTGAAATTTCGATTCCGACGGGCAGAACTGTTCTATCAATTGGGATTGGAAGATCCCGAATATTATAAAAAGGCAATTATTGAATTCAACGAATCATCCAACATCAAATTGGCTTTGGAAGATGAAGAAGCTAATCTTCCGTTACTACTTGTCCATCAATTCGAAGCGGTTCTAAAACAAGCGGAGTGTTACCAAAAGCTGGGTGAGAACAAAAAATCTCTCCAGATACTGGATTCACTCGCTCCCAAGTTGAGAAATGTCGATGAACGAAGCGTAGGCGGAATCAAAAGGGAAATCGTACAAAGTTACAGAGAAATAAAAAGGACAGTTCTTCGCAAACTGAGTCGATTCGAGGAAGCAGATGAAATCCCCCTCACAGAGTAAGTTTTTTTACTTTGATTATAATGCGACTCATCCCCCTTTCTTAAATTTTCTAACCGAGTCTTTAAACGAATACGCCGGAGAGTATTACAATCCTTCCGGAGCGACCAGATTTTCCCTGCGCAACCAAGGAAAGATCGAGTCCGTTCGAAAATATTTTGCAGGGCTAACTGGAAAAAACGAAAGAGGATTCGTATTTTCATCAACTGGCACCGAAGCCAATTATCTGTTACTCAGATACTTGAGAGAAAGCAATCCCGATTTGAAAGAACTGATTGTAAGTCCGTTTGAACATTCAAGTATGTATTCTGCCATCAGAGATCTTGGATTTTCACCCAGACTCATCCAAACGGATTTTTCCGGGGTCATAGATCTGAAATCATTACGTTCCCTACTCTTGGAAAATCCGGTTCCCATACTTTGTTTGTATGCAGGAAATGAAACAGGAGTTCTTCAGCCGGTGGAAAGAATCGCAAGCCTCGCCAAAGAATTCGGAGTGTCTTTTTTCAGTGATCTTATGCAGGCATTCGGAAAAATCCATGTGGACTTTTCCCTTTTCGACGGTTTTAGTTTTTCCTCTCATAAAATCGGAGGAGGACTCGGTTCGGCACTGAGTTTTGTTCCCAATACAAAAATCGACTATCATGTATTTGGCGGAGGAAATCAGGAGAATGGGCATAGAGCAGGAACGGAAAACATACAAGCACTTCTCTCTTTTCAAAAATCTACCGAATTCCAAATGAAACATCTTTCCGAAAAAGAAGAAAGGCTTAAAAAATTTCAAATTCAGATAGAGACAAGATTGGAAACGCTCGGTTGCAAAATCATCGCCAAAGATTCTCCCAGGCTTCCAAACACCAGTTTTGTGATGCTTCCTTTGGAAGACATAGATTTTTTCCTACTGGGAATGGAAGAGAAAAATACAATCATCTCTACCGGCAGCTCATGCAAATCCAGAGCGAGAGAAGCGTCCTCTTCACTCATCGCTATGGGATATTCAAAAGAAGAAGCCCTTCGTTGCATTCGTATCTCTACCGGAATTCATACGACCCAGGATGAAATCGACTTTTTATCGGAAGCTTCGGAAGAATTGATCTTAAAATTCAAAAGCTTTTAGTTTTCATAAAAATCCGAATTCTCACAAAACCAAGTAAAGACGGAAACCCGAATCAATTGAATCAATCTTCACTGCCCGATGAGAATCGAGAGAGTTTTTCTTTTATCGAAATAGAAGCGAAAAACCTTTCTCCAATCCCGATTTTCCGACGAATCCAAAGCGAAATTGGAAGATTTCAGTTACTTTTGGACACTTAATTCAATTTTTCGGCTTTTTGCAGGTGCGATACAAGGATCGTAGTTTCCCTCATGCGAATAGAGAAGAAAACAAATGGAAACATCTTCCTAACCTCGCTTATAAAGTTAACCCAGGTCCCTTTAAAATTAAGAAAATTCAAGATTGGATTTATAAAAATAATAAATGCTTTTTGTGTTTACAAACATCAATTAAAGTCCTTGAATATGCGCAAAGCCTGTTTTTTAGGATGTTCCCATGAAAATGACTGTTAAAATTATAATCGGTGTTTTAATCGCATTGTTTTTATTTGTCTTTGTGGCACGAAAAACAAGCTCAACGGTAAACGTTAGTCGTACATTCAACGCACCCGCTGATAAAGTATGGAAAGTCTGGAACGATGTTGAGTCCATGAAAAAATGGTGGGGTCCGAAGGATTACACAGCGCCGGTAATAAAGAATGATTTTCGGGCAGGAGGAACCTTCCTACTTTCCATGAAATCCCCTGGTGGAGAGATGTTTTGGAATAGCGGGACATACAAGGAAATCATTCCGGGCAAGAAGATCGTATCAATGATGGCTTTTTCAGATGAGAACGGAAAACCGGTTCCAGGCTCCGAAGTAAAAGTTCCGGGTGTATGGCCGGATGAAATTTCGGTAACAGTAGAATTCAAAGAATCAAATGGGAAAACGGAAGTCACAGTGGAAGAAGTCGGTATCCCGTTCCTTATGAAACTAATGGCAAAGCTGGGTTGGGAACAACAATTCGATAAATTGGAAACTTTGTTTTTTCCCAATTAACAACTATTATAGTCATTAACGCTGGTTTACCGGTCATCTAAAAGAAAAAGATGATTTTTTCGGGAGAGTCTTATTTTTATTTCTCTGTCATTTCAAAATGAGTCGGCAGAAATGAAATCTCATCGCATACGAAGTAAACAATTTTTTAATTGATTTTCTACTTATAAATCCCAATACTTTAAGCCAATCGGCACCTAATATGAAACCAAGAATTATTTATCTTCTTATATTAGCTTCCCTCTTCCATTGTAAACTTTTTCTGAACAATACAGGAGATCCTCATTCCGATGCTTACAGAAAGACCCAGCTTTTGAGATGTCTGCTTGGCTTGTGTGATGATCCTTTTGCCTCCCTGAGATGGAGAGAGGTTTATCGTTTGCCTACAGCCAATTTAATAGAAGGCGGCGCATTCGTCTCCGACCAGATCGGATTTATGATCGGGTCGGGCGGTCTTGTAATGCGATCTTCCGACAGCGGTTCCACATGGAACCGGTTAGTTGCCGGAGACAGACAAAAAAACATCCTGGCCATTGATATAAATCCTTCCTCAAAGGAAATCTTTATCGCTGGAGGAAAGTCCGATTATACTTCCGTATACTTTCAATCTTCCTCAAATTCAGGAAGGACCTGGAAAAACATACTTATCGACGGAACAGGCATTATTACTTCTCTCCATTTTACGAATGAAAATTTGGGCTTTCTTGTTTTAAAAACTCAAACCGCAAGTAAGTTCTATATCACAAGAGACAGAGGGGCCAATTGGTCACTCCAATCGGATGTTTCAGGATATATTTCCGGTTTTAAAATGTTTGATAACGGAGTTGGCTATCATTGGGGAACCGACACCGCTGTCACCATGTCTTTGATTCGGAAGACAACAAATTTCGGTCAAACCTGGCAGGATCTATCAATTAATACCGGTTCAACGGCAAGCGATATATCGGCTTCTTTTACAAATCCAAATTTTGGAATCGTTTCGATTGTCGTAAGTGGCGTACCGGAAATCCGCAAAACTACCGACGGAGGAAACACCTATTCAAGCCAAACAGTATCCGGCTTATCCGAGGGTTCAACCGTAAGTGTTTATTTATGGGATTCGAACAATGGATTCTTATTAGGTTATAATAAGATAGCAAGTATTAATTTCTCATCCGTATATAAAACCCAAGACGGGGGGAATACCTGGAATCTTGCCTACAGCGATCCTCAGCAATCCAACGGAATCATCGGTGTTTTAGGAAATATGACTCGCAAGAATCAAAATGAATATTTTGTCTTCTTCAGTTCGGCAGTCGAGGCGAGTTTTCTATATTCAGAGGACGGAGGATCCAATTGGAAAGTGAGAAGCACCGGAGACAACATTCAATTCGGTAGAGTTGCGATAGTATCTGACACGTTAGGCTATACATCCGGCGGATTCTCATCTTTTCCGAGATCGGTTTTTCGTACAAAGGACGGTGGAACCACTTGGTCCAAGATATATACCGGAGCGAACGGATTATTCAGAGACATATTTGCAAATAACAACGGTTTTGTGTGCTCAGTAGGAGCCAACAGAGACATCGTATACAGTAATGACGGAGGAGAGACATGGAGCCTGCCTTCCAGCTTCGGTGCCATTACAACTACTACGGAATTCCGCGGTGTTTCCTTCAATAAACAAGGGATTGGTCTCCTCGCTGGTCGACCAACAGGGACCTCAGGAATGATTGCCAGAAGTACGGATAACGGAAGCACGTGGACTATTGTTTTGAATACAACTGCTTGGGTGACAAATGTCCGATTCATTAACGAATCTTTGGCGATCGCAACTTCAGGGGTGGGCGGAACAGCTTCTTCTTTCGGAGTTTATCTTTCCAGTGACTCAGGAATCAACTGGACCCAAATTCCTTCTACGGCAGGGCTCAGTCTTTATGATCTGAGTATCGTAAACGAAAGTTTGATTTATGCATCCAGCGGAGCGATCGCCACGAATCAGGAAACCGGTTATAAATCGCAAGACGGAGGTTTGACTTGGACTACGATATTTCAAAAAACCGGCCCAACCACTCAAAATGTTGCAATAGGTTTTTCCGACCAGAACCGAGGTTTGATTTCCGGTTCTTCCGGAACTTGGAAAACCGAAAACGGAGGCTTAACCTGGACGGAAGAATTGCGATGGAGTGATTCAGGGTTTCTAGGAATTTCCTATCTGCCTTCCAAAAACCGAATCATAGGAACAGGAGGAAGCGGCACCATCCAATACCGTTCCTGGCCTTAACATCATCCACCTAATATCAACTAAATCTTCTTTACCGTTTTTTGACCTTTATCAGGTTGTTACTGCGTATAAATTTTTTTCATACTCAATAACGTTTCCAGTTCCTTCGATGGTAACGGTTTACTAAAGTAATATCCTTGTATTTCATGACAATTTCTCTCCCTTAAAAATCGCACTTGTTCGATTGTTTCCACACCTTCTGCGATCGTTTTCAAACCCAAATTACTGGCCAAGTTCAGAATTGTTTCCACTACCGCTTTCGCACGGGTCTCCTGCGGTATTTCGGAAATAAAAGACTTGTCGATCTTTAGATAATCAATTGGAAAATTTTTGAGATAGTTAAGCGAAGAATATCCGGTTCCAAAATCATCCACAGCAATTCCGATTCCTAGATTTTTAAGCGACTCAAGTTTTTTCACGATGGATTCCACATCGTGCATAAGCGTGCTCTCGGTTAACTCTATTTCTATTTGCTTCGGAGAAACACCTGTTTCGTTTAAAATTCTTTCTATATTCTGAACAATATCTTTTCTTTGAAATTGCCGACCGGATACGTTAATAGAAACAACGATTTTGCTACCATAAGAATATTCCCATTTTTTAATCTGCTCACATACATTTCGAATCACCCACTCCCCTATCTCTAAAATAGTTCCGTTTTCTTCCGCGACCGGTATGAATTCCGAAGGAGATATCGGATCGCCCGAATGAGTGTCCCACCGTAATAAAGCTTCGGCTGTATGAATTGCCCCGTCCATACTCACACGAGGTTGGTAATAAACTTCGAACTCCGATTTCCAAAGAGAACGACGCAATCTGTCTCCTATATTCATACGTCTTTGGATGCTAGAATTCAAGTCCGATGTGAAGAATCGATATTGGTTTTTACCTGTTTCCTTTGCTTTGTACATCGCGCTATCTGCAAACCGCAAAAGAGTATGTTCTTCTTCCGCATCGGAAGGGAAAAAGGATACACCGGCACTGCAAGTAATATTGAATTCCCTATTTTGAATCGGGATAGGTTCCGAGACGGAACGAACGATTTTTTCCATCAAGGGTTGTATGGCTTCAATGGAAAGAACGTCGTTAATGAGCAAAGCGAATTCGTCCCCTCCCATACGGGCGACAGTATCGTTTTCACCCACTAGATTTTTTAATTTGCCGGAAACAAATTTAAGGACATCATCTCCGAAAGAATGCCCTAACGAATCGTTGATATCTTTGAAATTGTCTATATCAATCAGAACGATTCCAAGAAGAAGTCCCTTTTTTTGGGATCGAGCCATAGAGGATTTGATTTTTTCTCCGAACTGGTAGCGATTCGCCAAACTCGTAAGAGAATCAAAGTTTGCCCGTAATTTCAAAAGTTTATTTTTCCTTTTGTATTCGATAGCAATGGCGGCAAAATTCGCCATTTGTTTCATTATGTTTTTTTCTTGGACACCGGGAAGTCCTGTTTTTGTCCTATAGAGCGAAACGACTCCTAGAATTTTACCCGAAGAATTCAGTATTGGCTTTGACCAAGCAGCGCGGATCCGATTTTGTTCTGCGATAAATCTACCGTTCGACCAATATGGATGCGTTTGAATATCCTCTACAAAAAAAGATTCAGAACGATATGCGGCGGTACCTGAAGCCCCCATTCCTTCCGCGACTTTCAAATGGGCCACTGCTGGTTGAAAAGTATGCGGAAGATTGGAGATCGAAACAGGAATCAGATTCAGACCGGATTTATCTACTAGAAAAATTCCACAGTAGGAGGCTGCATTGATTTCTCCGAGATAGGTAGCAATCATAGTAAGCACTTCAGAAAGCGCCTTGTCCTTTGCGATAGCTTCGAAAATGAGAGAACGAAGTTCCATTTCCCGACTCTGCAACCTATGCAAAGTTATATCATGAGTAATGGATAAAACACTGCTCACACCATGTGAATCGAATTCCGGAATGATTTCACTCATGTAGCTGCCCGGACTACCATCCGAGTTAGCCCACTCCAATTCTATTTTTGACGGAAGTCCGTTCTTGAAAACTTCCTTTACCTGGCAAGCGTATCGAAATGCATTCTCCCTTGATATATCGAATACATCTGTTATGTGTTGACCTAGAACTTCTTCGGATTTTTTTCGGCAGAGCTTTTCTTCTGCGGGGTTGATGTAAATGCAACGGAAATCAGAGTCGTACCTGGAAATCCCAAGGGGAATATTTTCCGTAAGACTCCGAAATTGCTGCTCTCTGTTTCCGATTATGGCTTCCATTGACTTTCGTTCTGTTATGTCCCGACCGATCGCCAAAACACCAACTATTCGGTTTTCCGAATCTCTTTCCGCTACGAATCTGATATGATGAACGACCTTGGATAATGCCAATTCCATCTCCATCTCGTCCGGTTGCCCCGTTTCCAAAACTTTCATTACTTTTTTCTTATACTTTTGGAACACATCGCCGCTATCGCCGGGCACGGATGCGGAGATTGCCATTCCTAACAACGGTTCAAGATCCATACCTATATTTTTTGATAACTGAGGATTGACATAGATCAAATAACCCTCGCTGTCATGACGGGAAACATTGTCCGGCATATTTTCTACAAGCGAACGAAACTCCTCTTCCTTCTTCCTAAGACTGGATTCCGCTCTTCTGATATCGGAAATATCCCGACCGATGGCTAAGGCGCCAATCAATTCGTTTTCGTGGAATTCCGGAACACAGTGTACCGCAAAGTGAATGCTCTCACCGTTTCCCTTATTCCAGTCCCAATGAATGACAGTCGGTGTGGCAGTTTCCATAACTTTCATCAAAGTTGCTTGGTATTCTTCAGGACGCATAGAATTTGTGAGCGTCCAAAGTTCGGAAGGTGTCGTTCCAAGAGCTCCGTCTGTCGTAAACCCCATGACTTTCTTATGCGCAGGATTCGAGTAAACACGCCTGCAGTTGCGATCATACCTCACGATCACATCAGGAGTGTTTTCGGCGAGAGTCCGGAATTCCTCTTCGCTCTTGCGTAAAGAATTTTCAAGATTCCGATTTTCGGTCAGATCCCTGGCGACTGCAATGATCCTATAGATTTTTCCGGATTCATCCCGAATGGGAGTAACGGAAGTTTGGAAATGACGACTCCCTGTCGTTAAACCGATATTATCGTCGTAAAAAACAGTATTGCCGGACTTCAAACAACTCTGAAACCAGGAGTGTATATTACTTTCCTGAGGCGAAATTTCCTCCAGGTATTTGCCGATTTGTTCCTCTTGGAACCCTGTGATCTTTGCCGCTGCCGGATTGAATTTTAAAAGACGAAAGCGATGATTCTCCGTTACTTCAAACAGAAAAAACAAATCGGAAATCTTTTCGAAGATCTCCTGGTATTGTAACTCGTTTTTCTGCTTTGCTTTTTGGACCTCGAACTCCCGTAATTGATCCGCTTGTTTTTTTCTGTCCCGCATATCCCTAATGTACCCGGCACAGTATTCAATGGTTCCAATTTTAAAATAATTGAAAGTATTTTCGACACTGATTGGTTCACCGCTCACAGACAGATATTCGCTCTCAAAACTGACTGATTTATTTCTCTTACATTCTTCCCAGATTTCGGAGAGGGTATCGGGATTCAGGCTATTGTCGAAGTCAGAAATTTTTGAGTTCAGTATCGCTTCACGGTTTTTTCCGAAATGACTGCAACCTTCGTCGCTAATGAAGCAAAACCTGTGACCTTCTGCCGGCAAAGTCGCAAATATGATCGGATCCTTCGTGTATTCCACCAAGTTACGGCATAATAAAAGCTGCTCCTGCAATTCGAGACTTTCACCTATATCCCGGCCTACGGTGATAAAACGTTTTTTGCGCCAAAACTTGGCGGAAATGAGGGTAATATTCCACTCGAAGATGATTCTTCTTCCGTCTTTCGTCAATGCAGGTATTGTGATAATTCTCGACTTGTCCGAATGAAATAAAAGTTCATCCTGCTCAACTAACAGTTGTCTTATATCCTCCGATAACATTTTTTCAAGCATCGACTTTCCGATAACTTCTTGCCTAGTCCAACCGAAAATCCTCTCTGCTTCCCGGTTCCATTCGATAGGAACGAAAGACGATTCCCACACTATGTAAACCATCGGCAAGTCATCCGAAAGTACGACCACGCGGTTCTTTATAAAAAAAGAAATCAAGGTACTCATTAAATTGGGAAAAAAGAGCTTAAACATTAAGATCATCCTTCAAAATCGAAAATAAGAACAACATCCACATTATGAATGCTCTTCACTTCCTTAATCCCTCTACCTAGCAGCTCAATGTATTTGAGCCTCCAGTTTCGGAATGTATATAAATGGAAAGCAGATAGATCCGTCGACATAGACTTAATTCATTCTTAGTCTAAATATACCCGACTTCTGTCGCTTCCGTTTTAATATGAGTCGAATTTAAAAAGAAATCTTAGTTGTTTCCTTTTATGGCAAAAGGGTGAACTTATTTGCAAAAAATTTCCATTTGGAATAGATTGGTTTGAAGTATCATCAAAGATATGTTAGAGAAAAATCATTGGGTGGCTTTGTGGTTAACACCCCACCCAATTCAGGGCGGGGATTTGGTTGTATGGCGGACCAATTACTAAACAAAAAAACGAGATGGGCTTTCTGAAAAAAAAAATTTTAAAATATGTTACCCCCGACAAGCTAGTAATCCTACTTGCTAATTCAATCGTAATCGCACTGATTCTTGTTACCATTAACACATTTTTAGTTTATTTTGAATTAAAAACATCAAATCCGAACTACTCCCCCAGAGGAAGAAACATCGGTTCCGTACACAAAGACAAATGGGAAAAAGAGAATATCCAATCTCAAATCAACCAGATGCAAACGATCGAACGGAGAAACAAAAATATCCGCGAATTAAAATCTTTTGCCAGATGGTATTGTTTATTGCTGAATCATCTTAACGAAAAATTCGACTTACCGGATTTGCTGATTTCTGAAAATGAAAACGCGGCCGTTTTACTGAAACTATTCCAAACCGAACGCGGAAAAAATAAAAATGTAAAGTTTGAGCAAATATCTTTTCTGATTTCATCCGATTACGAGGATCATAAACTTTCCGACTCTTTGATCCCTCAAAAACAAACCTTTATAGAAATTGCACATATAACTTCTTTTTATCCCGATTTGTTTTTCATGAAAGATGTTTGGGAAAATCTGATAAAAGATCCCGACAAATTATACAAATTTTTAGTTTTGATTTTAGAAACTAAAGAATCTTATAATGACACAGACCCTTCCCACATCAATTCCGATCTTTGGACTTACACATTACCCGAACACAATCGTATTTTTTTCAAAGAAACATTCGAAATGAAGGCAAAGAACGAAAGAACATATTTTATAAATGTTACTTATCAGATCATTCGGATAGAATAGGTTCCTTAATTTATGATTCTTTTTTATTTTGCAGAACTCCTCTTTCGAATGTAATCCAAAGTTTCCGCAATTCCGTCTTCAAATGAAGTTCTGGGAATCGGTCCGATTTTTTCCAAATATTTGCGGCCACTCAATTGCAAAGGATCTTCCATAAGATACATGATCTCCACGACTTCCCTTAAAAAAGAATCGAAGATTCCCGAGAGCTTCACAGTAAATCTTCCGAGTGAAATCACTTTGGACTTTCTACCCAAATGAGTTTCTGCGATTCGAACGATTTCATTTCCTGAAATCATTCCACCGGGGATATTCCAATTACTGCCGAACGAATTTTCTTGTAAGGCGATCGCTACTATCATCTTCGCTGCGTCAGGAAGATAAACATACTCCCTTTTGGGCTGCAAGCTTCCGAAAAAAATACCAAATTTTCTCGTAGCAAGTCCGTCCAAAGTAGGATTGAGATAGGCGAGTTTACTCGTGGGTCCGTAGTAATCGGGAAGACGAACGATCAACGGTTTCGCTTTCTTCCAAAGATCGGACAGTATCATCTTTGCAAATTCCACTTTGATTTTTCCCTTTTTCGTATGAGCAAGATAGGGATAATCCTCTTCTACCGGATAACCGGGATTTTTCCCATACACATAAACTCCATCGACAAAAACTATTTTTTTGCCGGTTTCCTCCGCTGCCTTCATTACGCTCTTGCCAAGTAACAATAGTTTGCTTTCCATTTCCTGGTAGGAAACATTTGCCGCCTGAAATACAACGTCCGCGTCTTCAAAATAAGGAATCAAGGACTCAGGCGAGAATACATCCCCGACCACGAATTCCAATTCTTTCGGATTTCCCCATTCCTTTGCCAATTTTTCAAGACTTGTCAGATCCCTTCCCAGAATCACCGTCGGAATTTTCCTTCCTAGCAATTCCTCTGCGATCGCCTTTCCACTCCCCCCTGTTCCTCCGAGTACCAATGCTTTCTTCATATCGTCCTTCCTTTTATTGATTGATCAATCACAAATAGAATCAAAAAAAATCTCAAACCCTGCCACCGTTACTCAAACTCAGTTCCGAAGAACCAAGTGCAAAAGCAAGATTGCAAAGAATACCCCGTGCCAAAAAATCTTTCGCCAGGTTTTCCGTGTCGCCAAGTCCAGCTGCATCAAATTTTTGCTGAACCAATTCCTTTAGGTTTTCCAAAGACTTTTTTACGAGCTGCTGCACGTTTTCTTCCGCAATCCCCCAAGTCTGGATCTGCAATAGAATTTCATTCGGATAGCGCCTCATCAATTCCTCATAAGAGGTGATCAGATCGGTGAGCAGAGTGTCATTTTTGTATTCCGCTTTCGAAAATTCGACTGCGATCCTGTCATAGATCAATTCTACCACTTCCAAAAACAAAGCTTCCTTGCTCTCAAAGAAACGGTAAACATAAGGCTGAGAAATGCCCGCTTTCGCAGAAATATCCGCTGTTGTAACCTTATGGTAGCCTAGTTTGGCAAATACTTCGATGGCTGCTTCCAAAATGGCTGCCCTTCTTTCTTCATAGAGATGACTGTTCGGTTTCGTTTGCATCATCTTTTATTGATTGATCAATCACAATTTTAAAACAAACGAAACTTCCGTCAACCGAGATTATTTACCAAAAAGGGGTTTTTGCCACCCCCTCGATAGGAATTAACTATTCACTCGAAAGTAAATTACATCTCCATCTTGGACAATGTATTCTTTCCCTTCGATGCGAAGTTTTCCTTCTTCTTTGACTTTCGTCGCATCTCCGGTTCGGTCCAAATCTTCATAACGCATAACTTCCGCCCGGATGTATCCTTTTTCAAAATCGGAGTGAATCACGGAAGCTGCAATCGGTCCGGTGCTGGCTTTTGCAGTGGTCCAGGCTCTCACCTCTTCCACTCCTGCGGTAAAAAATGTAATCAAACCTAGAAGTTTATAGGAAGCCTGGATCATACGGGAAAGGCCCGATTCGGTTTCTCCTATCTCTTCCAAAAATGCGAGTTGGTCGTCTTTTTCCAAGCCCGAAATTTCTTCCTCAAAGCGACCACATAACACGACTACTTCGGCACCTTCTCTGGCTGCATAGTCTTTGATGGTTTTTACATGAAGATTGTCCGTATTTTTTACATCCGAATCTAGAATGTTTGCAACGTATAATACGGGTTTAATTGTGATAAGATTGAATTTTTTAGCGATTTTGAGTTCATCATCCGTCAATGAAACCGCCGCTGCACGCAGCCCTTTTTTCAAGCCTTCCAAAATCTTTTCCATTACGGATCCGATCTCTATCGCTTCTTTGTTTCCCGCTTTCGCGGATTTCGCTATTTTTTGGAATTGTTTTTCCAAACTGTCCAAATCTGCCAAAATCAATTCGTAATTGATAACGGTGATATCCTCGATAGGATCCACTTTCCCGTGAACATGTGTTATGTTCTCATCTTCGAAAGCGCGAACCACATGGCAGATGGCTTCCACTTCCCGGATATGCGATAAAAACTGATTGCCGAGCCCCTCTCCCTGGCTTGCCCCTTTTACAAGACCGGCAATGTCGACAAATTCGATCGTGGTGGCTATTGTACGTTTCGGTTTATAAATCAAAGCAAGTCGTTCCAAACGCCTGTCGGGAACTTCCACAATACCTGTGTTTGGTTCAATGGTGCAAAACGGATAATTGGCCATTTGCGCGCCGGCTTTGGTCAATGCATTAAAAATAGTCGATTTTCCAACGTTGGGCAAACCAACGATTCCACAATTCAATCCCATACGGATAGATTTTTCAGAGAGAGCAAGCGGACAAGGAAAAATGTTTCCCGGTTAATTGAGTAAAAAACCGGTTTGAAAATAGGTATAAACCAAGTAAATAGAACCCAAACCCAATATAGCAATGTATTTGAAGAGATAAATCCAACCGATCCGTTTCCAAGGATACCTATCTTCCAATTTCATCCTGGTGATGATTTCGGGAACATTCATCTCCGATAGATTTTCAGGGATGGGATAGATTCCCATATCATGAAATGTATTTTCCAAAATGATTGCACGTTTGTCCGGGGAAAGAGAATCAAACACTTCGGTTTTTTCCGGACGAATCAGTTCCGTCAAAATTTTAGGGATTTCAAAAAATTTGAAATGAATGATCCCTGAAAAGGAAGTGTACATCGCAAGATAATTGATAAGTACAATCAAGGGACTTGCAGTGTATTTCGAAGAAAACAACAAATATAGGAAAAGGCCAAGATACCCGAAGTAGATGTACTGTCTTATCTTTGAAATTTTTTTCTCAAATCTTCTTTCTTTCAAATAACTTTCAAATGTCAAATCATCAGTTGAAGTTGCCATCTTACTATTCAATCTGCTCTTTCCTCTAAGTATGATTCTGAAAAATAATGCAAAAATTCTTTCGGAACCGAAGATCGAACTTGGATTTTATGATCCGGCGCATCTTCAAATTGGAATTTCCAGGAATGCAAAAACATTCGTTTCGGGTTTCCCTTCTTTGCATCTCCGTAAACTTCGTCTCCCAAAATGGGAAACCCTTCCTCGGAAATATGAATCCGAATCTGATGCCGCCTACCAGTAATTAGTTTGGCTGATCCCAGAAATAGTTTTTCTTTTTGCAAAATACCTAGAACTTTAAATTCAGTGATCGCTTTTTTCCCGCCACTTCTCACGGTCATCATCCGCATCTTTCCTTCCTTTAAAAAAGATTCCGTCCTTTTTTCCTTCCAATCGGGAATCCCGTGAGATATAAAAATATATTCCTTATCTGAAGTTTTTAACAGTTCATCCAAGTATACATTATCCGAATTTTCTTTTCCGAGAATTACGATCCCGCTTGTTCCGAAGTCCAAACGATTGACCGTTCTCAATTGTTTTAAGCCCAAGGCCTTTTGCAACAATCTGGTAAAATCCGGACGATTTGTATCTTTGGTTTCATGCACCGGAATTCCGGAAGGTTTGTCTGCGACGAGAAGTTGATCGTCTTCCCAAAGAACTTCCGTTTGAAAACCAAACCCGAGTTCTACGTTATAACGCATGGAAGTCAGTCCGGTATCCGCCGTAACTGCGAATATTAATGACACCGTTTTCAAACAAAAGGTATTGTCCTTTGATTCCCACTAAAACATCTTCTATCGGTTTGGATTCTTCCAGTTTGTAGGATTTGATTTTTTTAGGATAAGAAAGAATCGGATATTGGATTTCGACAATCTCCAGGGAAAGATCGGATTTCCAAACGATCTCTTTATTTTTGCCGACCTTCATATCCATTTCAAAACTTTGTTTCTCCAAATGGCGCAAAAACTTTTCCTTTTCTTTTTTTAAATCCATATCGGGCGGATCGCCTGCCACCATCTTTTGCCAAGTGGTTTTGTCCGGCAAAAAACCGGATAGATAGTTTTCGATGATCCCAGCTTCTCTACGGGATTCCACTTCCATAAGTGGAACTGCAAACCGAGCCCCTTGGTCCACCCAACGGTTGCTAACCGGATTTTCTTTTGTGATTCCTACTTTCAATCCGCTTGAGTTTGCAAAGTAAACAGTGTGTTTTTTAAAACAATTAGTATCGCCCCATTCCGGTTCCCGACAGGTTCCTTTATGATGATGACAGGTTTCGGGACGCATAATACAAAGATCATTGCAAGCCTTTGTGGAAAAACAGTTAAAACAACTGCCTTGGTTGAATGATTTGCTAGTGAGTTTGCCGCAGTCCACACAACGGATTTTCCCATTGGTGGAAAGATGGAGTTTTTTTCCGATCCAGGAATTGATTGTAAAATCGGATAAGTTTTCTATGGCTTCCGATTTTTCAGGTCTTCTGGATTCAGCTTCGTCGGCATAGGTAGCATAACACCACTTATACTGGACTGGCGCAAGTCCTTCGTGTTCCATCATTCTCAGATAACCGATCATTTGTTTCATTTTTTTAAAAAACTGAGTTCTTTTCCACCGATGGGAAAGGAGTCTGAATCCAATTTCAGTATGACAATCCCCATGAGAGTGAGTTTACCTGAATTCGTTTCCCATTTGAATACGATCACTTCCTCTTTAAAATGATAATGGGATATAAATCCGCTCGGTTGATAGAAAAGTTTGAGAGTTTCCTCCCCTTCTCCGAACAAAACCACCTTGCCGTTTTGATTGGGGGATTTTGTTTTGGAAAGCAATACCATCACCCTTCCACCTAATTCATGCTCTTCGATAACTTCAGGATCTACGGATTCTGCATCTTCAATTTTTTTCTTATCGTCGATGACGATCAAATCCTCGTCCCAACTGAGCAAACTGCAAGGAAAATCTCCGGGCAATTCGGGAAACTCACCGTTGCAAGGAACATATTTCACTTCTCTTGATTCGGTGAACGGGTAATCCCTGGTGATCGTGGAGCGAATGGTTGCAAAAGCAATTTTTTTCAATTTGGATGAAAACTGTTTTTTAGGAATCGGGTTGAATTTGGCAACTTCGTTCGGTGTTGCGAAATTCGGACTGATCCAAATCCCCAGAATGAGTGAAAATAAAATCTTTTTTTTAAAAATCATAAGTTCCTTCCCGGTTAATAAAGAAGATAAGGTTCGATTCTTTTTTTCTCATCGGCTTCCGATTTTATAAATGAAGAGTGAAACTCGGAATAAGTTTTACCTTCGCCTATTGCCGTTCGAAAATGTTCATTGCCCCAAAGCTGGTCCACCCAGTAATTCGCACTTCCCTTATTCCATTTGAAATCTTTCGGATAAGTTTCTTTCATAAGCCGTATCAACTCGTATGCAAGCTCGATCGGATCATAATCCGCTCTCACTAAATTCATACGTAAGCCGCTAGTGATCTTTCCCTTATGAGGCCCGAAGGTGGGCTTGAAAAACACCGGAGTAAAATAATAGGACTTGGATATTTCTCCCAATTTTTTGGAAAGAATCTCGGGATCAATCATCCAGGGGGCACCGAAATAGACAAAAGGAGCTTGAGTTCCCCGCCCGACGGAAACATTCACACCTTCCAGCATTACTAGTGCCATATAATTTCTGGCGGATTCCACCATAGGTAGATTAGGTGAAGGTGTCACCCAAGGAAGACCTGTGTCTTCAAAGTACTGATTTCTTTGATAACCGGATACGGGAACTACCTGCAAATTCACGGAATCGGAAAGAAATTCCTTATTATAAAACAAGGCGGATTCGCCCAATGTCATTCCTGAAATCAAAAGAGATGGAAATTCACCCGCAAAGTTCAAATGTTTCGGACTCATCTTTTCTCCTTTTGGAGGAAGATGCATGGCAGTATGGATATGATCCAAAACAATAAATTTCGTTTTGGATTTTCCAATACCGTCAAGAAGACGTTTGAGAACACTTACGTACGTATAACATCTCATTCCCACATCCTGCACATCGAACAGAACCACGTCCACTTCGTTCAAAAGTACACGAAGATCGGAATCTTTGATACGATAGATATGATACAATGGCCTGTTGAAGGTAGAGTCCATAGTAACAGGAGTTTGGCTAAATTCTTCTTCTAATCCTAGAAATCCGTGTTCCAAACCGATCAGATGTTCCAAAATAACTTGGTTCTTTTCAAATTCGCGGATGATTTTCCCGGGGTTGTTTCCAATACCAGAGGGGTTCGTCACAAGCATCACCTTCTTTCCCGAGAGAGTGGGAAGGATCGATGAGTAAAAAATTTCACTAGACGGAATTAACTTCGAATCCTGGGGGTGAACCCGGAACTGAGGAACAGTGTTTCCTTGACAAGCGGCCAAAATAAAGAGAGCGGAAAACCTAAAAAAGTATTTGGTCATGTAAGTAGAAGATTATACTATATGGCAAATCTTCAAGGAGAATTGCTTCCTTATGTCGAAACGACCTAAACTGAATTTCCCGATATCTGTCTTTTTGGTTCTTTTGCTCGGTTGTACGAGCGGTGCCTCTGCTCAAAAATCAGAAAAATTACCCGAAAACGTGGTAACTGCAATGGGAGAGGCTCCCATTTACCAGGGGGATCTGGCCCTTGCCCGTAACAAGGCTTTGAAAGATGCAAAACTCAATGCAATCCGCAAACTCATCGGAGAGCAGATCACGGAAAAATCGGGAGTTGCCGACGGTCAGTCCCTAGGAACCAAACTCTACGGGAAAACGGACGCGTTCGTAAAAAAATACGATATCATCAGCGAAGAAAACTGGAAATTGGATACCCAAGACATGATCCGGTTGAACGTTCGTTGCGAAGTGGAAGCCACCAAACTTTCCACTGCTGTGGACCAATTATTGGATGATGTGGGCAATCCCAGAATCGCAGTACTCATCCAAACTACTATCAATGGAAAATCTTTTCCTATCGGTTCCGCTACCAATATCGCCGAAGCGGAGTTAATCGAAAAACTGAGAAACAAAGGAAACAAAGTCGTAGACAGCTCTCAACTAACAGCACTACTTCGAAAGAACCCCGCTCTGGCAAAACTGGATCTGACTTCCGTGGAAGAAGGCAGTCCTCTTCTTTCTTTAGCGCAAGATGCAGGTGCGGAAGTGCTTATCATCGGACAGGTAAATACCACGGACCAAAAACCAATCGTACTGCCCGGCGGGAAAAAAACAGATTTTTTAAGTTCGGCGGCAACCGGACCTTACCGGATCATTCAACTTTGGGGAGATGGGAAAATTTTCGGTTCAGGATCTCATGAAGGAAGAGGTGCGGACATTACTCAGGAAGTTTCCAGGGAACAAGCAGTCAAAGATTGGTCAAAAGTGGTTTCCGACAAATCCGCAAAACAAATCAAAGACGAGTGGTTCAAACTTACCGAACAAAATACAATCATCCTCAAGTTTAAAGGATTGGATTTGGAAACTGCCATTGGTTTCAAAAACGATCTGATGGAATACACTTCCGTAAAACAGATCAATGACCGCAAAACAGATGCAAGTGGCTCTGAATGGGAACTCACCTATCCGGGAAAAGAAACCATGTTTGCGGAAGAGTTGATGTATAAAAAAGACTCCAGCTTCAAATTCCTTGCGACCAAAACCTTGAATATCATAGGTTCCAAACGCGGAGTGGTAGAAGCGGTTTTTCAAAATCGTTAAGTTTCTTTTTTAGACTTTAATCAACAACAAAGAATGTCCTGGATCAGTATCATTCCGTTTTTTGCCTTCTTAATCGGAGGCTTCAATGGAATGGTCGCCTGGAGAAACAGAAACATTCCCGGATCACTTCCGTTTTTGGGAATCATCACTGGAATTATCATTTATTCTTTCGGATATCTGATAGAGCTCAACTGCGAAACCGTCGAACAGGCGCTCTTCTGGGACAATATCCAATTCATAGGCACCGATCTCTTAATCTTATTTCCGCCTCTTCTTATCCTAGCTTTGGTAGGAAAATGGAACAATTACACAAAGCCGATATTAATACCATTAATTGCATTTATTCTAATAAACCAATATATTGTTTGGTTTTTCCCGGACTTGGTCCGGAGCAATTTTAAATTAATCCATAACGAATTAGGAATATTTTTCCAATACAAATGGGAAATATGGATGAATATCAATGCGGGATTTGCATTATTCGTATTGCTTCTGTCTTCCGTCATCCTCCTTTATTTCGGATTTTCCACGAGAGGTTTTTTCAAAAGACAGATTTTGATCGTAATGATAGGACTGTGGTTGCCTTTTTCCACGGGAGTAATGACTTCTTTCGGGCTCGTACCTTATATCAATCCGCAACTGGATCTGTCCCCTCTTTCTTTTTCCATAGCAAATATCATTTGGGCTTTGGGATTTTATCATATCCGTTTCTTTGATTTGATTCCTCTTGCAAGGGATGCCATATTTGAAAATCTAAAAGATACATTGCTTGTAACAGATGATAAGTGGAACGTCCTGGATGCAAATCGGTCCGCTTTTTCCTTATTTGAAAACGGTTTTGGAAGTATCATAGCAAGCTCCGTTTCTTCGATCTCTCCCGATTTGCATAATTTGTTATATACAATGAAAATCAATAATTGGAAGGAAGGAGAATGGACAAAGGATTTTAAAGGTGAAAATAGAACCTTTATCGTTTCCACCCAAGATGTGTTCAAACAAAAAAGCATCTATCATACCATTATCCTAAAAGACATTACAGAAAGCAAACTGGCATTTCAACGAACAGAGATTATACGAAAGCAGAAGGACGAACTGGAAGAAGCGATAAACAATTTGAAAAAAGCGCAAAACCAATTGATCTTGTCGGAGAAAATGGCAAGTCTGGGAAATTTGGTATCCGGGATCGCTCATGAAATCAATAATCCGATTGCTGCCATTCAAGCGACCAATCATATCAATTCCGAAAGTTTGAAATCGTTTCCGAACGTCATACTAAATGCGATTGATTCTTTCAGACAACTCACTCCGGAGGACATTCAAAATCTACATATCCTAATCAGTCAGATTCCAACAGATCTTCAAAATCTGGTAGGAAATGATTTTAGAATCCGAAGACAACACTTAAGCAACGAATTACAAAAACTTGGGATCAAAAATCCTTTCGATATTGCAGAAGATATGATTGCTGTTGGGATTTATGAGATCCCGGAACAATGTTATTATTTATTACAAGAGCCAAAATTCAAACCTGCAGTCGACTTTACACTTAGATGTCTTTCCGTATACAGCGGGGCAAAACTAATCGAGTTTGCCGTAGTTCGTACTTCAAAAATCATCTATTCTCTCCGCAACTTTATTCATAGCAATCCGAATGCGGCAAAGACACCTATCAAAGTTTCCGACTCGTTGGAAACGGTGATCACTCTTTATCAAAATCTTTGGAAAAGAGGAATTGAAATTGTCCGTAATTTTTCCTATGATCCTGAGATCGACGGATACTACGATGATCTGCTCCAACTTTGGACAAACCTGATTCAGAATGCCTTGCAAGCGATGAATTATCGGGGTAAACTGATATTGGCTCTAAAAGAGGAATCAAGGAGCACAAAACAATATTTAGGTGTTGAAATAGAAGATACAGGCCCGGGAATCCCCGATTCGATTCGGGATAAAATCTTCGAACCATTTTTTACAACCAAACCCTTAGGCGAAGGAACGGGGCTTGGACTCGACATTGTTCAAAAAATTACAGGAAAACACGAAGGAATTTTGGAATTGGAAACAAAACCTGGCAGAACCGTATTTAGGATTTTGTTACCGCTATCGTCCTAAGACCTCTCTATCTCGCCCCAATCTTCTTCGAAAACTTCATCTTCTTCCTCGTCAACTTTCATGAGTCTTTCCAATTCGGCATTTCTCTGTTTCGCCAAACTAATATATGTTTTGCGATCTGCCCTATGCTCAAACAATTCGTGAAATGTATCCTCGTCGTGTTTCATAAAAGTTTGTGCGGAAACTTCCGCTTGGTAAGCCCGATAACCCAATAGACGAAGCGCATCCACACCCAAACGTATCGCTGTTTCCCTTGTCTCCCGGTAAATGCGATGGGCGCCCAACTCTTTTAAGATATATGCCTCTTCCCTATCCCCCGCCCTTGCTAAAATCTCCAAATGAGGAAAATGTTTTTGGGCAGTTCGGATCAGATCCTCTTGTTTTTCCAAGCTGTCCATACTTGCGATCAGAATCTTTGCTCTTTCCGCACCTGCGGAATACAAAAGATCGTGTCTTGTCGCATCTCCGAAGTACACTTTAAAATCGAAACTCTTCAACATATCCACTCGTGAAGCGTCGTCATCAAGAACCGTAATCCCTACTTTATTGGCTCGAAGGAACCGACCAAGCATGTTTCCGAATTTGCCATATCCGGCAACGATGATTGCATTTTCCTCTCCATGAATCTTGTCCGCTTCTCTTTTGGGAGAGGTCCTGTCTTCTAACTTCGATTTGAACAATTTTTCATAGATCAGTAAAAAAATAGGTGTGGATGCCATACTGATAGCAACCGCAGCAACCATAAGAGAAACTTTCTCTTTAGGTAGAATTCCGTTTTCTTCCGAATAACCGAACAATACGAAGGAAAACTCACCTACTTGAGATAAGGCGATGGAAAAATAAAGGTTCTGATCCAATGGCAAACGAAAAGAAAGTCCCAAAGAAAAAAGTACAAGTGCTTTTACAAATAACACTGCAAATACGATACCAAAAACAAAGATGGGATTTTGAACTACGACGGCGATATTCATGGAAGCTCCGACGCTTAGAAAAAAAAGCCCGAGTAACAATCCTTTGAACGGATCCAAATCACTCTCCAATTCATGTCGAAACTCGCTTGTGGCAAGAACCACTCCCGCAAGAAAAGTTCCGAGAGCCGGAGACAAACCGATTGCACTCATAAGAAGCGCAATTCCTATCACCAACAGTAAACTTGCTCCTGTGAAAACTTCACGAAGACCGGTGGATGCCAAAATGCGAAACAGAGGACTGAGGAGATACTTTCCTGCCAATATGATAGATACAACGACGGAAATAACAATCAATGCCTGCATCCAACCAGGATAGTGATGGATCAGACTTGATCCGTGCTCTGCCCCACCTTCCTGTCCTGGATCGGCAAGCAGAGGAAAAATGGCCAATATGGGAATCACCGCCATATCCTGAAATAATAGAACGGAAAAAGAAGCCTGCCCAGATAAGGTTTTCATCAATCCTTTTTCTTTTAATGTCTGTAATACGATGGCGGTGGAAGATAAGGATAAAATCAAACCGAGTGCCAATGATTGTTTGAATTCCAAATCGAAAAAACAACTTAAGGAAGTCATGATGACAGTTGTTAATAGCAGCTGCAATCCACCCAAACCCAAAAGCCAATACTTCAGCCGCCAAAGCAAAGTTAGCTCCAGTTCCAAACCGATAACGAAAAGCATCATCACTACGCCGAATTCTGCGAAATGCAACATATCCTGGCCTTCGGAACCGACAAAACCGAGTACTGCGGGACCGATGACAATGCCTGCAAGAAGATAACCTAAAACGGATCCCAATCCTAATCTTTGGGCGATAGGGACGATGACGATGGCCGCGCTTAAATAAACTAACGCTTGTATAAAAAAATCAGCATCATTCATATTATTTTTCCAATAGCTCGATCAAAAGATTTTTATAACGAAGACCTGCTTCGTAAGTTGCCGCTTCCGAAAGGCGAAAGCTGCCTTGGGTTAAAAATGGAAATTCGAAATTCATTCTGCAAAGCTCTGCAGTCCGCTGAAAAGGAAGTAAAAAATTTTCAATGGGATGATTGTGAAATCCTCCAAGCTGATATGCATCTTCGCCACCTCCCGTAGAAATGATGTGTTTCCAGATTTTGCCTTTTAATTTGTCTCCTCCTTCTCCGTAGGCCCAACCTTTTTCCAGAACGGAATCAATCCATTGTTTGAATAAAGCAGGCACACTGTACCAATAGAGCGGGTGTTGGACGAGCAAGATATCATGATCTGTCAACAGATCCTGTTCTTTTTTTATATTGATATGAAAATTCGGATATTCTTCATACAGATCATGAAAAGTCAAATCATCATGAGTAGGTATAAAATCGATTAACGTGCGGTTTACTTTTGACTTTTCCAAACTGGGATGAACAAATAGAAGCAGAACTTTCGCCATTGGCTAAAGAATTTTAATTCTGCCCTCACTGGCTAGAATTTTTATTTTGATTTTCTGTTTTAAATTTATATTTCCGAATTGGAAATATAAATCTGCAGAGTGAAGAAATTTCACTCCGCAGAAGAAAAGACAATGAGTTCTTACGAATTACTGAGCGCTTGCAGCGGCCTCACCTTCGATCTTGATATCAACTTCTTCGCCAACAAGTAATCCGCCTGTTTCCAAAGTTTTGTTCCAAGTGATTCCAAAGTCAGCGCGTTTGATTTTTGTGTCCGCTTCAAAGCCGAGTTTCGTATTTCCCCATGGGTCTTTTGCAATCCCGGCATACTTCACATTCAAAATAGCCGGTTTAGTAACTCCTTTGATCGTTAGTTCGCCAGGAACTTTCGTCACTTCACCTTTTTTTACGGAAACAGGTTTGGAAACTTTGAATGTAATGGAAGGGAATTTATCTTCATCGAAAAAATCCTTACTTTTCAAATGATCATCTCTCTTCGCATCATTTGTGTTAATTGATTCTACTTTGATCGTAGCTTCAACGATGCTTAACGAACTTGTTTTTTCATCAAAATTGAACTTGGCATCAAAATCCTTGAACGTTCCTGTAACAGTTGCTATTCCTAAGTGTTTGATTTTAAAACCGACGGAACTATGAGTGTTGTCCACTTTGAAATTTTGCGCAGAAACGCCTGAAAGCGAAGCAAGAACGAGCCCCGTGGCAAAAATAGATTTTAAACCTGACATATATACCCTACCTATAATGTTTTCTTTTAGACTAAGGCTATGCTCAATCGGTAAGATTGGAAAACAAAAAATCAGGTTATTTTGCATTATTTTCCCAAATAACAGAATTAGCCTCCGATATATAGGATAAATTTTCCCGAGAATTCAACAGGAAGCCAGGGAAAAACAGAGAATTCTATTTTTTGGATTTTTCGTCTTTCCCTGTAAAAAAAGCACGAAAGGAATTTACCGAGTCTTTCACACTGCCGACCACCTTCTCTACGTTATCCGATGCTGCCGATCCGACCATTCCGCCTACCAAAGTACCTACAGGACCCGCAAGAAGGACTGTGCCCGCATAAACGGAGGCCATCCAAACCGGATCAATGTAGGCAACATTTCTTCCCATAATACCACGATAAAGAATGGGGAGCTTCACCGCTTTGCCTACAGCTCCCGGAAGAGATACTGTAAACTTCATGTCGATCTTTCCGTTGGTTTGATAAACTCCTCCTCCTGTTGCGGAAAGACCTTCCCCTTTCATGGAAAAATCCGTTAAGGTCGCTTTTTGTTTGTGCAAATCCAATCCTCCCGTGATGGATTCGAAAGAAGTACTTTCTTTCGAGGTTAGATTAAAATTCAGAACTTGTCCAATCGTCGCGACAGGTTTGATAAAATTGGCGTAACCCAGTAACTTGCCTTGAGTGATATAAAATTTTGTTTTTACATCCAGGGAATTTCGGATTGTCCCAGAATCACCTAACTTGCACTTAACGGTAAAATCCGAATTCAGTCTCCCTTTTATATATTTATCATCGGTCATTCTGCTGATGGCAGGCTCCAAGCTGACTCTTGAGACTTTCCCTTTTAGTTGAAGGGTGGGCTTGGAAGAAGTGAACGACACGTTTCCTTCCGTTCGGATTTGTCCTCCGTAAAGGGAAACTTCCGTAGGATGCAAGATCATCTGACTCGGGTTATACTCCAAGTTTCCGATCAGGTTTGTTATCAAATGTCCGGAAACGTTTAAATTTTTAAGATCAAATTTCACATTAGCAAAAAGAGGAATCGGATCTTCCTTCTTTAAAACCGTCAGAGGTTCCTTCTCACCCATCACATCGAATTTGTTAGGTTGGAATCCTGAAAAACTATCTTTAAAAAATAAAACCTTCTTTAGATCGAAAAAATCCGAATTTACGGAAAGATCCAATTTCCTTTCTTTTTCATGCAAAAGAATGTTTCCTTCCATTCCTAAATGAGCGAATTTTCCCAAATCCATAAAAAACGAACTCACCCGGATCTTCCTATTTTCTTTCGAAAAATCCGATTCCATGCTTAAAAACAAATCTCCGACGAAGGTTGTTTTTCTTTTGATACCTTCCAAAGAGAGGCGGGATAGATTCAGACGAATCTGATCCGAGTTTTCTTTTTTCAGTTCCAATCCAAGATTCAATTTCGATTCGGAAAAATCGGCGTCGGGAAATACGGATAACAGCTCCGGGAACTGGGAAAGTTCTGCATCGTTCCAATGAATTTCCGTATCGGTCCGCAATGATTCGTAAGTCCATTCGTTTTCAGTCAAATAGGTTTTGGACTCTAAAACAAAATCGGTCTGATTGATTTCCGATTTCAAACTTAAATCGACCGTACGGTCTCCATCGTCCGTATCAACGGAAAGATCCCGTATAAGAATTGTTTGTTTGCTACCTGTAGGAACATCATTCAAAATAAATTCCAAATCAGTGATTTGGATGCGGGAAGGGGTCAAAGACAGAATCGATTCCGGGTCGTCCTTTGCAGGTTCTTTTTTTTCTTTATTCTTGTTTTGTAGTTTTCCTAGAATAGGAAATTTGCCATTCTTATCTCTTGTTAGTTGGATTTTGCCTTTGTCAACGGAAACAGCACCGATTTTGAATTCTTGTTGTATCAAAGCGAAAAAATCCAATTGGAGACGAATGGATTCAACGGAAGCCAGTGGCTCACCCTGATCCGATATCTCAAGATTTTGAATCTGTATCCCCGGAAATGGGAAGACAAAGGATCCGATTTGGGAATAGTTTATATCCAAACTGACAAACTTACGAACGTTATTTGAAACAGAATCTTTGACCGCTTTTGTATCTAAAATCTGCTTGAGTCCGAGAAATGCCGCAAAGATAAGGAAACTCAATACTAAAATAAAGTAAGCGAAATATTTTAAAATTTTTTGCCACATAAAAGTTTCTAAGCTTAGGAATAGATATAAACCTAAACCATTCTCTCTCTCGATCGCAAATAAAATAAAGCCATCAGTATTCCGAAAAATCCGTCAAAGATCACCGCCGGGATAAGCAGCAGACTTCCCTCTCCCAAATATATCATTATGATCCAAGATACGCTCGCGCTTAGTTTTCCAATCGCCCCCAAAAGAGCAATCGGTCTGAATCGAATCGGATCCAAGCTTAGAAACCAATAACCTATACCCATAGCAAAGACAATGATCCAAAAATTGATATGATAGAATTGGAGTGAACGACTTGCCTCGCTGACTCCGTAAAAAAGTTTCAGATAAAGAGGCATACCGAATACCGCAGAGAATCCGCCGATGATATTGATCACTGCTGTGACCTTAAACAAATTTTGATAAAGTACAATATTCATAGAAAACAAAAGTTAAGAAAAAAGAAACGAAACGTATAGCGTTTTTTCTTATTTCTCCAATTCCTTTCCTTCAAAAGGAATCTTGGTTTTTTGAATGTCCAAAAGAGGACCAAGCTCATATACGTTTTTATAACCGTACGCCTTTAAGGAAGTGTAAGTGGATAAATTCAGCGAGGCCGCAGGAGCTTTGGCTGCAAATGATTCCGGACTTCCTTCGAAATTATTATTACAATAAATCAAAATCTTTGTGTCTTTGTTTGGAATCAATTTGGCAAGACTGTCTTCGGTAAACTCGGTAAAGGGTAAATTGAAAGCACCTTTGATATGACGGAGTTGGTATCGATTTTCGCTGCGGGCATCAAGTAGTACGGTTTGATCGCCTGCCATCATCTCCAAAAATTTATCCTCTGTTAATCGTTTGTTTTCCCGTTCTTCCGAAGACTCTACGACGATTTTTTGAAATCCGTTGTAATCAATAAGCCGATTGGGAATTGTGTCGGATTGTTTTTTTACAGGCTTTTTCTTTGCGACGGCAAATGCGGAATCCATGACCAAAAGTAGAGAAAAGAGTAAAATCAAAAATTTCATACTACCCCCAAAAAACAGAATAAACTATCTTTCTTTGGTCTAGATTAGACTTATTAAAATCAAAAATCAAGAAATTTCAAAAATAAATGTAAGAACAAACCGAAAAATCCTTATCTAAGAAACAGTGGACTTCCCAAGCAAAGAAAAAAATGATTTATGAGGATAGGATTTAGATAAAATCAAACATGCCACACAAAAAAACCAATCCCGTCAAAGACTTCATATCTCAAAATACTCTACTGCCTTCTCTGTCTGTATTCCGTTATAGCGGAAAAGCTTTGAACCTGGTTTGGACCACAAGTAAAAAACTGACTTTCTCAATTGCCATCTTTACTATATTAGGCGGGATTCTTCCTGCTGTCATCGCTTATCTGGGCAAACTCATCGTTGATAATGTAGTTCTTTCTTCCACGAGCGGACTTGTGATCGGAAATAGCTGGGAACAAAGTTATTTCTCCTTACGTTACGTAGCCTTGGAAGCATGTGCCATTATCATCTTTGCAGCATGCCAAAAGGGCCAAGTCGTCAGCCAATCCCTTTTACGGGTGAAACTCGGACAAAGGGTGAATGAAATGATCCTGGAAAAAGCGCTTACCTTGGATCTGACTCATTTCGAAGATTCCGAATTTTATGACAAGATGAGTCAAGCCCGCTCGGAAGCATCCAGCCGCCCCCTATCTTTAATTAGTCGGACATTCGGACTCATGCAATCAGGACTAATATTGTTTTCATTCATAGGACTATTGCTTCAACTTTCCGGTTGGGCTGTATTTATTCTGATCATCGCAGCGATCCCTTCCTTCATTGCGGAAACAAAATTTTCAGCACACGCGTTCCGATTGTTTCGCTGGAGATCTCCCGAAACCCGGGAACAGAACTATCTGGAAACACTTCTTGCACGAGAAGATTATGCGAAAGAAGTACAATTATACCAATTGGGAGATATGTTACTTTCCAGGTATCGTGAAATTTTTGTTAGATTGTATAAAGAAGATAGAAACTTAAGTTTGCAGAAAGGTTTTTGGGGCTATATCCTCGGGCTCTTCAGCACAGCAGCTTTTTATATTGCCTATGCCTGGATCGTAATAGAAACCATTTCGGGAAAGATTACCTTGGGCGAGATGACAATGTATTTGGTTGTCTTCCGACAAGGACAGTCCACTTTTTCAGCCGCGCTTACATCCATCGGAGGAATGTATGAAGACAATCTTTATCTTGCCAATCTCTATGAATTTTTAGAACAACCTATTCCCAAACCAAACGGCTCTTTTCAAAAAGGAATTCATCAGGAAGGAATTCTTTTTGAAAATGTCACCTTTGTATATCCCGGTAGCACGGAACCTGTTTTAAAAAATATCTCACTCCATTTGAAACACGGAGAAAAACTAGCGATCGTCGGAAAAAACGGATCGGGCAAAACCACACTCATCAAACTCCTTACAAGACTTTACACTCCCACTTCCGGAAGGATTCTGTTAGACGGTGTGGACCTGAACGATTGGGAAGTGGATGTTCTCAGAAAAAGAATCGGTGTCATCTTTCAAAATTTCGTTCAATATCAATTTACTGTCGGTGAAAACATAGGAGTAGGAGATATAGAGTCGATTGAAGACCAATCGGAATGGGAAATTGCATCTGAAAAAGGAATGGCAAAACCGTTTATCCAAAACCTGCCCGATCGGTTCGGGACAAGGCTTGGCAAATGGTTTAAGACCGGACAGGAACTTTCCGGAGGCCAATGGCAAAAAATCGCACTTTCCCGCGCTTTTATGCGGAAGAAAGCAGACATACTTGTGTTAGATGAACCAACGGCGGCTATGGATGCCGAGGCGGAGATGAATATATTCAATCATTTCCGCTCCCTAACGGAAAACAAAATGGTAGTTCTGATCTCCCATCGTTTTTCCACAGTTCGGATGGCGGACAAAATCATAGTCATCGAAGAAGGGGAAATCCTGGAACAAGGAAGTCATGAAGAGCTATTGGAAAAAAAAGGAAGGTACGCCCATTTGTTTTCCTTACAGGCGGCAGGTTATAAATAGTTTTTTTAAGCTTGCCCCCTCCACACCGTTCCAATTTCCTAAAAGACATGGGACAATTGACCGCAACTTTCAAAACAAACAAAGGCGATATCAAAATCAATCTATTCGCAGATAAAACACCGAACACAGTAGCAAATTTTGTAAACCTCGCCAAAAGAGGATTTTATAACGGGCTCAAATTTCACAGAGTCATAGAGGATTTTATGATTCAAGGCGGCTGCCCTCTGGGAACAGGAACTGGCGGACCAGGTTATAAATTCAGAGATGAATTTGTTGCCGAACTAAAACACAATAAACCTGGAATTTTATCCATGGCAAATGCAGGCCCGAATTCAAATGGAAGCCAATTTTTCATCACACATGTACCGACAAATTGGTTGGATGGAAAACATACTGTATTCGGTGCAGTCGTTGGAGAAGAAGATCAAAAGATTGTGAATAGTATCCAAATGGGAGATCGTATAGAAACTCTTATCATAGACGGAGATACTACATCCGTCTTCGAAATCGCGAAAGTAAAGTTAGACGAATGGAACGAGATCCTGGACAAAAAATAAATCCAAGACCTTTTTCTAAAAAATAGAAACTTAACTTCTGGTTCCGCCATCCACACGGTAAACGGAGCCAGTGATAAAACTAGACTCCTCGGAAGCAAGAAAGGCAATTAAATTTGCAACTTCCGCAGGTTTTCCAAGTCTTCCCATCGGAATGTTTTTCTGCATGGCCAGGATTCCCCTTTCACCTGCTACGTGTAAGATTGCAGTTTCCGTCCAACCGGGACAGACCGCATTGATCCTTACTCCAAACCTTGCTACTTCCAAAGCCCCGGTTGTCGAAAGCTCTACCACGCCCGCTTTTGCAACGCAATAAGGACCGAGAGAAGGAGATGCGCCGAGACCGGCAATGGATGCTACATTGATGATTGATCCGCCTTTTTTATCAGCAAGCATATGTTTGGTGGCATATTTTTGACACCAGAACACACTCGTTAAATCCATTAGGATCAATTTGTTCCAAATTTCAGTGGAAACTTTGTGCATAAACACAGGTTTGTTGGCAATGCCCGCATTATTTACCATAATGTCCAAACGTCTGCCGTCAGATTTTGCAAAATCAAGTAGAGCGATAATCTCCTCTTCCTGAGTAACATCGCATTTGATAAAAACCGCCTTTCCATCTTGTTTTTGAATTTCGGAGACTACGTTGTTTCCTTCAGTTTCGTTGATGTCGGAGACAACAACAAAAGCGCCCTTACTTGCAAGTAAGAGAGAGGTTTCTTTTCCGATTCCGAGTGCGGCTCCAGTGACTACGGCGGTTTTTCCAGAGAGATTTTGATCCATGAGGGAAGACTTTTTGCCTTCATGGCTTAAGAGCAAGAAGAATCTTTTTAGAATTATTTGGCAGTAAAAGTAATTCTAAAATCCTTCAGAGAAGGTGTTACGGAAGCACCACTGCAAGTCAAACTAGGAGCACCGCTCCCTATCATTGAATACGTTGCAGTGGTATCGGATGCCAGATCAGCAGTTGCACTCGTAGAAGCACCAGAACTAACAATCGTGGAAGTAATACCGGAGGCTGTGCGAGTCAGTGCAACGGAAAGAGTCCTGGAAGTAGAACTACATCTGGTAGAAAAATAATTCGCAGAACCGGACTCAGCAACTACGGAATAATTCACCCCTGTTTTTGCAAAGGTGATAGGCGCAGCATTTCCGGTATTACCGCAAATACTGTAAGTTCCTGTTTCAGGCACAGCGATCGCAACTCCATCGTCGCTACGGGCATTGCAAGCCGCAGGTCCACTGATCAGAGAGTAGAGCAACAGTAAGGTGATCGGATTTTCAAGGGAGAAGTCTCCCACTTCTTCTTTTTTGTCATTTTTACAGCCAGTGACTGCAAAGAAAACAATCAATGATAGTATAACGAGAGTTTTTATATAATTCATTCTTAAAACTTGGAAACAATATTTTTCCAGTCAAGGAAAAAAATATAATCATCTTCTACATTTATCATCCGTTTATCGAAAGATTTTTCATAAAGCCGGTTTTTCACATTTTCTATGCAATAAAAATCAATTTCATTGTTTCGAACTGATTCAAATTTAACACAACCATCTCCAACCGACTCATTGCAGAAAGAGATGATTGTAAAAGATCAAGGAATTATTCCGTAGTTGCAGCGACTGTATAAGCAGTCGTTCCGGAAGTGATCGTCCAAACATTTCCATTGGAAAAAGTATAGTTCAGCGCTGAACAATTTGTTCCTGCATTGAAGCTAATCGCATACTTTCCTGCATCCACGGTAGAATAACCAAGGCTTGCACCATTCGTAGTGGATCCGATTGTTTTAACAAGTGTTGCCGCTCCGCACGCAGCCGAAGAATGCAAGGTATAATTTTCCGTAGCACCGCTGGAATTTACAATTTTAATTCTTGGTTTGGTGGAGGAGGCAACGAAAGTTGCCGCCTGGCCCAAATAAGTGGTTGTTTTTGACTGAGCTCCAGTCACAGTCGCAGTTCCTCCCGATGTTACTGTAACGGTAGCATCACTAGTTGTGGCGAAATCAGCTCCTGTCGAACTATAAAAATCGTAAAAAGTTATCTTTGCCGCCCCGCTCCCGATTTTCGATGCAGTGTAAGTTCCGGTGCCGACCCCAATCTGGCTTCTAGTAGAAGAGCAACTGC
The DNA here is from genome assembly GCF_004771005.1 of Leptospira ilyithenensis. Taxonomy (GTDB): domain Bacteria; phylum Spirochaetota; class Leptospiria; order Leptospirales; family Leptospiraceae; genus Leptospira_A; species Leptospira_A ilyithenensis. The sequence goes on from NZ_RQHV01000049.1 coordinate 59,438, forward strand.
TAGTTGAAGAGAAAGTGCCTACTGCATTCGTACATGCGGAAGTAGCTCTGGATTGGTTCCAGCCGGAAGCATCAAAGTCAATGCAATCGTCTGTACGCATACAGGAACAGGTCGGACAAGTTCCCCCGTTCGAAATCGCAGTCAATAGCATTAGATTGGTTAGAGCTTCCGTCTCAGGATCTTTCGTCTCGGTTTTACACGAGAAGTAAAACATCATCGTTAGGATAAGCAGGGGAATCGCCAAAAGAGAGTTATTTGATTTTTTCATTCCTTAGGGTGGCTTCAGCAAAAAAAGGACGTCAAATCAAAATGATCTGATTCGGAAAGTTAGGTTATGAAAAATTAACAAAAAAAAACGGTATTTCAAAAAAAAGTTCCCTTTTTTCAAATGTGGCGAATTTAGAAAGTTTGCATGAATTGCCTATCAGCCTAACGAAAATATAATTATTGCTTTTATAATGGATTTTCCGATGATTTTCCTATGGAACGAAAAGAGGAAAAAATTCAAAATCAAGTGAAACAAATCAAAATTGTTTCCAGGCTCTCTTTTGCAAAAAGAGCAACAAAAGTAAAACCTTCTGGTAAACTTTACACCAGGAAGGGAAAAAAATCCCTTCCTGAAACTTTACCTACTTCACCGTTCCTAAATCTATATACGCTCCATCATTCATAATCACAAAGTTTCTGGTTTCCAGATCCAACTTCTTCTCTCCGTCAAACCGAATCACCTGCAAAGCCCCCATTCCATAACCCATCGGGCCACGACTATAATAATGCGCTTCCAGACGATAAGGAAAAGCCTTCGGATTTATAATGCGAAAACACTCCGGCCCGTATCCGCCCGTTAGGTCCTCATACAACTGACCGCCCGATTCCAACTCCTTTTTGCTGTAAAATGCGTGATTGCCGGATTTATCGTAAATATGAAAATCCACGTCATTTGCATCCGTTTCCCAAACCAGTATGAAACGAATCTCTTTTTTCAGATTTTTGGGTTTTAATTTAGCATTTGTTTCATTAGGCGGTTCTATGACGGTAATGCCGGAGTTTTTTGCAATCGTATAAACCAAATCCAAGTCATCATAAAAAATATCATGTACACTCTGAAATCGGGGAGGGAATTGCCTGTTCAGTCCTTTGATAAGAACGGAATGGGCGTCTTTCCATAAATTCAGTTTCAAATACGAAATAGCTAACAAATGATATGTGCTTGGATGATCCGGGCGGTTCTTCAGGGAAATTTCGAAGGTGTCAATCGCATCTTTATAATTTCCGATCGCAAGCAATTTTTCTCCCGCCCATCTTCTTATATCAGCTCTTTGCGGAAAATAATCGACAAGTGAAGTATAAGCACGAGTTGCATTTTTATGATCGTTCAACGCATGATAAGAATCACCTAATGCGAGTAATGCCAAAATATCTTCCGGGGTTTCCTTTCTCCATTCCCAAGCAAACTCCAGGGCCTTCTGGTTTTCGCCATTCCTTAGCAATTTATAAAACTGTTTCAAATTGCCGGTATGAGGTTCTATTTTTTCCCGTTTTTCAGGGGGTTCCCGGGGAGGTTCCGGAGATACCGAATTGGACTCGACCCGAAAGTTATTTCTTTCCGGCAACCGATCCGATTGTTGGATAGGAGGCGGGCTATTGGAAACCTCTTCACTTATATCGTTTACCGATGTTGCGGAAGGAGTATTTTCAGTGTTAGATGATAATTCATCGTCGGCTATCCGGTCCGTATCGGCAGGGGCACCGGAAACCATTTTAGCATCTTCCTTTTCCTCACTCTCCCTTCCGTTTCTTTTGGGTTTGGAAACCTTTTCCCGGTTTTTCGATTTTTCTTGTTTTCGTTTTTCTATATTCTGCGGATCTAAAAACCCGTAATTTTCGGACTGTCTTCGATTGATTACTTCCAATCCTCCAAGACCGATGGTTAGTATATCCGCCAAAGAATTTCTAGTGATTTGAAACCGGTCGTAATCCGCCTCCGTTTCCAAAACAAGAAATGAAGTCAAAGGACATTGAACTCTATGAGCAATGGAAAGTTCTCTTGCTTGCAAACTCAACCCTTTGGCGGTATCGTCATTCTCTTCTTTGTCGGATAACTCGAGCAATCGATTGATCCTTGCCGCAGTCACTTCCCTTTCGAATAAAACAGGTTCCGTAATGACAGTATGAAATCCCGTTATCTTTTTTCCGTTGAATAAAATCGAGTCTTGCGGTTTTGAATCATCGGATTTCAATTCACCGAACAAGGTGATGGAATCACCCGGTTGCAAAGAAGAAATATCTCCCGTAAAAATCCATTTTGCATTGGGCACACTGACCACAGGATTAAAAAAAACCTTTCGGCTTAATTTTTTTGCAACGGAAGCAAGATCATCGCTTAACAATGTCAATACACCGGTTTCTTTTCCCAGAGAAAGAAGCGAGCGGATCATACCGGTATCTTTGTAAGAACCCGGAACAGCAAAATCCAATCGGGAAATCCATTTTTCCTTTTTTAGGATTTTTGTTATTTCCGATTTTTGAATTTCTCCCGCTGTCGCAACCCCGTCGCTTACGATGAGCAATCTACCGTCTCCCATTCTGATTTCCTTGTCGATGCCCGATATCGCCAAACTGAGATTACTTGATCCCAAGGGATGGACTTCTTTCAGTTTTTGAACTCCTTTTTTGCCAGTTCCGTAAAACTTGAGAGAAGTATCGAAACCGAATATATGTAATTCCTTGGGATTTAAATCGGAAAGCAACTTTTCCAATCGGACCAAAGTCTCCGGATACTGTAATGCGGCGGAAGCCGAAGTATCGACAAGGACGACGAGCTTTTCAAGAGAAATCATCTCACCCTTATCCTCGGGAATAGGAACAAACTCAACCGCGAATAAATTTCCCTTTTGCGATAGAAGATTTCCTTTGATCTTATGTTCGAAACGAATATCGTCGGTAGGCTTAAAATTCTTTTTTTGCAGCGAAACTATCTTTCGAGTGCTGGTTTTAAGATCGGATGTTAAAAGATCATTCCGATTACCAAACTCCTGTTCGTCGAAGATAACTCTGGCTTGAAACTCATCAATCCCCGGAAGTCCCTTAATAGGAAGAATGTATGCAGGCGGAAAAGAGGATAATGTTGAGGAATAGGAAATGATGATTTTTTTTTCGGATTTGGCCGGGATGGGAAAAACCCTCGCACTGAATTCATTTCCCGCATCTGATTCGAGAAGAGCCGGATCCTGTTTTCTATGTAAAAAATCTTCATAGACACGGGTCGCTTTTTCCTTTTCCACCACTTCTCCTTCCTGCCAATTATTTCCTATCATCATCGCAAATCGCGCCAAATGCGCATTATCCGGCAAAACGATTCGAAACCTTCCCTCTCTTTGTCTGTCTTCCGGATTATAAAAACTCAATTTGATTTCGGTGAATGCGAAAAAACCATCAAGCACGGTATTTGATTCGTAACTTTTTAAGACTAGTCCCGCTCCATCGCTTGTAGTGAGAGATACTGGGGATTCGATTGATTCGGAAGGTTCCCGATTTTTTGCTCCTCCGAAAAAAAATACGATTAAAAAAAGAACCAATGGAATTTTGGGATTTTTGATTTTGGAAAGAAATTTCATGTTTCTTCCTCCGGGACTTTTAGACAGTCAGCATCGTGGAAAAAGAAAATAATGTCTTCATTAAATTTAAACAGAAAAGCCTCCTTTCTCATGTTGCCCATGGGAAAAGAGGCCAATAGTTTAAGGCAACTCTTGCCTTCTTACGCTCTTACGTATTTTGTAAGAGTCGTAATACGGAATTTCCTCTGAGTCCTGCTTGCGCGAGCATCGCCGTACCGCTTTGCACCAGAATTTGCTTCGTGGTAAACGCAACCATTTCCTCAGCCATATCCGCGTCCCGGATCCTTGATTCAGATGCTTGCATATTTTCATATGCACCCATGAGACCTTTCGCTGTACCTTCGAGTCTATTTTGGTAGGCTCCCATGTTCGAGCGCTGTTTCATGATCTTATCCAAGGCGAAATCCGCCAAAGCAATCGCTGCATCCGCTTTACCAGGGGTCGATAGAGAGAGTTCTCCCTTCGACACTTTTAAAGCTTTTGCCGTCATAGTTCCAATGTAGAAACGCTCTCTTTGTCCAGCGTTTGCCCCCATGTGAAACCACATCGACGCCTTTTTAGATCCACGAGCGAAATCACCTTCAAAGAGTTTAAACTTGTTAAACTCCGCTTGAGAAGCGATTCGATCGATCTCGTCCACCAATGCAGATACTTCTACCTGCACGAGCTGCCTGTCCTCCGGTGTGTAGATTCCATTCGAAGTCTGGATCGCAAGGGTCCGGAGTCGTTGGATAATTTCAGCAGACTGCTCCAGAAATCCTTCCGCAGTCTGGATGAAGCTAAGCCCATCCTCCGTGTTCCTTTCGGCCTGACGTAAACCTCGGATTTGAGTCCTTAGTTTTTCCGAAACAGCTAGTCCCGAAGCGTCGTCCCCGGCCTGGTTGATCCTTTGGCCAGAGGATAAACTCCTCATCGACTTATCTACGTCCCATTGTGTAAACTTGAGAGCACGATGTGATTGAATCGCACTCATGTTGTGATTGATAATCATTGGCTTACACTCCTTTGTGTATTGCCAAGCACCTTGCAGTACTTAGCCGGACAATCCCTGTCCGGTGTCAAGGAAGAGCTTTCGGATTGCCACCTGGCAGGGGAAAGCCGGCTGATTATCTATAACGACTTCTGAAATTTACCCAATTCTTATTAAAAACGGGCCAAGCCTTACTTACGTAAGGCTTTAGCCTTCTCTTTAACGAAGAAGAGAAAGAACCCCTTGTGGTCGGACGTTCGCTTGAGCAAGCATCGCAGTTCCGGATTGTACTAGAATCTGGTTCTTTGTGAAAGCTACGGTCTCTTCTGCCATATCCGCATCCCTGATTCTAGACTCAGAAGCTTGGGTGTTTTCATACGCATTCATCAAACCTTTTGCGGCATGTTCTAAGCGGTTGAAATAAGCACCTAAGTTTGCTCTCTGTTTGCCGATCTTTTGAAGGGCATCATCTAGTTTCCCGATTGCTTCGTTAGCATCTTCTGCAGTAGAAAGGGTCAAAGGTCCACCTGCCTGAGGTCTCAGGTTCAGAGCTTTTGCAGTCATCGTAGCGATGAATACTCTTTCTCTTTGGTGTTGGTTCGCACCGATGTGAAACCACATAGATGCAGCCTTTGAACCACGGGCAAAATCCCCCATAAGCAAATTCATTTTATTGAATTCCGCTTGAGAAGCAATACGGTCCACCTCGTCGATGAGCTGTGATACTTCTACTTGGATCATTTGTCTGTCTTCTGCCGAATAGATTCCGTTGGAAGATTGAATTGCAAGTACACGTATCCTTTGGATGATGTCGTTGCTTTCTTGGAGATAACCTTCAGTCGTTTGAATGAAGGACATTCCGTCCTCTGTATTTCTTTCTGCTTGTCTAAGACCACTCACTTGCGTTCTCATTTTTTCAGAAACAGCTAGTCCTGATGCATCGTCACCTGCTCGGTTGATACGCATTCCGGAAGAAAGTTTTTCCATATTCTTGGAAACTTCCTCGTTTTGAAACTTGAGTACGCGATGGGAGTTAATCGCGGCTAAATTGTGATTTATGATCATTGGTTTCCTCCTTGAAACATGATCGAAAAACAGGAGGAAATCCCTTCCCTCCTGGGTTTTTTGTGTCTGGTTTTTAAGCCCTGTCGGTGCCTAAATCTATTTGTTCCTTTTGTATGTCGGTGATTGGGTAGGAGAAATTAATCCGAAGATTTCGATAGGTATTTGCAAGTATTTGGCTATTTTTGATAAAATAGAGCCATTTTTACCCACTTTAGCGTTTTATTTTTTTTCAAAAAAAAATTAAAAAATTCCTAATAGGAGGATCGGAAAAATCCAAATTTCCATGAGTAGAATTTTCTGTTTTTGAAAAATTTCAGGATTACCCTTACCAAACTGGCACGAAAAAAATAGCAAATCTATAGATTTTTGAAATTTTCTGCTAAAGTCGGGCGTTCGATGCTTTATCTCTTCCTTCGATTCAGGCAACCATAACCTCCGCTGACTTCTGTGAACTAACATCTTGTCTTAAAACAAGCGTTAGATGTTTCTTTCGCGCGCAAGGCTAGTCCAAGCTCACGGCCTCTCATTAGGTTTCGATTCGTCAGGCCGTAAGTTGCAAAGGAGCATTCAGCACAACTTTTCTGCCTTGGCAAAAAGGCGAACTTTTTCCGAGAATTTTCGAGAACATGCAGGGAAGAGTTGCCAATTCGATTGGAATGTGTTAGTTGGAACTCATTGGGTGGCGGGTGGATTTCCCCACCCAAATCAGGGCGGGGATACCAAAATCCCATCTTATAAGGAGAGCCTTGCTTCGGGCAAAAAAAAGATGCGAGCCTTACCATACTAACATAAATAAAGCCACTCTTCTCTTAAAAGCAAGAGAGATGTTTCCCTTCGGTGGCAAAAAGCACATCTCGGGATTGACGTGAATTTCTAAAAGTCAGTTGGTTAAAGATTTATGGCCAATCAGTTAGACTTGCAAGCAAGTCTGTGAATCTGGACTATCGCATTCACTTACCAACCAGTTCACATTCTCACTCCCTTTGGGTCGGCTTGCGAATGGCAAGGCACGGCCGGAGCTTTTTCGTCGGAACAGGGTGTTCCGAGAAAAAGAGCGTGGAACATCGAACGCTTTTTTTCACCCGGCTCTTAAATATTCGCAAGACGCGTTTTTCCGCAAAATCCAAACTTTCCCTATGAAGAAAATTTCCAAAATTCTAATTTCCTTATTTTACATATCCATATTCACCTTCATAGTTTTCGGTTGCGACTCCATCCGAAGCCTGCTTGTTTCCAAACTAGGAGCAGCCGAAGATTACAAACCTGAAACCGATCCCAAAAAACTAGTGGCGGAATTTTCAAGTAAAGATGCTTCCCGCGAAAAAATCAAAATCCGTTTGGTGGAAGTTGCGGCGGGATTTGCACAACCGACCGATTTACAATTTCCTCCCAAAGAAAACGAATACTTTCTGGTCGCGGAAAAACAGGGAAAACTGAAATGGGGAAAAGTGAACAGCAAGCTAACGGGAGTTTTGCTGACATTGAATGTGATTTCGGAAGGGGAAGAAGGACTACTCGGACTTGCATTCCATCCCGATTTCGCAAAGAACGGAAAAATATACCTGAACTATACTTTGAAACAAGGTAAAAAAGACATCAGTCGGATTGCAGAATGGACGCTTTCCAAACCGAACGATTTTCCGAATGCAAAGGCGGAATCTGAAAGGGTGATTATGGAAGTGGAACAACCTTATCCCAATCATAACGCCGGACAAATCGCATTCGGTCCGGACCACCTACTCTATGTTGGATGGGGTGACGGAGGATGGATGGCCGATCCCAGAAAGAACGGACAAAATCCCAAAACCTTTTTAGGAAGCATGCTCAGGATCAATGTGGACTTGCCTTCGGAAAAACTTCCTTACTCCATTCCCAAAGATAATCCTTTCGTAGGAGATAGTTGCTGCGCTCCCGAAACATTCGCTTACGGACTTCGCAATCCATGGAGATACAGTTTCGATCCGAAAGGAAGACTGATTCTTGCCGATGTAGGACAAGATCTTTGGGAAGAAATCGACATCATTGAAAAGGGAAAAAATTACGGCTGGAATACAAAGGAAGCCTCTCATTGTTTTGATCCGAAAGAAAAATGCAAATCGGAAGGACTAACCGATCCCATTTACGAATACGGAAGAGAGGAAGGCCAATCCATTACGGGAGGATATGTTTATTCCAGTTCCAAGCTGAGCGGACTTACAAATAAATACGTGTTTGGTGATTTTATCACAGGAAGAATTTGGGCGATTTCCGTTCCTGATGATACAAATGGTACGACAAAGACTGCTTATGCACTCGGCAAATGGCCGATCCTAATCTCTACGTTCGGGAAAGATCATTCCGGAAATGTATATGTTGTCGACTTTGCTTCCGGGCGAATCTACAAAATCGAGTGAGATTTTTTCTCATGAGAAAGATCGTATAACTTGTATTTTACTGGTGAGGAGGATAGGCGCCCTCAATCGCAATACAAAAATTCAATCCTAAAAAAGGAGGCATTATGGGAATAGAGTTACCTAGCCCTGTAGCTTGCGTGTCGCCTGAATACTCTATGGAACCACCGCTAACACCACCCAGTTGTTTCACATTTTTAGGATCTACACTTGCTGGTTGTTTATAGATAGGAAAATGATTTCCGAGAAATTCGGCGGGGGTAGCAAGTATATTATTTTCCGGATCGGATGTCCACGCCTCTTCAGTGGTTGTTTCGATTGATACGGCTGCTTCCGCAGTAAAACCATATGGATGTGTATGACTTGGTAGTTGATCTTCTGTTAAAGTTACTGAGCTCTGTCCCCCTTTTTTCCCAAATGAAATATTTTGATTATTGGGTAAACCTGAATGGATTGGAAAACATCCACGCAGATCAGGAAGGGCAAAAGTATTTACTCCGTCTCCTCCATATGTTGTTCCTAAGAGGGAGTATAACGCCTGGTATTGATTGATCTGCAAAAGAGCTCCATTGCATGCTGCCCAACCTGGGGGGGCAAAATTAAACGCATATAAAGTAATTTCACCAAGATAAGGATCTAACATACAAACCTTCCATTTAAATTCATATTCAATCAGCCATTAGTATTTATAATCGCGTTAATTTGGTCTTTGGTCGGGAAATTCAAGATGACAATTCCCATCTTGTTTCCGGCATATTTCTGGATGACAGACAAAGGATCAATAGGAATCTCTACGGTTGTTCCGTCAACGATGATTGCAGTAACACCTACGCTCAAAGAACCGGAATAAGGCGAAGTGGGAAACGCCCATCGACCGGTTTTGGCAAACCAGCTAAAAAAGTTCAAATAAAAATTACCATCTTTCTTATTGCTTAATTGAAACAAATTGTCAATAGCTTCCAATTTTGAAGTAATGAACCAAGGGTTGTATAAATCCTGAACATAAATATTATAACCGGTATTATTAATGCTGAAATATTCGGAATTATCCGGCCAGTTTGCTGGCAGAGCCGCAATACCCTGACCGTTTAGATAGTTCATCCTGTTGAATAATACAATTTTTCCCTGAGCGTTAGTAACAGTAGGTATGGTGCTTTGAGTATACCAGGATTTAGCAGCGGGTGTTATATAGTTATTCTGTAAAACAGTGCCAAGGTTGTTTGTAAATCTGCTATTATCACCATAATCTTTTTTTAAAGACATGATAATGTATTCGCCTGGGTTCTTCGCTAAGAAAGCATAACATTGGTTTAAAACATCTTCCAGACCGATATGGCAGTAATGACTTCCATGATTAACTTGAATGGCTGTTTCTGAACTTTGCTCCAATCGAATATCCAGGAAGCGAACACCTGCATTCAATTGCTCTTCTATAGACCAAGTCTGCGCACAAATAAAGTTCAAAAAAGAAAATCCCACCTGATAGCACTTATATGTTCCACTATCATGTGTTCCTGGGATAGAAATATCTGCGATACTGCCGGAACCGGCAATCTTTCCGGCTGCCAATAGATTAGTTATCCAACTCTCTGTATTGATCAATGTGCTACCCCGACTAAGTTAAACCAACATTCTCTCTCTAAAAAGAATGCCAACGGTATAGGAAAATAAAGAAAGGTCAATTTTTATTCAGCCACCAATAGAATAAAATTGATCAAATAGCACGTGCTTATCGATTACCCTAAGAAAAGCCAAACGGCTATTAGTGAATGTACGAAATTAGTAGTCATATATTAAAACCCATACCAAAGCAATGGTCTGAGTCCGGATACTTGGAAATACCTAATACCAGTAATAGTCCTAAAAAATCATCTTAACATAGGATAACCGGATTTCTGTTACTAACATGCTTCCTGCCATTGACATTTCCTTCTAACTGTTGCAGACTAAGTATATGAAAATTCGTATTCAACTTTTATCAGTCTTCTTCACAGGAATCTTTCTTGCTTGTTCAGGAGGACAGGAAATGCAAATCCAATCAATGGAAACAAATAACATCCAGGATGAAAAACCTTCCGGATATTTCCACACCAAACTAGGATTAATAGCATATTGGATTAAGGGAAAAGGAGAAAATTTGATTTTACTTCATTCCGCAGGCCCCGGCCATGAACATAGGGATTTCGATGCGATCATTCCCAAACTTTCGGAATCCTACCGAGTCATTAGTTTGGATTGGCCAGGTCACGGTAAATCGGAATTTCCAAATCCATTGGAGTCCGCATCAGCGGTTTCTTATGCGGAAATCCTTCCCGATTTAATCAAACAACTGGCACCGGGAGGTGCAATACTCATAGGAAATTCTTTAGGAGGATTCGCCTCCATTAAACTTGCGGTGGAAAAACCGGATTTGGTAAAGGGATTGATTTTAGTGGATACGGGAGGAATGAATGATCCTGATTTCAAAACCAGGACATTTGTAAAATTAATGAGCAATCTTTGGTTTACGGGTGTTACATGGAACGCATTTCCGAACTACTATCTGAAAGTAGAAAACCGATATACAAAATCACTTTTAGATAGAGTGAAAGAAAAAGAAAATATAGAAGGATCAAAGCAGATAAGAACTTCCCTTTGGAAAAGTTTTTCAGACGAAGGACATGACATGAGAGAAAGGGTTTCCGGGATCACCGTCCCCACTCTTATAGTTTGGGGAGAAAAAGATCCTGTAATCCTTCCCGAATTCGGAGAAAAGCTCAGTCAAAAAATAAAAGGGTCACAGTTGGTATTTTTACAAACCGGACATGTTCCTTTTGCAGAAGACCCGGAAACATTTTTAAAGATTACCATTCCCTTTTTAAAATCGATCCGTTAATTAGATTTGCCAAAAAAAAATTAAAAACTCCACTTTAGAAAGTGGAAGATTCCAAAATCAAAGAAGATAGCCCCGAGTGGTGGGCGATCTATCAAAGTGTAAATTCATTATCACCGGTCTCTTTGGAAGTATGGAAGGAAGCTGGCATCTCCTATTCTTTGCGTGAATTGGGGTATGGAGATTTTTTTATCAAACAGGAAAAAATCCCGACGGAGTATGCCTTTGTTTTCTCCGGAGTCTTGAAAGAATATTATCTGACTTCAAAAGGAAACGAATATATAAAAAGTTTTAACTTTCCGGGAGAATTCACCGGCTCCTATTTTGATTTACTCACCAAACAACCGTCAACCTGTAATATCCGTGCCATTACCGATTGCAAAATCGCAGTAGCAAAATTCGGTGAACTTGCTTCTCTTTTTGAAACTCATATCTCATGGGAACGGTTGGGGAGAAAGGTCGCGGAAAATTTGTTCCTAAAAAAAGCAAAAAGAGAATACGAACTACTTGCTCTGGATGCGGAATCCAGATACAAATTGCTGAAAGAAAACTATCCGAATATAGAAGAATCCGTTTCGCAGTATCATATCGCTTCCTTTCTGGGAATCACTCCAGTTTCTCTCAGTCGAATCAGATCCAAATTGAATCGGACCAAAGACAAGCCAACTAACAAAAACTAATGGATAACTTGTGGCGGGCAGGTAGTAAGGCTGGAATTATTTACACAAGAGACTTGTTTCCATCGTTTTTTAGTTCTGTTATCCGAAAGCAAAGTGCGAAGGTCTTCCTTTGGTTTTCCCGAAAAAGAGTCTTTGATCAGATAATCGAGACAGGCTAGTGCATCGGCTTTTCGAACGGGATCCGGTTCAAAATTATAGGTTTGTTCGGAAGCAATTGCAATTTTACCCTTCGTAGAATTCAGAAAGCTCAGGTCAGACGTATTTACCAATAGATTTGCATTTTGAATTCCTGTTTCGACGCAGGAAGCAACTACCACATAAGCATTTTCCTGATTGATCTTATCCCCCTCGGATAAGGAAAGAGTTTTTTCCTGAAGTACACCTGAAACCAAAATCGCTTGGCTGCATCGGTTTGGCAACTCGCGATTGATTTTGGAAATTTCCGATAATGCTGCGGATTTTTCCGAATCCGTATAAATCAGATCGGAAGTATTGCAAAGCCCCCTCGACCTCTGATCACAATATATGGTCCAGCCTTCTGTCGTCTTTTGATATCGAATGCAGTTTCCTTCAGAACGATAAAGATAATAGATCATCAAGCTAAGATTGTAAGTTTCCTTTTCTTTGTTCAGTTTAGATTGATTTCCGCCGCAATCGAAAACAAAAATAATGATAAGAATCAAAAAAAACAGATTCTTCATTAAAATCTGACCTCTACCCCGAAATTAAGAAGCGGAATATATACGGTCTTACCACCAAACATTGTTTCGATATAGGGTGAATTTGTAGTATCATAATTGGTTGATGGATTTTTGCCTGCTTGGTAAGATTCCGTATTTGAAAATGTTTCTCCCGAAGGATTTCTACGACCGAAAGAATTGATCAGTTCAAAATATACATTGATATAACCCCAATTGTAATTATGAAATTTATCAATTCGAATGTCCAATTGTTGCCACGGGCTTTGGCGTGCCGAATTGTAATAAGTCGAATATGACGGAAGATTTAAAGTGAATCCCGAAGTCGCCGCCTGACTTGCGGAAGATGATCCCGTGATAGGAGTGAACGGGGTATTTGTAAGATAACGGTATCTGCCCCCGATTTGCCAAGCACTATTAATTTTCCAGCCCGCAACTATATTCAATACATGAGTACGATCCAAATCATATAATTCTTCCCTATCATTATCATAGACCAGTTCCAATTGATTATCGTTATAATAATTAACGTATCCGTATTTGTTCTGAGTTTGCGCAAGTAACGTTCTGCTTGCATTCAACGCACTTCTTTCGTTTCTTTCCTGATCGGAATATCTTGTTTGGTGATTGTTCCGTTTGGTAAGGGAGTTGGTATAAGAAATCCAACCGTACCAGCCCGAATCTTCCGGACGTTTTGTTTTCTTTAAATAAACTTCCACTCCCTCCGAATGACCGGTTCCATTATTGGAATACCTGAGAGGTTTTGGTTTGATCGGATTACGAAAAACATCATCAGATTTTTCAATGATATCGCTTGTTTGGTTATTGAGAGCGTAAGGATCTTGTATGTAAGAATCGGATACAACCAGATTGGAATAAATATTACGAAAACCTTCCACTTTAACGAGCCAGTCGGAATTGATATCCTGACTTACGCCCACTGCCATATGTTCGCCTTTTTCAAGATTTAACCCATCGTTGCCCACCCGAGAGGACACTTGGCCGATTCCCGTAGGTGCATTGTAATGGTCTCCCGCTCCTGCGAGAAAAGTCGTTCCAAGTTTTTCAAATGTATATGAAGTATTCAATCGGGGGCTGATTACTTTCTGATTGGATAAGTTGTAATAATCTTCCCTCACTCCCGGCATAAATTTAAATCCCTTATAACTGAAGTTAAGTTCTGCAAAAGCTCCCAATTCTTTCGACCGAACTCCGTCTCCGTCTATCAAAGCGCGAAAAGTCGGATCGGATTGAATCAAATTATTGAATATTCTCGAGAATTCGGAACTGGATTGAGTGACGTTCTCAGCTTTCTGCGTAATTTCTCTTCCTCTATATGTTCCGCCTATTTGAAACTTCAAGTATTCCTTCCAGACATTATAGTTAAGGACATTCTCCACATAATAAATATTTTGTGTTGTTACATTCTGAAGACCGAAAATATTTTCTCCCGACAAGGGGTTATCAAATTTCAGTTCATAAAACTCTTTATACGAATTTCTGGAAATACTTAATGTATTGGAAATTTTATCTCCCGGTTGATAGGTATAACGAACCCCATCCGTACGAAAGCTACGATCCAAACCTACGGGAGGTCTGCTGTCGGCGCCACCAATAGGACCGGTCGCATTGCTTCCATATCTTGAATTTGTCGCTTCATCTACGGTTTTGGTATATTTCTGAATGTCCCTTGAACCGAATGTAGTGAACATGAGCTTATGTTCTTTGGAAATATCCCAGCCGGACTTCAATTGAAAATCTTCATAGTTCGCATACTTGGCATCCGACGGAATTCCATCTGGATACAATTTCAATAAAGTATAGTTTGGGTAATTTTTACGGACAGCGGCGATCACATAGGAATTTTCAGTGATCTTTCTTTCCACCATAGCATCCGATTGAAATAAGTTGAAATTTATAGTCGTTCTTGTACTTTTAACCGAGTCTTTTCCTTCGATATTGATAATACCTCCGCTCGCGTATCCGTACCTTGCGGAATAGGATCCGGAATATACATCTAATGATTTTATAATATTATTATTAAATACTGAAGATTGATTTCCTATATGAAAAGGGTAACTAACAGGAAATCCGTCAAAATAATACTGATTCGCATTTGTTCCAGCACCGCGAAGAGCCAAATCACCTCTCTCACTGTTTCTATAAGGGCTGCCGTTCACCGAAAAACTTCCGAAGGAGCCGCTGGAATTGATTCCAACCGGAAGAGCTGGCACCACACCGGGTAAAGTTTGCAATGCTTTCAGAGAATCCCCTTGTGCACCGGGAAGTCTTTTGATCTCATCCTGCTGGAATGAATATCTGGATAATTTCACTTTATCGGCTTCGCCAGTTACACGAATGGTATCTTTTCCGACATCCGCATCATCAATGTAAATATTAACCACCTGTCCTTCTTGGGTGATCTCTTTCTGTCTTACGATAACTGAATTGCCTGTGACTACCCGAATGGAATAAAATCCGGAATTTGGAACGGATATCTTTGCAATACCGTCTACATCCGTAGTATAATAACCATTTGCTTCTTTCATAACAACAGGCGCATTGGGAATAGGAGACCGATTGGAACGATTGATTACCTTCACTATTGCATTGATTTTAAGATTTTGAGAATAAATCAAATAAGGGCTTAGGAACAATGTGATAAATAGTATTTTCTTCAATCGATTCTTCCCGCAAACTGAAACTGGTTTTATAACGCGAGATAAACCTTCGACTTCAATGATTAAACGGAAAAACGACTACCCCGTATTTGTAAATATTTGTATTCCCGGATACAAATATTTACAAATGAAACTTTGGAAGATTTACGAATATAAATCGACATTCTCCTCCCGCTGAAAGAATTTATACGCATGCCCATTGAACGGAAAGATAAAATTCATAGACGACTTATATCAATCTTAGCATTCATCGTATTTGTTTCCACAGGTGCGAACTGTAATTCTGCAAGTGCCGGTCTATCCATGAGCAACATACCGATGGGAAACAAAAAATACAAAACGATTGCGAGTGTGGACGACTACATCACTTGGATATCAATCGACTTTGGTATCGTCGGTTTTCCCTTGAGAAAACCGAAAGTCCACGAATTGATACAAAAACACATCGGAGAAAATTCAGCGGATGCCTTGGTTAATATCCATTATTGGAATGATAGGATCTATATACTCGGATTTGTCATCCATCGTTTCGGCATACAGGCGGAAGCAGTCAAATTCGATAAAGAGGAGGAACCTCTTGAAATTAAAAGGAATCGTCGTTAGCATTTGTTTATTTACTTCTGCTTGCGGAACCAATCTGTTATTTCATAACGGTCAAACGAGAGATCTTCTCCTAGGTACTCAGGCGACAAATACAAGAGAAAACCTTTATGATGTTTTAGGTCGCACAAACGGAAAGTCGTCTTGTTTTTATTTATTCGGAATTTTTCCGGTTACGGATCCGCTGAACATAGAAAATGCGTTAAGCGATGCCGTTCAAAAAATAGAGGGAGGGCAAACCATGATCGACCTTGTCATTTGGCATGAAACAGAATATTTTTTTCCGATAGGAACCGTCTCGGTCGTAAACGTGGAAGGAGATGTGATCCGTTTCAAACGGGAATCTCAATAAGAAAAGCAGTATTTTTATATTGTATGGACCAACCCATTGTCTCGCATAATGATTTTGCTATGGAAAGACCGAGACCTTTCCCTTTCGGATTTTTCAAGCTAGCTTCCTTACCCCGATAAAAAGGAGTAAACAGGTTTACCGAATCTTCATCAATATTTTGGTCCAAGGGGAAAATGATTTTCAAAGATTCGGAATCTCCTTCCAAACATATATCAATCCTCGCCGTTGGATTTTCATAATAAATCGCATTCTGAATTATATTTTTAAAAATGATCTTTGCATAATTTTCATTCCCTTTCACTTCATACACGGATCCGGGATTTGTTTCTTTCAAATGACAGGTTTTTCCTTTGTTATGAATCCAGTTGGAATTTTCCTGTATGAATTCGGATAAGAGGATTTTCAAATCAACGGAATATATATCAATAGAACTCCCTGAAATAATTCCGGTTGCGATCAAATCGATTTCATTTAAAGTTTTTTCCAATGAAAAGATTCCTTCGCCGATTTCAGTCAGCCGATCATAACTTTTTTTCTCACGAATGATTTCGTATAAAAAGATCAAACTTGCAATTGGACTTCTTAATTCATGCGAGATAGACTGTAATAAGAGCTGATCTCTTTTTTTGCTGCTTTCCAATTTTGCTACCATATGATTGAATCCTTGGGCAAGTAGTTTCAATTCGGGATCGTTCAGTTTTTCACCCAGACGGATATAAAAATCTCCATTTGCGATTCGATACATTGAGTTTGCCAAATCTTTCAAGGGCTTTAAAGTTTTTTTGATTACAAAACTGATTAGTAAAAGTAGAATCAAAAATTGAATCAATGTGATTCCGATCAGAAAAAAAATACGCTTCTTTTCAAAAATTACTAAGTAATACCTATCGGGAAATTTATTCGATTTTATCACCATACGATTATTAGCTGACAATTGCTCCAAACCCGCAGAATCCGTTTCAGTCATTTGAAACATATCGCTTTTTGAATCCTGGTAACTCTTTTGTCTTTCTTCGGAAGATTTTGTATCCAAAACATCCACGTATAGTTTAAAAATAGGTTTAAAATCCCGATTCCTCGGAGACAAATGGGGATAATTACGATCGATATATAACAAACAGGCAATCATCATTGCGATAAGTCCGAGAACTATGATGAAGACTGCGATGATTTTAGTATAAATTCTCATCTGTCAAAAGATATCCTTTTCCCCATATCGTTTTGATCTCCGTCTCCAAATCTATTTTCTTTCTTATCTTTGAAATTTGCATATCAATCGTCCGATCGGCGGAATGGCGGGACTTACCTTTTGAAAGTTTGTACAATTGATTTCTGGATACAACCATTCCCCGGTTTTTCAGTAATAATAAAAAAATATCGAACTCATAAGAAGAAAAATCAACTTCATTATCATTAAGCAAAACTCTTCTTGAGATTTCATCGACGAATACATTTTTCTTGGAAAATCGAATTTCCGCTTTGACTTTTTTATTTGCAGAAACCATTCTTCGGATTACACCGATGCGAGCGAGAAGCAGTTCAGGATGAAACGGTTTTATCAGATAATCATTTGCTCCTCTGTTCAAAGCTTCGATTACTCTTTGTTCACCCGATAAAGCTGTCGCAATAATCACAGGAATATCGGACACTTCCTGAATATCATTTAATATCTGTAAGCCGTCTCCGTCGGGCAGCATAATATCCAAAAGTATGATTTCAAACTCATCCAATCTATTATGAACCAAAAACCTGCAATCTTTTGCATTATATACGGCTTCGACTTCCTCTCCTTTCATACGGAGATACTCCGTGATATTTTTCGATAGAGTTGGGTCATCCTCGACTAAAAGTATCATTCAACCATCCAATGTAAATGCAACGGGAAGTCCTGAAAAACAGATAACGAAATATAAACTGACTTTAACAGATTGGGATAAACGGTCAAGGCTGCCCTGCTTTCGGGGCATTCGTTATTTGTAAATATTTGTATTAGGAGTCAACGAACTCAATTTGAATCAACCGCATAATCCGATTTATTGAATTCGTAAGACTCTCCCACCCCAAGAAGCACCGCCTTATTTCCCAGCGGTTCAATAGCTTTCAAAAGATCGGGCAATTCAGATTCCATGGAACGATAAAATGTTCCGAAATGTATCGGGATCATTTTTTTTGCATGCAAATCCAGAAATGTCTGAACCGCCTCATTCGGGTTAATATGAATCGCGTTATTCGGTCCCTTGCTTGGACCAACAGGAAGAAGCGCCACATCTATATTATACTTTTTTCCCATTTCTTTGAATTCTTTTCCCTGATAGCCGGTATCTCCTGCAAAGAAAACAGTCACGTCCCTGTATTCAATCATATAACCCGTATAAGGTTCACCATCCCAGAAGTTATCAAAGAGCCATCTCCCCCCGAAATGTTTCGCTGGAACAGCCGTTATCTTAAGTCCGTCGGTTTCTCGGACCTCCCAAGTTTTCATCTCAAAACTTTTGGAATCCAAAGCACCGGGGATATAAGTTTTGGCACCCGGAGGAAGATAGAGATTTCCTTTCAGATTCAAAACCTCCAAAGATGATTTGTCCAAATGATCGAAATGGGAATGGGACACAAGGACTGCGTCCAAAGGAGGAATGATCTTAGGATTGATGCCCGGTTCCACATAACGTTTAATAACTAGCCCGAGGCTTTTTGAAAAATTAGGATCCGTTAAAATCCATTTATCATAAATTTGAATGAGGACGGTAGCATGCCCTACCCAATGAAATTTTATCTTATCTGCCAGAGCCGGCTCCAAAGAAATCAATTGGGAAGGTTTGTCAATGGAACGAAATAAAAAACACTGTAGATGGAAAACAGTAAATAGGAAAAGGATAAGCAATTGTTTCACAATGATTCGACCGAAAATCGGGAGATTTGGTTCCTTTTATTAACGTTTTTCCATCCTATTTTCCAAAGTATTTGAAAAAAATCCATTCACTTCCATCGCTCCAAGAAAGGAGGAACCAGATAATTTTGATTCCAAGAATGAATGGGAAGAATTTTTTCATAGCCGCCATTTACCAATTGTTTTCTTTTCAAAGACCAAGCCGACAAATAAGAGCCGATCACCGTTCTCTGATAAAAAGAATAAAAGGATTCGTTCTTTTTCGAACTGACCGGATCACTAGGAGTAGAGACCTTCACATGATGACCTAACTCATGTGGAACGGTGATTCGGATTCGAATCTGCTCTCCAGAATTCCTTGAAATTGCAAAAAAGACTCATTCAACAGGGAACTGAACTTTAGTTTCAAACACAGGTTCGAAATAAATGCCAGAAATGATTGATTTTTTATGAAGTTCTGTAGTGATAATCGCTAATTAGCATGAAAAACCCCTTGTTTCCTAGCACATCTTCTGTCAAAATCGGGTATGCGATTGATCCTCGTCTCCAATCGACTTCCTGTAACTCCCCAAGGAAAACCCACCATCGGGGGACTCGCCACAGGGCTTTCCCGATTTTTGGATCATTGGAAAAAATCAGGAAACGAGTCTCTTTGGGTAGGCTGGCCCGGACCGATTGATTCCGAAGATGGAAAATCGGAACTGGAAAAAAAATTAAGAACAGAACATAATGCAATTCCAGTATTCATCAAACAAAAGTTATTCGATCAGTTTTATAACGGATTTTGCAATGATACGTTATGGCCTCTGTTCCATTACTTTACCTCTTTAACTCAAATTACAAGAGATAGCTTCGAATCCTACAAAGAGGTAAATCAGATTTATGCGGATAAAGTAGCCGGTATTTATGAGGATGGCGATTGGATATGGGTTCATGATTATCATTTGATGTTATTGCCCGCCATTTTACGGAAAAAATTTCCGAAAGCAAAGATAAGTTTTTTTCTTCATATTCCTTTTCCTACGTTTGAAATCTTTCGGTTTCTATCTACCCAGATCCGCTCTTCCATATTACAAGGATTACTTGGTTCCGATCTAATCGGCTTTCACACGCAGTTATATACTCAATATTTCCTCAGATCTGTATTAAGAATCCTGGGCATCGAAAATAATTTCGGAATCATTCCGGTTGAAGGAAGATCCGTCATAGCGGGTAGTTATCCAATGGGAATAGACTATAATAGATTTTCCGATTTTGCAAATACCGCAGCATGTAAAAGGAAAACGTTTAAAATAAAAACAGATAAAATGAAGATTATTTTGTCTGTTGATCGTTTGGACTATTCGAAAGGAGTATTACAAAGATTAGTTGCTTTTGATTTGTTCCTGAAACAAAACCCGGAATGGAGGGAAAAATGCAAATTCATTCTGATCATTGTACCATCCAGAACCGGGATACGCTCCTATTCGGAAATGAAACGCGCAATTGATGAAAAAGTAGGACTAATAAACGGAGACTATGGAAATTTAAATTGGTCTCCTATCATCTATCAATACAAAGGATTTTCGTTTGAAGATTTAGTAAGTTATTATAATGCATCCGACACGATTCTAGTCACACCATTTCGGGATGGTATGAATCTAATCGCAAAGGAGTTCATTGCTTCTCAAACAGAAACAAACGGGATATTAATTTTAAGCGAAACTGCAGGCGCCTCCTCAGAATTAGGTGAGGCGATTCTCGTAAATCCGAACGATGTGCAGGAAATCGCCGATGGAATTAGAATTGCTCTCACAATGCCTGAAGCGGAAAGACAAAAAAGAAACTCGTTTTTAAAAAAGAGAATTCATAAATACAATATCAATTATTGGGCAAGTGAAATACTGAAAGACACAAACAAAAGTATTTCCAATAAAACGTATTCCAAAACGACCACCTTGCAGAAAGATGACTGGAAAAAAATCATTTCCGACTGTAACTCAAAAGCCAAAACTATTTTTTTTCTGGATTATGACGGAACCTTAAGGGAATTGCAAAGGAAACCGGAAGACGCCTATCCTACGGAAGAAATCCTGAATCTTTTACAGACTCTTGCCAAAGAAGATAAATTTGAAATCGTAATTATCAGCGGCAGAACAAAAACTTTCTTAGAATCCTACTTCAATGAACTCCCCATTCACTTGATAGCCGAACATGGAGTTTGGTGGAAACAACCGAATGAAAACTGGGTCTCTCAGTTTCAATCACAGTCTTTATGGAAGGAAGAAATAAAACATTTATTAGATGAATACGAAGCAAGAGTACCCGGATCTTTCGTCGAAGAAAAAGATTTTTCCCTTGTATGGCATTATAGAAACGCAGACCCGGAAGCTGGCCTGAAATATTCAAAAGAACTATTGGACGAATTGTTTCAGATTTCGGTCAATAGCGGGTTTATCGTTTTGCCTGGCAGTAAAATCATTGAGATAAGGGAATTCGGAACCGGCAAAGGCCGTATTGTAAACGTATTTTTAGAATCAAAGAATGATGTTTCCGTTATCGCCATCGGAGACGACACTACTGACGAAGAAATGTTTCAATCTTTACCGGAATCATCGATTACCATCAAAGTAGGGTTAGGTGATAGTTTTGCAAAATACAGACTTGCCCATCCTGAAGAGGTTCGTGATTTTTTAAAAATGTTCGTTTAAGGAAAAAAAATGAGCTCACAACATAAATACAATACGGGAATCATAGGAAATTGCGGTTATATTGCACATGTTGATTCGAATGCGAATATTCCCTGGATGTGTCTGCCCAGGTTTGATTCCTCGCCTGTTTTTGGGTCTCTACTCGACCCCGATTGCGGAAATTTCAGCATTACTTCCGATGAGGAAATATATTCAGTAAAACAAGAATACATTCAAAACACAAATATCATTTCCACTGAGTTTCATACAAGCGGAGGGAAATTTCGTGTCATTGATTTTGCCCCGAGGTTTTACCAAGACGGACAAGCGTATTACCCACTCACTCTTTGCAGAAAAGTGGAAAGGCTCGAAGGCAATCCAAAAATCAAAATCGATTTAAATCCGAAATATCATTTTGGAAAAGAATCTCCTGAAATCCAATTCGGATCGGACAGAATCTCCTATGTTTTCAACAATTTTAAATTGAGACTTTATACTAACTTTTCTCATAATTATCTTTTGAACAAAAGGTCGGAAGTATTATCCGAAACGAAGTATTTTGTTTTGACCTATGGATTTTCCTTAAACGGAAATCTTCCCCATTTATTTGAAGAGTATTATCACAAAACAAAAGATTATTGGCAGAACTGGGTAAAACATTGTTCGATAGGGAGTTTTGCAGCCAAGGAAGTGATCCGATCTGCGCTCGTATTGAAAATACACCAATATCAGGATACTGGTGCAATTATCGCATCCTCCACCACAAGTTTGCCCGAAGCAAACGGAAGCGGTAGAAACTGGGACTATCGTTTTTGTTGGATTCGGGACAGTTACTACACCTTACAAGCCTTAACAAGGCTAGGCCATTTTGAAGAAATGGAATCTTATGCCAATTATATTGCCAACTTAAAACCGACGGGAGAAGGACGATACCAACCTCTCTATTCCATTACCGGAGAAACTTTGATTGCTGAAGAAGAAATTCCGATCAAAGGATATTTAGGCAACACTCCTGTCCGAGTGGGAAACCAAGCTTATACTCATATTCAGAATGATGCATACGGACAGATTCTTCTTTCCTTATTGCCCTTGTATCTGGATGAAAGATTACCTGATAAAAATCGTTATCATAACCGTACATTGGTGAAAAATATACTCAATCAGATTGAAGCAACTATGGAGGAACCGGATGCAGGACTTTGGGAGTTCCGAAATTTATCACAAAATCATTGTTATACGTATTTGTTCCATTGGGCAGGGGCAAAAGCAACGATCAAGATTGCAGAATCCTTGGAAGATTTGGATTTAAAAAAATCAGCTCTCTCTTTACTGGACAAATCCAAACTGAGAATTGAAAAATGTTTTGATCCGAACGCCCAAGCTTATACCCAAGCAATCGGAACAAAACATTTGGATGCAAGCCTTTTGCAGCTCATTACAATGTCTTACTTAAAACCGCAATCTGAAACCGCACATAAACATTTGGAAGAATTAGAAAGAAAATTGAAAACCAAAGAAGGATTATTTTTCAGATATCTTCACAATGACGATTTCGGCAAACCGGATTCCACTTTTCTCGTCTGCGCATTCTGGTACATAGAAAGCCTCGCTTGTTTGGGAAAAGTCGAGGAAGCGTCGGAGCTTTTTTACAAAATGATAGAACATTCCAATCACTTGGGACTATTTAGTGAAGATGTAGATGCAAAAGACGGCAGCCAGTGGGGAAATTTTCCGCAAACCTATAGCCATGTAGGTCTTGTGAATGCTGCGTTCCGAATTTCACAGAAAAAAGGAAACTTGGTATTTGAGTAGGCATAAAGGCGAACAAATCGGAAGAAAAACAATAAAGTTGAAAGTTGTGATTGTTTTTTTGGAGGTAATGAGGTAACAAGGGGGACGGAGCGCGGGCCCACGATCCACTCCTCCCCACCCTAGAAAGGGCGGGGGACCGCCCTCTAAGGATTCTCCATGAAACTAACAACAACTACAACGATCGCCCTCCTCTTCCTTGTTTCTTGCACAGGTTCCCGACCAACCAGCTTGGGAATCAAAGAAGGGAAACTTACTGCTTGTCCGAAAACTCCAAACTGCATTTCATCTTTTTCCGAAACAAATGATGCGGAACATTTCAGATCCCCTGTAGCTTATAAAAAGCCGCTACCGGAAGCATTTGCCATTTTAAAGAAAAAAATCACAGACTATGAAAGAACAAATATAATCCAAGAAGGCGGAAATTACATTTATGTGGAATTTACATCGCTAATCATGCGTTATGTGGACGACGTTGAGTTTTATTTTGATGAAAAAAACAAACTTCTGCACTTCCGATCCGCCTCCAGGCTGGGTAAATCGGATTTAGGTGTAAATAGAAAAAGGATTGAACGGATTTTAACAGGATTGGATATATAAACCCCTGCCCCTTGAGTTTATATATCTTTTCTATCTTACTATTTTTTCGGGATTTTGTGAATTTCCTGCAATGAATTGACGGTAAATCCTTTATCCTTCATCTCAACCAGACCATGGATCAGAGCTTTTGCAGCTTGTGCAGTAGTCAGACAAGGTACCTTGTATTTGATTGCTGCCTGTCTGATGGTAAAAGCATTCTCCCGAGTAACACGCGATAAAGGAGTATTGATGATCAAATGGATTTTTTTCTCTTTGATATAATCAATTACGTTCGGAAAGTATCCGTCGTAGATCTTATTGATCTTGCTGGATAAAATTCCGTTCTCGGATAAAAACTTATGAGTACCTTCCGTAGCAATTAAGATGTACCCCAGGTTGGAAAGTGAACGCACAGGCTCCAATAATTCTTTTTTAGTCTTATCATTGATCGTGACAAAAACAGTTCCTTGTTTAGGTGGTTCTTCCCCTGCCATGATTTGTGCCTTTACAAAAGCCTCACCTTTCGACAAAGCGATTCCCATTACTTCGCCGGTAGATCGCATTTCAGGTCCGAGAATAGTATCCACTCCGGGAAATTTGCTAAAAGGAAGCACAGCTTCTTTTACGGTAATCATCGGTGCGGAAAATCTTTTTCCCAAGTTGAAACTAGCAAGATGTTCACCTAACATAATACGAACGGCTAACTTTACAATAGGAACACCGATGGACTTAGCAACAAAGGGCACAGTTCTCGAAGCACGCGGATTCACTTCAATCACATAAAGAGTTTCATCTTTGATCGCAAACTGAATATTGATCAGTCCCTTTACATCCAATTCAATGGCAAGTTTGTGGGTCGCTTCTTCAATCTCTTGAATCATTCTTGTGGAAATGGACTGAGGAGGAAGAACACATGCGGAATCTCCCGAGTGAACTCCCGCCTCTTCAATATGTTCCATAATTCCCGCAACAAACACATCCTTACCGTCACAAAGTGCGTCCACATCGACTTCGGTCGCATCCTGCAAAAAGGAATCCACCAAAAGAGGTCTGTCTTCGGATACCTCTTCCGCTTCTTCCATATAACGATCCAACTCGGATTCTTCGTTCACAATCAACATAGCTCTTCCACCTAACACGTATGAAGGGCGAACCAGGACAGGATAACCGATCCTCGTTGCGATCTCTCTTGCTTTTTCTTTGGAAGAAGCAATTCCGTTTTCAGGAGAGCGGAGTTTAAGTTTATCTAAAACTTCAGCAAATCGTTTTCTATCTTCCGCGCGATCAATGGAATCAGGGCTTGTTCCAATGATAGGAACTCCTCTTTTCTCCAGTGCACGAGCCAATTTCAAAGGGGTTTGACCACCTAACTGAACAATCACTCCATCGGGTTTTTCCTTTCTGAAAATATTCAAAACATCTTCCAAACAAAGCGGCTCGAAATAAAGTCTATCTGAAGTGTCATAGTCTGTAGAAACCGTTTCCGGGTTGGAATTGATCATAATTGATTCAACACCTGCATCCTGTAATGCGTAGGAAGCATGGCAACAACAATAGTCAAATTCAATTCCTTGTCCGATCCTGTTCGGACCGCTACCCAAAATCATTACTTTCTTTTTGGAGGAAACATCCGCTTCATCTTCTTCATCATAAGAAGAGTACAAATAAGGAGTAAATGCTTCGAATTCTCCCGCACAAGTATCAATTCGTTTATAAACAGGATTTAAGTGTTCCTTCAGAAGATAAGTTTCCAAATCTTCTTCTTCCTTACGCAAAATTCCTTCGATTTTCGATTTGGTGACGTCGATCGGAGCACCACTTCTCAATTGAGTATAAATTTCGGATTCTTTGGTGAGAAATGCAAGCTGACGATTGGAAAATCCCGCTTTCTTCATTTCTTTTAAGATGGCCCGGCCTTCCGCTTTGAATCTTTTTTCCAAAGATAACAACTCATCGAATTGATATAAAAACCAAGGATCAATCTTGCAAATATCATGAATTTCTTCCACACTCATTCCGAAATTAAAAGCAAGTTTGACGTAGAATATCCGTTTGTCGGTGGGTCTTCTTACTTTGCCTGTCAGCCACTCTTTTTTATCGGAATCTTTTATCCCGTCCCATTCGATCAGTTCTTTCAAATAACCGTCGCTTCCGAAACCGAAACGATCCGATTCCAAAGAGCGAAGCGCTTTTTGAAAACTCTCCTTGAAAGTCCTTCCGATCGCCATCGCTTCACCCACAGCTTTCATCTGAACACCTAGAGTCGGATCACTACCCGGAAATTTTTCAAATGCAAATCTCGGTATTTTCGTTACAACATAATCTATCGAAGGTTCAAAACTAGCAGGTGTAACACGAGTAATATCATTTTTAATTTCATCTAAAGTATATCCGATGGATAGTAAGGCTGCAATTTTGGCGATAGGGAAACCGGTTGCTTTGGAAGCAAGTGCAGAAGAGCGGGAAACACGGGGGTTCATCTCTATCACAATCACATCCCCGTCTGCAGGGTTGACTGCAAATTGGATATTGGAACCACCCGTTTCGACCCCTATCTCACGGATAATATCAATAGACATATCCCTGAGTCTTTGGTATTCTTTGTCGCTTAATGTTTGTTGTGGGGCAACTGTAATGGAATCTCCCGTATGAACTCCCATCGGATCCAGGTTTTCGATAGAACAGATGATTACTACGTTGTCTGCGAGATCACGCATGACTTCCAATTCGAACTCTTTCCAGCCTAACACGGATTCTTCTACTAAAATCTGAGAAATTGGAGATGCTGATAAACCTTTTGCAGCGATATCTTCAAATTCTTCCTGATCATAACAAGTTCCTCCTCCCGTTCCCCCGAGAGTGAATGCGGGTCGGATGATGATCGGGAAGCCGATCTCGATTGCAGCCGTTCTTGCCGCGACCATATCCGAAACCATAACTGATTTCGCTACCCGGATGTTCAGTTTTTCCATAGCCTTTTTAAAAAGCTCCCGATCCTCCGCTTTACGGATCGCTTCCACCTTCGCACCGATCAACTCTACATTGTATTTTTCTAATATGCCTTCTTTGTGCAAGGCAAGTGCCAGGTTCAAAGCGGTTTGTCCACCTACCGTAGGTAAGATGGCATCAGGTTTTTCCTTTTTAATGATCTTTTCCAGAACCGGAACCGTCAACGGTTCGATATAAGTTGCATCAGCCAGATCGGGGTCCGTCATAATCGTGGCCGGATTTGAGTTAACGAGAATTACGCGAATTCCTTTTTCACGAAGGGCTTTCGTAGCTTGCGTCCCGGAATAATCAAACTCACAAGCTTGACCAATTACAATCGGACCTGAACCAATAATTAAAATCGAATTTAAATCACTACGTTTCGGCATATTTCTCTTCCTATATCTATTGTTAAAAATTCACTATAAGTCGCCATTCCTGAGTGTCCCTGGCAAAAGATATTCTCCTGCCTGACTTGCGTCTTCCCATTTCTTTACAAGGGAGTATAAGTTTTCTTTTAGAGAAGGACCGATCGCTCCGTTCGGAAAAATATTTTTAGTATTCAATGGATCGTTTTTTCTATCGTAAAGCTCAAACAGAACACCTTTTCTGGTCGGAATGTATATAAATTTATAACGTGAGTTTTGAACTGACCTGTGTTTGGCGAAGGCAATTGTCTCTTGGAAATTACGGTCAGTGATCATAATCTGAAATTCTTCTTCGGGAACCACTTGATGAAGCTCTAAAATATTGGGATATGGAATTCTCTGAGATTGAAAAAAATGATCCCCTACGTCGGAAAACCAAATCCCGGTTTCGGAATACACTACTCTTTCATTTTCCCAATCTTTTTGTCCCAGAACATTCAATAATGACAGACCAGGTAACTCTTGTTTGATTGGAATTGAAAAATAATCCGATAAAGTAGGAAAAATATCAACGGAAGAAGTAGTTCCGAAAAATTCCCGTTCCGGTAAAGACGCATATTTGCTATCGGAAGGAAACTTAATCAACAAAGGAACTTTGGTGACAGCCTCTCCTCTTAAGTGTTCCCCATGTCCTTGTCCGTGGATATCTTCGTACAATGCTTCGCCATGATCTGCAGTCAGAATGATGATCGACTTATCATATAAATCTTTATCTTTTAAAAATCGAACGATGGCACCGAATTCTTCATCAAATGCATATACGGAGGAATCGAATAAACTGCGAATCTGTTCGATCTCTTGGTTGTTCAATTTATCCGTAGCGGTTGGATCAACGAATTTCAGATATTTGTATTTGCCGTAGTAATTCGGATTTGTGAATTTTTTATAATTGGGATAAGCGGGCGTATATGGAAAATGAACGACGCTTGAAAAGTATGTCAGAAAAAAAGAAGACTCACCGGATCTCCTTATTACTTTTTTAAGTCGGTCTAAAATCCTTTTACCGTCTCCCCAGGTGGACAATCCGTCCATCTCTTCAATATAATCTCCACCCCCGAGGAAACTCCCCGTTACAACCGGCAATAAAAAAAGTTGAGACTCAGCCGTCCTTTGCAAAGTCATCACCTTTGCATTGAAATTGGGAGCCAATACTTCATCAAAACCGAAATCCGCCCTTGGAAAAATATCTGCCGCAAAACTCCCGATAGCGGATGTTTTGTAACCGATCTCTTTCAGCTTTTGTCCGATAGTAGGAAACTCTTTGGAACCGATCCTGTTTTTTTCCGTCTTCGACGGAAACATATCCCTGACTTTATGAGTCATGGAATACTTTCCTGTCAATAGGTCCGCCCAACTGGGAAAAGTGCGTGGAATCGTAGTATGGTGGTCATGAAAAATAAAACTATCTTTGGAGAATAAATCTATGTTTGGTGTGATTTCCTTATTTCCGTTCACAAATCCGAGTTTGTCATAACGAAGCGAGTCGGCAGAGATCAAAAAAACAGGCGGTTTGTCCTTATGATCTTCCGTAAAAGTTCCGTATAAGAAATCGAACAGAAATGGAAAGGGAAAAAGAAAGATCAGAAACGGAATCAACAGGAAATAGGTTCTGATATGTATTTTATCTTTTAACTTATGTAAGATGGGAAAGATAAAAATAAAGGCGAGCGCAGGATACAGACTCCCGAACCGATGAAAAAGGAGGACGATCAGGATTGTTGTTAAATAGAAGAAGGATAGTTTTGTTTTTTCCTGGCAAACATAATAGAGTATGTTTGCCAGTTGAACGGATAAAATCAAAACAATTGTATAAAAAAAGAAAACGGGTGAAAAATGATCCGTAAAAAAATATAGGAGCGAAGAAAGTGAAGAATAACGGTAAAAGAAAAATTCTCCGTAGATCTGCGGATAAAGAGTAATGGAATGAAAGAGTCCGAGCAAATCCATTGCGAAAAGATAAGTGAGTAGTAAAGGAATTTGTTTTTTTATATTAAACTGTGGAACCGATTCCAAACTATAATGAAATAAAATCCCCAATGCAAAATGAAATACCAGAGAAGCGGAAAACACTTTGAAGGTGGAAAATAGATAAACACCGAAAAAATCACCTAAGTATTGTTTTAGGTAATCTCCTACATCCACACCCATGATGGTGAAAGAAGTATTAAATAATAAAAAGAATAAGTAAAAAAAAACCGTGTAGCCAATTACGGCGAACAGTACTTTTCGAAGGGATGAAGGGGCTGGAATTTCTTCCATTGGAGTCATAATTCCATAACCCCTAAATCCGTAAACTTTTCCTAGGAATCCGAACCCGAAATCTCAAAAACTCCGTTCGGAGATTCCGCAAATGTTTCAGGAGAATACATTGCTTCCACACGGGTGGGCGGCAGAGGAAAAATCCCCGGATGGTTCAATTGAATCGTGTATTCCGTTACCCAAGTGCCTTGTGGCAAATACTCGTAATAGGCGCGATAATTTGTAAACGACCTCTCTTCAAAACTAGGTGAAAAATCTTGGTCATTTGTAATTCTTCCGCTTAGAATCTTGGATTCTTTGCCCAAACCCCGACCAATATGAACGGAACCTGCAGGAATGGGATCTTCCAAAACCACCCAGGTTTTTTCCGAGTCAGCAGTAATCTCCAGACGGATTTTGAGAATATCTCCCTTTGTCCATTTGCCGGAAGAAACACGACTTACCGCTTCGACCGAACGTTTGATCCGATAACCGCTGAAAAGAGGTTCTTTCAAGGGAATTTTACTTTTCGCTTCCCAGAAAATCCAAGGTTTCCCTTTTCCCGAGTAACCTACTGCAATTTCCTTTTTCCCGATTTCCATCGGGACCGAAGCGGAACTTTTATCAGAGGCATTCGGATCGAGAAGAGTTACGGATTTGCCATCGCTTACGGAAACATTACCACCTTGTACCCGTTCGCTTTCCAATACTTTGCCCGCTTTTTTCAAAGCAAGAATTCCATATGCATTCCCGAGAGTGGTATCCCATCTTCCCTTTTTCTGCTTTTGGGTTAAACCTTTGACGAGCCTAGGCATGTCTTTTTTAAAAAAAGGATCGGCAAAAGACCATAATACAAGTTTGGACATTGTATAGTCATTGGATCCGAGAATCCACCACGGATTGGAAAAATTCGCATCCGCGATCACAAGTTCAGTTCCTTGCAGATTCAACCTGGATCGCAAAGCACTCGCAATACGAGATTTCAATTTTGGATCGTATCCGCTTACTCTTGTTAAAATTTCACCCAAATCAATGAGTGAAGCGGTCGGAAGCAGTTCGATATTTACAAATACGGGACTTACCAGATCCCATTCCAAAGTTTCATAACGGGAAAGTGCTTCCATCACTATGATCTTACGAATCACGGAATCCGCACCAAAAGACCATCTGTCTCCCTGAATATTTCCAAGTAAAAATGCCCGGAGGCCCCCGACCATCTTCGTAACGGAATCTCCATTCATTTCAAAATCAGCTAACTTACTTGAGGTAAGAACATAAGCGGTTAATATCTCGCTCCCTCTTTCCATTCGCGGAAAGTATTTTACAAGTCCGTTCGAATCCAAATAAGATCCCAATTCAGAATCAATCTGTTTCCATCTGCTTTCACTGGAAAGTCCGATTGCCGTGGAAACTTTCTGTTCCAAACAATTATAAGGATATTTTTTAAAATAATCTTCTACTGCTTTCTGACTCCCCAGAATACTGGAGGAGGTTGTTACCTGAAAGAAGCCCGATCCGGGAATCGAATCCGAAGGTGTTTCTATATTTTCTTTGAATTCCCCTTCCCATTGAAATAAACCTGCTTGGTAAACCCTTTGCACCAAGTTAGGTGTTACTTTCTGATCGACCGCAATCCGATCAAGTACTGTCCCCGAATCGTCTTTCACTTCCAAAAACAGATTTCTAGTTTGCAAATCATTCGGAACTTTCAGATCCCATGCAAATACTCCGGTCGCAGAACCTCTCAAAGATAAAGTTTTTTCCGGTAAAACAAAAACCTGTTTTTTCGCTGCGGAGCCGGTTCCAATATCTGTCACGGAAAGTTTAGCTGTGATCTTTTTCTCCGATGAAGTTGCATTCCGAACGGAATACTCATGTAAAATGGAATCCCCCTCCCTTACTACACTGGGGACACCGGAAAAAATCTGAACATCTTGAGTAGATTGAATGCTAACGGATCCGGTTCCGAATTCGGATACCCCCGAGGAAGCAACGGCAACGATCTTAAAGGAAGAAAGAGAATCGTTTAACGGAAAATTGACGGTCGCACGGCCTTCCTTATCCAATACGACTTTGCCTTTCCAATAAAGAAGAGTATCGAACAAGGATCTTGTAGGACTCTTTCCTCCCCCTCCTCCTGTCGGTCTCGCTTTCAAACCGAAATGCCTCCTTCCTATCAC
Source organism: Leptospira ilyithenensis (assembly GCF_004771005.1). GTDB lineage: Bacteria > Spirochaetota > Leptospiria > Leptospirales > Leptospiraceae > Leptospira_A > Leptospira_A ilyithenensis. The sequence continues at coordinate 91,141 of NZ_RQHV01000049.1, forward strand.
CTGACTTTGACCAGTCGAAGTATTGACTTCATGTCCGCGAAGTCCCATCATTGCATCCAATAATTTCCAAGTAGGGTTCCCGGAAAGCTCAAGGAGGGCTTCATCCACAACGGCAACAACCAGTTCTCCACCAGCTTGCGGCGGTTTGCCGTTTGCATCTTTGACTTGAATATTCGCTTCCACCTTTTCTCTTACTTTATAACTGGAATTTTTCGTTTTTACATTTACACTCAATTCATAAGGTTTCCATCCCACATGGATGGGAACGATTCCCATTCGAAAAGACGGCCTCGCCAAATCGACAAGTGCAGTCGGCTTCGGATCTCCTATCCTTCCCCGAATAAGAAGCACCGAAACATAGATATTAGGCGAGTATTCCTTTTTGATCGGAAAACTGACAGTAGGCTCTTTTCCCGTAACCGGCATTACAAAGGAATCCATGATACCTTCTCTTTCGATTGTAACGAGTGCGGTAGCTTCCCGAAAGGGAGATCTCAGTTGGACTTTTAAAGTCTCGCCAGTTTCCACGTTTCTTTTTTCAGGCAGGATATCCATACGGTTGTGATCACTTGCTTCAAACCATGATTCTTCCGAAGAAGCCACCCAAATCGAATGAGTGGAAGCGGAAACATTTCCTTTTTCGTCTTCTGAAGAAGCGGAAAAAAGAATCTCTCCCGTAGCAGGTGCGGGTGAATCGCAAAACAGAATGCCTTTTTCATTGGTTTTTCCCGTACAAAACGTACCCAAATCCTTCACTTCCCTGTAATGGTCATAAGCATAGTATCCACCGACTAATCTGCGTCTATTGGAATAGTATGATCTGGAATAAGCCTTAACGGTGACCTTTTGGTTTTTCTTAGGTTGGTTCTTAAGATCGAGAGCGAGTATTTGCATCTCTACCTTCTCTTTGGTAAACATCCAACCCTTCGGCATAATACCTATCCTAAGATTGGCGGAATAAATCGGAAAACTACGGTAAGCGGTTTGGATTTCCCCGCTTGGGTCGAGATATTCCATTTCAACTTCCAATGAGGAATCGGAAGAAATCGAATTTAAATCATCGAAGGTAAAACCGGAAAAACCCTTTTCATCCAAGTTGATTTTTTCACCCGGATATGTTTTTCGTTTCGAACTTTCATCGGAGCCTCCTCCTTCTTCGTCCAGAACCACTCTTCCTGTTTCTATTTTTTCGGGGAAAAAGGAAAACTCGGAATATTCTTCCGAAACGGAAAAACTCTGAGGAGTGACCTGTCCTCTCACTGTGACGGGAAATCCGGAAGCCCCTCCTCCGGATAAGTATTGTAAGTTCATCTCAACCTTTGCATTGTTTGGTGCTACCAGATAACCGGCACCTTCCGAAAGCTGGATTCCTCCGCGTAACACAGGAAGTCGGAACTCTTCCACCCTAAAACTCGCAACAGTATTTCCATAAGAATCATCATCTTCCGAATAAGGGTAAAAAATCTTGTACGTTCCAAGTCTTGCCTGTTTCGGAATTGCAAATTCCGATTCCGTAGAACCGGGAAAAGACCAAACCAAAGGAAAAACAAATTTTTCTCCCGAACCCTCGTGTTGAATCACTACTTTCTTAGGATACAGTTTCGGATCGCTTGCCGTCATACCTTGGATGGAATGACCTCTTCTGAAATGTTTAAAATGAACCGTTTCCCCCGCCCTGAATAAAGTCCGATCCATAACAACAGTCTGGATTTCGGAAGAATCGTTGTACTCGGACGTGGGCAATTGGTATCTCCAGGACTCTATCCCCTTATCCCAATTAGTTGAAGTAAAACTGAGATCCTCTCCTTTCCGAGCAAATACTGAAAGACCGCTCCCCATTTCGTAATATCCGCAATAAGGAATTTCTCCCGTTCCCATTTTTCCGAACCGGACGGTTCCCTCTTTCCCGGTAATTCCCGTTCCGCGAACAATACCTTTGCAATCTATGATTTTTACAATCACTCCGGGCTCGGGAGCGGCTTTATCGAGAGAGGTTACCCAAACAAGGCTGGATTCCCTTCCCCATTTGAAATGTACGGACATATTTGTAACGAGTGCCCCGCTTGTTACGTACATCTTCCCCTTTTTTTCAAGAAGGGAAGCACCTAACACATCACTGGCAAGTTCAACAACATAAAACCCTGGTTTTTCCAAAGGAATTCCCACGACTTCCATCGTCTTCTTTCCGTTTGGTTTTGGCAAATTCGCCGAAACTGGTTGCCCCGTAACAATCTTGGAAGCAAAAATGGATTTTTCCCTTTCGTGTTTGGAAAGTGCCTGGAACCATTTTTGCACTTCGATCGGATCGATTGTTTTTTGTGTGCTGCTAGTAACGGTAAGAGACATGGTCTTCAAAGGAAGCTGCGCCTCTATATTTCGAACGGTGACCGGGATGGCTGGATTTGCATTCAGCTCCAGGATTCCGAATTTGGCAGGGAACTTGGCTAAAGGCGGAAATTCACCGGAACGGACTGTCAATGGGAAACTGGATTGATTTACAAGCTCCCGATCCGTTTCGTCTTTCAGACTTTTTGGAATCTGAATGACAAATTCTTCGTTTTCGGGAAACGGACCCGCAAAACTTAAATAATGCGAACTCTTCGAGTTTTTATCTTCAGGATCAAGCTTGGAAGGATATTCTTTTCCTGACTTTGATGTTAAACTGATCTTTGAAAGCTCATCCGTCGGAACAGCACCGCTGAAATAAAGACTGAAAGGCAAAATAGGAATGCAGTCCGCTTTGGCATTCACCCTCTCGCAAGAGAAACTAACGGAAAAAGGCGCTCTGACTTTGAAGTTATGGATTTCATCTTCCCGGATTTCCCCACCCCAGGAAGAACGGACACCTTTGCCCCATACGAGTTGGATGTTTTTTTCAGGCAAAAAGGTCTGCTTCGCTTTGATAAGAATCGTGGTTTCGACATCCGCAGAATATTGGCTTTTTAAAATTTCGATTCTGCTTTTTCCTTCCACGATTTCCAGGCCGATCCGATTGGACAAATCCTGTTCCGTAAAATAAGCGTATCGCAAAACACTATTTAGGTCAGGTTTTGCATCGAGGTTGAGTATGAAAATCTGATCTTCATCGACCGTTCCTCCCGAGTAAGGAGATGCGTAAAGGATCGAAGGTCCGCCCGTATCAAATAGAAAATTTTTTTGGCCGGAGATATTCTGCCCTTCCAAAGTTTTAACGGAATCGTTCAGAGTGAAGTCGCATTTCACTCCTCCGGGTAGCTCTTTTTCAAATTCATACACCCAAGTGGAACTATCGATCCAACGGGCAATTCCCGGAAGAGCGCAATTGATTTTAAAGATATCCTGTTTGGGTCTGGGATCCCCCAATGTTACGATCGGTTTGGAAAACCTAACTTGTATTTGTTTGACCTGTTTGGAAGTTCCTTCCGGACTAAACAATTCAATATGGGGGGACGCATTTTGTGAAAAAAAAGAAGTTGTTGTTAAAACGAATAAACTTGCCAGAAGAAAAAATTTGCGAAAGAGGGTCCGATTCACCATGGGGAAAAGAATGAAAAATGAGGAAGGATCGAAAACAAAAAAAGAAAAAGTTCAGATAATATCTTGAGCTTTCATCTGAAAGATCTTCTTACCAAAACAGAATCCTGCCCAAACCAAGAGTACAACCAGAATACTGACCAAAGACCAAATCCCTTTTTTTTGAATTTCCATCTCTCCCCAAGGTTTCCAAACAAGGAAAATCGATCCTTCTTTGGGAATATTTCCTTTCGCATTTCTTTTTTCTGAATCCCAAATGGACTCATGCAACACATTTCCCCCCGTTCCTGAATCCGAAAAAGAACAGGAAGAGCCCAAATTCGCCATGCAGACGGCGTAGAGCGAAAGATCTTTTTCCGGAGCAAGGCTTCCGCGAATGGGAGCAAATTGAAATTGAATCACAGGACCATAATACTTTGAAGCACCGCGGCTTCTTACGGTAAGGGGTGCTTGAAAACTACCTCCTTCCTCTTTTAGTATTTTATAATTTTTTAAAAAGATAAATTTATACTGGGAGTATTTGACAGCTTCTTCCGGGTTGATGTCCGTCACTGCGGTAATACGTGTCAGATACCCGACATAGTCCCCCAAAAACAGAATGGATATGCCGCCACCGACTAATGACAAGAATACGGAAATCAAAATCATATATCCGTATTTTCTTATCAAAGAGATTCCCATAAACAATAAGGGTAAAAATAAAATCACAAGCGCCCAAATGGAAATGGATATTGGTAAATAAGCGCCAAAGGGCAAAAGCGAGATCAGAAAACCCAAGATCAGACAAAGCCCGATCCAAAATAATTGAAATATGCTAGGTTCGGAATCAGGGCGTTTCGGTCTTTTTTTCTTCGGGGTTTCGACAAAGGCAAACATGACTAATACTCTCTTACCTTAAATTCAGAACGAATCAAATTCCAGTAGGTGTTCGCTTTATCTTTTTCCGATTCGGGATAAGACAAAGAAATCAGAAAGCCCAAAGGAGCTTTGTAAAAATAATATTCTTTCATCAGATAATAAGATACGTTCCCCGTTTCGTCGATCACTTTCCATTTGCTTATATAGTCCCCGTTTTCTTCAAATCTGGTAAAAGATTTTTCGTGGATCATTTTGGGATTCAGGCCGCGTATCTTATCCCAAAACCGAAAATAATCTTTTGAATTCCTAAGCCTTGGAACCGTATCAAACGTGGAAGCAATCGAAAATAAGATTTTCCTGGGTGCTTTTTTTGTAAGACCTGCTGTTTGTAAGGTGAGTGCTTCCTCCATATCGTCCCAATCGTCGTTTCTGGTAGGAGAAAGAAATTCCACAAAACGAACCAGTCTGTACATAAAGTTTTTTTCCAAACGGATATGACCTGCATTCGTTCGGAACAGTCCCTCATATCTCAATTGGGCGGGAACTACGAGTCTATATCGGAATGTCTCGGATTCCAAATACAAATTTCCCAAAGATTCAGGGCCCCCCGCATAACAACCGAATGGGTCCGAGGCAAGAAACATCTCCTCGGGTTTGTCCAAAAGCCTACTGGAAAGCCGACTCGTCAGAACATTTGCCTCTTTCGCCCAAAGGGGCATAAAACCTTTTTGTTTTTCGGCGTGAAGTCTTTGGCAAAGTCCGATTCCTTTTCCCAAAAAAAGAGCGTCCTTTTCCCTTCTTGCTCCCACCAAAGCCTCCATCTCTCTGATCGCAAGATCTCCATCCTCCAAAATGGGAAATTCCTTATGATAATCGTTGTCGATCGTATAACGTATCTTTAGCGAAGGGTATACGTGGTAATTTCTGCCGAATGTATCCTGTGCAAGTTTTGTTTTTACAGTTTCTTTTGATGAGGCGAGAAAACGGTGATAGCTGTTTTTTTCTTCAGCCCTGGAATCCGGAATCCAAGGACGTTGCAGCAAGGGATCCACGATCAATGTTTCTTCCGAAAAAATAACGAGAGGAAAAACAAAGAAAAAAAGCGGTATTCTTCCGTTCACAGATTTACTCCCCGATTGCAGAAATTACGTATTTTCGATGTCGGATCAATCCTTATACTTGGATTGAATGAAATTAAGTGCTTGTGAAAAAATTCTTGTTAGGTCCTTTTTATGACTTTCTTCATTTACCCTGGAAAGAATTCCCTTAAGACTTCTTTGTACCGCTTCATAATTGGGAACATCAAAGAACGCTTTTTGAATATGAGGCCATGCCATTCGAACCAAGTTCATAAACTCGGGCGATCCCTTTCTTAACTCCGCTATGGTTCTGTCCAAAGTCATTTTTACAATTTGAAAGTTTTTAAGCTTCTGCTGTAACAAATGCAAGCTGTCCGAGGTAAATTCCGTTTTGGAAGAAATACTCTGAAATGCCTGGCTCCAATCCACAGACTCTCCCTTTGCCTCTTTCATCAATTGAGCGCGAAAGGAAATCACTGTTTTTTCAAATTCGGGTTGGGTTCGCAGCCAGTTCTGATAACCTACTTGGTCCGCCTTTTGCTGATAAGACACAATAACAGAAGTTAATTCAATATATTCCCTGACAGAATAATTCCGAACGGTATCGAGATAAGGATCTTCTTCCGGTTCCGGCTCGGGAGTAGAATCAAAATCCAAAATCCCTCCGATATCATCCAAAATTCCATCGGGGGTCTCGGGAGTGGAGGTTTGCATTTGGGAAGAACCGGAATCTTCTTCAAAATCCAGGTCTTCGATTTCATAATCGTCTTTCTTTTCTTGTTTGGAGGAAGAAGGAACTTCTTCTATATGAGCGTTTTCATCTACAGGCGGGCCGATCTGAACCTCCAAAAGCCCACCGGTCAATGTATCTCCGTAAAGTTCAACTATCTCTTGTAAGATGGATTTTTCTTTTTCGGGTAAGAGTGTTTTTTTTACAGGAGGAGGCGGAGGTGCATTCGCCTGTGCAAGTGCTTCGGATAAGGAAATTGTTCCCGCTTTCTCACTGGCATTGCCCGACACCGCGAGTGCAGCTCTTGCCGATTCCGCCATAAGCCCTTTCGGCTCGGTGATCTCTCCCGTCTTCGTATTTTCCAAAACGATCAATATTCCGCGTTCCGCAAAATGAGTATCAGCTGGAAAAACGAATTGCAATTTTTCTATGATCTCTTCCGTAATCCGCTCGTATTGTTGTTCGGGAGCGTTGTTGATTTTTTCCAGTTCTTGGATTTTTAATTTTTCCTGAACCTTTCCTAGAACTTCGATGAAATTTGTGTTTAAATAGCTGGAAATTTCTCCTTGAGAAACACCTAACATAGTCGAGAATTGGGGGAGATTTTCAAAAAAATGATCCGTCTTTTTGATATTCGCCGTCATGTAGGCTTTTACAGATTTTGAAATCGCCTCTATTTGTGCCGGGTCGTTTTTTTTGGCTTTGAGTAGTCTTTTAAAAATATCTATATGTGCGTGAAAATAGGACAAAAACTCGCCATAAGGAGTGAATTCGTATTCCCCTTGTCCTTTTTTCTCAAGAACCTTTTTCGCAGTTTCAGCCATCTTGGATTTCCTCCAGACAATGGAAAAAACCTAGTGGGTCAAGTGATTTACGATCCGATTGACGAAAAGATGACCCGCCAGGATCCTTGAAATATGAATCCTGTTCTTAAGTTTTTCATTCTACTCAGTCTGGTGCTTTTCTCCTTTGCTTGCAAAGAACGGGAAGACAAAACCATTGAGAAAAATCTACTTCTTTATACATTAACTTGTAACGGCGGATCTTTGGCAGCTTGTCAGTCACAGTGTGCAGCAGCTTATCCGGATGTAACGGGAGACAATTTTCCTGCGGTCTCCACTTGCCAGTCCAATTGCACCACAAACTGCAATCTTTCCAATACTTTGCTTTTGCTCTTGAGCAAAAGATAAAGGATAGATCGCTCTAGACTTTCCTTTCCGCAAAAGCAATCAGGGAGGCCGCAGCAATGCCTGCGGTTTCCGTCCGAAGGATTCCCCCGGGAAAAGAAAACTTAGGAATCTTTTCTCGAGTCATCCATTCTTCTTCCTCCGAATGAAATCCTCCCTCCGGTCCGATCACAGGAATCAACCTGGAAAAATCCCCAGGTTTATAAATTCTTTCCGTTCCGGGATGAAGGATACAGATTCTGTTTTTATTTTCTTCCATCCAATTCTTTGCATCAACTATCTCTAATATGGGTAAGATGGCCTGTTTGGACTGACTTGCCGCTTCCCTTACGATTTTTTTAGCACGATCCAAATTGAATTCCTTTCGGATCGAATGGCGGAAAATACAAAAATAGATTTTTTGGATCCCTAGTTCAGTCGCTTTCTGAAGGAAAAAATCCAAACGATTTCCTTTGGGCAATGCAATGACTAAAGATAACGCTTGTAAGTTGAAATTTAAAATTGTTTCGGAAAGAAAGGAAATGGACTTATTTCCCGGCTCGTAAGAATAGAAGTAGGATTTTCCAAGACCGTCCCGGATCTCGATTTCACACGGTATTTTGTCCAAACGAAGGCTGCGAAGATGCGCAATTTCTTCCGGAAGGATCGGAATTTTTTCCTTTGGAACAAAACCTTCTCTGAAAACGAGAAAGCTGTTCTCTTTCATCGGCTCAGGTTATCAACTGCGAAAAGGGATTGATCGGGAGCTACCGACTTATCCACTTCCTGGATTTCCCAAACAGTAATACTACCCGTATTCAAGTCTAACATTTCCCATCGGGAAGCTCTTTCCAATTCTTCCACTTTGGAAGAGTCTTTGATTTTGACCGGACCGTATTTTAAGTTCAGGGTCTTGAATAAAATACCGTCCTTATCATGAAAGTCGATTCGGTAGGGCTTCAAATCTTTTTTGCCAATGAGCAAAACGAGCTTTTTATAAAAATAAGGTAGGATCGGTTTTAAAGAAACCCGATAAAAGAACTCGCCGCCTATCTCTAGTTCACCGTTCACCAAAGGGTTGTAATTCGCCTGATAGGAATAACCTGACAAATCGATGTAAAAAAAACCGGTTCCCATCAATGCTTCGTATTTTTCATCGTCCGTCTTTTTGAATAACTTGGCACTCAAAACATTGAAGAAATAAATATTTTCCCCTTCGTCTTTGGTGAGTAGTTTTGATTCCAACCCTCTCCCCTTTCGATCAAAAAGATAAAGCGCGTCTTCTCCGTTGAAGAAACGGTTGATCTTCCAGGTTTCGGACTGACCGTTTCTTCGAATTAGGATGTAAGAACCTTTGACGAGTCCCTTTCCGTAATCCAATTCGCGGTCAAGTCTTGCCAATAACTCCTGGGCTGATAATACGGAATCGGGAGAAGCAGCACCTTGCGCATTCAAAACGCAAGGCAGTGTTAAAACAAGAAAGAGATAAATTAAAATATTTCGCATAATTTCGGTTTGTTTACTCAACTCTCATGGAAGGTTTGGTATAGGAATACAATCCATGAACGGAGCCTTGCGCCTGTGCGGACTCGGTTCTTCTTTCAAATCGAACCCGTCCCGCGCGAAGTGCTGTGTGCAAATCCGTAACGTTTCTAAATCCCATATCCTGGAACGACTGCTTTAAGCCTTGAACCAAATAAGGAATCAAATTCAATACAGATCCTTTATCCACAACATAACCGGAGACACCTTGTGCCACTTTGATCTTTTGTGATTCGGAGAAATACCTTTTGTCCCCACCCTTATTCATCGCCTCCAAACTGGCCATCCCACGATAACGTTTTAGACGAATCCCATTCTCATAAAAATACTCCCCCGGTGCTTCTTTTGTTCCGGCAAACATGGATCCCATCATACACATGGAGGCACCGATCGCTAGAGCATTGGCAATGTCTCCGATATTGGAAATCCCACCGTCGGCAATCACCGGAACTCCGTGTTTGGATGCATAATGAGCTGTTTTATAAACGGCAGTTGCCTGTGCACGCCCCACTGCCATAGTATCCTGAGTGATGCAAATGGAGCCGGGACCCATCCCGATTCTAAGTCCATCGGCCCCTGCGGCAATCAAATTGGCAGCTTGCCCTTGGGTGACCACATTTCCTGCGATCACATCAATGGCTGGGTAGGTCTTTTTGATAAACTGAATCATTTCAATTTGGTAGGAAGAATTTCCCTGTGCGGAGTCAATGATGATCACATCCACACCAATTTGGGAAAGAAGAGAAACTCGTTCCAAAGACTCAGGCAAAGTGGAAATGGCCGCACCCACTCTCAATCTTTTGGTATCATCTTTGGAAGCATGAGGGAACTCTTTGTTCTTTTTCAGATCGCTTCTGCAAATCAGGGCAACGAGTTTTCCCTGTTTGTCAACGATGGGCAATTTTCCTTTTTTACTCGTACGAAGAATATCATTTGCTTCCTTGAGACTGATGCCTTGGTTTGCAGTGATGAGCTCCTTTGTCATCACCTTACCAAGCTTAGTGGATCGATCTTGCTCGAAATCCACATCTCTGTTGGTAACGATCCCGACCAATTTGGTATTTGCCGTTCCGTCTTCGGTAATGGGAATTCCACTGAATCCGTGCCTTTCTTTTACGTCATCCAAATCGGCAACAGTGTGTTCCGGAGAAAGGAGTACCGGATCTTTGATAAACCCGTTTTCGAATCTTTTTACTTTTCGAACCTGTTCCAACTGCTCTTCGATGGTATTATTATAATGTATTATTCCAATGCCACCCATCAGCGCCTGAGCGATCGCCATCTCGGATTCCGTTACAGTATCCATAGGCGAACTCATCAGCGGCCGTTTCAGAGAAATATTCTTGGAAAGTTTGGTATCCAGCTCTACATCGCTCGGATTGAAGTCGATAAAACCTGGCAGGACCAAAAAATCCCGGTAGGTGAGGCCCATATTGACCGAAAAGAGCTCTTCTCCGCTCACTCCGTCTAGGAGTTCGGTCCCTGGTTGGGGGTGATTTGACATAATTATCCTTCCTTTTTCTACTTTAGGCTAGAAAACTCTCCTTGCAAGAGAATTTCGTTTGTTTTTCGTCCGATAATTTAGACAAGCACCAACTCAAATGGAAACAATTGAACGTACGAGACGATCTCTAGATGTATTTTCAGACAAGGACAAAAAACTCCACGTACTGACCAAGTTCCTTTTGAACCAGGAACTCAACATCAAGGACCCGGAAGGCGGTGGGGACATCTGTTATTTGAAAAAAGTAGCAGGAGATGGAACCAAAATTCTTGTAGGGACCCGCCCTACAACCATCCTCCATGTGGGGCAAAAATTAGTACTTTATAAGATATTGGGCAGATACCTGCACCTGGACTGCACCGTAGAACAAGACAAAGGCGATAATCAATATGTGATGGTCTTGGACAAAATTGCGATTGCCAAAAAGGACAGAGAGAGTTCCCGACTTTCCGTTCCACCCGGTTCCGTATGGATCACAAACATCATATCCAGCAAGGCAAAGATCGAAACGGATATGTTTAACGTTCCCACTGCGGTAAAAGTGAGTTTTGAAGATTATGAAAACAGGCTCCATGGGAAATGCGATTTCATTAAAATTTCCACTTTTACATCGGACGATCCCGAAAAGATAAGACGCGTTAAACTAACAAAAAAAATACTTCTGATCGAAGATACCCAAAAAGCAGAATCTTATGAAACAGCACCGACAGAAGATTTTATTGTATTTTCGGAAGAAATCGATTCCGACATCCAGCAACAAATGAACCAATTCAGAAATCAGAAAGTGATTTCCGAACTGATACTTCCCGTACTTTATCTGAATGACGATGATGAATCCATTCCGATCGGTTACATCCAAATGCAAAGCAAAACGGAAACATTCGACTTGGTAAAAGCAATGGAAACAAAAACTTTGGCTTTCGAAATGGTCGATCGGATCAGACACTCTAACTTAGTTAAGGTGGAAGGAAAGTATCCGGTTCTTGACATCTCGGAAGGCGGGATCAAAGTAAAAATCGATCATCCTGATCTTTTACAAAGCATTCCGAAACTCAGCGGATTTCATTTTGATATTTTCTTTCGGATGCAATCCCCTCTTACCGCTTTCGGAATGATCAAGTCCATTCAAAAAGACCAGGAAGGATTTTTAACCGTAGGGCTTTCTCTTGCGGGTCACTCTTCCAGGCATGGGGAGAAAAAAAGATTTTTGGAGAATGTTGAGATCTTAAGAAAACAAATAGGAAAATAAAATCGCCCTATGTTTCTCCATATTCCAAAACCTCGGTAGACCATTTCCTTTCCAAATCCCGAACGGCAAAGGAAACAGCTTCCGGATCCGACTTTTCCTGCAAATGTTTCCAAATTCTATCTTCTACCGTTTGATCGGAAATCCATGCAAAAGGCAATGTGACGCCTAACATTTCCGCATGGCCTGACGCAAAATCGGAATTCATTTCCCGATACAAAACAACTGACTCCGCTCTTTCCATTTGTTTTTGCCAAGCCGGACTAGTCACGGCATCTTTCTTTAAAACAAAGATCAATCTACGTTGCATATTTTCCCCACGGTGTGCGAGTGCACGGGAAAGATAACTCGGGTTTGCTTCCCGTATACGGGCTTCCAAAAATCCGATCAAATCCAAAGAAACTTCCCTTTCCATATAAAAAACGAAATCCATTGTACAGAAAGGATCAACTCCCAAGCGAACATCCATTAGTTTGCGAATGGAATCTTTTTTGGATTCGAAATCTTTACTCATAAACCAAACGGATTGGTGTCTTGCTCCCGGCAATTTCGCCTTCGAAATCAAATAGGAAAGATCCACCCGATCCAAATCAAAATCATATCTATCTCTGATGTTCTTATCCGGAACGCATAGGAAAGGTCTAGGAAATTCATCCAATCTTCGGTCCAAGAGATCCTCGGCAAGATACAGACTGTCCACCAATTGGTCCGGGGAAAAATCAGCGGTTCGAATGATTCTGTAAGGCGGGGCCATAAGGTAATGCAAACCTTCCGATTCCGCATCCCTTCTCATCGCAGTACCGGGAAGGACTGACAACGGAAATGCCTGTACCCATTCACCGAGACCATGTTCCAGAAAAAAATGAATTCCTCTTTCCACATCCTCCGGTTTGTCACCCGGAAGACCGATGATCAGATCCAAAAGCAAATCAATCCCTTCGCCCGCGAGCATCTTTGCCACTTCGGCTACTTTTGCCGGATCTCCATACCGTTTAACGCGCTTTAACGTTTCACGGTTTACGGACTGCATTCCCAATTCAATCCGGTTGAACCCTGCTTTTCTCAATTTGTTTGCAAGCTTTGGTGTCACACCTTCCGAACGAAGTTCGGCAAACATGGACATCTGCCCGTCCGAATTCACCTCTGCTATCGCATCCAGAAAAGCATCAAAACCCGGTCTGTGATTGAAAGTAGGATCAAGGAAAACCAGCTCCTTCGCACCTTGGTCTTTTAAGGAACGAATCAATTTGATGGTTTCTCCGATATCAAGGGTTCTCAGATTCTGAGAAGACTTGGGATAAAAACAATAAGTACAGGAAGATTTGCATCCTCTCACGGTCTCAAGATAAGTCGACCTTTTGGGATCTACTTTCAGAAATCCGTTGGTATATGGCGACGGAAAATCAGTAAGTGGAAAATCGGGAGAAAGCTCTCGGGAGAAAGTTCCCATTTTTCCGAAAGAATTCCTATAGGCGATATTTTCAATTCCGTCTAACGGAGACTTGTCGAGTAACGTCTTCATTAATTTTGCAAAACTATGTTCCGCCTCTCCGCTCACCGCTATATCATAACCTTCTTCCGAAAGCACAAATGGGTTGTCGTGATTTACCTCAGGCCCCCCGATGATGATTTTCGATTTGGGTGATTTTTTTTTGATCTCCCGGGCAAGGTGCAAACTTCTTTCAGTATTCCAAAGATAAAGGGAAAACCCGACGAAGGCAGGTTCGTCTTTTGCAATATGATTTGCAAGTTCTTCATCCCCCATAACATCTGTTTCATCAGGAGAAAGGACTTCCGTGTGCAGACCCGATTTGCCTAGCCCGGATAATTCCAGTGAGCTTGCAAGAGTTCCGGCCGCAAGAGGAACATTTCCGGTAGCCGCATAATAGGAAGGCGGAGGAACAGGTAGTTGGATGAGTTTGAGAGTTGCCAAGTAATCCTCTATTCGTCATACAAACGGAGAATGAAAGATTGGCAAAAACTTTCCCTAACGGGAAACCACTATATCGATAAAGAGGATTAAATTTTCTCCGAAATCCCTGGAAAATGTACGCAACATCACATTGTCGGTGATGTCATGATAAACGGGGGAAATCGCCCAGGAGTCTTCGCTCGTTCTGGATTTATGTATATGTTCGAAAAAATAAGGTCTCCAGGACCAGTTTTTCCCCAAATAACCGTAGTCAGCTAACATCCCTTTTTTGGAATCATGAATATAATTGGGAGAAATCTGAAACCCCAGAAGATTGGTAATGTACATTCTGAAAAAGTCCCTGTCTTTGGAAATTTCCGAATCCGGTTTGCCTGTCCATTCATAGACCCCGTCCGTATTATCAAAGCCCAGAGTGATCTTGGATAGTTTTTCCTTCCACTTTGTTTCCCATTCGATTTCGGCATTCATCTCTTCGTTTTTTCTTTCATGAAAATATTCCAAAGACCGGCTCATTTCGGAACGAAAAGCAAATCTCTTCGCAAACTCTTTTTCCGGTTTGGAAAAATAATAACCTTGTATATAACGTGCGCCGTAATTGAGAGAATTATAAAGTTCGTCATTCGACTCGATTCCTTCGAACAAAAGAGAACTGCCGAGAGACTCTCCCAATTTGGAAAGATTCAATAAAATCTCTTTAAAATTTCTTGAAAATGTGGATCTACGTAACATCTGTAAGTCGACTTTGATGATTTCAGGATGATATAAACCGATCCGATCCAGGTTGGAAGCCTCGGAACCTGCGTCATCAACTGCAATACTAAATCCTTCGTTTCGGTACAGGCTGAGAAGCGGCTTTAGAATTTCCAAATTATGTTCGAATCTTTCCTCGGTTATCTCTATCACGATGCGAGTGGGATCAATTCCAAGTTCTCTCACCTTCTGAATCGTAAAGGGAAGTTTTGCAGGAAAATTTTTTAAAAAATCGAACATCAGATGTGGGGAAACATTGATGAACAGTTTGGTTTCCGGAGGTGCTTCCTCCTTAAACTTTTGTAAGGCGAGATAACGAATCTCTCTATCGATTTTCTTTTTGATCCGAAACAGATCGCCGGTTCTGTTGACTGATTGGCCCGGGCCGCGCGCCTGATCGAATGCAAGAAAGAACGGACCTAGAGACTCAAGGCCTGTGTCCGTTACCAGACGACCCAGTACCTCATAGCCGAAAATGCCAGTGGATTCCGAGGATAAAATGGGTTGGAAAACAGGCACAATCCTTCCAGAACCCAACCAAATTTCCCATTCCTCTGAATTTTTACGTGTTCTCTCTTCCAAAATCATGTTTTATTCTACCAAAGGAATGCAAGAAAGGTACCAATGAGTAAGAGCTCACAAACTTTAATCAAATTGCCCAAATTCCAAACAAGGGAAAATAGCGGCCGCGCAAAGTCGCGCAAATTGCCTTTTTTTTAGACAAATTGATTTCTGATATAGGGAAAACTCTTAGCATTTTGAAAATGACTTGGACAGAAAGGATTCTATAAAGGAATGGAGCGATTAGGATGTTTTATTATACGAAGTATTGCGTTACCTTACTTTCGATCCTTTACTTTTTCTTTAGCCCCACATCCCACCCCATTTTCCGGTTTGAAATCTTTGCCGCGACCCTTACGGTTGCTTTTGTATTTTCCATCTACGCCTATTTTTATCTCAAATCAGACCCGAAAAAAATTTTAGATTTAATCCTGTTCTTAGTTTTGCTCGGACTCTCGGCAGTCAAGTGGGGGGAGTACGACCCACTCCGAGTCCTTCCGGAAAAAGCATCTGTGAAACTAACATTTCTCTTTTGGGCGGTTCTGCTCATTTATCATTTTAAAAAGGCACGAAACTCCGAATCATTTACAAAGCTCGGTTCCATTATAGCGATCTTTCCGAATATAGCACTCACAGCTTACAATCCGAACGCGATCGTACCGGTTTGTTTGGGTCTGGGTTACGGACTTTTACCAAAAGATCTTTCCCAATTTCATTTTCCAAAGACCAGATCAAAAACCTTTCTCGTCCTGATCTTATTTATTTTATCCGCGTTTATATCCACCTGGCGCGGCCTTGATCCCGAAAACGGTCTATTGCAATTTTATCTGTTTCTAATCGGCGGACTCGTCCTCGTCAGAGGATATTATTTGGATTCGGACGAAAAGGAAAAAGTATTATCCTGGTTAGGTTATGTATATTACATACAATGCTTGTTTTTTATTTTAAAATTAAGTCTGGATACCGGATTCGAATACAATTTCAATCGGAGCAGTTTTTATCATATTCCAGTGAGCCTTCTCGGTGCAAATTCGGCGATCTTTGCTTGTTTATTTTTAGTCCAGTTTATCAGAAAACCTACGGTTATGGAAAAAACGTACAATGCGTTCGGCCTGGGAATTGCATTGTTGTTTTTGGGAATCTCCAGCTCAAGGAGTTCCATTCTAATGTTTATTTGTTTTGCAATTTTTATATTCGGAATACTTGTCAGAAAAAAATTTAAAATCCATCATTTGTTTCTTTTGATCTTAGCCGTTTTTATTCTAATATTTTTCAGCCAATTCAACGATAAAAAACTGATCAACCTGGACTCGATAAACATCCGTTTGATGATATGGAAATTTCATATTACGAATACTTTGCATATCTCGCCTTTGTTCGGATTCGGATTATTTCCTGAAAGCCAGCTATTGTTTTTGGATACGAATCCGGATAGTTCTTCGCATTACCAAACCATACTGGATTATGTGAATGAATTCAAATCGTTTCCAGTAGCCCATAGCCTTTTTATCCAGTTATTCAGTTCTCTCGGAATGGTAGGAATCATCCTATTGGTTATTTTACTTTTTTTATGGATCAAAAAGGTTTTGTCTGTCGTGTTTGTACAAAACGAAAGGACACATCGGTACGTACTTCTGGGCATCAGTTTGGTATGGCTTATTCACGAAATATTCGATTTTAATTCTTTTGAAATTCCGAATCTATATGCGATTTTACTGATTCTGGGAATCGGTTTGGATCCGAAAGAAGATGTAGAACAAATCGAACCTATGGAAAAGAAAATTTTTCTCGTCTTACTTCTGGGATTCGCATCTCTGTTTTTTTATAAAGCCTTACAATGGAATGAAACGGAAAGTTACATCCGCAAATGGACCAAATTATACCAAACTTCCAATTTTGAATTTTTTCAGTACAATTCGAAACACAAGTTCGCTCATTTGCCGGAAGAGCCGGTAGAAATAGAAACCTGGAGGGAGTATTTTTTAGGAAAAAGATACATTCATCTTCAAATGGCGCGGGCAAAACATCAAAAATCGCCTATCTATTCCCATTACCTAACCCTTTGTTTTAACAAAACAAATCAAAAAGCATTTTGTTATTCCGAGTTATATGATCTATTGAATGAGGAGAAAGGCAATCAAAGACTACTTCCTTTTATCAAAGCCATCCTATCCATACATGACCCCTATAAAATATATCTGAGCCGAAAACAATGAAAAAAAAATCCGTTAGTTTTGTAATTCCCTGTTTGAATGAAGAGCAAACTCTTCCTTACGTTTTGACAAAGTTGGTAAAAGTCAAAAAAGATCTAAGCACAAATTTTGATGTTGAAATCTTGGTTTCAGACAACGGGAGCACCGACAAATCGGCGCAAGTTGCCAAATCCTTCGGAGCAAAAGTGGTTCCTTGTGCTACCAAAGGTTACGGCGCCGCCTTGGATTCGGGAATACGGAACGCAAAAAGCGAAATCATAGTTTTTGCCGATGCCGATGATACTTATGATTTTTTAGAGGCACCTGCGCTCATCCAAAGTCTTGTGCAAGGCAATTATGATATGGTGATCGGTTCCAGGTTGGATGGAAAGATCCACAAAGGGGCAATGCCGTTTTTGCACAGATATCTGGGAACTCCTGTGATCAACTTCATCATCAATTTATTATATGCGAAAAGAACAAAGATCAGAGATTCCAACTCCGGTTTCAGATGTTTTACCAAAGAAGCTTATCTCTCCTGGAATGTAAAAAGTACAGGAATGGAATTCGCGTCGGAACTTTTGATCCAATCACTGCTTCATGAATCCAAAATCCATCATGTTCCCGTTTCCCTTTGGCCGGACAAAGAAGGTAGAATTCCTCACCTGAAAACATGGAGAGACGGAATGCGTCATCTGCTTCGCATCCTGTTCTATGCTCCCCATCTTTTTGAATGGACGGGGATCGGGCTTTTTTTACTATCTTACAGCAATCTACTCATAGGAACGTTTACTGGAATCGTACATTTTGACGGATTCAATCTATACGGCGGTCATTCGATGATCGTATTTTCCTTCTTCAGTATCATGGGAGTTCAGATTTGGGGTACGGGACTTTCTATCGCTACCAAACAAAATAGAATATCAAAATACTATAAAAAACTATTGGAACTTCCCGAAGACAAACTATTCCTCTTTGCATTGTTCGGCGCTTTGACTTTGATTTCCTCTTTGGCTTATACGATCATTCAATGGAAAAAAAACCAATACCAGTTTATCAACTTTGAGCATCAGCTGCTATTCCTCACAACGACGAGTCTTTCTATTTTTGTAATCACCTTCCAAACCGTTTCCGCTCATATCATGAAACGGGAATGATGTTTTATGAAAATTAGATTCGTGAAAGTTTTCATTTTCTTTCTCGTCTGTCTCTATCCTTTAGTACACAGAATCCAGTGGAACGGAGATTCTGTGTTTGTGGGAAGCGATCCTGAGATCAAATTGTACCAAGTGGAAGCCCTAAGAAAAGGGGGAAACTTTTCAGAAAAGTTGCAATGTTATTTTCCTGCAAAGGATTTGGGATTTGAAACCAAACAGATTCCGATCGGTTATCCTTGGGCGTTTCTAAAGGAAGGCGGAACCTGCTATTTTCAATACCCCATTCTATTTACACTTGTACAATCCTCAATCGGGTTTTTATTTCCGATCCATTGGATGACTTATATTCCCATCTTATTCTTTTTTTTGAATCTGATGCTAACAGACAAATTATTAAGGGAGCTTGGGGTAAAAGAGAATACCTCGGCAGTAATTTCCATACTCATACATTTTTTCAGTTTTTTATTTTTATCCACTCTCGATTACTCCGAGCTGACACTTACCAACTTCTTTGCACTGATCTCGCTTTTAAGTTATTTCCATATTGAGAAAAAAAAGAACTCCACTCTATTTTATAATCTGATTTTTGCATTTTCAGTCAATTTCAGCTTTCAGCTTCGCCCGGAAGTAACGATAGGCATTGTCTTTTTTATCATTGTTCATTTCATACTTTCCAAACAAAAACCGGATTGGATACGAAATCATTTTTTATCGGGGATGGCAACACTCCTTGTTTTGGGATTTATCTCTTTTTTAAATTACAAACTTTACGGTCATGTATTCGGAATGAGGGGAATGAATACGATCCAGGATGTGGATACCTTCTCTAACAGATCTTATATCGGTTCCTGGATCGCAGACCTATGGGGTTCCGAATCAAAGATAGGAATTTTCAAAGGATACCCGATATTTTTCGTATTCCTTTCGGGAATCTTTCTTTTGAAACAAACAAATGTTATTTCAAAAAGCCTATTTCTTTCGGGGATATTGTTTATTTTTCTGGTGCCCGTACTTTCTCCCTACCGCGCAGGTGTGGATATTTTCGGAATGAGGTATTACGAGATAGGTTCCTATCTGACTGCGATCGGATTTTTTTCTTTGTATCTGGAATCCCCGAAACAAAAATCCATCCATTTCATTCTAATTCTATCCCTCCTAACCTCAATGTATTTCGGATACAAATCGGATTTGCGGGCACTTCGTATTTGGAAATCTTCTGCGGAAATGTATCACGTTCTGAAAAAAGAAATGGATACCACAAAACCGGAGCTAGTCGTTCACAGGGGACTTTCCTTAAGTTATCTGATGGGAGGATCTTATTTGGAGATTCCTCAAATCACAGCTTATACGGAAAATGACTGGATCGAAATACAAAAAAAATCAAAATCCTTAAATTTGAAACGAATCCTATTTTTATACTGGCCGGACAACTCTCTCTACAACGAAGAGATACCTAAAACCATTTGGAAAACTCAATTTGATTTGAATTGGATGCCTTCGGAAGATCTATATGAAACGAAAGAAGAAGTCTCAGTGTTTCATATCAGAATGAAGCAGTTCGTATTGAAGCGTTGAGAGAAAAAGATAGAAAGGAAACCCATCCGAAGATGGGGATACAAAAAAAGACTACTTAATGTCTCTAGTACGTTGTTTAAGCGCTTCGTTAAGAGTAGGCTTTTTGGAAGGTTTTGGCTCTTGCAATTTGTTAATATCGTTTTGCGTAGGTTCTTTCACATCGTTTGATGCGCAGTTTACCATAACAATTGCAAATAGGGCTATAAGAAGAGATAAAGAGATTTTTTTCATTTTTGGCTCCTCTGGATAAGTTTTTGCCGTGCATAAAAAAGTCTAGTAAAAATTATGAAAGCTCAATTAGGACAAATATGGCCAATACGAATTATTTTTTTGTTTTTGAAGGCATTGATGGCTCGGGGAAAACAACCCTTTCCAAACTGGTTGCAGAGAACTTAAAAGCGCAAAACAGGGATGTAATTTGGCACCGAGAGCCCACTGACGGGCTACATGGGAAAAAGATCCGTTCCTTTCTATCAGGAAGGATTTCTTTGACTATAAAAGAACAATTGGAACTTTTTATTCTGGACAGAACCGAGTCCGTTTCGCAAATCATATCACCTAACATAGAGAAAGGTGCTATCATAGTGCAGGATAGATACTATTATTCCACCGCCGCCTACCAAGCCGGAAAAGAAATCAGTGCGGAAGAAATCATTGCATTGAATGAAAAGGAAAATTTCCCGAAACCAAAACAGGTTTTTTTCCTGGATATCACTCCTGAGGAAGCGAGAGAGCGTCGTAAAAACCGGGGAGGAAGCGAAGAAGCCTTTGACGACGACCATTCGCAAAACAGAATATATGAAAATTATATGAAAATCCTGCCGGCGGGTACGATCTTCCTGGATGCATCGCACCCTTTGGAAGATCTGGTAAAAGCAGTTATGGAATGTATTGAAATTTAAGAAAGGGTTCCCATCGGTTTTCTCAAAAGCACAGCCAGCATATCCCCTTGGTTTATTTTTTTCACAAGCCAATCCGCAAACTTTTTAGCCAATTTGTAAAATACACCGGCATTCGGTTTGGAAGTGAACCCGCTTCCATAGGAAAGTGAGATCGGGGATTCGAAGCCTATGTTTTTCAACACTTTCAAAAGGCCGGACAAGGAATAATAATACAAATGTTCGGGAACATTCAAATAACGCCAGTTTGGTCCCAAAAATTTTGCCAAAATTCCGTATCTGCAAGTGGACAATACCAAACATCCTCCGGGTCTTAAGTGTCTGAATATTTTTTCCAAAGTTTCTTTCGGTTTATGAAGGTGTTCGATCGTAGCCCAAAGAGTGATCACATCAAATTGGTTTTGAAAATTCTTGTCCCAACTTAAAAAATCCTCCTGATACACTTCCAATCCCAAGGTTTCTCTTGCAAACTTAACCGGACCGTCCGCGACTTCGATCCCGTAAGATGAATAACCTCTGCCCCGCATATAATCCACAAAATATCCGGCGGCACATCCTATATCCAAAGATCGCAATTTTGTATCGGTTCTTTCCTTTTCCAAACTGCTTTTTTTATAATCGTCTTCCCACCCAAAAAATTTCAAATCCTGAAGATTGAGTCGGAATACACGGGAGATTTCGGTTTTGATTTTATCCGAATAATAATTATCATAACCCCGATCGGTTCTTTGAGTAAAATAAGAATCGGAATAATAGCGGATGACTTCGGCAAGACTCGGTTGAGGGTTCACCTGAACCAAAGAACATACATTGCATTTTACGATCTGAAAACTTTCGCCGAGAGGACTTTCTTTGGAAAACAAAGATTTGAATTTTGTATTTCCACAGGTATTGCATGAAACCATTTCCATACTTTACCTATCGGAAAAATATCAAAACAGCCTTTTGAATAAACTCCTGACAGCTAAAATCAAAAATGAAAATACACACATAAATACGATGATCATAGACGAAGTCGGAAAATAAATAGTCTCGCCCAAATGAGAGAACCCGGCAAGACTTAGAAAAAATCCCGCTATGGTGCCTGTTATGGAAAACAAAACCGAGACGAGTGCCAGAATTTTCGTAGAACGAACAAATGGCAAAAGTGTAAAGACGGGAATCAAGAGATGTGCGATGGAATAAAAGGAACCCAAAACATTTACCGCTACAGTAACCGCAGAAGCTAGTATCAAATAAAACAGAATATCGAAAAAGAAAGGATTACCGATTTGGATTCGATACTCGTCCCGATCAAAACTTAAAAATAGAAATCGTCGGAAATAAGCGAGATAGATGAAAAATGCAATTCCAGCAGTCCAGATTCCGAATGAATTCAATTTCACCTGAGATGTTAGAATATCTCCGAAATAAGAAGCCATCAGATGGTTTTGAACATTTCCACCTAATGCAAGTAACACTTGCGAAATAGATGCAAAGAACACAAACAAAATCCCTAGAATTACATCCTCTTTGATATGGGAAATTCTTCTCATCAAAATGATAGGAATGATCAAGAGACAGGATAACAAAATTGGATAAATTTCCCGATCCCAATCCATAAACAAACAAAATGCTACTGAAAAACCGACTGCTTGGGAAAGCGTGATCCCAAAGAAAGTCATATTCCTAAGAACCAAAAGAATTCCTAGAACACTGAGAAGAGCTCCCAAAATTCCTCCCAGGATCATCTGGGGCAAAAATAAATCCCAATTTTGAAGCACACTAGTCATGGTGATGGCAATGAGGAGGTTTTTCACCTTGTGAAATCTTGTAAAACTTGCCTTCGTCAATCTCAAAGATTTCGGAAAACTCTTGTCGCCAATCATTAGTTAAACTATGGGTAATTACAAACAAGGAACGGTTGTCTGTTGCAATGTATTCTTCCAGGATCAGTTGGAAAAGTTCCCTTGACTCATGATCAAGCGAGTCCATCGGTTCATCGAGGAAGATCAGATTTGCTTTGGTGAATAAGGATCTCAAAATCAGAACTCGTTGCAATTGTCCGCCACTGCATTCCGAAATTTGCTTATTTAAATATTTTCCGACTCCAGTACGTTCTATCAGGATCAATTCTTCTTTGGTAAATTTTCTTTTAGGCAAAAAACTCAAACCCATATTGGCGGGCATAAGCAATACTTCTTTAACGGAAAGAGGAAAATCCAATCTCATCTTTTTTGCCTGAGGAACGTAAGACGTGGATTTAAGAACGGGGAATTGAATCTTTCCAGCAATCGGAGGAAGTAGTCCCGTGAGTGTTCGAAATAAAGTGGTTTTACCCGCGCCATTTCCGCCGGTCAGGGCGTATGTTTTGCCAGGGTTCACTTCAAAGCTAACACCCGAAACAATGGGAAACCCCTTTCTGTATCCGACGGATAGATTGTCCGCTTTCAAAAAAGAGGAAAAAATCCTGATCTTATTTGCTTTTGTCGCTAGCATCTCTAATCTTTTGAAGCATGATTTTTAAAGTCTCTTCGTAGCTGGTGGCTTCCGGTGTTCCCCCAACGGAAACCGGCATGATGAGAACCATACTCCCGGGAACCTTGGAAGAAACATACTCGGCATATTTTGGGTTGTGGTATGGTCCGAGCAAGATGATTTTTATTTTTTCGGCAATCATATAGCTTACAACCTGGTCCATATAACGAATAGAAGGTGGAACTCCCGGTCTCTCTTCTATGGAAAGATTGGCTGTAAATTTAAAACGATTTGCCAAATAAACAAACTGATCGTGAAATACCGCCACCTTGATTCCGAAATAGGGCTCCATTTTTTTGAGTTCTTCTTTGGTTAGAGCAATCAGCCTTTTTTTAAAGTTTGTAAAATTTTCATCATAATATTCGTGATTGATCGGGTCGACTCTGGTTAATGCGTTTTTTATATTCTCCGCCATCTGAATCACATTGATAGGATCATTCCAAAAATGAGGATTTCCATAGATATGCATATCTCCCATAGAACGATCCATCATTACGGTAGGCTCACCTAAGATCTTTACTTGTACGGAAGTATCGCAGTATCCCGGCTGGCCTTTCTGGATCTTGATGTTTCTGGATTGTTGTTGTAAAAAAGGCACCCAACCTACTTCCAAATCCAGACCAACTACACAAAGAATGTCCGCTTGATTCAAACGAACGAGAAAGTCGGGTCTTGTCATGACAAAATGAGGATCATCCACTCCTCTGATCATTCCGTAAATCTCGACACGATCACCTGCTATTTGTTCTGCGATGTACTTTATGTCGGTTGTGGTCGCAACCAAAGAAACCTTCGCATGTAAACCGAAAGGTATCAAAAGAACGGAACAAAAACAGAATAAAAACAAAAATCTAAACATACCTTTCATGCAATGCCCCTTTATCAATAACTATGTGCTGGATGAGAACCGAGGATCGCAACCATTTGAATATTTGCTTTGAACTCTCTTAGTTCCTGGTTGTTTTCTTTCGAATAATCCTGAGTGAATCTTCTTTCTACCGAAAATCTAATTTTCCCGAATTCGGAACTATGAAACGTAACCTGCAAAGATTGCGATTCGATTGCGTTTTGAGCGAATTTTCCGTCTTTTCCCGTTAAGTTTTTATCCGTAAAGTAATCGTATCTTCCTCCCACAGACCAAAGCTGATGAAATTTATAATCTGCAAACAGATAATAACCCCATTGGTTTTGCGAATTAGGTTTGGAAATTTCATAGGTAGTTAGATTTATTTTTTCCGGGAAAATTTCCTGTTGGTACCAAAATTCGGTCATAATCATGATTTCTTTCAAATTGGACTGGCTCCATCTTAAAACTCCGTCAAACCCGTAAAGATACCTTTGGTTTCTTCTATCAGTCGTTGGTTCAAACCTTACTCCGGAAAAACCGAATTGTGTTCCCCAGTTATTTCCGAAATAATAGAAATTTTTCAAATGGAAATATCCCATGGGATTGTTTTTCTGAATCCCTTCCGAATGTGCGTGCCCCCATCTTTTTCCGTTAGTTGCACCGACAACAAGCTCCTGAGTAATGAATTTCCAAGGCAAAAGAATGCTGAATTCGGCACCTGTATCCATCGTCGATTCCTGTCCGATAAATTTTTCATGAACGATAGGAGTTGTGATGAAAGGACGATCATGCCAGTGAATTTTATTGAGACGGCCGATATCCATAAACATCTGCCCCGCTTTTACGGACGTATTGAACGGCAAAAAAGGAGCCTGGATCCAAGCCTCGTGTACTTCAAAATTGTATTTTCCGTTTTCATTATGAGCTGCCGCTAGAAAATTACCGCGTAACCACTGATCTACGGCTCCTGTAAAACCGAACTCCGCAGTTCGGACATCAAGTTTATTATTCGTAGTTCTGGGTTTGTTTTTATCCCACTCCCCCACTATGTCGATGGCAACGGAAGCATCCATCATCAGGTTTTGAGCGGAGCGGTTGATCTGATTATTAGAACTGACGGGAGAGGTAGTGCCTCGGGAATCTTGAGAACCCTTGCTCCGTTTTTCCTGTTCCTTCAGATCTTTTTCCAAATCATCTTCCCAATTATTATTTCCTTTATCAGTCGACTGTTTGGCTTCTAATGTTTTTTTTTCGGAATCGTTCTCCAATTCCTTTTCCCATTTATTTGTTTGGGCAAATGCAATATAAGAGAATAAAGCAAGTGTGAAAATCACACTTGCTCTAATGAATTTTCGGAAAGGAATCACTATAAAACTGCTATGCCGGATTTAGTTTGAAGATCTTACCAAACCGGCAGTGCCGATCGTTGATGAGTATATGATGACTGATTTTAGATTTACTTTGTTCAGGCGGAAAGAAACTCGATCTCCTGAAAAATCGTATCCGGATACGGACTCTTCCTGAAATTCATAACTCCCTCGGTTCACGTTTGCGCAAGCACCTTGCCAACCGAACATATGAGCTCCGTTTTCATTATGTACTTCGATACAAAGCGTTTTATCCTGAGCTAGACTGGATGCCCAAAGTCCCGGCGTCCCACCTAATGCGGATGTTGCGCCAAGGGCATTTTTTTTCTTGATTTCGGTAGGAGTCAGTTGAAAAGTCGGCCCCACCAAACTAGTAGTAGATGGCATCACAACTTCCAAATACGAATCAGATGCGGAAAGATTGTAAGTAAGCTGGATCGTTGCTTTTTTCTCTCCTCCGAAATTGGAAAGTCGGGAAGAATCGGCAACAATCGTGCTTGAAGTTCCCGTTCCGACAACTCCGCCTGAAAGCACCACATTTGATACTGTAAAACCGGCGATTTTCAACGCCGCCGCTGCATCTCCGCTACACTGGGTAAAGTCGAAGCTCGTGCCGTTAGACGGACTGGAAACTGAAGAAGTAGGACATGCAGTCGATCCCGCTAAGACAAGAAGTGCAAGTCCGCTAGTGTCGTTGTCTTTTTTCTTCTTAAATTCGGCACAATTGAAAGCAAATAGAATCAATGTTAATAAGGATATTATGGATAGTTTTTTCATTTGTAGATACTCCTGGCCCAAATATTTGCAACAGCGTTGCAATTGCAACACTGTTTTATTTGCAACAGCGTATTATTTAGATAAATTTTAAGACAGTTCTATGCCAACTGACTTTTCGGTCTTTTTCCATTATATAGTAAAAAAGTATTTGACCGTTTAGTCAAATACTTTTAAACAGAATTTTATGAAACCGAAACAATTTGATCCGGACAAAGCGATCGAAATTATCGCAGACAGTTTTGCCCGCAACGGTTTCGAAGGAACTTCTTTGAATACGATCATCAAGGAAACAGGTCTTGGCAAACAAAGTCTTTACAATGCCTTCGGTGACAAGAAAGCAATGGCAACCAAATCCATTCAATGTTTCGGAAAATTATCGAATGCAAGTCAAATCCTGAACAACCCCAGATTGAATGGCAAAGAAAGGATCGAAGATTTTTTCCAGGAAATTCTGAAAGATTCGCAAAAGACAAATTATGTAGGTTGCCTTATGACCAATCTGCTTTTAGAAAAGGGAAATACGGATCAGGACGTTCAAAAGGCTACTAATGAACGTTTGACGATGACAAAAAAAAATCTTCAAGACGTGGTTGAAATCGGCGTCACCGACGGTAGCATCAATATTCCTGAAGGATTGGATTCCGAGTTAATCTCTCTATCTCTTATGAATCTATTGAACGGGCTTCGTGTTACGATTCAGACTAAAACGGAAATTGATAAAATAAAAAAAATGGTGAAGATAAGCTTAAAATCATTAATCTGAAATAAATACCGCATAACTATAGAAAATCTCATATAAACAAAGTTGGCCGGTGAGAATCAAAACAAAGAAATATTTTTTACTGTTCGGAAGTTTTTTAGGAACCTTTTCCAATCTCCAAGGTTAATGGTATAATACTTTATTCTTATACTTAAGGAAAAATTAAGAAATGAACCGAAAAGATTTTTTAAAGAAAGGTCTGTTAACAAGCTCGCTCACCGCAGGCTTTGCCACCTTATATTGCTCTAAATCAAGCTCCGACAATAACAACGATTGGGCTTTGGCTTTACTCAGATCTTCAGCTACGATTACGGAAGGTACGAGCGCCAGTTGTTCAACTAATTGTGCAAAAGTGCCGGAAGAAACGACCGGCCCCTATCCGTTTAAGTCCTCTTCCAGTCCTTACATTCGTTCCGACATAAGAGAAGATAGAACAGGCATTCAACTGGATTTGACAATCTCTGTTTTAAATACAAACAATAGCTGTAGTCCGATAGAAGGATTGAACGTTTATATTTGGCATTGTGATCAATCCGGTTATTACTCTCAATATTCAGGGCAACCGGGAATTTTAGGTACAAAAGATTATTCCTCTCTTACTTTTTTAAGAGGGATTCAAACTACGGATAGTTCCGGAAATGTAAAATTCGTAACCATTTATCCGGGATGGTATACTTCCAGAGCAACGCATATCCATGTTCAGGTTTATTCGGGATCTACTTTAATTGCAACTTCTCAAATCGCTTTCCCTGAAAGTACAAATACAACGGTAAACAGTTCCTCCGGTTATTCCACTCACGGGCAAAACTCAGTTACAAATACGAAAGACAATATTTTCGGAAATTCCAGCACCGATTTAAGTTTGGAACTCGCTTGTCTAAGCGGTACTACGACTGCAGGCTTCACTGCCAATTTCAAATTGGGAATTGCCACATGAAAACTTTAATCGAATAACGTTTGTTCGTTGTTTATGGGAATTTTTCATTAGTAATCAATCATACGGCGTACTGTTTTTGAAAACCGTTCGCCGTATTCTTTTTTTATCAATTCCAGATTTGCATCCAATGAAAAAGCCTTTTTATCGGAAACATGCAACGTTCTTTTTGAAAATGCTTTCTCATCGCATTGGCCCGGACAAATCCGTAAATCATGATCCAGATAATTCTGTGCTCCCGATAGCAATAATCCATTTTTAGATTTCACAAATCCTTTTGCTACCGCTTCAATCTTCAAAGGGAAAGTGCGCGCCCAAGCATCTAACGTGAGCGCTAAATTCATTTCATCGATACCCTGATAAATCTCAATTGCGATCTTAGGATCGTCGTCGAAGAGAACTTTCTTCGCGATGGTAAATTTGTCCGAAAAAGAAACTGGTTCACCGGGATAATCCCTTCTGAGAGTCGCAAAAGGGTAATTGATATTTTTCATTGTATTTTGCAAAGCAGTTTCACCG
Organism: Leptospira ilyithenensis; assembly: GCF_004771005.1. Lineage (GTDB taxonomy): Bacteria > Spirochaetota > Leptospiria > Leptospirales > Leptospiraceae > Leptospira_A > Leptospira_A ilyithenensis. The sequence continues at coordinate 119,567 of NZ_RQHV01000049.1, forward strand.
GCAAGTTCCCGAATGAGAAAAAGCGATCCTTCAATACTGGAAGCGACCCCGGCGGTGCTCGTCAGATTGCCGTCCGTTTCATATTTTTTACCTCTTTGCCATTTGATCCAAGGATACTTTGCTTCCAGTTCGAATATCGAAGTAGCATGAGTTGTCATATTACGACCGTTAAATTTTCCGGTATTTCCGATGAGTCGTGCGCCTTCACAAACAGAAAGAATCTTCTTATCCGTTTTCGAAAGAAAAGAGATAAGAGCCGGATCTTCCGTATGAGTCAGATAAGGAACAACGACCGCATCGTATTCATAAGGAAATTCAGTTACCAAAAAATGAGGCAACACTACCAATCCTTTCCAAAGAATTACAGGTGATCTTTTGTTCGAAAGTATATAAACATTGAAGCCTGATTGTTTTAATAGTGAAAACGGGACAAGTAAGTCCGTTATCTCCGTTCCTTCGGAATCAGCCAAAATGACTACTGTGTGTTTGGAAGGATCATGGTTTACCTTGTATGATTTTTGACTTAAGACCGAAACGTCCATAATATCAACTTTGTTGAAGCCTTGCAGTTGCGCACAACCAAAGGCAAATAAAAATGAAATCAAGGCAAACGGGAAAACCGGTAACCTTCGTGATCCAAGATGGGATTCGAATAACATAACTTCTCCGTAAGTTAAAACTTATGTAAAAGTATGACCGACTGCGGGACTTCTGTCGTCCTGTTTCATACGGAAAGAAGTATGGAATTATACGTCAGGACTTATTGCTTTTTTGCGATAGGCAGTAGGTGTGGTTCCGGTTATCTTAAGAAATTCGGAATGAAAGGAAGATTTTGAATTAAATCCTACGGCACCTAAAATGGAAAGTATGGGCCGATTCGGTTCTTCCGTAAGAAGCCGACAAGCTGCGGTGATTCGATGTCTGTTTATAAAGTTATTGAAACTCAAGCTTAAGTGGTTGTTTAAAATTTCGGAAAGCTGATGGGGATGGATATCGAGAGATTCCGCCATCCTTCCCAAACTCAAATCCTCATCCGCATAAAGATGTTCCATATCCATCAATTCGCGGATTCTGTTGATTATATCGGCAGAGTCGATCCCCGTTAATCTCGATTTCGCATAACGCCCCCTAGCTGCCTCTTTTCGCATTATTTCCAGATAATCCGGATATAACTGCATTCCCCAAAAAATAAAAACGGAAAGAACGGTAAGTAACCCGAAAGAAAGAACCATCCCCACTTCCGACTTTTCAAGCTGATACCAAATCAGAAATCCCACATCAACAATGGCCACAAAAACATACAACATAGTTAGGCGATAAATACCGGGAAACGGCAATATGCTTGTTTTCAACAAAACCCATAAATCAAGTAATGTTAGAAAAAGAAATACCAATACATAAAGCATGATCAATACAAGCACAATGTCCAACCAAACATGTATATGGGAAAAATCATGGGGTTGCCCGTAAACGGGAACTAATACTGCATAAGCAAGTCCGAAAGGAAGTATATGATAAAGGTGACTCTTTTTCCAAAGGAACTCCTGACCGAGTATCTGGTGAAAATAAGCATAAGTCAATGGTCCGAGAAAAATATAGAAAGGAGGAAGCAATAAGCCCGTACCGGGAAAACGTTCGTAAAATCCGAGCAATTCCATCGAAACACTCAATTGAGGCAACGCCACCAAACAAAATAATAACGCTGGCAAACTGTTTTTACGGAGATGGGACTGAAAGAAAAAACCCAAACCTATTGCAATGGAAAAAAAGGTCCCTGCCAACTCAAAGGCAATGAATGCATCCGAAGCAGTCCAGGCCTTCCCGTTTACGAACATTCTGCACTTCCTTTAGTCACAACGTTTTTACCAAATCCGAATGAAACAGATTTTCACCGTTCTTCCAAAGAATTTTTCTTTTCGCTTCATCGCTGATATTCGTTTCCAAGATTCTCATAATGGGATGAGAAAGATTGTAAGGAATATTGGGAAAATCAGATCCGAAAAAAATCCTATCCTGGTATTTTTCAAGAAGAGGAATCGAATCATCAGCGTCTTCCCCCGTGGCAAGAAAATCAACAAACACCATCGTGGTATCCAAATACAAATTGGGATAAGTATCGATTAACTCCGAGTAGTCGAAAATTTCTCTAGCTCCCATATGGGCAACTATCACTTTTAGGTCGGGATACCTTTGAATGAAAGGTAAAAAATATTTGATACCTGTAAATTCTCCTGGCATGGGAGCATTTCCGGTATGGATGACAAGAGGTATGGAAAGTTTTTCCAAATAGGAAAATACTTCTGCAAGTTCCTTCCGGCTCAAGTCGAGTTTGGAAACTTCACAATGAAGTTTAAAGCCTTTGAAACCGTATTCTTCCACTGCGCGTTTTACATAACGATCAACACCTTCCTCCGGATAAAAAGTTCCGAAAGGAATAGCTCCCTCCCAATTCCGATAATTTGAATGTGTCCACTCATTCAACCACTCCGCCATGCCCGGTTTATGAGCATAATTCAAAGTCGTAAATCGCCTAATTTCGTTTAAATGGAGTCTCTTTACTCTTTCTTCCTCGCTATATCGGTAAGCAATCTCCCAATTCACCTTATCAAACCACTTCCAGATCAACTTCAACACGATCTCCGGAAAAAAATGGGAGTGGATATCGAAAACATAAGGTATGTTCAGTTTTTTCAATTCTTCCAGGTGAGGAGGATTTTTGTCGTCTAGTAGCGGTGGAAAATCATTTCCCTTCCAACGAAAAGGAGAAAGTAGTCTTTTTTCTTCCGAATTGGCGGATAAACCAGAATGAGATCCCCCCTGGTTCTCCACAAAACAGGCGTAACAGGGAAGGATTTGGCGGTTTGAATTTGCCATGGATTTTTAGATATTGAAAATGGAGGATGATTGCAAATCAATATAAACCGCCAAACGAATCGGGTTTGGCGGTTTATTCGTATCAGATCAAACTGCAGCGAGACTCTTTTTCTTACCTTTAATCTTTGTTAGATTGGAGAGAAGAATCGCAGAACTATCCAATACATAATCCTGAGCGAGCGCCTTACGGGAAGCTCTTCTTTCCACTTTCGCGCGAGGAACGCTTCTTTCCAATAAGAGACTGACCAAAAGGCGAGCTGCGGATTCAACAACTTCGAAAGCAAGCTCTTCTCTGAGAGTTCCTGTTCCGATCTCGGCAAATTCACTTACGATTGTTTCCAACTGACTCCAAAGTTCTTTCAATTCGTCGGAAACTTTGAATTTGGACATTTCGTCTTTGATGTATTCCCTGAAGATACCAGTTTCTGTCATACCCGCAACAATACTTCCTATGCAGGCAACCACTTGCAATTGAGTCGTACCTTCGTAGATATTTGTAATTCGAACATCACGATAGATTCTTGCAACATCATAATCTTCCGTATAACCGGAACCGCCGTGAATTTGCAAAGCATCGGAAGCAACTACGTTGGCGAGTTCAGTGATATAATATTTGGAAAGAGGGGTAAGTAGAGATGCCAATTTTTCCCATCGTTTGAAGGTTTCGTCTTTGCGGATTTCCTTTTCAGGAATTCCATTCATACGACCTCGTTCTTCTTTCCAACGATAAAGGTCAACAGAGCGGCTTGCTTCGTATAAAATACAACGCATTCCAGCAATTTCTCTTTCCATACGATCCAACATTTTTTTCACAGCAGGGATTTGATCGATGGTCTTACCGAATTGCACCCGTTCGGTGGCATACTTACGGCCTTCAAAATACGCTGCGGTTGCAATTCCCATTGCTTGTGCTGCAATATTCAAACGCGCCTGATTCATCATTGCCATGGAATACTTAACAAGACCTTTGCCTTCGTCCCCGATCAAAATCCCAGGGCTGTTTTCAAAAACAACTTCGCAGGTAGGAGAACAATGAAGTCCCATTTTCTTTTCAATGGATGCTACGAAGATATCTTTGGAATGAACCAAAAAGAAAGAAAGACCGCGGGCACCGCTGGTCGTAGATCCCGTTCTTGCTAAAGTCAAAATGATGGAAGGCATAGTATCAAAACCGCAAGCATGAGTGATGAATCGTTTGGTTCCTGTGATTTTCCAAACACCGTCTTCTCCTTTCACCGCTTTGGTTTGTAAATTGGGAAGGTCGGATCCGTAGTTCGGTTCAGTCAATGCCATGGCACCGCAAAGTTCTCCTGCAGCCATCTTGGGAACGAATTCATGGATCATCTCTTCCGTTCCGAATCTTTCTACAGTTTCCGCAAGGTTCATGCAACCGAGTGTAATCGCAAGTCCGCCGTCTGCGCGGGAAACTGATTCGGATAACATGGATTGTACGACGGAAGGAAGCCCTATCCCACCGTAATGACGGTGAATCCCGTAAGGAAGTAGACCTGCCGATTTGATTTTATTAATCACATCGATCATTTCTTTGGGAAAGGTAACCTTTCCGTCTTTGTATTTGAGTCCCACTTCATCCATTTGTTTGGCGACTTGAGAGACATCTTTACCTGCGATATCTCCGCCTGCTTCTAAAGTAGAACGATAAAATTCAATCGCGTCTTCATAATTTCCGGGAGCATAAGCGAGTTCTTCTTGGCTTGTTTTTTGATAAAGTGCGTAGTCTGTAAAATTTTCTTCATATGAATCCACGATTTCCTTCCAATCGGTGAGGGAATCGAAATGATCTTTTAAATCTTCATTATCAGAAAAATAATTATTTGATATCATGTAGGGATCTCCGAACTAGAAGTAGTTCCAGATCAATTATAAGGGATAGCCCGAGAACCACAAATATTTTTCTTAAGGATTTTCCGGACCAAGAACCGGCACCGGGGCGAAGTAGTAAAATAACTGAGAAAACGACTGTTCACTAACTAATTCTTTACCTGATTTTTTCCGCCTGCTTCGCAATCTCTCCGATTTGGTCTTGGAGAAGTCTTGTATTTTCCGCAACCACTTGCACTGCATCTTCAATGCTCTGCGCAGCGCGAGTGACTTCTTTATTTCCAATACTTTGTTCCGTTGCAATAGTCTCCAACTGAGAAGAAAGATCTTTCAATTCTCTTTGCGAAGAAACAACCCTCGCGTTGATATTTTGCATCTCTTCGATTTTTTCGTGAAATACTTTAACGCTGGTTTCAATCGCAATAAGCTCCTTTTCCTGGTTAGTCGCCATCTCCGAAGCAATACTCGCTGACTTGTTTCCGTTTTCCAAATCTGATCTTGATTTTTGAATCGTTTTGGAGATGATACTTGCATTCGTAGCGGAATTGTCCGCCAATTTTCCCACTTCCTGCGCGACCACGGCAAATCCCCTTCCATGTTCTCCTGCGCGTGCGGCTTCAATGGAAGCATTCAGAGAAAGCAGATTTGTTCGATCGGCAATTTCTTTCATGATTTGATTTACTTCTTCCACTTTCATAAAAGACTGTTTTACTTCATCCAAAGCGGAATTCAATGATGACATAGAAGTCGAAACCTCATTACTGAAGTTAGTTGATTGATTGATTTGTTTGGAAATCTCCGTGATTTCCAAACGGATTTCACTCACCAATTTTTCCAAATTGTAACTTTCTTCATTCAGTTTTTCAATTTTTTGATATTGATCCCGTACAAAATATGCGGAACTTTCCGTCGCTTGGGAAATCTGAGTGAGAGAAGCACTGATCTCTTCGATGGATGTGGCTTGCGTTTGGATCTGGGAATTCAAATCTTCCGTAAAGATTTTCAAAGCTGAGACGGATTCGTTGAGTTTTACAGCCGTTTCCTGCATATTTCCCTTTTGTTTATCTACAATTAACGCATGCTCATCGGCAATACGTTTTCCTTCCATAGCTTCGTCCCTGGTTTTGACAAGCAGACTTACCATCTTGCCTGTCGCAAATGTTGCCATAAGTAAAAATGTAAGTTTTACTACTTCAATGGAAGTTGACAAAGCAAAAGGAAATTTATGAGGATCTGTACTATCGATAAATTCCACTCCGCTTAAATAAGCAACATACAAAGTAACCAGATTTATGATCGAGAGCAAAGCACCTACAACGACTGTTTGGCGCCAGGAAAAAAGGAACCCCGAATAAAGTATCAAAAAAAAACTGATCGTATAATTGATCCCAAGTTTGATAGAACCTGCAGCAATATCCTCATTGATATTTGCCTGAAGGATGGTATTCATTCCTGTGACAAATACGTCGCATAACACAAAATAAAATGGTTTAGGATCCAAACCTTTTTTAAATAAAAAAGCCTGAATCCCGGAGCTGATCCCATAAATGGCCGCGCCGATAATCATGATGGTTGATTGAGTGCGATCGAGAGTAGAATAGGTTCCGATAATACCTAAAGTAAAATTAATAAATAAGAAAATTCGAATGGAATTGATCGTTTTTGCGGGCTGAAGGGAGTAATTGTCCATCTAGTCAATTACCCCTTCCGAAGATGATTCTGACAAACCAATTTAGCCTATTCGTAGATACTTTTGGTTCAAGATAACAAACGCAACTATGTTGCATTTTTTTGTTTGACAGATATTCCGAAAATCCAATAGTGCAATCTAATTGCATTTGCAACATAATTGCACACACAGGAATCAGTCATGAAAAAAATACCAGTCACTGTTCTCTCCGGTTTTTTAGGAGCGGGTAAAACCACTCTTTTAAACCACATCCTTCACAACCGGGAAGGTAAAAAAGTAGCAGTCATCGCAAACAAATGGTCTATATTAAAACCGGCAGAACAAACAAAATTTTTATCTATTTTAAAAAGTCTGAATGCGGATGCGGAAGCAATTCCTACCGATTTCAGTAAAGTCTCATTGGAGAAATTACTGGACACAAAGAAATTTAACTTTGACAAGGCGACAGAATCTCCTCTTTGGCTAAAGGAACTGAGAGGAGAACAACATCCGGAAGGGTACTGGTGGGCAGCGATAGACCTTGCGGAAATGAAACTAGGACCGGAGTATTGGAAAAGTCTGGAATATCCTTTTCCCGATTGGGATGAAATCCTGTCCGACGGATCGAACGAAGCCGAGGTCGCCTAATGAAAGTTTTTTTAGGAGACAAACCGATCGAACTTTTGGGCAAACAACCCAAACAAGGAGAATGGATAAAAAAGAATTTCCGTTTGCCAGCAGCCTATAATACAAAAATACCTTTCACGCCCGATCAACTGAAAGCCGGTCTCGTCATAGTATCCACTTTGCCAAAAATAAAATCTAATGAATGTTCAGCGCAAATTTTAAACCTGGAGCAGGAATTAGCGATAAGAAAGATAAATGCAAAAATCGTCCATATCGCTTGTGACTGTGCCGATCATTGGGAAGAGGTAAAAAATCTACATCCGTTTCTGAAAGCAAAAGGTTTCAGTTTGAAATTTGCAGACACAACGGATATAAATAGTTTTAAGGAATTTTTCGGTGTTGGTGTCAAAGGTTCTCCGAGGATCGCTCATGGATTATTTGCCTTTCAAAACGGCTATTTAATCCAATCAATGATCCCCAGACAACAGTATGGAATCCCCAATATCAAAAAGCTTTTGGATTCGATCAGTTCTTAGTTTTGGTTCTCCAATCATTCCATTCCTTTTTCGTTCTGAAATGCTCTCCTGTAATGGCTGCTAAAGCATAATAAGAGAGCTTTCTTTTTTCCGCTTCGGATCCGTTCACATGTTCAAACAGAACAGGAAGGGAGAGTTTGTCCTTTCGTCTGGCCAATTCTTCCATTGCCGGACGATAAACATTCGGGTCATTTGAGTTTGTAGCATCTTCAATGACCTGTCTCGCTTCCCGGCTTTGGAGTTGTGATACGGCAGATAATACTTGCGGAGCCATCTGCGGTCTGTTTTTGAGGAGTCTAATTAATGTAGGTAAGGCGCTCTCATCGCGGATTGAACCGAGCGCTTCCAAAGCATAAGATACCAGTTTCCCATCCGAACTGTTTGTTGCGGTGATCAGATCCCCTACTGCTTCTCTCGCACCCATCACACCAAGTGCCCATGCGGATCCGTAAGGACCTTCTTTCGCACCGGACAGTAAAACCTTACGAAGTACAGGGATAGATGCCTTGTCTCCAATCCAACCCAAAGCTTCCGCAAACGAATCCCTATTAGGCGTTGAATCAAGAACAAGCAGACTTTCCAATTTTTCCCGAGCGGGGGCGTATTTTTGGCGGCCTGCGATTTTCGCAGCATTGCCCCAGGTTGATTTTTTATCAGAATTCAATAATGCCAGAGCACGTTTTCCCGCTTCCAACGAAGGAATACCTGACAAAACATCCGTTACATACATTTGCGTTTCTTCCGTTTTGGATTCAAGAAGTGGAAAAACCAAATCAATCGTCTTCGGATCTCCGATTTGAACGAGAGAAACGGACGCGTTTTCTTTTCCCTTGGAAAAGGAAAGATCCAACGCCTTTGCAAGAGTAGGCACCGCTTTTTTCGCACCGATTCTACCTAACGCCAAATAGGCGGCAGCAAGCGTGGTGGATCCGTCCAATGTTTTGGTCAGGTCCAAAAGATAATCTTCCGATTCCTTGTGGCCTAATTTACCGAGAGCCATGGCGTAAGTTTTGTCTTTTTCCCTGTTCTTATTTTTTAAGGCCATCTTTAAGATGGAAGCTCCTTGGTCTTTTGCATCTATGAGAACCAAAGCTTCTATCGTTTGCAATCTAAGAGTAGGATCTTCCGAATCCAAAAGAAAAATGATTTGTTTTCCCGCGGAAGGATCTTTCAATCTTCCCAATGCATCCAGATACACGTCTTTCGGGTTTTCTTTATCGGATTCAAGCAACCTAACAATCGCTTGTGTAGCCGATCTTTCCTGAAGATCACCCAAAGCAATCGCGGCCCCGGCCCGAACACCAGGCTCTTTGTCGATGAGAAGTTTTTTCAGTTTGGGAATGCTTTCTTTAATCTGTCTGCTGCCCAATTGAATCGTAGCTTGAGAGCGTAAAAATACGTCATCGGAATCCAAATCTTGCAGTAATTTTGCCGTTGGTATTTCTTCTTCCACTTCATCCTCTACTACAGGTTTTGGTTGGACTTGGTCTTTTTCTCCGCATTGAAAAACGAATGTACTTAGAAAAAAAATGATGATAAAACAGTATTTGGATAGGTGCATAATTTTCTGTATATATTTATCAATTTGAGAAAAAGTGTAAACCTCAATATCAAAATCCGACTGATTATAAACTCTCCAGATATTCGATCAGATAATCTCTTAAATCCTGATTTAAGTTCTTCACGAAATTTTTGCTTTTTTCCGCCTCACCTCCATGCCATAAAATAGCTTCCATCAAGGTTCTTGCCCTTCCATCATGCAAGTATCTTGCTTCCCCGTGAACGGTTTCCAATAATCCTATCCCCCAGAGAGGAGCAGTCCTCCATTCATTTCCGTTCGCTTCTCCGTCTTCTTTTCCATCGGCAAGCCCTTCTCCCATATCATGCAATAAAAGATCCGTAAATGGGCGAATGGTTTGAGAAGCAAGTTGTTGAAAAGAAGCCGTAGGAGCAGTCTTCATTTTCGGAACATGACAATTGGCGCAACCCGCCCAATGAAACATCCTTTTTCCTTCCAGAATATTTCCATAATAAGCCTTTCTGCGTATAGGAACGGCAACTAACTGCATATATTTGGTGATTGCAACGACTTTTGCTTCGGACACTTCCAGTGAACCTCCGTTTGTTGCAGAATTGCATTGAGTTTGGGTCGATGTACAATTTTGACTGGGGAACATGGGGTTTGTAATTCCCAAGTCTCCTAGAAATGCAGCGGAATTTTGTCTTTTTAAACTGGGAGCATTTGCCTTCCAGCCGAACCTACCCAGACTTTTGCCGGAACCGGAAAGGTCCTTGATATAATTCGGTCTTCCCGAAATTCCGTTTTTATCTTTATCATTAGGATCCGCAAAACCCAAAATGGTATCCTCCGAAACGGATTCCAAAAGTCCAAGACCGATCACCTGCTGTGTCATCCTAACTGATGTTTTAAGATCAGAGGCAAGTCCTCCGTAATTCAAACCCGAAAAAACAATCTTAGGCGACCGAAGGGTATAACCTGTACCGTCTCCGAAATTTCCGACAATCGTATCGTATCCAAGGATCACATTTCCTTCTGCAGAAACTCCACCGACTCCGTTCGGTTGCAACTGGTTTCCGTAATTCGCTTCAGCATTATTTCCCCCGCTCCCAACGCCTAACCGAACCAAGCTGGAAATCAACCTGGTTCCGTCAGGATCAAAGGTCCTTCCGTTCTTTTCGTGGCACCCCAAACAGGAATCCCTGTGAAAAATAGGACCCAGTCCGTCTCTATCCGGAAGGCTTGCGGAAACACCCGGGGTCCAGGGAACATCAAATACTGACTGACCGATAGTAAATTCGGATATTACTGAAAGTTTGGAATTAGGACCGAATTGTAAAAAAGCTCTCTCGCCAAGTTCCATGCTCGTCATGGTTTTACCGGCGGATAACTCTTCTCCGTCTTCATATTCCCAAGGAACCGTATCTAACAAACGTTCTATTGTAGAATCGGAAGATCCGGAGGAATTTTCATTTAATCCCGGTAAGACGGAACAAACTCCTCCTCCCTTACAAAGGGAAATTCGTGGATCGGAACAGTGCAAAAAAAAACAAAGAACGTACAGCCGACATACGTTCTTTAAAAGAGGATAAATATACATTCAATCAAACTTTTCAATCGGGAAGAGTAACAAGAACCGGCGTTGCGGCTCCCCAGGATTCTTGCAAATCAGGCCGTCCCAAAGAGCCTTTGAAATTCCACCCCCATCCGTACAGTGATCCGTCGCTTAACATGGAAAAATTATGGGTTGCTCCGCAACCGAAAGAAACTATATTTCTAATTCCGATCACTGCATCCGAAGGTTCGTAAACCTTGGCAGTGGTTGTGTTTCCGATTCCCAAGTTGGCGGTGGTGGAATTGGCACCCCATCCTTTCACAGTTCCGTCGGAAAGTATGGCAAAACTTTGAGTTCCATTTGCCCAAACAGATGTTACACTGGAAATATTTCCGACGAGTGAAGGAGTAGCTACATCAGCTGGTGACCCGGAACCACCCAGTCCCAATTGTCCGCTTGCCCCCAATCCCCAGGAATAAACATTTCCATCGGACTTCAAAGCAAGCAAATGGTCTCTACCGTTTGCAATATGTTTGATTCCGCCCAGAGTCGCGACTTTTTTAGGAGTGGAAGTAACTGCCGTAGAGGTCCCGATCACTCCGTCTCCTAAATTTCCATACTGATTTCTACCCCAAACATAAACGTCACCTGTGGCTGTTAGAGCAGCAGAGTGCTGGGAACCCGCAATCACCTGGATCACGTCGCTTGGCAATCCGATTACATCCACGGGACTTGCCGAATAACTGGCAGAAGTTAATCCTGTGGCACCGTTTCCCAACTGACCTACGTTATTTTGTCCAAAAGCAACGACCGATCCGTCCGATTTCAAAACAACTGCATGATTGAACCCGAATGATCCCATCACTGCATTTGAAATTCCGGGAACTACACGAGGAGGATGTCTTGGACCCGCCGCGGAAGCGGATGTTTCCAATTCGAGATTATCTCCCTGTCCCAATTGACCTTGCGCATTTGCCCCCCAGGCCCAAACAGTGCCGTCTGTTTTGATGGCAAGGGAATTGTTTTGGTTGAAAGAAATGGAAGCGACATCACCGATCGTAGATAATTTTGTAATCGTCGAATTGGAATTGTCGCCGGTAGAAATACCTTGCCCCAACTGACCTTTGTTATTTCGTCCCCAAGTGTACAATGATCCGTTTTTTACAAACCCTGAATGAGACCCCCCGCCCGTAGTGCGATTTCCAAAATAAAAGGAAATTGATTTGGTAACATAAGTTCCCGTTTGACCGATAAAACTTACCCTAAGGGTATTTTGCCCGATGACAGGTTTGATGGAGCCGGATAAAGTGGCAAGATCTGCAGAAGCCGAACTTAGAGTTAATTTTTTGGAGTTATTCAAATAAATCTGATAAAGACCTTTTTCTTTGGAAGAAATAGACAGATCAACCTGATAAACAAACAGTTGTTTTCCGGCCAAGGGAGAAAGAATTGAAAAACTGGATCCTCCGTTTGCATTATTTGCTTCCGTACTTGTTATGATAGAAACTTCAAAGGAACCGGGAGTAGCGACGGATACATTGAATATAACAGGAGTTGTACCCGCCGAAGTTGCAATTTTAAAACTACCTAGGGAGGCTCCTTCCTTGGAAAGGACATACAAATGAAATGTACCTTCCTGCAAGTCCAATTTCCAAATACCACTCTCATCTGTCGTGGCATCGGCTTTAGCAGAAACACTGCGCACGGAAGTATTTCCTTCTGCAAAAGACAGAGATGCTCCCGAGAGAGGATTGCCGGAAGAATCCTTAAGAACCCCGGTGACTCCAAACGACGTCTCTCCCCCGGATAAAATCCCTAAGATTCCAAAATTGATTCCTGATGGATCTTCTTTACAAAACGATAAAGAACAGATTCCCAAAAGAAAGACGGTCAGGACTGAGAATCGATTGATTTTTCCCATTAATTCACCTCTCGGACTAATATGATACTGAGTTTAAGTCTCAGTATCAATAAATTATAATAAGCCTAAATTTGTCAAGTTTTGAGCGATGAAATGATTTCCAGGAAGTGGTAAGAAACAAAAAGCCCGAAGTGAATCTTCGGGCCCGAGGGACTATTTTTTATGTTTGAGGAACTTGGCTTCTAACTTCTTGCAGGGAAGAAAGTTCTTTTCTCCACACTTTCAAGTCTTTATCGGCGTTCACTTTTTCCGTTGCAGATGCTTGGTTTTCCATCCAATATTCAATCATTTGAATACGTGATTCCAATTCGTAGATTTTATAGTCAAAGTAAGCTCTCTGTTTTGCGGGAGCGGGTCTTTCCGGTCCGGCAGAAGGAGGATTGTTACCTGGTTCCGACCATTTGTTCTTAGAAATGAAACTGGCAAAACTAGCATCCATTGCGGTGAAGTCTTCCAACAATTCCTGTGCTTGTTGTTCTTCTGCTTCCGTTCTGGGAGGGCGGATTTCTTTCGGGATATAGAAATTTTTAGGGTATTTCGCCGCAAAATCCCTCCACTCTTCTTTTACTTTTTCCTTTCTGTCCGGTTTTTTCTCCAAAGCGAAAGGCCAAAGTTTTTCTGCCTGACTGAGTTCGTCATCCTCCGGGTAAGGAGCATCCGCAAACTCAGGATCATCAAATAGATGTTTTGCGGAAGTTTCAAAAGATGGATCCGATTCATCCATTCCCAAATTCTTTTTGGAACTGTTCGAATCTCCGTCATTTAAAAATACCAAAGATAAGGCAAGGGCAAGGACCATAAGTCCAAACCCTCCCAAAATCAGTTTATACCGCTTTTTCATAATTCCCTCTTATGCGAAGATGGATACAACCCAGGAAATCGCCTGACCGAAAATGTTTTCAGTTAGGAATTTCTTAAGATCAACAGGGTTACGATTCAAACTGTCATAGTACCAAGCAGTGTATTCGCTCACTTGAGGAATCGCAAATCCATAACGGGAGTTAATCGCTTTGATGAGCTCATTTGCAAACACCGAGTGACCGAACATGTTCGGGTGAACTCCATCCAATCCGAATACGCCTGGTTGGTTAGGAAGCGGCCAAGCAGCTCTAGCGTTTCCCGGAGACCAACCGGAGGAACTTGCCAACGGACGACCGTTTTCTTTCATATCGTCAAAGATCACTTTCAGGTCAGCCACTGCGAAACGCATAGTTGCCCCTTGTGCTTTGATTTCATTATTGAGCATTGTAAGGAAAGTGGAAATCTTTGCCACTTCAGTCGCATCCAATACTTGGTTCGGATCGGAAACGGAACCTCTGAAGAAAGCCTTGAGTCCGCTGTAATTCGCTCTGCCTTGCGGGTCAGTGTATTTTTCGAGGAATGCAATTGCAGTTACGTTAGGAATAGTAAATAGAACTCCGCCTTTCAACGAACCCATTGCAGACATTTTTGCAAAGAAAGCGCGAATATCTCTTTTGTAACGGGCTTCATCCAAACAATCCGTAGATGTATGAAGTGCAGTACATAACACGTGATTTGCGGCAGCGGTTCCGAATAGGAAGGTAGGCTTCACTTTCTCCATGATTTGCGTTTGAGTTCCCGCATCACGTAGTCCGTATTGGTGGAATTTGTCCGGATCCTGGCAATCGGCAACAGTCACCCAACGGTAAGTGTACCAATACCAAGTTTGCCAGTACCATTCTTTTTCTTGTTTGGTGGCAGTGATGTCTTCGCATTTACCGGAAGTTTTGAGAAGAGTAGTATACTCCGCTCCGGTAATACCTGCGTGAGTCGGAAGAGAAACGGTTTTTCCATTTCCACCGATGATGGAACTTGCGATACAAAACACACCGCAATCCCATTTCAAAACGTCCTCTAGGTTCACATAAGGACCGGCTAGTTCATTGTAGGAAACGGAAGCCCCCGCTTGTTTGGAAACTAGTACCGGATAAGCCCAATCCTGGGTCTTTTTTTCTACGGTAACACCGAAGAATCCGTGGCTTAAAGAGTCACCTACGACCCCTACTTTTTGAAACATTTGTGCCTGAGTTTGAGACCAGACCGGCATGGACGAAATTAAGGCTAAAAATAGCCCTAAGATGATTGATTTTTTCATTTTTTCCCTCTTTTTTATACATATTTAACACAATTACGCCAATTGCATCATTTTTGTGCGTTTTTGAACCAGTGTCAAGATTTTTGGAAATTTATTTTGAAAAAAAGATCATTTTTTTCATCGAATGTGCTTTTCCGGTCTTTGCTCCCGGGGAAAGATCGACCCCATGCATTTGGCCACAATTCAGTCTATAACGGGAAATCTGCTCTATTCCACTTTTGTTTCCATAGGTTCCGTCGCAGAATTACATATTTACGAGAAACAGGAACACGGGATTTCACTCGGAATTTTAAATTATACCCTTACCTTGATCGATGAATCCAGAAAATCAATTGAGGCATCCAAAAAAGATACAACCATAGGACTGGAATATTCCACCTTTCTTGCCGGCGCATACGAAGCATTAGGTTATATGAAAAAGCAGGCAGAATCGTATGTACTTTACGTAAATACGGGAAACAAAGACTATATTCAAGAATTTGAAAAAGCAAGGACAAGTGCTTGGACAAAAATCAGCGAGCTCTTGGGAATTTGAGGTTAAAAATGAATCCATCCGTTCAGAAAACAAAAAATCGGCTACTTCTACTCGGCCTTGTCGGCCTACTCTGCATTTCGTTTTCGACGTATGCGGATGCTAAAAAGGAAAAACAATTCGCCAAACAAGAAACAGGCGCAGGAAATCACGGAATCCTATTGGAATCCATTGGAACCTTATCGGCACAAGGACTTTATTTGACTTATATGTCGATAGGAACTTTATCCGATGGTTTTGTTTCGCAAGCATACGATAAAGAGACTACGGAAAATATCATGACTTCGTATGTGAATTTATCTAAGATCTGCAAAGACCAGATTTCCACGCTCATCAAGGAAGGAAATCTGTCGGCTGACGATAAAAAGTTTCTGAAAGAAATCGAATCCACTTACGGGTATCTTATCCTGCAAGGGCAAGCAATTCTAAGTTATATTGCAACTTCCGACCAAACCCAACTCAAGGCTTTCGAATCCAATCGTCTGGAAGCCTGGAAACGAATCACAAAGATCCTGGATATAAAGGAATAAGTTTATTTCCATAACCGGATTTTTTCGTTAGGCGGATACCTCGTATAGTTTGGCAATAATCATTATTTCGATATTCCGTATATTTGAATTATGAGCAATCATTGAAATCGGAAAGGTCTTTATTGTCTTTGATCGGCAGGCTTCGAAAGCTTAAAGTCTACGATGCAAGTATTCTTTACGATTTCAATCGGCATGTCTCTAAAATCTGTGATATCGACCATTATGCAAAAAGACCGTTCCTAAAACAAGGCCCGGACCAACCACTCACGGGCAAACAGCTTATTTCTTTCGGCCACCGAACTCTCACTCGATACCGTTCAAATCATAAACGATAATGAGACTCAATATTAGTACCTTGACGGGAAAGGTTCCCAAAAAAACATGAGACTGAATCTCAATTTCAGGATAAAATCTATGAAACGACTTACTACTACCCTTTTTCTACTGCTAGGCTTGGCAGTTTCTAATTGCGACCAACTCGGCCTAAACGGACTGAACCCTTTTGAAAAAGACAAAAAAGAAAACGATGCAATTGCGCTTGCATTTCTTGCCCTCACGGGGGGTGCCTCGCCTACAAAGGAAAATTTTTTAATTACTTATGCAAATATCGCTGAGAAAAATTATTCGGATGCTTACACAGCAGCGGTCTCCTTCCAAACCAAGGTAAATGCATTTGTTGCAAATCCGACCCAAACAGGGCTCAACGAACTCCGAACTGAATGGAGAAAGGCAAGAGTCAGTTACTTACAGACGGAGATATTTCGATTTTCCAATGGCCCGATAGATAACAAGGAAGTTGTTTTTGAAACGATCTCGGGAGAAAGCAAGGAAATAGAGCCGCTGGTCAATGCTTGGCCTATGGATGAAAGCTATAACGATTATTTAGTGACAAACGGAATCGTAAGTAAAGCTGCCTTATTACCCGCAAACGAACAAGAAGAAGCTACTGCTGACGAACCGACCGAATCAGCAAAACACGTGTCAGTTGGCTGGCATGCAATCGAATATACTCTTTGGGGAAAAGACAATGCAACATCCAACGCGGTAACGGCCGGACAGAGACCTCTGGCAGATTTTGTATCCAGTGCAAATTTCGCAAATCGAAAGACTTATTTAAAAAGTGCAACGGATCTCCTCGTGGATCATATGACAATTCTTAAGAAACAATGGTCTTCCACCGACTCCAATTCCTATTACTATAAGTTTATCAAAGATGCAGATGGTAAATCTTTAGACTCTGTTCTTCGCGGAATTGCCAAATTCGCTTACGGGGAATGGGGCGGCGAAAGAATGTCAGGTGCCGCGTCCGGTTCACAAGAAGAAGAACATTCTTGTTTTAGCGATAATACCAAAAACGATTTTTATTATGATGCAACGGGTTTTGAAAATATTTTCACCGGAACCTACAGCGGATCTTCCGTTTCTCCGGGAATCGGACTTGGTTCCATCTTAACTTCGGAAGAAAAAACGGCCACTCTCAAAAACATAAGCAATGCCAAACTTTTTTGTCTGAACGAACATGATGAAGACACTTCATTGAACCAAACATGCGCAAATGGAACAATCTCCTATCGTTTTGATCAGGTGATTGTTGCTTCGGCAGTAGGAACCACTCAACACACTATCTTTACCGGCACCATCCAAACCAGTGTAAAGGCGATAGGAAAAACGATCCAATCCGCTGCAAAACGATTCGGAACCACAATTGAAGACTCGGGACTAAATCTATAGCTGGGATCGATGTTTAGTTACTTTAAAAAACTAATCTTAGTAATGCTAACAAGTCTCCTCATAGGAGCTTGTTCTCAAATTTTCAAAGAGAAAGATAAAAACAGCCCGACTACGGAATGGGCTGTACTTGCATACTATCTG
The DNA here is from genome assembly GCF_004771005.1 of Leptospira ilyithenensis. Taxonomy (GTDB): domain Bacteria; phylum Spirochaetota; class Leptospiria; order Leptospirales; family Leptospiraceae; genus Leptospira_A; species Leptospira_A ilyithenensis. The sequence continues at coordinate 137,160 of NZ_RQHV01000049.1, forward strand.
ACCAACACAAACCAAGATGATCCCAGGGAGGCATACTCCGGAGGAGATACTACTACGTTTGATACGACGGTAAACGCATTCGATCTGATTGCAAACAATGTGGATGATATTGAGCGTCTGGTGCGTTTTGACAACGGAAATGCAAATTTTAATCTGAATTGGGTTCCTGTGGGAAGTACAGCATTGCAAGGATTAGGTCCTACTTTCAATAGTACGTCTTGTAACGGATGCCATGTCAGAGACGGAAGGGGAAAACCTCCCGACGACGGAACAAACCTGACTACTATGCTGATTCGAATCGGCAAAACAGGAGAAATCCATCCTGTCACCGGAGGCAATGTGGGGTTGGACAATTTCGGAACACAATTAAATCCGAGAGGAATCATAGACAATAACGGAAATACGATTCCCGGAGAAGGCTCGGTGCATATCACCTACCAGGAGATAGCTGGAATATTTCCGGACGGTGAGACCTACTCTTTAAGAAAACCTACTTATACGATCACTTGGAATACTGGGGGCTTGGGAGTGGCGGCACCTGCAAGCTTCGAACTTTCTCCCAGAACGGCTCCCATCATACCGGGGTTAGGTCTCTTAGAAGCGATCCCAGAGTCAAAATTGATGGAATGGGCGGACCCGAATGATTTCAACGGAGACGGAGTCAGTGGAAAAATCAATCTGGTTTGGGACAGAGCTACCTCATCTTCAAAAATAGGAAGGTTCGGCTGGAAAGCAGGTCAACCGAATTTACGCCAACAAAATGCAGAAGCATTCCTGGGTGATATGGGACTTACAAATCCTTTTTTCCCGACCAATGACTGCCCCGGATTACAAACCGACTGTGCCTCGAGTCCCGTTTTATCAGAATTGGAAGTGAGTGAAGTCAGGCTTGGGTTTGTTTCATTTTACACTAGTTTGGTGGGAGTTCCGGGAAGGAGAGGATGGAAACTTGATACGGTCAAAAAGGGAAAAGTTTCTTTTCATGAGATCGGTTGTGCCAATTGCCATAAACCTTATGTAATTACGGGGGAACACGCAAACAAGGAAATTTCCAATCAGGACATTCGGCCTTATACGGATTTACTATTGCATGATATGGGAGAAGGACTTGCGGACAATCGGGGAGAATTTCTTGCCAACGGAAGGGAATGGAGAACCCCTCCTCTCTGGGCTCTCGGGCTTATCAAGCAAGTGAACCAACACGAATTTTTTCTCCATGACGGACGCGCACGCGGATATCAGGAAGCCATCCTTTGGCATGGTGGAGAAGCGGAGTCCGCCAAACAAAAGTTCATGCAAATGCCAAAAGAAGACCGGGCCAATATCATTCAGTTTTTGAGATCTTTATGAAATTAAAAAGTCCGATTCTATTTGCTTTAATTTTACTTAGTTGCCAAAAACATCAAAACAAAGCAACGGAAGATGCGAATATCCAAGGTTCGCTTCTAACGCTCGCTACAGTATTCAAAACTAGTGATTTTCTGAAGAATACGGCTGAAAATGTAATCCTGCCTTCCTACCAAAAACTCCAAACGGAAACAAAATCATTTCAAAAAGCATGTGTCGATTTCAAAACAAATCCTACGACGAACACTTTAAGCGAAATCCGCAATCAATGGAGAATTGTTTGGCAACAAGTGAAAAAAGTGGAAGTTTACAAATTCGGTCCCGCAGAAAACGTGTTAAATGGTTACGGGCAATTGGAAAGTTATACGCAAAAACTACCTATCTCTCCTGCCGAAATAGAATCTGCGATAGGTTCCAACTCCATTCCTTTCGGGGTAAAGAAATCGGGTTGGGGGGCAGTCGAATATTTACTCTTCAGCGGAATCAATGGAAATTTTTCGTTAACTCAATTTCAAACCGATCCGAATCGGGGAACCTATCTTTGCAGGATTGGGGACAAAATGGCTATCGTATCCGACTTTCTCACGAATTCCTGGAAGAAGGAAACGACTGACAGCTTTTATCGCCTATTTCTTTCCCCCGGCAATTCGGAAAGCCCTTACGAAAGTCAGGCGGACGTGGTAGACGAGTTAATGAACCAATCCATTTTTTTACTCACTTCCATCATCGATACAAAACTGGGACTTCCTTCCGGCTTGCTTGCCTCTTCTCATGGAGTGGAAAACTGGAATCAAAGGGAAAATCCTTATGCTGAAGCATCTCTTGAATCCGTTCGTTCCAATTTGGAATCGATTCTGTTTATCATGCAGGGGGACCTAAATGGAAATACAAACAAGGGTTTCTCAAAAATTTTAGAGTCCAAAGGTTCCGGTTTGGGAATGGAAATCGAAACCGAATTACAAAACACAATCCGAATGATAGACGGTTTGCAATCAAACTCGGTATATTTCGGTTTGCAGTCTTCTTTCGTAAACCAGAACAAAGTTTTCCGGGATCTATTCGAATCCGTTAGAAAATTACGAATTCAATTTTCTACAGGTGTAACATCCGCACTGGGAACTACCGTAGGAGTATCATCGAATGACGGTGATTAGTTGCATTTTAAAAGAAGTTCCTTCGCACATACTCATCCATTTCAGAATCATTTACGGTACTTTAGGATTCGTATTAGTAAGCCGATACCTTTTCAACGGTTGGATCGAAAAATATTTCTTACAGCCTAAGGTATTTTTTCCTCATTTGGTGGCATTGAATCCGTTGCCGTATCCATGGCCTTATTTGCATGTTTTTATTTTGTTATTTCTCTCTTTGCTGATTTGTTTCGGGATCAAAACCAGATGGGCCCTCTTCTTTTTTCTTCCTCTCTTCTTTGCATTTCATTTTTTTGACAGAACTATTTTTTTAAATCATTATTATCTGTTTTTGCTATTCGGTTTTTTGTTACTTCTATCACCGTTACACGAAAGAAATAAAAAGATTTCTTTTATTTGGATTTTGATCTTTCGGATTCAAATTCTAATTCCTTATTTTTTCGGAGGAATCGCAAAATTAAACCCGGAATGGCTGCAGGAAGGCCAGCCTCTTCATATTTGGTTGTCCCGTTCGGAGGATATAAGATTCATCGGAGAGCTTCTCGTCTTACGGGAGACGGGAATTCTTGTTAGTTGGCTTGCCTGTATATTCGATCTGACGATCCCTTTCTTTCTATCTTTACCATATACCAGAAACATAACATATCTATTTGCGCTCGTATTTCATCTTTTAACAGGCTTATTTTTTCCTTTGGGTATGTTTCCCTGGATGATGCCCCTTTTGGGGCTAGTCCTTTTTTCTCCCGAAACACACGAAAAGGTAGGAAATCTTTTCGACAACAAACTCGCTCTATGTTTGTCACAAAAAATCGTTCCAGTAAAATCACGCTTATTTCAAAAAATAGCAATCTTGTTATGTGGCATTTTGTTTTTGTTCGAAATGTTCCTGGCAAACAGGCATTGGTTTTACCCGGGAAATCTATTTTGGACTGAGGAAGGATTTCGTTTCTCCTGGAATATCATGGTGGTGGAAAAGGCTGGTTATGCGGAATTTTGGATTCAAACTGATAAAAACAAAATTCCAGTCCGACCTGGTGACCACCTAACGGATTTCCAAATCAGAATGATGTCGTATCAGCCTGATATGATCGAACAGTTTGCACGCTATTTGAAGACCGACTATATAAAAAAGCATCCTGAGATGAAAGACATTCAGATTTATGCGAACATATTTGTATCCGTCAATGGCAAAACTCCGAAGCGTCTGGTAAATCGGAACTACGATCTTGCGGAAAGTATCACTCCTATGTTTCAAATTCCTAACTTTGTATTGAAAAATAATTATCCATGAACCTAAAATCCGATTCCATCACTTACTTTATTTCTGTTTGTATTTTAACTTATCTCTTGTCCTTTTCCGTTTTTGCACAAACGGAAAAACCGGAAGATGCCGATGAAAAAGAAAAACAAATCAAAGAAGAACCGGGAATCAAAGTCATAGGTTCCAAAGAAAAAGATTTGGCAAAGGTGCCTGGATCTGCGACTGTTATTTCAAAAAAATATCTGGAAGAGACAAATCCCATCGATCCTTTGGAAACTCTTCGAAGGGTACCCGGGGCCTCCGTCAGATTCCAAGATGCCGCAGGGCTTACACCTAATATTGGTTTCAGGGGAGTGTCCAATGAAGAAACAAGAAAGACTTTAATCCTGGAAGACGGGTTGCCTGTTTCGCTTTCTCCTTACGGACAACCGGAAACCTACTATTTTCCTTCCATCGAAAGAGCGGAGAGAGTTGAAATTATAAAGGGCTCGGGCTCCATTCTTTTCGGGCCGAGCACAATCGGCGGAATTATCAATATTGTAACAAGAAAGCCTCCCGTAGAACCGAAGTTTCAATGGAAATCCATAGGAGGGGCAAACGGTTATCTTTCCAACTTACTTCGATATGGTGGGACATTCGGTAAACTGGGGATCGATACGACCGTATTTAGAAAATCGGGCGACGGATACAGAGACCACCAATCCTTTCAAGTCAATGAGTTTGATTTGAAGCTACGTTATACCTTGGACAATGAATCGGCATTTACTTTTCGATTGCAAAGTCACGAACAGAAGGCGGAATCAACCTATCTGGGACTATCCCAGGGATTGTATCAAAAAAACACGAAAATCAATCCTGCCGTATTCGATGAAAAAAAACTTTCACGCATAGCAACCGTCATAGGATGGGAAACTTCCCCTCTTTCTTTTATCAAAGGAGGGATTCGGACCTATGGAAACCAAGCAAGCCGGGACTGGGGAAGACAGGATTACTTATTTGATAATACAACAAACGGCGGTTATTTGCCACCTCCCGGAGATACACTCGGAGTTTATACTCCTTCCTTTATGGGAACAAGACCGGGAGACACGATCTATATGCGCGAAACTTACGGCCAGAGGAATCAGGACTTTCAGATATTCGGATTGGACGGTAGAGGAGAGTTCAGTTTCAAAACAAAAGAAATTTTACATGAAATCGACTTCGGTGCGCGTGCGCACGGAGAAAAAAATCAAAACCGGCTTTATCTAAGCAAAACGAAAGATTACCAAGGATGGATCACAAGAAGAAATCTATTGGATGATTTTACGGGAGCAAGTGCCGTCGATTTTATATATAAATCAGCCAATCAGGATCTAACGAACAATCAGTTGAGAAAGATAGAAGCTTACTCCGTTTTTTTACAAGATAGAATCCATATAAACAAAAACTTCCGACTTATTCCGGGGATTCGACGGGAAGATATAAGACAAACAACATTTACAACAAGAAGATCTCCGTCTCCGTCGGAACAATCCGTAGGATTTGTCTATCCGGGGGTCTCTTGGATAGACACAAACGAGAGTTCAATGGCAAGAACAAATATCTGGTTACCAGGAATCGGATTTGTGCATAAACTTGTCGAAAAAACGGATCTGTTCGGAGGAGTTCACAAAGCTTTTTCGCCGCCTACTTTTTCATCAGGCTTTGATCCCTACGGAAGACAATACAATCTCAGACCCGAAACAAGCACAAACTACGAGACCGGAATTCGTTCCAAACTTCCTTACTTTGTCCGTTTGGAAACTGCGATCTATAAAATGTTTTTTAGAGATCAGATTATAAACACGAATGAAGCGAATTCGGAATTAGGAGCAAGACCTGCTAACACGGGATATTCCATTCACCAGGGATTGGAATTTTCTCTCGGTTGGGATATGGGAAAAACCATACAAAAATCCTGGTCTCTCGAATGGGAATTCATTTATTCCAAAATAGATGCCCGCTCAAAATCTACACCTAACTTAATTTATTCGACAGATTATAATGGAAATTTAATTTATGATACAAGACCTCTTTTCGTTACGGAAGGGAACAACACTTACTCAAGGGACACCAGAGGAAATGTGCTTCCGTATGTATCGAGAGACAGCGGCGCCATTGCTCTTGCCTTCTCTCATCCGAAAGGATTCTTTCTTCGCAATGAATTCCAATACGTAGGCAAACAATTCAGTGATTTGGAAAATACGGAAAATGAAACCCCAAGCGGATCCCGGGGGATTATTCCCGAATATTGGCTTTGGAACATAAGTTCAGGTTATAAACCGGAAGGGGCGAATTGGTCTCTATTTATAACTGCAAAAAACGTAACTGATAAAAGATACGTCTCCGGTCGACTTCCCATTGGAATCCAACCCGGAACTTTTCGTCAGATCAATATAGGGTTCAGCATCGAACTTTGACCGATCGGCAAAAACAAAAAATAACATGCGCTAGTTTACCTTATCGATTCTTTTTGCCAGCACAATGTTTCATCTGTTCTTTCATTCTCTCCACTACTTTACGGTCCTTTGTAAGAGAATAAAGGCGGAGTCCTCCCAGATAAAGCATATAGAGTTCAAGACTCAAAGACTTGAGTCCGTCTTGTTTCAAATCTGATCTAAATCGTAAGATACAAATTTCAATTGTATCGAGAACATACTGGATCGCGTCCGTTCTGTACGGATCGAATTGACTTAAATGGGATACTTCACCTGAAAATAAAGCGATTGGACAATCTTTTCTGGAAGAATTTCTTTGGTTTCTCAAAATAAAATTCACCCATTTTTCGATGAAGTCTTCCAGAGTGACCGCCTTATCCAAGACTTTTAGCATAACAACTCTTTGTTGAAGAGAAAGGTAATTCAAATACTCGTATCCGATCTCATCTTTCGATTTAAAATGATCGTACAAAGTCTTTTTGTAAGCACCCGCCTTCTCCAAGATCTCGGAAATTCCCGTAGCCTGGAATCCTTTCTCACGAAAAAGAGTAAAAGAACTTTCTAAAATTTTATCTTTTGGTTTCATAAATGTAAAAATCACCGTAGTTCAATGATTATTGTTCTATTTAGACTGACTAGTTCACTTTTAAGGATAAATTTCGTCGGTCAATACGAATTCTCTACAAGAGACTAGAATGTCAGTCGAATCTCCGGAAAAATTCATAAATTTTCAGTAAGACCCAGACAATGAGGAGCATTAAAATCGAAAATAGAAAACTTGCGAGATAAGTATCATTTGTAACGGAGACAAAAAGCTGAAATACGTTCTTGCGAAAAAGAGAATAAGCCGGCAACCTCGCCACAACACCAGCAAATACAAAAACAAACAATGCATATTTCCCGTATAACGAAAGCCAATTGAAGAGAGAACGGTTGTATTTTCCCGTAAATTCGAGCAGATGATAAAGCAACTGGGAAATACCCGCCGTAAACAATACAAAAGAAACGGACCAGAGTGTTTTATTCAAAGGAATCAAATAGGAAAGAAAGATTCCAGTAACGATAAGAATTACGGAACCTAAAATGATCTTGGCTTTGAAAAAGGATCCGTTTGTTTGATTTTGATTTTGGAGACCGAACAAAAATCCGAATAAGGCAGTGGATAAAGCAGGGATCGTGCTAAGGCAACCTTCAGGATCCAAAGGAGTTGTCTCTTTCCAAACATGAATACCAAATAACAATCGATCTACGACCGATGCCCAGTTATTTTTCAGATCCAAATCGGGAAAATCCGAATTCAAGCTGATCATTCCTTCTTTCGGAATCGTAAACCACACAAAAAAAGTGTAGATGAACAAGCCGCCGAAGACAAAAAAAACATATCTCCGAAACCCAAACAAATACAGCAAAACAGTTGTTAATGAATAAACGATTCCGATCCTTTGCAATACTCCTGGAATCCGAAAATTTTCCGGGGAAAACTTGGGAAAAAAATTCAGAAACAATCCGAGGGAAACAAGAAGGCTGGTCCGAATGAGGATTTTTTTCCATTTCAAAACGGATCTTCCTCCTTCTTTATAACCGAAAGAGACACTAAACCCTACAATCCATAAAAACAAAGGAAATACCAGATCCGCTAATTGAAATCCGTTCCAAACGGCGTGTTTGAAAGAAAAATATTGATAGGACCAAGAACCGGGGAGATTCACAAGTAACATCAGAAAAACGGCAAAACCACGGAGCACGTCCAAATTGAAATTGCGATTGCCGTCTAACACGTTAAAAGAAGGTACCAAACTGTTTATAATTTACTAAAGTGGAACGGATGATTCCATCTTCCCATTCATCAAGAATCACATGACTTCCCTTTAAGTAGGAAATAATTCCCGCTCTATCTTCTTCGCCCACTTTAATCAACTCATACAATATCATGGAAATTCTTTTCGAATCCCTATATTTGGGAATTTGTTCCCGTTCAGTAAGTAGATCGAATTTATCTTTAAGATTGGTTGCAAAAAGTTCCCATTCCCGAATCCCTTCCAGGATGTCCCTTAGGATTTTTGCCTTTTCGTCCCCTACTTCATCATCTATGATTTTTCTGGAAACCAACATCAAACGTAAGTAAATATAAAGAGTCGGGCTATTCAAAAGTATGGTTCTGATTTCCTGTTCTTTCAAATTCATGAATATTCCAACTAATGCTTGTATGGTCTTATCGTTTTGTTCCAAGATATCGAAATAAGATTCCCAGGTTTGCGCATCCAGATTGGCAAGTAGGTGGATTTTCAAAGTAGGATCTTTGTCCATATCATCAGCTAACGAAAGAATACGAAGACTTTGTTCGGAATCAATTAAACTTTTTACCTGAGCAAAATATACATTGGAATCGAAATGGCCTTGAAGAATCTGTTTTCCATATCCAAAGTAAATAAATCGTAACAACAACCAGGGAGGAAAATCAGTATGATTCAAAAGAGTTCTGGTTTCCGATTCCGAACGATAAAGCCAAAGGTATTCGAATACCAGATCAATCAGCAAATCATCCTTGTGAAATACCTCAACCCAATCCTTTAAAAAACATTCTTCGTGGATTTGGCGGAAAAAACGAATCATTTCGCTGGGTGAAGCATTCATCCAGAAATCAGATTTTTCCCATCGCATAACGTTTATTTGCAAAGGGAAAAGAACGAAGGTCAAGCAGATTCAATCCAAATTACCCTTAATACAGCCAAATTGGGACATAGAATGGGTTTTTTGAGGGTTTTGAGACGTTTAAAACTGATTTCCGCGCTTGGGAGAATGATTTATACTTTCTCATTTTTCCCGGGAAGAAAATAGATTTCTCTTCCTGAAACTCGCTTAAACAGAAGTAATCGTCAACGGCGCAAGTTCTACCGGGTTCTTTGCCACCTATAACTAACTCTCTTCTACCCAGACGGCATGCACTGTATCAAAGTATTCTTTCACTTTTACAATTTGATTGTCATTCAGTGTAATTAAAAAATGATAATGGTTGTTATAAAGTTTTGAGTTTGATTTTCGGATGGCTTTTGATTCTGCGATCAAGCTCACTCTGTCTTCCTCCGCTGTCATCTCTCCCAAAAGAAAGGTAAATTTCTCAAAGTTGCGCTGTAGCATCTTAAAACCAAGACTGATCTTTCTTTTATCATAATCCCCGGAAACAGGAATATTTCCCAAAATCCACCAGTGAAGATCATCAGCCAAAAGGACGAACGCTTCACTTAATTTCTGTTCGCTGATTAGATCGAAATATTCTTTTACGATTTTTTTATTTGATTCTTGAATTGTCATAAGACAGATTTCCTAATTTGTTAATTTTTTAAAATTCCTTCATACTTTCGGCTGATTTTAGCATGCAATGTTTTTCTGTTTTTTTTTGCGGAAGCTTTAAACCAGACCGTTTCTTCCCAATTATTCCGGGTCAGTTTAAATCCTGAAATCCTATTTTTTTCCGATTTTTAAATTTAAATATAGACCGGTCGTTTCACTTTTTTAAAATATAGATAGACTGACTGGTTCACCATTAAGGCACTCCAGCCAAACTGATTGTTTTTTCAAACGGAGATAATATGAAAGCACAAGAATTGCATATAAAAGCGAGAGACGGATACAACTTGGTAGGAACCCATTTTGTACCAGATTCTGCGACAGCAAAAAAAAACAGCGATGTCATAGTAATTAACTCGGCCGTCGGTGTCAGGCGATCATTTTACGGGCCACTTGCCAAATTCCTTTCTCAGAACGGATATCATGTATTTCTTTTGGATTGCCGGGGAATCGGGGATTCCGGAGACCCGAAATCAATTGATGAAGGAATATACACCTGGGCTATTTTGGATCTAAACGCTCTATTTGCCCATATAGAGGAAATTTTTCCGAAATCCAACTTGCACGTATTAGGTCATAGCGGAGGAGGATGGCTTATGGGATTCATTCGCCCGCCGAAAAATCTAAAATCAATGATCCTGCTGAATGTAGGAGACGGCTATTACGGATCCTTTTCCTTCCCCAAAAACATAACATTGTATCTGGTTTGGAAATATATGATTCCGGCAGAAGTCAGAAAACACGGAGTTTTACCGACAAGCAAACGTTACTATGGTGTTCCCCTCCCAAAAAATATAGCACTTAGTTGGGCGGAATACGGATTGAAGAAAGGTTTTACAGAAAATAAATCCATGAACCCCTATGCCAAATATTTTCAAGACTATACGGTGCCTGCTTTGGCATATAGTTTTTCCGATGATACTGTTCTGTCTTTGTCGGCCATTCGTGTTATGAACCGGAGATTTTCAGGATTGAATTTGCTCCATAAACACATTCAACCGAAAGAAATCGGAGAAAAGGAAATGGGACATTTTGGTTTTATAAAACCAGGTCAAAAGAAAAAACTATGGTTGGAGCTTGTGGACTGGCTAAACCAGATATCGCACTCGGTTCAAAAATCATCTAATGATGAATCAAAAAAGGATGCCGTTACGAAAAAGAAAGAAGAAAGAAAAGTAAAAGCTTTGATTTAGAAAGATTGTAACGCCCGCCCCCGCCATCTTTGGCGGGGGATTTAATTCCGCTCAAACAATCGTCATTTTATATTTTATTGGCAAAGCCTTGGAAACACAGGCAAACAATAACAGAGCCAATGCATTCGTTATTCACTTCGGAATGGCGAAAAAAATAAAGATTGTCCCACCTCCTGGTAACTTCAATGATATCGTTGTCGAACAAAGACCGGAAGTTCCCATTTTCCTTTCGACCAAGGAGTTCATTTTGGCAAAATTCATAGGTTATTTCATAGCTATCGTTCTTGTTTTAGCATTTGGTGCAGCAGGTTACACTTGGTCAGTACTTAACTGGAGTTATTCGGAAGGTGATCGCGCCGGGTATGTGCAAAAATTATCAAAAAAGGGATGGGTCTGCAAAACCTGGGAAGGCGAAATCGCATTGGTAACTATGCCTGGCACTGTAGCCGAAAAATTCTATTTTACAGTAAGAGATGAAAAGATTGCACAACTCATCAATGATTCCGTTGGCGAAAGAATTGTTTTGGAATACGAAGAACACATTGGACTTCCCACTTCCTGCTTCGGAGATACAAGTTATTTCATCACTGGTGTGAAAAATATAGAATAATCTTTTAATCAACCCTGGTCATTGAAAGCGGCACAGTAGCGGACAGCCCGCTTGAGGAGTTTGCAATGACTGCAAAGGTCATCTAACTGTAAATAAATAGAGGAACCTGTATAGATAAAAGAAAAGCTCTCTGTTATGATCAGAGAGC
>NZ_RQHV01000074.1 GCF_004771005.1 Leptospira ilyithenensis
AACCCTTTCTGTTTTTAAGGGTAGGGGTTGCGGAACTATAACTAAGTGCAGACGACCGTAGCCCGAGCATCTGATTCGCATACGCTTCCGATCGGATTTCGTCTGAACCCACATCCAACGATCCCGAATACGCAATTGCATTTCCTTCTCTCATCATCTTTTGGATGTCCCGGTCTTTGGCTCCAAACGCCACAGCCGCCGTCTTGACAATTCCTCCGACTACTCCCACTACCTGCGATACTACATTTCCTATAGGATTGGAATTCACTGCGTTTCTTGCTTTCTTTGCATCCCGTGAACCTTTAT
>NZ_RQHV01000003.1 GCF_004771005.1 Leptospira ilyithenensis
TCCATTGGTTCAATTTATTATAGGTTTTAGAAACCATATTCTCTATCGACCTCAACGGATTACTCATAGACATAGTATTCGCACGGGCCTTAACTTGCTTTTCTTGCATCTTACCACGCATAAAGCTCATGATGTCGGAAACAAACGCTATCTGATCTTCACTCCCCCCTGTAGCCCGGATAAACGCTCCCGCCAAACTCGAATTAATCTGATCTTCTATCTTACCTTTAATCGAAGACTTAATCCCCGCCACACCACCGGAAATATAAGCCATAATCATATCTTTGATAAATGAATCCGC
>NZ_RQHV01000066.1 GCF_004771005.1 Leptospira ilyithenensis
AATAAAAAAATTTTCCCTTTTTGGGGTCTGGGGATTTTTCGGTGGGAGGGGGGGGAGGAATGGATTTGAAAATTCGGGATTTTCAAAGTGAGTGAGATGTTTCTCGCGGTGGCGGAGGCCAGGGATGGCCGGAGCTTTTTCGTCGGAACAGGAGGTTCCGCGAAAAAGAGCGTGAAACATCTCACTTGCTTGAATTTCAGCTACTTCGAACGGATCAAAAACAAATATCGAATTTCGATTTCATCTTTTGCTTTGAGAAACAAAAGAGAAGGATTCTCCAACTGATATTCCGAAAAACGTGCGATTGTTTTTCCTTTCACTTCGATTTGATCTTTCTCTACTTTATCAACCGTTAGATTGGATTTGAAATCTTTTGTGATCCCATGAATGGTAAGTTTTCCCGAAACGGTATAAACTTCTCCTTCTTGAGTTACAGATTCGATTTTCACCTGTATCAGGCTGTATTCAGGAGAACCTAAAATTTCCTTGATGTGAGCATCCCTTCCTTCGTCTCCCGATGTAATTTTTGAAATCGGGATTTTGATTTGAAACGGAGAACCGAGCGAATAACCGGTTTTGCTTGCTTTGATACGGATTGGTTCCAATTCCACTTCATTACAAACTCCGATCACATTCGCCGTTGCATGATCCACATAGAAGCCGATTTCCTTTTTTAAAACTTCAGAGGCAAATAAAGAAGGAGCTAACGTTAGGAAAGAAAAGGAAACGATCGTCAAAAAAAATAAATATTTCTTCATATCTTTTTATACCTTTAATAGAGTTATGAATCTAACATTTTTTTGGAATTTATAATATTTTATTCTTCAATTGATTCCGATTCTCTCCTATTTTTACAAAGATGAGAAATATCAGCCTCCTTTGAGGAGTAAATTTCCGATCGTATCTATGATAAAATCCGGCTTGATGCGGGAAGTTTTCAATTGTTCTTCCCGAAACTTTCCTGTTTTCACGAGAATTCCCTGGATGCCTAATTCCTTTGCCCCACCTACATCCGATTCAATATCATCACCTATCATAGTACAGTCGGAGGCGGAAAGACCCAAATGATCGAGACCCGCTCTAAAAAAGGAAGGAGATGGTTTGCCGATGACTTTTGCATCTACACCCGCAGAATATTCCAACCCGGTGATAAAGGCACCTATATCCAAACTCAAACCCTCTTTTGTCTGCCAAAACTTTCCCTTGTGTAATGCGATGAGCTTGGAACCTGCGATTAAATTCCGAAAAATACTATTGAGAAGATCATAACTCCACCCATCGCCGATATCTCCGATGATGACTGCTTCAGGATTCTCTTCTACTTTTTCCAAACCGGTAATGTCATCTTTGACCTGATCAGCGAGAATAAGCCGAACTTTGGACTTTCCGGCTTTTTTAAGATAGGAAGCCGCCATCTTGGGAGTGGTAAGAATTTCATTTTCCCGAATGCCTAAACCCAATTTGTTCAGACCTATTCGAATATCTCTTTCGGATTTAGTTGTGGTATTGGTCAAAAAAACAAAGGGAATTTTCTTTTCTCTAAGAGCTGTTAATGTTTCCAAGGCACCGGGAAGCAAACTTTCTCCCTGATGAAAAACGCCTTCCAAGTCGAACAAGTAACCCTTTTTACCACCGATAAACATAGTTTTGATTCTCCTTTATTTTTTTGCTTCGTCAATAAGGATTCAAAATAAATAGAAGATTCATGATAACGATTCTGTTACTTGATGATGGAACCTTTCCAAGTGGGGACACCCGATTTATCAATCGGAAACGGTTTTCCCAAATATTTGGGAGGAGTATCCCAAATATGAATGTCCCACCAGGCAAGCTGACGGGCGAAAAACTCACGCCAATAATAATAACCTTCTTTTTTATAAGTGCGAAGATTGCACTCAAACGCTTGTAAGTTGAGTCCAAGATTCCTGCCCAGGTAAATGGCACGGGGAAGAAAGAAAGACTGGCTGACAAAAATAGCGTCGTTTACCAAAAAAACTTCTTTGGCACGAATCAATGTATCTAAAGTGCGAAATCCGGCGTGATCCACAAATACGTCTTCCGGTTTTACATGATTTGCCAGCATAAACTCTAGCATGGGACGTAATTCGTTATAATCCGCCTGGCCATTGTCCCCCGAGAGTAGAATCTTTTTTACTTTACCCGATTGGTACAAAGACAAACCGCATTTCAAACGATCGGACAAAACAGGACTCGGTTTGTTTCCATGCACTGCAGCACCCGGAATCAATGCTACGGTAGCGGAAAACGACTCTTCTGCAGATTGAATGTGAGGAACTGCGTCGTAATTGCGATAAAAATCCCAATCTACAAATCCTATAAATATAAAAAAGGCCAGTAGAAATATCGCAATAACGCGAATTAGGGATTTCCACTTGACCCGAAATGGGAAAGGTCGTCTGCTATGTTTGTTAGGACTTTGTGCGCTCATGAAAAAGAAAATCAAAGAGATTAAATCTGTTTTCTCACAAGACAATCCTAAAATCAAGAAACAGATTGATCGGGTCAAAGAAAAAGGACACCAAAGAATGACGATTTTGGTCATTCCCCACGGTTACGATAGTTCCTTCCATTTCCAAATCTCGGTTTTTACCATCCTTTTCTTCGCCGGGCTTACCGTCGGCTTATTAAGCCTTGCCATCTTCGGAATTGTTCGCTCCAATAACACCCGTTCCCAAATCAATCAGCTCTCCGAAATCTACGGAAATTATTTTGATACCTACCTGACTCACTCCAACCAATTGGAGGAGATGAAAGAAGAGTATTCCAAACTGAACGAAAATATGTTGGAAATCTTTTCTCTCATTGACGGGCAGGATGACGAACTACTTAAGATTCCTGCAGAAGATGCGATCAAGTCCGCATCCTATGAACTTTTACAAAGGGAAGAAAGGGAAGACAAACAACTGGATATAGGTCGTAGGTACCTGAACGAAATCTATGATTTGAGATACTTAAAACACAGAATGACCAGCAATGAAAAGTTAGTCGAAGTGAACTTTGAATATCTTTTTACACGAGCTGCCGTTTTGTCCTCCACTCCTCTTTTCAATCCGATGTATTCTTATAATCTGACTTCCCAATTCGGAATGCGCAAATCTCCCACATCCGGTTTTTGGGAATACCACGACGGATTGGATATGGCAAATGCAACTGGCACTCCGATTTACGCTACTGCTCCGGGTCGGGTTATAAAAGTTGCCTACTCTAACGTAGGTTATGGACACCATATCATCATCCAACATGAATTCGGATTCAATACATTGTACGGACACTGTTCCCGCATCTATGTCCGCTCGGGACAAATTATAAAAACGGGAGATATGATTGCCGAAGTAGGAGCGACAGGAAACGTAACCGGTCCTCATTTGCATTATGAAATTATTTTGTCCGAAGAAGGCAAAACCGACCCGGAAGAATATCTACAATCAGGAATCTATTGATTGGCACCAAAAGAAGAAGATCCGAAAAAACGCATCCGTGCTTTGACAAAAGAGATCAAAGCACATAACGAACGCTACTATAAAAACAACACTCCAACCATCTCGGACAAAGAATACGATCTGCTTTTCAGTGAGCTGAAAAAACTGGAAGAGAATTACCCTGAATTTGTTTCTCCGAATTCTCCTACCAAAACCGTAGGCTCTGATCTTTCCAGCCAGTTCTCCAAATTCAAACACCAAGTTCCCGTCCTTTCTCTGGAAAATACATACAATACGGAAGAACTCTGGGAGTGGATTGTCAAAACCGGCGAAGACGAATTATATTCCCTTGAATGGAAAATCGATGGCGCCTCTATCTTGTTATATTATGTTGACGGCAAATTGGAAAATTGCGTTACCAGAGGAACGGGGGGAATCGGAGATGTCGTTACTGAAAATGTGAAAACCATCAAAGGACTTCCTCACGAATTGAAATCCGGCAGAACCGTGACCGTTCGAGGGGAAATTTATATGAATTTTTCCGATTTTGAAGAATTCAACGAAGAGTACGGCGGACGTTTTGCCAACCCACGCAATCTTTCCGCAGGTTCCATCAAACAGAAAGACCCGGCGGAAGTGGCAAAAAGACCTCTTCGCATTTTTGTTTACGATGCTATCTTCGGAAAAGGCAGAAAAGGGATCACGGAACATAAGGAAATCCTAAAACTTTTAAAAGAAGATAAATTTCCTTTGGCTCCGGATACCGAAATCATTCCCACCAAACAGTTGTTACAACATATAGAAGCTTTTCGTAAAAAAAAGGACAAAACCGGATTCCCCGTAGACGGGCTTGTCATCAAACTCAACAGTTTGGAAAAAAGAGAATCACTCGGAGAAACATCCCAATCCCCCAGATGGGCTCGTGCTTTTAAATTCGATGCGCTACTCAAAGATACGGTGATAGAGGACATTGATTTTGCTATCGGCCGTACGGGAAAAATAACACCCAGGGCAAAAGTAACTCCCACAATTCTTGCAGGGACCACTGTCACTTATGCCACCTTACATAACCAAGACTATATTAATGAATTGGGTGCCGGAATCGGCGCCAAGGTTCTGATTTCCAAAAGAGGCGAAATCATTCCGGCTGTTGAAAAAGTAATCTCACCTCCTACCCAAGGGGTATTTCAATTACCTACCGAATGCCCTTCCTGCAAAACTCACTTGGAAAAAGTAGATGATTCGGTAGATTTTTTTTGCACCAACAGGCATTGTCCCGAACGGGAAAAAAATTCTCTTATTTTTTTCTGCGCTAAAAAGCAGATGAATATAGAAAATATCGGAGAGAAACAGATTGAAATCTTTTATGAGCAAGGCCTGGCCAAAAACCTGGTTCAACTTTATTCATTGCATAAAAAAAGAGAAGAGCTTTTAGCAATGAACCGGTTTGCGGAAAAATCCGTAGATAATATACTTTCGGCTATCGAAAAATCAAAAGAAAAGGATTTTCGCCTAACGCTCCCTTCTCTCGGTCTCAACGAAGCGGGCCACAAAGTAACTGAGATATTGATTGAAAACGGATTGGACTCCTGGGATAAATTGGTTGCGTTAGCTAAAAAGAAAAATGCGGAAGAAGAACTTTCCAATCTGCACGGAATCGGTCCCAGAACAGTACAGGCATTACTCGGTCATTTAAAAGACAAAGAAACCCTAACTCTCGTAAAAAATCTGATCAAGCTGGGTCTCAAGTTTAAAGCGGACGAAACGGAAAAAAGCAACTTACAGCCGTTTATTGATCAATCCTGGTGTGTTACCGGAAGTTTTGAAAATTTCCAACCGAGAGAAAAAGCTTTGGACATCATTACGAAACACGGCGGCAGAAAAGTATCTTCCGTCTCTTCCAAAACAACTCATCTGCTGTACGGACCCGGAGCCGGATCAAAACTGGAAAAAGCGGAAGAACTGGGAATTACACTAGTCAATGAAGAGGAATTCCTTTCTCTCTTGAAAAAAGAAGGAATCCCTCATTAAAAAGATGAACTATCGACTAGAATTGATTTTCTATTTACAAACCTTATCTAAAGTAGAAACGATTTTAAAATCCACATTTGGCCAGAGTTTACTTGTTCCATCCGCACCTTTGTGAAGATCTCTGCACTCTTCATTCAAACGGGAAAGTCCGGATTTCAATCCGAAGTCCAATACATCCAGTGAACCTGCAACTTCGACCGTGTTTTCCTTTATGGTGAATTGAACAGGAATGGATTTTTTTACGCCGGCGAATTCCAAATCCAATTTCGCAGAACCGGTATTAGTTCCTTTAATTTCGGAGAAACTGCCCTTGAATTCCTTTCCGTTTTTTACCGATCCGAAAAAGAATTTTTTAATCTTTTCATCCCGATAAGGTAAATTCGAATTGATGGAAGCAATCGCGATTTTAAAAGACAAGTCTTTCACTGAATCCAATATGGTCGCCCCGGCTTTGGTTTTATTTACCTGGATCGAATCAAATTTTCCCTTTATCCCGGTTTTTTCCGTAAATTTAAACGCTGTCCATTCCAGGCTAGTTTGTTTCGGGCTGTACGCATAAGTGCACTTTTCCTCTGCAAATACCGAAGTGGTAACCACAGCGGAACAGATAATTGCAAGCAGATAGATGTTTTTCATCGGTCTTCCTCTCTAGTTTAATTAGACAGCAGAAACATTTCTTTGTCAAGATTTAGGAGATTCAATTTTGCTAATTGTGGATTTATTAAGCATAAGCCTTTTCTGCAGTGCAAAATTCGGATTAGCCCTAAAATTAAACCTCTCCTTTCGCATTATGTTTTAAAAAACGACTTTAACAGAATGATCCGTTTCAAAATACTCTTCTCAAAAGAGAAGAAAGAATGCACGGCGAAGAATCCTTATTAACAGACATCGGTTTGAGCATTATTTTTGCTACCGTACTCAGTCACATAGCAAGAGTTGCAAAACAACCACTTATTCTTGGTTATATTATCGGAGGAGCCCTTCTTGGAAAAGAAATGGGTTTTTCACTTGTTACAAACGAAGCCTCCATTGAGCTGATTTCGGAAATAGGACTGATTTTACTTCTATTCATCATCGGTCTGGAGATCAATCTTGCAGAGCTTGCGAAAATGGGTAAATCGATGTTCCTCTTAGGAACCTTGCAGTTTACATTATCAGTAGCTTTTGTTTACGGATTTTTTCCTCTACTGGGATTGCCGATCGGTGGGGAAAAATTCGACTTGCTCTACATTGCCGTGGCACTTTCCCTCAGCTCCACTTTAATCGTAGTTAAACTATTACAGGACAAGGTAGAAATCAATACTTTATCAGGAAAGCTCACTGTCGGAGTTTTGGTTTTCCAGGATATCTGGGCGATTCTGTTTATGGGGGTGCAGCCAAACCTCAATAGCCCCGAAGTTTTAAAAATTCTCGCATCAATAGGTATTATCGTTTTGCTGATTATTTTCAGTTTCACAGTCAGCAGATACATATTGGCACCGCTTTATAAGGCGTGCGCAGCCAGTTCAGAGTTGGTTCTTTTAACATCAATTATGTGGTGTTTCGCCATTTGCGGTATCGCAGGTGAAGCGGGACTTTCCAAAGAGATGGGAGCACTTGTTGCCGGTATGAGTATTGCCGCATTTCCTTACGGCGCGGATGTCATTTCCAAGCTTATCGGGATTCGCGACTTTTTTGTGACTCTCTTCTTCGTTGCCTTGGGTTTGAAAGTCCCCATGCCGAGTGTGGAAGTAGTCGCTATTTCATTTGCAATCATAACATTAATGTTGGTTGTTCGTATCTTAACCGTAGCACCGATTATCATTGCTTTGAAAAAAGGAGTTCGAACCGGGTTTTTGACCGGTCTCAACTTGGCACAGATCTCGGAGTTCTCACTAGTCATACTTGCATTAGGTGCCGGATTCGGTCATGTCACTGGCAAATTGCAGGCAGTCATCCTCACATCTACCATCATCGCTTCCATTCTTTCCACTTATATCATCCTGTTCAATCATCAGATCGCGGCGGCATTGGCCCGATTTGTAGCTAGGTTCGGAATTCATGACGAAGTTGTCGAAGTCAAAACAACCGGCGAGGGAGGTCATGATGATGGCCAAGTGCGGGACATCATTGTACTCGGTTATTTTAGAATTGCCCGTGCCTTCATCAGTTATCTGGAAGATCTTTCTCCATCACTCATCAAAAGGATCATCATTGCCGACTACAACCCTGCATTCAAAGACGAACTTACCGGCAAAGGATTTCAATGGGCTTATGCGGATTTGGCTCATCCGGAATCACTTTCCCATATAGGACTTCATGATGCTTCGATGGTAGTATGTACGATTTCGGATTCTTTTCTAAAAGGAACAAATAACACCCGTTTATTGTCTACATTGACAAAACTTGCGCCGAATGCAAAGATCATCTTGACTTCCGATGAACCGGACGATGCTAAAAAGCTGGTTGTTGACGGGGCTCAAAAAGTAATCGTTCCGGGTATTATCACCGGAGAATTTTTATACGATTATATCGCAGGCGGGATGAGAAAGGGTGCTTAATAAAATCAAATCCAACCTTTCTTTCTAAACTCTTCTATTACAAGTTCCAAGTCTCTGGGAGAATCCACTCCCAGATTTGCTTTGTTTGCCAAAAAAATCCCGATTGTGTTTCCATTTTGCAGAGCTCTCAATTGTTCCAAAGATTCGACTGCCTCCCAGTCGGAAGCGGGAAGAGTATTATAATTCAGTAAAAAATTTCTTTCATAACCGTAGATTCCGAGGTGACGAAAACAATCCGCTTTTTTTTTGAAAGAAGCTGGGATGGGGCTACGGGAAAAATAGTTAGCACGTGATAGTTGGTCAAATACAACCTTCACTCGATTGGGATCGGTAGGATCTTCCGCTTCACCGAAACGAACCGCAGCAGTAGTCATTTCCCAATCACTGTGCTTCAATTTTAGATCGACTACGCCGTCAATCAGTTCGGGTTCTATTCCCGGCTCATCACCTTGGATATTGACAATGACATCGTATTCGGGAAATTGGGTTGCGACTTCAATGATTCTATCCGTTCCGGTTTCGTGATCTTCCCTCGTCATGGCAACTTTACCGCCGAAAGTCAAAACGACATCGCGGATCTTTTCATTATCCGTTGCGACAACCAATTCGTTTAAGGATTTTGCTTTTTTAGAATGCAGATAAGTCCACTCGATCATCGGCTTGGAACCGATGAGTGCGAGTGGTTTTCCCGGAAAACGTGTGCTTGCAAAACGCGCAGGGATCACACCCAAAACTTTCTTTGACATAACGAGTATTAGTTTACTAAAAATTCGGTAAAATAAATCTCTTTGATTTTTCCATTTGTCAAAATATGATTCAAATGTGCTTTGATTTCTTCTCTTAAATCCAACTGGTTTGTAATCGATTTCAAATCATCTTTCGTTTTGCGAGCAATGATCAAGTTGATGATGTTTTGCATTTGCGCCACACGCATTGCCAACTCCTGAGAAAGAGCCGGTTGCCCCGATTCAAATCCCAAAGACATCTTTAACTTAACGAAATGCGATTCCCCAACGTCCGAGGTATTGATTCGAAATTCTTCCTGGAAACTATATATCTCAAGAGGAGGAGGCGCTTTTACCAATGATATGTTCTTTTGTTGTTTAAAGACACTGGTCGCAGTCTTTTGAGCAACAAACATGGATATTACGGTAACAATGATGATTCCAAAAATAGCAGCGGCAATGTAAAGTAACCATTTAACAATGGGAGACATTCCCGCCCCACTAGGGGAACCTTCGGCCAGCCCGCCTTCTTCTTCGTCTACTTCACGATCACCCATTACTGATCTCCTTCTACATTTGTTTCTGTATTTGGTAACCGAGACTCAGGCAATCCGTACTTACTTTCGCCAGGAGCTCGTTTTGTCGATTTTTCCGTTAAAATAATTATGTCTATTCTTCGATTGAAGGCTTTCGCTTCGGGGGTACCTTCGTTCTCCATTATCATAGGACGATAAGAACCGAAACTGACTGCTTGGAACCAGCTCGGATCAATCTCTTCCGAATTGATCATAAATACCGTGGTATTCACCGCACGCGCCGCGGCAAGATCCCAATTATTAATATATTCTCTTTCTTCTCTGCCGGGACGGTTGACAGGATTCACGGCATCATCATCGCTATGACCTTCCACCCGGACAAATCGTTCCAGTCCCTCAATCAGAGCTGCCGCCTTACGCAAAGTCTCTCTGATGGAAGGAGTGAGAATCGCAGAACCCGGATAAAAATAATCCGCTCCTACAAGTGAAATCACAAGTCCTCTTTCATTTTCGGAAATGCGAACTTTACCGGCTTCCACTTCCGGTTTGAAAACTTCCTGAGCATCCTTTTTTGATTTGGATAAATTTCTACCTACCACTTGGGAAGGAAGCGCTTCGATATTCATCCCCATCTCTTCCAAAGAACCTTTGGATAAGGTTTGGCCGCCTGTAAAAAATCCCGTTGTGGATTTGAATGCGGACAAAATGATCTGCATCTCTCTCGCATCCGTCTTACCAGTGGTATAGAGGAGGATAAAGAAACATAATAACAGTGTCACCATGTCTCCGTAAGTTGCCATGAACTCGGGGACTTTCTGGATACACTCCGGACATTTTTGTTCTTTCGCCATGGCTAAAGATTATTCTCCGTCATCCTTCATAGCCGCTCTCTCGACCGGAGTGAGGAAGCTCGCAAGTTTTTCCTTCACAATACGGGGGTTATCTCCCGATTGGATGGAAAGAGTTCCTTCCACCATAACTTGTTTGATCACAAGTTCATCTTCCGATCTACGGGTCAACTTACGAACTATAGGCGATGCAAAAAGGTTCTGCGCAAGTGATCCATAAAGAGTGGTAATCAAGGCAGTCGCCATACCCTGACCGATTGCACTTGCATCTCCACCACCTAGGTTTTTTAACATCCCCACGAGACCAACCAGAGTTCCCAACATCCCGAAGCCTGGCGCAAAACCTGCGTAAGCATCCCACCAGCTCCTTCCGTAAGCATGTCTTTGGGCGGTGTTGCTGATTTCCGTTTCCATAATATTTCGAACTAGTTCCGGATCCGTTCCGTCCACTACAAGTTGAATGCCTTTCTTTAAAAATTCTTCAGGCAATTCGTTGATATCATCTTCCAATGCAAGCAGTCCTTCCCTTCTTGCTTTTTCCGAGAAACTCACAAGTGTTGTGATCAGATTGGGAAGGTCAAAAGTAGGGTTCTGAAATGCCTTTTTAGTTACAGTTCCCACTGCCATAGTGGAGGTCCATGGAAAGGAGATGATCGTGGCCGCAGCCGCACCACCGAACGTGATCATAACGGAAGGAATATCGATCAAGTCCATGATACTCAAACCACCGGAGATGGTTCCGAGAACCATTAAGGCACTTCCTAAACCAAGCCCAATTACTGTTGCTATATCCATAATTACGCGTTACCCTTCTTTAGTTGGACGATTGGCCACTGGAAGCGAATGGATGCGAGCCTTGTACTGAAAGACTTTTTCCACAACAGTTTCTACAGGTTCTGAAACGATGTACTTCTTCTCATTTAAGAGAGTGATGACAGTGTCCGGATTTGCCTCGATAGACTCAATCAAGTCCGCATTGAGTACAAATTCTGCCCCTTTCAGTCGATGTAGGATGACCAATGGATCCCCCTATAAGATTACTACTTATGTCTATCGACTGCTTTACGAATTTCGCTTACGAATTTTTCTTCGGTAAACCGATTGATGGATTTTTGGAATTCCGTGCGTTTGTAGGTGATGGATTCCGATTCTTGGATGGCTAAGTTCAGCGATTCGACCGTCTGTTCTTTGAAAAATACACCTGTTTTTCCGGGAATTACCGTTTCCAAAGCCCCTCCCTGGCCGAATGCAATCACCGGTGTCGCGTATGCTTGAGACTCAACAGGGGTAATTCCAAAGTCTTCTACACCCGGAAAGATAAAACCGCGGGCTTTTTTGTAATAATCCAGAACTTCCTGACGGGGGATTCCCTTTTTCCAAATGATATTGGAAGGAAGGTTTTTGGTGAGTTTGGTTTCTTCCTGGCCTCCGCCGATGAGTACAAGTTTTTTTTTGTTTTTGGTAAATGCTTCGATTGCCAGATCAATTTTTTTATAAGGTGCGAATGCGGAAACCATCAGATAGTAGTCTTCTTTGGAATAATCCTGTACTCTGAATTCTTCCGACAAACAAGGTGGAGGAATGACTTGGTAATCCCTTCGGTAGTATTTCTGAATCCTTTTTCCCACAAAATGAGAGTTACACGTAAAATAATCCACTCTTTGGGAGGACGCAACATCCCATGTGCGAAGGTAATTGGCAATTGTTTGAAATAGAAAAAATTTTAAACCCGACCGATTGGGAAAATAATCGTAATACATATCCCAGACATATCTCATAGGAGAATGGATATAACTCATATGAAAAGTATTCGGATGGGGAATAACTCCCTTTGCCACGCAATGAGAAGAACTGAGCACAATATCATAACCTTTCAAATCCAATGACTCGATCGCAGTCGGAAAAAGAGGAAGGTAATAACGATAATATTTTTCTTTGAAAGGAAGTCGGTCGGTAAATGCGGTAGTGACTCTGCGGTTTTCAATTCGACCGTTTAACTTGCCTTTGCTGTAAAATAAAGTAAAAAGATCCGCGGTAGGATAGGCTTTGAGAAGAGAATCCAAAACCACCTCGCCTCCCCGCATTCCCGTCAACCAATCGTGTATGATTGCAATTTTCATTAATTTTGAGGTCCAATCCTTCTGCCCGTTAAGGTAGTCCGCCCGTAAAAAGAAGCAGTGATCACAAATGGAATCGGCATAGTGTTTTCCAGGTTTCGGGATGATTCCATATAGCGGCGTCCTTCTTTACCGATCGCTTCCGCATCAGCAATAGTACTATAAAGTTCGTCATACATCTCTGTGGAATTGATCAATTTAGGAATCGTCCCTTGCGGAGCGTTCAATTTGTCCGTAATCGAACGAAAATCCAGTGCAATGGAACGAACATCTTCTCTATTTTCTTCGATGGTTTGCGAAGCCGCTTTGAAAAAGTCATCGAAATAACGTGCAGATGGTAAATAATCGGGAGTCTTTTGACCTTCTTGGAATGTAGGTCGGAAATAAGGGGTTTTTCCGTCGGAACTTCCGGGATTGATATTGATCACCCGATTCGAAAAGACGGTAATCGTCTGAAAATCCACTTGGTAATTGTCCCAAAGGGTCAAAGGTTCTTCCAAAGCAATATGAAGCTCGATCGCATGATCTCTGTTATTGTCTAAAAAATGACGATCAGGAACATCAATGACCGGTCTTGAATTGATATGTGCAACATAACCTTTGGGAATTCCCAGAATCCGAACCTCCGTACCTTCTTTGATTCCGTCAATCCTGGAATAAAATAAAGAAAGCCGGTAAGGATATTTTTTATCGGGGCGATCAGGTAGAATCACAGTGGTAAAAAAAGCGAAACAAATCAGAAATACAAAGAAAACTCCCGCCAAAATCTCAAGTGAAATCAGATTCCTTAGCCGTTTCCAGAGCACTCCTAATCCTTGAAAGAAAAGAAAGGCTTGGCAAGCAGTTTTTAAATGAACTTAATGGAAGCTATGAAAGCAGTTACTATCCTCAAATACGATCCTACGGAACCGGCCTTAGAACTAAGAGAAAAAGAAATCCCTGTCCCTAAAGACAACGAAGTACTCATCAAAATCCATGTTTCTGTCATCAATCCCTCCGACCTAATGTTCATTAGGGGACTTTACGGAATCAAAAAGAAAGCACCGGTTTCCGCCGGATTTGAAGCAAGTGGAACCATTATTTCCGTAGGTTCCGAAATTAAAACTTTGAAAAAAGGAATGAGGGTCTCTTGTGTTTCAGGACAGAATGACGGGTCTTGGGCGGAATATATGGTAACTACGGAAGAGAATTGTATTCCTGTTATAGACGGGATCAGCTTGGATGAAGCCAGTTCCTTCTTTGTAAACCCGATGACTGCTTGGGCAATGGTTTCCAAGTGCAAGGCGGAAAACCATCCTGCAATGATCCAAACCGCATCCGCAAGCGCATTGGGAAAAATGGTAGTCCGCCTTTGTGCCGAATGGAAAATCCCACTAATCAATGTTGTGCGAAAAAAAGAACAGGAAGATGCCTTAAAAGAAATCGGTGCGGAATACATTCTCAATTCGGAACTTCCCAATTTTGAAAAAGAACTTTATAAACTTTCGAAAAAACTGAATGCAACTTACGCAATTGATGCGGTTGCGGGAGATACCGCAGAGAAAGTATTGGAATGTATGCCTTATGGCGGAAAATTAGTCTGTTACGGGGCCTTGTCAGAAAAACCTTTTTCCGTCAATGCAGGGATCATACTGTTTCAAAACAAAAAAGTGGAAGGATATTGGCTCTCATCCTGGATTTATTCCATAGGTGTGGAAGAATTCCAAAAACAGGCAAATGAAGCTCAAAAATATTTGAAGACCATTTTCCAAACCAAAATCAATAAAAAATATCCGCTGGAAGAATTCCAGGAAGGTTTGGAATTTTATAAAAACCATATGACGGAAGGGAAAGTAGTTTTCGCACCATGACTTTTTCACCTAACAAGAAAAAGCATGCAAATCGTTTATTGATTTTATCAGCATTCTGCCTATCTTTGTTTTTTTATTCTTGCATTTCGCAAGCAAAACAAAACCTGGATAGGCTAAAAAAATGCGAGTTTCAATTGGTAAATGTACTTGTTTCCCTAACACCGGGCCAACGATTTTCTCTTATACCTAAATTCACAATCACACCTATCATAGAAATAGGCAATCCGAACGAAGAAGATGTAACTATTTATCAATTTGATTTGAATTTGTCGCTATTGGGAGAAGGTGGGGAAGAAAAACTGGGTCGGGTAAAAAACCTGGAACCAAAAACCATTGCAAAACATTCTTCGATCACACTTCCCTTAACCTTGGAGCTAGAACAAAAAGACGGATTCGAAAACAAGATTTTAAGTGTCGCCATGCGCTTGCTAAATGAAGCGGGGGCGGGGAAAGACGCCGAATTTTTGATCGAAGGGAATGTGATTTTCGATACCGGCCTCGGGAAAATCCCTTTACCGGTTTCCGAAAGACAAAATATTAAACTTAAGAAGTAAAGATGCCCTTTTCAAAGACCCTCTTTTTAATTTTACCTTTTGCCTTTCTCCATTGCATCAGCAATCAAGATGATATTTTTTATTCCGGAGCAGAAGCGAATTATAAAATTTTTGAAGCCTTTGCCGCAAAAGACTCTGCTTGCGGATACAATCACAGAATCACATCCGTTGTTTTCGGAAAAGTAAAACAAACTGATGTGGATGCTTGTACCAAAGCAATCAATCTTATGGATTGCGGATTGTGGGCGGCAAGTGATCCAGCACCTTATAGGTGTAAGTCGATCAATTACAAACTTTAATCATGCTTCGTTACCTTTTTACATTTTCGCAGACGGAACTGATCCTTTTTGTTTTATTGGGTCTTGCGGGAATTTGTCTATTAACGTTTGGACTTTTAAAAAGCAAGGGTAGTCCGGAAAAAGAAAAGGTAGATGCAAAGGAAAAAGGCGATCCTTTCAAAAAAGACAAATCAAAACAAGATCCTTCATTGAAAGCGATGGAAGTCTTTGACTACAACGGAACCAAAATCTTACACCAAGACGGGAATTATACTGTGAATGACAAAGGTGTAGTAACGAATTATTCCAATTGGAACTTACTTCCTAAAAAATACCAATCTATGGTAAAAGAATTGGACAATCGTTCTCTCGGAGAAAAGGGAGAAGATTATTTTTTGGAAATATTGAACGGATTTTATTATGTATCTCTTCCCGGAGGAAAAAAGAAAAGATACGATACGATTGCAGACATTCCTCCGAACATTCGTAAGAGGCTCGGAGTTTGATAGGTTCTTTAATATCTAAGAAGAAGTAACAACTGTTCTGTTGGGAGAGGTTGTTAATTTTGTAGATTTGGATAGGTTTTTTGCCGCAAGCAGTGCTGCTTTTTTCTCGGCATCTCTTCGAAGCCCCTCGTTCAGAACTTTTACCGGCGGTTTTTTCAAATCCCAAACAATTCCCATCCAACTGAAAACTTTTAGGATATAATAGGACAAATCCACTTCATACCAATAAAATCCTTGGTTTGCAGAAGAGCAGTAGTAGTGGTGATTATTATGCCATCCTTCCCCCATAGTGAGTAAAGCGAGGAAAAGATTGTTTTTGCTTGTATCTCTGGATTCAAAACGTGTGGACCCGTAAACATGGGAAAGAGAATTGATCGTCCAAGTAGCATGACCTAAGAAAAAAGTTGCGACCGCATATCCGTAGACCAACCATCCCCATCCGCCCGCAAGATACAACCCAATAGCAAACGTTAAAGGGGGAATCCAGTGGTTACGGTCGATCCAACGCAGCTCAGGGTATTTGTAAAAATCGGGAATTAGTTTTGCTTCATAATCATTGTATTCATCCCGTAAAAACCAGAACATATGCGAATACCAAAATCCTTTGCGGGAAGGAGAATGAATGTCTTTTTCCGTATCGGAATTTTTGTGGTGGTTCCTATGGTGGGCAGCCCACCACAAAACTCCCTTTTGCATCGACATGGAACCGATCCAAGCGAGAACGAATTGAAAGACCCGAGAGGTTTTGAAGGAAGAATGAGAAAAATAACGATGGTAGGCGGCTGTGATTCCGAACATCCGAACAAAATAAGAAACAACAGCTACAAGTACCAATTCCCAACGGAACGGAACGGTGAATACCGTGAAAATAGTAGCCTGAATCATAAAAAAAAGCACAAAAAATAAAACGGGAGCTTGGTGTTTGACCACTGTTTCTACTGATGAATCTGAATTGTCCATTATCCTTAATTCCTACATTAAAGTTAGAGACAGACCCTCAGGATCGGTTGCAAAAAAATTCATTCTACTTGATTCTGCGACCCCTCGAACAACCCTGTCCCTAGAAACCATGTCATCTAGAATTGTTGTCCAAAAATACGGTGGTACCTCTGTCGGTGACACAACAAAGATCCAAAACGTAGCCAAAAGAATCAAAAAGTACCATGACCAAGGTCATAAAGTCGCAGTTGTTGTTTCGGCGATGGGCCATACAACGGACGAACTCGTTGCGCTCGCGGACCAAATTTCAAAGAACCCGACCAAACGGGAAATGGACATGCTTCTTTCCACGGGAGAGCAAGTTTCCATTGCGCTACTCGCAATTGCTTTGAATGAGATAGGAGTTCCCGCCCAATCTTTCACAGGATCACAGGTGAAGATTCTTACCGATGGAAATTTTTCCAATGCGAAGATCGAAATGATCGATCGGACCCGCATCGACAATGCATTTAATAGTGGCAAGGTTGTCATCGTTGCGGGCTTTCAGGGAATTGATAAAGACGAAAATATAGTAACCTTAGGTCGCGGAGGAAGTGATACTTCCGCAGTTGCATTGGCTGCCGCACTCGGTGCGGATGAATGTGAAATTTATACGGATGTAGACGGAGTTTATACTGCCGATCCCCGTAAGATTCCGCAAGCAAAGATGCACAAACAAATCACATACGAAGAAATGTTGGAACTGGCAAGTCTTGGCGCGGGCGTTTTGCACTCCAGAAGCGTGGAACTAGGAATGAATTATAATGTGGTAATTCACGTTCGATCCAGTTTTCACGACAAACCGGGAACTCTTGTTATGAGTGAGGAAAAAATTATGGAAAAAATGAAAGTCAGCGGGGTTACCGCAAAAGGCGACCAAGCACGCATAACAATTGCAGACGTAAAAGACAAACCTGGGATCGCTGCGGAATTATTCACTCAACTATCCGAAAAAGATGTGATCGTAGATGTGATTGTCCAGTCCTCTCCGAGAGACGGAATCAATACGATCTCTTTCACTATTGCAAAAAAAGACATCGCTGCCACAAAACCTATCATTGAAGCTTATGCAAAAGATCATGGAAGCGGAAAGGCCGAGATTGATGAAAATATTTCCATTGTTTCTGCAGTAGGTGTAGGAATGAAATCTCATGTAGGTGTTGCTGCAAAAATGTTCCAGGCGCTAGCGGATAAAAGCATCAACATTGAAATGATTTCCACATCGGAGATCAAAATTTCCTGCGTCATCAAACAAAACCAATCAGAGGAAGCAGTAAGGGCCCTACACGCGACTTTTATTGAAAAATAAAAGTCTTCCCAGTGGAACTAGGGCTATTACTTTTTTGACCAAATGGTTCTTTTTAAGAAGCAATGGCTTGTGCTTTGTGTAACAACGACTTGTTTGTTGACACAAACTGCTCATTCTTACGAATCCTTAAACCAAGTCATCGCCATCGTAGGTAATAGGGCAGTCACGCAGTCCGAGTATGAAAAGGGAGTTGAAAAATACAAATCACTCTCCCGTTTCGTTCCCGCTCTCCGCAAAAAAGGCTCCCTCCACTCACAAGTATTAGACTTTCTGATCGATAGGACCGTCGTAGATATCACCGCCGAAGAAGAATCCATCCAGGTAAACGAAAAAAGAATCGAAGCTGAAATCCAGAAACGGATGGAAGCGCAGGGTATGACTGATATCGAAGCGTTCAAAAAGAGCGTACAACAGCAGTTTGGTTTGCCTTACGATATTTGGCTTGAAGATCTTCCTTACCAAATAAAAAAGGGACAACTTTTACAAATTAAAGTTTCTCCTCCACTTCCTTCCGAACAAGAGATTCTCAGTTGGTACAGTAAAAACAAATCGAAAGTCGGATTCGAATTTAAATTCAGAGAATTGATTTTTTCACCTGCCAATTCTTCCATAGACGAAGAAACACGGATTTTTCAGGAGTTGAATGAAATTCGTGGAAAATCGATCAAAGATCCTTCTTTTTTCAGATTGGTAGCTTCCGGTCCGCGAAACGAATCCAGATACAAAGCAAACGGTGGTTTGGTGAACTGGGTGCCTACTTTCGAACTTTATAAATCTCAACCTACAACAGCGTCCGTCCTCAGCCAAGTACAACAGGGCAAAGTTTCGGAAGTATTCAGAGACGACCGGAAGAGATACTGTCTTGTTTTCGTCGAAGGAATTCGTCCGACTCCTTTGGACGCAGTGAGAAAAGGGATTCAAGGATTGTTATTTCGAGACAAAGAACAATCCTCTTTTGAAGATTGGGTTTCGAACACTCGGAAAAATACCTCCGTTGTGATATTCGATCCTATCTATATGAAAGAGCATAACATTTCCAACCCTGAAGAAAAGTATAACGCAGAATAAGTATGTCTAGGAAAGATTATTTACCCACGCTCGTTGCGGTTTATTTGGATAATGAAACTCTGGCGTTTTTGAATGACAAACCATACTGGGATCTTTGGAAAAAATTTCTCCAAAGAGTAGATTCCCTTTTTCCCAACATAACAGTTCATATACGGGTCGACGACAATCTTTTAGGAAAATTAAAAACCGAAAAAGAAATATCGGATAGATTGAAAACCCATACCGATCCAAACGATGAATCCGATTTCCTGAAAGAGATGATTCCGTTTCTTCCCGCTTCCAAATTCCAAGATCCCGATTGGGACGAGGTTTGTTTTCTTTATCTGAAAGGTATCAGTCCTCTCTTGGACGTGGAGTTATCCAAAAGATCCTGGAAGAGACATCAAGATTTTTTCAGTCAATATTCCTATAGCGAAAACCTTCCCGAAGGAATTATTCCTACGATTCTCTCCAGAGAATTTTTAAGCACTCTACCTGACAAATTACCTTCGGATGTTCATTCTTTCTTTTTAAAAAATATAAATCATTACGATGTGGATATATTCTTTGTCCCGCCGGATCTAAGACAGTATCGGTTTGATCTCAGAGTCAATCACCCTCGCAATGTAAATCTGATCGAAAGCCTATTCAAAAAAATTCCAGGGCCTGCTTATTCTGAAATTCTACCTATCTTAAAA
Source organism: Leptospira ilyithenensis (assembly GCF_004771005.1). Classification (GTDB taxonomy): domain Bacteria; phylum Spirochaetota; class Leptospiria; order Leptospirales; family Leptospiraceae; genus Leptospira_A; species Leptospira_A ilyithenensis. The sequence continues at coordinate 19,458 of NZ_RQHV01000066.1, forward strand.
AAAGAACCGGCTATCTTTCGTTTTGCGCCTTCCTATGTGGAATGGGAGATTCAAAGAGGCTCGGAACAGGATTGTATCTTTCGCGGTAGGACCTATCTGATCGATAAAAACGACAAGACTTCCGTTACTTTGGAGAATGCAAAACTCATTTTGTCCAAATTGGAATCTACATTTCCCTCGCCGATGACAATTTGTTTGGGCGGAAACGGAGAGCCGCTCCTCCACCCTGATTGGAAAGAAATCATTACCCGGATTCTAAAGCTTCCTTACTTAACCGAGCTAATGATCGAAACATCACTCACATCTAATGCAGGTGAGCTCGTTTCTTTTTTACGGAACTTATCCGAAGCGGAAAGAAAGAAGATCTGTTTGATTGTAGATTTATCTACTTTGAAGGAAGATAGATACAAAACTTTGTACGGGACAAATGATTTGTCTAAAGTTTTGGAATCGATTGATTTATTGAAATCCGTTTTGCCGCAAGGTTCTTTGAATGTGGAAATGATTAAAATGAAGGAAGTTGAAGACGAGATTGACGCCTACTTTACTTATTTTGAAAAGAAAAACATCAACGTGATTCTCCAAAAATACAACAGTTATGCGGGAAAACTTACGGAGAGAAGAGTAAGTGATCTTACTCCGATTCATCGTGAATTCTGTTGGCACCTAACACGCGATTTATACATCAATGCAAACGGTTCCGTTGCCATTTGCAAACAAGATATTACCCGCGAAATAGGAAACCTGACTACAGAAAATTTAAAAGACATTTGGCAAAAAGGAAATTCTTATTTTGCTTCTTCTTTCCTGGGAAATCATCCAGAAATCCCCGCACCTTGCCTTTCCTGCGATGAATGGTACACATTTAACGCCTAAACCTTTCGCTTTCATCCAGGCTAGGCTGGGATCTACCCGCTTGCCCGGAAAAGTTTTACTCGAATTGCCGGAAGGGTCGGGTGTAACCATCCTCGATCATATTTTCAACCGGCTCATTCAAATTCTACCCAAGGAAAGAATCGTATTTTTAATCCCCGAAATAGACTTGGGGTTAAAAGATTTTCTAAACCGAAGAGGTTATCTGTGGTTTGCAGGTTCCGAGACGGATGTCCGGGAACGTTATATTCTGGCCGCAGAAACATTCGGGGCAAAAGATATCATTCGTCTAACGGGCGATAACCCATTTATAGATATTCATTCCGTAGAGTTACTTATGGAATCCATCTGTCATTTGCAAACCGAAAAGTATTGTCTTTCCTTTCTGAATTTACCTCTGGGCATGGGAGCGGAATGTTTTTCTTATGAGGCACTGGTAAATGAAAAAGACACGAAGACGGAGCCACGACATAGAGAACATGTAAGTCTACATATCAAAGAAGATTTGGAAAAGTATTCGGTATACCGATTGGTTCCTCCATATCTCAATTCCAAAGATATGGAAGAATCCGACCAAATCCGAATGACAATCGATGAACCTTCGGATTTGAAATTGGCAAATTTAGTCTGGAAAGAGTTAGGTGACAAGTTTCCATTTTTCGGTTCGAAAGAAGTAATCGAACTGTATCGGAAAAAACCGAATTTGTTTTTGGAAAACGAGTCCGTGAAACAAGTCCGCTTTTCTCTACCTAAAAGCGAGTTTGGAAAAAAGAAAATTCACATTCAATACGGAGATCCGAAACAATTCGGTTCCGGTCATTTTGATCGCTGTCAGTCCCTTTCCATAGAATTGCAAATGAACGGGTATTCGGTAAGTATGGATACGAAGTATCAACCGGGTGCCGATGCTTTTCTTTTAGATGCAAGAGAGACCGTACCGGAAGACGAAACGGTCTTTCTAATAGATAATTTGGAATACAAAAACAGAAAAAACCCTTATTTGTTTTTATTGCCTCATCCTTCCGTGGAATGGGAAGATAAAAATCATTTTTCTTTTTACACTTCCCCTTTAATAGATTCATATCGAAATGAAGAAAAAGTCACAGGAGATTGGTTTATTTATGCGGGAGCACTGAATGAAGTTTATTCCGATTCTTTGGATCGGTATCTGACGGAAGTGCTGTCACCCAAATGGGGGATTGGTAACATAACAAGAGTTGGTGGGACAAAGCCGAAGCTTTCGAATATCAGATATTACTCACGTTTGGCAAAGGCGGATTATATGAAACGTATTTCAAAATCAGAAGGTTTTATTTCCTATTTCGGCCAGAGCACGTTGGAAGCGATCTACATGAAAAAGAAAGTTGCCATTTTTGGAATGACTGAAATTCATAAAGAACTGGGAATGTTTTTATCTAAAAAAATTGAAATTCCTTATCTCGGAGAACCGAAAAATTGGATTCATCCTCCGGATATATGTCTATCTCCACGACTTGGATTGGATAGAAACGCACAAAATGTAATTTTGAATTGGTTGAAAACACTTTGAAAGATTCTTTATTGAAAACAATATCCCTATTCTCAAAAATCACCTTTGCCTGGTTAATTCTTTCAGTTTCAGTTTACGCACAAGAGAACCCTCCGCCTACAGAATCGGAAACTTTTCAATCGAAGATTGACTTGGAAAAAACGGGAAGAAACATCATCAACGCACTTCGTTACGGAAAGTTCGGGGTCGCCGATTTCGAATGGAAGAAAATCCAAGCCGATATTTATAAAGAAGAAGCAGAATATTCTTATCTGGCGGGAGCCATTCACTATTCCCGCCTGGAGTGGCCTGAAGCCAAAGAGGCACTTGCCAAAGCTTTGGCAAAAGAACCGAACCAGGAAGCGGCAAGTTTCCTATTGGGAATGATCTATGCTCAGGAAGACAATTGGAAAGAAGCAAAAGATACTTGGCTTGAAACAAATCAGATTTCACCTTATAATCCTTTTTATCATTATAATCTCGGAGTCGCCTACTATATATTAGGTGAATATGGGCAAGCGATCACTTCTTTATCGAAATCCTTGGAATACAAACCGAATTATTCGGAAGCAAAAACAATTCTCGTCAAAACCTACCTGGAACTAGGAAATTATACCGAGGCAAAAAAAGAAATCGAATCCATTTTAGAAACCGATCCCAAAAATCCGATGGCGTCCAATTTACTCGGACGGGTAGTATATCTGACTGAAAAAGATCCGAAGAAGGCATTGGCTCTTTTGAAAGACGAACGGGTCTTAGGTTGGCGTGAAAAGAAGACGTACGCCCGTTGTTATTTTGAAGTTAGAAAATGGCGAAATGCCGAATCTTTATTCCGATCAATCGCATTTTCTCCGTTTGCGGATGATTACGATCAAAGTTTTTATTTGAATCTACTTTTGAATTTGGGATTGGAAGAAAAGGCGAATGAGTTTTTTCATTTCATTCAAAAGAAAAATAAAAATGATTCTACAATTGCGGAAGCCTATCGGATGTTATTGGCAAGCAGGGAAGGAAAAACCCTGCTTTACCATTATTTCAAAGTAAGATATTAGGGGACCGCCGCTTCCGGTTTGGATTGGGTGTATTTCCATTCTACTGCAACGCGGATTAACTTTTCATTTTCAGAGATACTGAGCTTTGTTTTGATACGGGAACGCAAAGTTTCTATCGTGGAAGCCGCCAAACCCATATTAGCCGCAATTTCCTTGACGGGCATACCTTCTCCAATCATAAGAAAGACTTCCAATTCGCGATTGGAAAGCCTGTCGATAGGATCTTTTTCTTCTTTTTGAGAAGTTCTGTAAAGATGCCCTAAAAGTCTGGTAGCTTGAGATGAACTTACAAAGTAGTCCCCTCTAAGTACTGTATGGATCGCTTCTACAATCTGAGTGGTTGTATCTTCTTTAAATACGTAACCCATAGCACCTAATTTGAAAGCCCTATCGACAAACGTATCATCAGTTAACATACTAATAATGATCACTGCGATATTGGGAAATGCAGTTCGCAATTTTTTCAAAAGCTGCAAACCGTTTTGATTTTGCTTCAACTGAATGTCCACAAGGACAAGAGTAGGCTGCAAGTTTTCTATATCGGCAAACGCCTTTTCAATAGTGTCAGAGCTCCCAATACACTCCAAATCATCTGATTTGGAGATAAGGTTGTTCAAGGCATCTACAACGAGTGGATGGTCATCGACAATGTATACTTGCTTTTTCATGTGTAATCCCAATTAAGATTCTTTTAACGCGTTTATCATCTCTTGGGTTGCTTTTTTTCCATCCCCGAATAACATGAGACAATTGTCTGCAATGAATAGCGGGTTAGGAACTCCGGCAAATCCGGGAGAAAGTGACCGTTTGATTACGACTACAGTTTTCGCTTTATCAACATCTAAAATAGGCATCCCCGCAATCGGAGATTTCGGATCCGTTTTTGCAAGAGGGTTTGTAACGTCATTGGCACCGTTGACAATTACAAGATCGACATTTTCGAATGTACTATTAATTTCGTCCATCTCTTTCAGACGGTCGTACGGAATATCCGCTTCCGCCAATAAGACGTTCATATGGCCTGGCATCCTTCCCGCGACCGGGTGGATTGCGAAAGTTACGTCGATTCCTTTAGCAGTAAGCAGTTGGTACAAATCACGGACCGAGTGTTGTGCTTGTGCGACCGCCATTCCGTATCCCGGAACAATCACCACAGTACGGGCAATATCAAGCAACATGGCGACTTCTTCTGCACTTGTAGATTTGATCTTACCTTGATAGAAATCACCGTCGTCCTTCATCTCGGAAGCAACAGCACCGAATCCGCCGAATAATACGTTCGTAAGACTTCTGTTCATCGCTTTACACATAATTTGCGTTAGAATGATACCGGATGCACCTACAAGAGAACCGGCGATAATCAAAACATTATTATTCAGCACAAAGCCTGTCGCGGAAGCCGCAATTCCGGAATAAGAGTTCAAAAGAGAAATCACAACCGGCATATCCGCTCCTCCGATCGGAACTACAAGTAAGATTCCTAAAACCAAACTGGCCGCACTTAGAATCCAATAGATAGGCTCATTGGTCGGAGAGAGAGTGCTGTAAACCCCGAGACCGATACAAGCAAGACCAATGACGATTTTTACTGCTTGGTCGCCTGGGTAACGAACAGCTTTTTCTGTAACAAAACCTTGTAGTTTTCCGAAAGCGATAAAACTTCCACTGAAAGTAATCCCGCCGACGATTGCGGAGAATACGATGGAGATAATCTCCTGGTAATTGACAATGTATTCGTATTTGGGGATGGAAATTTGCAAAGCGGAGCCTGCGACAAGTACCGAAGCAATACCACCAAACCCGTTTAAAACTGCAACCAACTGAGGCATTGCAGTCATTTGGATCTTGATTGCAAGAATGATTCCGATAACGGATCCAATCGCAATTCCGATGGCGATCCATTCGTAACTGATGATTTGTTGGTCGAATAAAGTCGCCACTACGGCGATAAACATTCCCACAGCGCCCAGGATGTTTCCCTTAGTGGCTGTTTTCGGATGACCGAGTTGTTTGAGACCTACAATAAAAAGTATGGAAGCAAGCAGATAAGATAAATTGAGTGCATTTACTAAATTCATTTTGAAGTTTCCGCTCAGTCCTTTTTCTTAAACATCGAAAGCATTCTGTGGGTTACCAAAAATCCACCCACAACGTTGATCGTTGCAAAGATCACGGAAAGAAATCCCAAGATCTTAGTGATATTATTATCAGGAAGGCCGGAGGAGTAAAGAGCACCGATCAAGGTGATCCCTGAAATGGCATTGGAACCCGACATAAGTGGGGTATGAAGAATGGGAGGGATTTTTGTGATGATTTCAAATCCGACGAAAATCGCCAAAACGAAGATCGTCACTGCGGTTACAAATATTTCCATAGGTAAGAAATAGTATTTGGGGAAGTCCTGGTTTTTGGAAAACTAAATTTTATATCAAAGATGACTGGAAATTTGTTTCGAGTATGTTTCTCCGGGGACAGTTCGAATCCTGTCAAAGGAAAAAGGAAGCCAAATGATCGTGAATGAATCGGGATTGACACAAAAAGCAGATGTAATACTTGTAGTTACAACTAGCTTATGTCCATCCCGAGTAGGTATTCAGTCGCAATTCATATTTTGACCATTTTGGATATGGGTGGCGAACCGTCTTCAGAGGAAATCGCAGGTTCCGTAGGAACAAATCCGGCGATCATACGATTACTTATGGGAAAATTAAAAAAAGCAGGTTTAATCCAAGTAAGACGAGGGGTCAAAGGGTCCAGTCTGGCAAGGTCTCCGAAAGAGATCACTCTTTTGGATGTGTACCGAGCTTCGGAAAAGGATGAATCTCTATTTTTGCTACATGAACATCCAAACCCGGAATGTCCTATTGGAAAAAATATCCAGGAGGCTCTGGAGGGAATTCTGGACGAAGCTCAAACGGCAATGGAGTTGAAACTTGGCGAATATACTTTAGCCAATGTAACGGGTGATATTCGCCGTAAAATCAATTCTCAGAAAGGTAAGGCCTTGAAAAAAGGTGCGTGATTTTTTATCAAATCTGATGTAATAATGTAACTTACAACAAAACAATAAAGGAGTAAAAATGAAATTAACACTGATAGGAGCGACCGGCTTCATCGGATCAAAGGTATTGGAAGAAGCGCTGGACAGAGGGTATCAAATAACTGCTGTTCTAAGAGATCCTTCCAAGCTTACCGTGGAGCATAAGAATTTGAAAAAAGTCAAAGCGGATATTTTCGATAAGGAAATATTGACAAAAATCATTTCCGAAACAGACGGAGTTCTCAATTCCTACAACCCGGGGTGGACTGATCCGAATATAAGAGAAAATGTGATCAAAGGATCTTTGTCCATTATAGAAGCTACGAAAAAATCAGGAGTGAAACGATTTCTGATTATGGGAGGCGCTGGTTCCCTGGAAGTCGCTCCCGATTTACAACTGTTAGATACTCCTGAATTTCCAAAAGAATATTTTCACGCCGCAGACGCTGTGAGAGAAGTTCTGAAATTTTTAAAAACGGAAAAGGAACTGGAATGGAGTTTTCTTTCTCCTTCCGCAGTCATTGATCCTACAATGGCAAAAACGGGAAATTACAGAACAGAAACCAATTCCTTATTGGTTGACAGTGAAGGAAAAAGTCAAATTTCTCTCGGTGATCTTGCGAAAGCCTTTGTAGACGAAGTGGAGGAAAGAAAACATATCAGAGAAAGGTTTACAGTCGGATATTAAGTAAGGAGCAAAAAACAAATGAAACCGAATTTAAAAAAAATCACAAATTATCTAACCATCTTAGGAACTGCGACTCTAATTTTATCTTGTTTGATCACCTGTAATCAAAAAGAAGATAAGTCCGAAAAAAACAAAGAGATTGTAGTAAACTTTTATAACAAGATTTTCAAAGATCATAAACCGAAGGAAGCCGTTGAACAGTATGTTGGCGATAAATACATTCAACATAATCCGTATGTTCCCGACGGCACGGAAGCTTTCCTCGGATATTTTGTACCTTACTTTCAAAACAATCCTGACTCGATTGCCGAAATCAAAAGAGCCGTCGCCGAGGGAGATTTGGTATTTCTACATGTTCATTTTAAACAAAACAAACAAGATCCTGGACAAGCGATCGTAGATATTTTTAGAGTTGAAAACGGTAAAATTGTAGAACATTGGGATGTGATCCAGGCAATTCCTGAAAAATCCGCAAACACAAATACAATGTTTTAGTTATGGATAGAAGGAAATTTTTACTATCGGCGGCAGGATTGTTGTTAGCAGCAGTCTGCCGCCCAAAGCAAAAATCCGATTTGAAAGAGGTAGAGATGAATACAAATAAAATGCCAGTTCTATTCGTTGGTCATGGAAGCCCGATGAATGCAGTCGAATCCAATTCATTTACAAAAGTTTGGAACGAACTGGGAAAATCAATTCCTAAACCGAAAGCAATTGTATGTGTTTCCGCGCATTGGCTTACGGAAGGAACTTATGTGACTGCAATGGGCAAACCGAAAACGATTCATGATTTTTACGGTTTTCCCAAACAATTGATGGAATATCTATATGAGGTTCCCGGTGATCCGATTCTTGCGGACAAGATTACGAAAGATATTCCTGATCCGAAATTATCATTGGATCAAAATTGGGGACTTGATCATGGTACCTGGAGCGTTCTTTGCCATATTTATCCGGAGAGAAATATTCCAGTTCTGCAAATCAGTATTGACGCGACCAAGGATCTTGCGTGGCATTTGGAATTCACAAAAAAACTATCATATCTTAGGCGGGAAGAAGTATTGATCATTGGAAGCGGAAATCTAGTTCATAATCTAGGTCTCTATAATTGGAAAAACCCGGATGAAATTTTGCCTTGGGCGAAGGAAGCAAATGATACCTTTAAAACATGGATTTCAGAGAATAACACAAAAGCATTTGTAGATTCAGACCGTTTTACGCGTGCTATGTTTACTGCAATCCCGACGGCCGAACATTATATTCCCGCAATTTATGCCTTGGGTTTGAGGGAACCCGACGATAAATTGGAATTTTTCAATGATGTATTGAACAGCTCGATTTCGATGACAGGATTCAGATTTGGGTGACGAGATGGTTTTTATTATTTGAAATTTTTTTATAAATAAGTTCGTGTATTTTCAGGGATTTGTTCGGGTTAATCCGCTTCTGCCATTAGTACAATCAGGCGATTGTATTTTATAATGATTTTTTTCGTCATCTCTTCTCCTTTTTTATTAATATCGGGGTGATACTTTTTCATAAGTTCTTTGAACTTTTTCTTAACGTCCGCAATTTTTGCATCTTCACCTAACTGAAAAAATGTGAGTAATTGTTCCAGTTCCAAGTTTAATTTTTGTTTCGGCTTCTTTTTCTTCTTTTTGGCTTCTCTGATTCTTCCGAAAATTTCGTAATAAGTCCTGTCCCGAAATTCTTTTGTGATATCCCGGAAGTTTAAAATTTTAGTAGGAACGAGTGCCATGAGATAATCTTTTAGGAAACCTTCGGCACCGTATTCGGTTTTGATTTTTCTGAGTTCGATAAATATATTGATCGTTCTTCCTACGAAGAATTCGATTTCAAATTTATCCATCAGATAAGAATCGACTGCGTCATCAAAATCAACCGTTGCTGCAGCGAGTAAAAGTAAAAGTTCTTTGTCCAGTTTATGATTTTCGACCGTAGTTTGAATTAGCGCTTTATAGGATTCCCTAAGTTCGTATAATGGACGTTCGCTGAAAAAAATTCCTGATCGTAGAAATTCCGCCGGAACATAATCAGCATCCAATTCTTTGGATAAAAAATCAATCAGGCAATCTCCATCCACTTCATGGAATCCCCCGGAAAGTGACATATGTGGTTGAGAGGCGCGAAAATTGTAGATTTTGCGGAGGCATTCTTCCTTTCGGATTTCCAAAAGTTCGGCTAAGCGTTCATAGGAAAGAAACCAACGCAGAGAATCGCTATGGTTTTGCAACTCGAAGATTACATCCCCAAGGACTTGTTTGGATTTGGTGGTTTCTGCTTTCGCTACCATATTCCGTAGTCTGCCTTATTACCAAATTAGCAAGGAGTTTCTTTTTTGCTAGTGAAACCTATTCCATTTTGTTTACTGGAATTATGACTTATCCGACTTTGAAACATCCCTCTCTTGATCCCTATGATATTTCCGATTATAAAGGACTTCGGGGACAGAATTTTTACGAGAAAGACAAGGCTCTGCAAAGAGTTGTGGAACGCTATAGCGAAAAGTTCGCTCCCGATCATAAAAAAGCAATGATCGATCATATCAAAGGATATGGGGAACTAGTCGGCGGAATTTTGGATGAGCTTACCGAAAAGTCCCACAAAGAAGGAAAATACGGCGAGCTTGTCAAATACGATCGCACAGGAAAAAGAATCGATCAAATCATTTATTCTCCCGAACAGACTCTTTCCCGCAAAATATCTTATGATTACGGTGTAGTGAATTTGGATTTTCACACGAATTGGAAATTCGGATTTCCGTATATTCATCGTTATGCGCTTACTTATCTGATGAATCTTAATGGTGAAGGTGGTGTTGCTTGTCCTTTGGCTATGACTGACGGGATGATCAATGCTCTGAAACAAATCGGTACTGATAAACAAAAAGAAAAATACCTGGCTCTTACTGCAGGCGAACAAAGTGACTCTCATTTTATGGCAGGTCAGTATGTTACGGAGAGAGTAGGCGGAAGCAATGTATTGGCAAACCGCACCATTGCTAAAAAATTGGACAACGGTAAATGGTTGTTAAATGGAGAAAAATGGTTTTGTTCCAATCCCGGTGATCTTTGGGTAACAACTGCAAAGATAGAAGGAACAAATACGATCGGAATGTTTCTTGTTCCCAGAATCAAAGAAAACGGAGAGCTAAACGGTCATCATATTCTTCGCAAAAAAGACATCATAGGTTCTCGGGGAAAACTCACAGTAGAAATCATCTATGAAGATGTGGAAGCGGAAGAATTCGGAAGACCCGGACACGGAATTGTAAACTTAATCAAATACATCATCAAAATCTCCCGCATTCATGTGGGATTCGGTGCTTGCGGAAATGCACGTCGCGGTGTGATGGAAGCCATCGAATATGCAAAATGGAGAACTGCTTACGGTAAAAAGGTAAATCAGTTCAGTTCGTACGCTCGAACACTAGCGGAAATGCAGATTTTACAAACAGCCATGACATTTGTAAATTTTCGTTCCGTAGACCTGGTGGAAAAAGAAGATACAGCTTCCGAAGTACTCATTCCACTTTTGAAATACAAATCTTCTTCCCAAGCAAGCTGGGTGACTCAGAAAGCGATTTTATGTTTGGGAGGAAATGGAATTGTAGGGGATTTTTCTCCTCTTCCCCGCCTCCATAACGATTCCATCATCAATGAAACTTGGGAAGGAACCCACCTTATCGTCACAGACCATTGTTTGCATGCGTTACAAAAATCGAAAGTTTTCACTGCTTTTTCCAATCTAATCGAAGTTTTGCGAAAAGATGCAAAAGGAAAATCAGAATTGAAATATGCTAACGATATCCTCGAAGGAAAATTCCAAGAGATAAAGGAAATCTTGGAAAAAGAAACGAAGGACTGGAGGGAAATCAATCGGGTCTATATCGCCGATCTTACTTACGGTGTGATTGCTTTGGCTGAATTTTTGGAACAGGCTGCATTTGATCTTAAAAAAGGTTCTAAGTCTATCTATACGGATTTTGCCAACGGTTACGCAGAACTATTCTTGAATGGTGTTGACTCCCCGAGAAAGAGAGACGGAGTGTTTTTGAATCCCGAATCTTTGGAGGCGATTGTTCAATATTAATGTCCAATCTCCTTTTACTTGGAATTTGTTTTGGATTAGGACTTCTCTTTCGCAGGTCGGGACGTTTTCCGGAAAGTACAACCCAAGTGCTGAACGGATTCATTTTGCACGTATCCTTGCCTGCACTTGTATTATATCACATCCATGAACTTCGAATAACAACGGCTATTCTTTTGCCGGCGCTCATGCCATGGATTGTTTTTCTGCTTGCGGCAGGGTTCTTTTTAACTCTTTACAAATTTAAAAAGATCGAATTTAAAACTGCGGTTTGTCTGATTCTGACTGCCGGGTTTGGAAATACTTCCTTCGTCGGATTTCCCTTGCTGGAAGCTTACTTGGGCAAAGAGTCTTTGGGTTACGGGATTGTTGCCGACCAATTGGGGACTTTTTTGGCTTTGAGTTTTCCAGGTATCATACTTGCCTCATTGGCGGAACACGACTCCTGGGAATTCAAACCTTTGTTTGTCAAGGTGATCGGTTTCGCTCCCGTGCAGGCTTTGATTCTTGCTTTTCTGCTTCGTCCTTTTCCTTATCCTGAATGGGCAAAGATCATTTTACTTAGATTAGGTGATACATTGACTCCTTTGGCCTTGGTATCAGTCGGTTATCTTTTGAACCTAAGGACTTTGGGAGGTCATAAAAAAACTCTCCTATTGGGTTTGGGATTCAAACTCGCCTTTGTTCCGTTACTAGTCTATTTTATTTATGCCAAAATCACACCGGATCGGATGATGTTTGAAACGATCGTCTTGGAAGCCTCGATGGCTCCTATGGTAACTTCCACCATCATTGCAATGGAAAAACATTTGAATCCCCATCTCGCAGGTCTTATGTTAGGTGTTGGAATCCCTCTTTCGTTCGGAACTACATGGATTGTGTTGAACATAATCCGAGGAATCAATTGATGAATATAAAGTTCTTATTACTTTTGATACTTGCCATGGTATCCTGGGGCATTTCCTGGCCGATTGCAAAGCTGGTCGCTACTTTATTGCCTATCCATGTATTGGTGTTTTGGCGGTTTTTAGTAACGTTTCTTTCTGTCATTCCGCTGCTTTATTTTTTGAAGATTCCGTTTTTGCTTAAGTCGGGACGCGATTATCTGAATGTACTAATCGGTGGAGTTATTTACACATTGTACGGCCAATTTTTCTTTTTAGGGTTGGTGAATGGATTGCCCGGCGCAGGAGGAGTTTTGGTCACAACTCTAAATCCTATCATTACTTTTTTAATTGTAGCCCTGATCCAGAAAAAAAAAATCAACAAACGTCAGTCACTTGGTCTATTTTTCGGATTGATCGGAGGACTTGTGATTTTAAAAATCTGGCAATTTAGTATAGGGTCTCTCATTCAGTCCGGAAATTTATTTTTCCTATTATGCGCATTCACTTGGGCGACCTTATCTTTAAATAGCCAGAAAACCGGTGAGTCGATGTCTCCCATTGTTTACAGTCTTTATGTGTATTTCGTGGGATCCGTAATAGAATTTTTCTTTGCCTTCCGCGATCCGGCGATTTTGCAAGTATTCGAATTCGGTTGGAATTTTTGGTTATCCATCGCTTATCTTTCCATTGTCTCTACAACATTTGGAACTACTGTTTATTTTTATGCAGCAGCAAAACTAGGCTCTCAAATCGCGAGCTCCTTTATTTTTATCGTGCCCTTATCCGCTTTTTTAAGCAGTGTTTTTATCGTAAACGAACCGATCCAATTACCGGTGTTAATAGGTGGTGGGTTGGCAATTCTTGCAGTATATCTTATTAATTCAAAGAGGAAAGATGTCACGATTGAAAGTCTCGTGGAGAACTAAATTAAGAGTTTGGTTGTTTAACTTTTACCCTCCTTATTTGGGAGCGGGAATCAGGATCACTCATATTGCGCCTGATTTTTCCAAATTTAGAACGGAGATGAAACTCACTTTCTATAACAAAAATTATGTGGGAGTTCATTTCGGTGGGTCTTTGTATGCTATGTGCGATCCGTTTTATATGTTGATCCTTCTGGAAAGATTGGGAACGGATTACATCGTTTGGGACAAAGCCGGCAATATGCAATTTCTAAAGCCCGGAACGGGCAAAGTATTTGCGGAGTTTTATATCTCTGATGAAGAAATTGCACGTATCAAAGAGGAAGTGGCAAAAAAGAAAAAAGCAGATTTTGTCTTTTATGCGGACGTTAAAGATACCGAAGGTGAAGTAATTGCTCGTGTGGAAAAAGTCGTTTATGTGCGAAGGAGAGGCAAATTGCCTCTCCAAAATTGATCTTTAACCAGTATCTAGTATTTCTGATCCGCGTCTTCAGGAATCATATTGCCATAATAATTGACAAGAGATTCCACTCTAGAGCGCAAAACCTGATTGGATTCTTCGACTAGTTTTCTTTTTTCCAAAACCTTTTTTCCTTTTTCCCAAATTTCTTCCGGGTCGCGAGTCAGATAATTTCCGTTATGCCTGGTGATAAAGTCTTCTACAAGAGATGTCGACCGATTGATTTCCACATTATGCTCGTTCTCCGATAGAATCTTTGCGACTATCTGATTTGGTAAAAGTTTATGATACTGTTTCCAGCCTTTGGAAATCCGATAAGACAATTCCAAAGTCGGATCATCCGTATGAGCATATTCTGATATGGGGATGGGATCGCAAAATTCCACATATACATTGGATCTTTTTGCCAAAAATCCTGCCATGCCAAGGTCTTCTGGAATATCGCAGAATTGATTGTCTTCCGGAACTGTTTCGTAAGAAAGTGCCATCGGAACGATAACAATTTCCGTTCCTGAACTTCGGAATGCATTCACAGCAGTAGTGAGTAGTCCGGTTTTGACAGGAACCACACCTCCCGTTCTGGAACGAGTTCCTTCGGGATACACCAAGGAAGGGATTCCTTGTTCCAACATTACCTGTGAATAAAGAGTCAGACATTCCAAATACAAACTATTTCTGGTTCTTTCCCGATCGACTGCGTAGGCGCCAAGTGATTTGAGCATCCATTCCCAGAAAGGATTGGACATCAAGTTGATACCTGCCGCATAACGAGGAACAGGCAATCCCAGGTGAAACAAGGAATAAGCAACTTCCACCGAATCCAAGTGGGATCTATGTGTGGGCGCATAAAGTATATTGTATTTACTGGAAAGAGCCTTTACAACTTCCGTTTTACCGCCGATATGCGGAATCATTGACCCGCGCATAAACCCCCCGGAAAACAAACGAATGGGAGCTATAAAGCGCAATAACGATTCCCGAACGGTCGGGCTGTAATTATCCGCGATTTCCATTACATAAAAACGAATCAATTCTTTGATAAGAGTTGATTCCTCATCTTTATTGGAAACATGAAACCTTTGCCAAACTTCCAACTCCTGTGAGAATTTTTCGATATCAAGGTTTTGTTTTTTTCGTTCGGCTTTACTTAATCTTTTTTGAGTGCTTTCAACGATTGCCGCAGATTGTTTCTTAATCCGCGATGTTGTGCCTGAGGAGTTGTTAATGTGTTTTATAATGCGATCCACCAAAAGACTTTGAAAATCAATTCCGGATGTAAGATTTAACCCTTGTTTTTTGGGAACAATTAGTTGACTTGGTGCCGAAGAAGTTTTTGTTCCACGGATTAAATGGATTAGCGAATCAGGAGGCTGTTTTCTTGTCAGCACGTCAAACAGAGTGCGATGAAAACTGAAAGGCAAACGAATATCGTTGGCAAGTTCGATTAGAATACTCAGAGCATAAGTACCTTCCACGTTATCATGCCATTTATTGGATTCTCTTTCAATAAATTGTTTCGGTGAAAAAAAGATCTCTACTTTATCGAGTATGCTTAATTTTTCCTGACCGCTTAATAGTTCTCCTGCGAGCTTTTGTCCGAATTTTTTATTTCTACTCCGATTGCTTGTTGCAGTTGCAATGAAGTCGGCAAGTCCCGATCTTCCCATAACCGTGTCCGGCCTTGCGCCGTATTTCATTGCAAGATCTCTTACTTCTTGGAAACCGACGGACATGATTTCGCCCAGTAAATTTGTTCCGTAGTTCGGCATTAGGGAAATGATTCCTGAGGCGATTGCCATTGGATTTTTTGCCACTCCGATGATTTCCATTCCGTGAATGTCATCAGTCGTGGATGTATGAACGTAATGGGATAAGAATAAGTCAGCCAAATAGTCGGCAGTCTTTTTTATTTCCGAACCTATATTGAAAAATGTATATTTTTCTTCCATCAGTTCTGCCACCATTGACGGTCCGTTCACTACTGCGATCGAGGAAGAAGTGAAATTTTTTTCTTTCAGAATATGATCCAAGTATTGGCTATAAGTGACAAACCCGTGCCGTTTTCTGTATTTGCTCTCTAAGATTCCTTTGGTGAAAAAAGAAAATACATAATCGTTTTTCGGGTCAAGCGTATCAATAAGAGAATGTAAATTGTCCAGAAAGGAGCGGGAAGGGACCGCTACATGAAACGCCCAATCATCTCTTCCGAATTGATCCAGGCCGGAAACAATTTCGATATGTTGTGGAATTTCCAAAGTCATTCCCATAATTTCTGTTTGGCGCCGTTTTCTTAAAGACTCGGCTAATTCTTTATCGGGGATCCATAGGATAACTTCATCGTATTTTTGCGCTACCAATGTGGAAACTATCAATCCCATTGGTCCGCTTCCTAATACGGCTTGTTTTAAGTCGTGATAGGCGATAGACATATGTTGTACTTTTAAAACTAGTTTTCTTTTTTAACAAAAAGTCGGATCGCTATCTCCGGGAAATAGGCGCCGATTAAAATAAGGACGAGACCGATCATATTCGGGATGGAAAAAAACTTAAAAGGTGTAGCCCCTCTGTCCAATCCCACGTTGATAACGCAAATAAACCATCCGCCTAGAATCAAACCAAGCCCGATCGTATGAAAAAGTATTTTTCTCAACATCTTAGAAACTCTCCTGGGAACTTTCTTTTTCTTGAAAGCCCTCTCTATTTTATATAAAACTGCCAATACCGAAGGAAATCGTCAAGCGACAATGCCAATCATTTCATTTCTAATCAGTTTAATTCTACTTCTTCCTGCCGGTTTCGGTTTTTACCAATCTTGGTTCGGATTGACTCCCGCGCAGGAAATCAATCTGGCCATTGCACTGCTTGCGGCATATCTTTGGGTCTCCGAAGCGATACCTCTTTATGTGACGGGCTTTTTAATCCTGTTTTTGGAGCTGATTTGGTTATTGCCCAATTGGGGAGGATCCGCTCCCAAACCAATCGTATTTTTATCATGTTATTTTTCAGAGACCATATTACTGTTCTTAGGCGGGTTTGTCATCTCGGAGGCGATTGCGCACTACAGGTTAGATGAAACTCTCGCCCGATTTGTGATCAAAAATACAAAAGGCTCTTCTTTATATTTACTGATCGGTCTTGGTCTTTCGACAGGTTTTTTATCCTGTTGGATGAACAATACTGCAACGGCGGCTATGATGCTAGGTCTAGTCGCTCCCATGATGAAGAATTTGAGTTTGGAGTCCCATTTGAGAAAGTCGGTTTTGCTTGTGATCCCTTTTTCGGCAAATTTGGGCGGAATCGGGACTCCTGTGGGAACTTTGCCGAATGTCATCGGCATCGGATACATGAAGGAGAAGGGAATAGATATCGGTTTTTTGCCCTGGATGGCTTTCGGAATGCCTGTATTTTTAATTTCAGTTATGCTCTTATGCGGACTTTTGTATTGGAGCTTTTTGAAAAACAAGGAAGAAGAAAGTACCAAACTCTTTACTCCTTTGAAAGATGAGATTTCAAAAACAAGTTTAAAGTATAACTTAAGTTATTTGATAATAGGTATCACTATTCTCGGTTGGATGACATCGGATCTTCATAAGATTTCCAACGGAACAGTTGCGTTAGTTCCGATCATTGCTTTTTTCGGCTTGAAACTTTTGGATTTAAATCATTTTCGCTCTCTATCTTGGGATGTTTTGATCTTGATGGGAGGAGGAATTGCTCTTGGAAAGGCAATGGAAGAAACAGGACTTGCAAAACAGTTTATCAATTTACTTTCATTAGGTGGTCAATCTTCCTTTTCATTATTCTGTATATTTTCCATTATGTCTCTTGGATTGTCTTGCTTTTTGTCAAACACCTCCGTTGCCAATCTAATGCTTCCGATTACAATGGGTTTGCCTGCGGAAGTCATCTTGCCGGCGGCATTAGGAGCAACTATCGGTGCTTCCCTCGCTATGCCTTTTCCTGTCTCCACTCCTCCCAACGCTTTGGCATTTAGTTACGGCGGCATCAAAAGCATAGAAATGGCAAAGATAGGAGGAATCATCTCCATACTTGCTTTGATTGTCTTTTTGGTTGTAGGCGGAGGGATTTTACATTTCGCAGGATGGGTGGATTTTTCGCATTAATTACTACAAAAATGCTTTTCTTAGATAAGTATCAGTAGCATAGAAGAGAGATGTATTTTATTCGTTTTTCATTTGATATTGGGAGCAGTAAAACTTAAACGGAGTTGCTCCTCTGTCCAAAACCTTCGTTGATAACGCAAACAAACCATCCACCCATAATCAATCCGAACCCAATCGTATGATAAGGCAGTTTTCTTAACATCTTAGAAACTCTCCTGGGGCTTTTTTTCTTGAAAGTCCTCTATTTAATATAAAATTATTAATACCGAAGGAAATCATCAAGCAACAATGCCTATCATTTCATTCTTAATCAGTTTAATTCTAGTTCTTCCCGCAGGTTTTAGTTTTTATCAATCTTGGTTTGGTTTGACACCAGTCCAGGAAATCAATTTGGCAATTGCACTGCTTGCAGTATATCTTTTGCTATCGGAAGCGGTGCCTCTTTATGTGACGGGTTTTTTAATCCTATTTTTAGAGTTGATTTGGTTATTACCCAACTGGGGAGCATCTACTCCAAAACCGATTGTATTTCTTTCTTGTTACTTTTCAGAAGCCATATTGCTGGCATTAGGTGGTTTTGTCATTTCTGAAGCGATTTCTCATTACAAGCTGAATGAAACATTGGCCCGATTTGTAATCAAAAACGCGATAGGTTCCTCATTGTATTTGCTTTTGGGGCTTGGGTTTTCTACGAGCTTTTTGTCCTGTTGGATGAACAATACTGCCACGACGGCTATGATGCTAGGACTCGTTTTCCCTATAATGAAAAACTTAGATTTGAATTCTCATCTTAGGAAATCGGTCCTTTTTGTGATTCCTTTTTCCGCAAATTTGGGTGGAATAGGGACCCCTGTGGGAACTCTCCCTAATGTAATCGGAATCGGATACATGAAGGAGAAGGGAATAGATATCGGTTTTTTACCTTGGATGGCTTTCGCAATACCCGTATTTTTGATATCAGTTTTGCTCCTATGTGGACTTTTGTATTGGGTCTTTTTGAGAAATAAAGAAGAAGAAAGTGGAAAACTCTTTGTACCTCATATGAGCGAGGTTTCCAACTCAAAAATGCAGTATAATATTTGTTATCTGATTATTGGAATTACGATTATAGGCTGGATGACGTCTGATCTTCACAAAGTTTCCAATGGAATTATCGCGCTTATTCCCATCATTGCGTTCTTCGGGTTGAAACTTTTAGAGCTAAAACATTTTCGATCTCTCCCTTGGGATGTTTTGATTTTGGTGGGAGGAGGGATTGCTTTGGTAAAGGCTATGGAAGAAACCGGATTGGCAAGCCAGTTTGTCAGCGTATTGTCATTAGGTGGTAAATCTTCTTTGTCCCTATTTGTGGCATTTTCCGTTATATCCCTTGGTTTCTCCTGCTTTTTATCTAATAATTCCGTAGCAAATCTGATACTTCCTATTACAATGGGTTTGCCTGCGGAAGTTATCTTTCCCGCAGCATTAGGGGCAACGATTGGAGCTTCTCTTGCAATGTCTTTTCCTGTCTCCACTCCTCCCAATGCTTTGGCTTTCAGTTATGGCGGCATCAAAAGCATAGAAATGGCAAAGATAGGAGGAATCATCTCCATACTTGCTTTGATTGTCTTTTTGGTTGTAGGCGGAGGGATTTTACATTTCGCAGGATGGGTGGATTTTTCGCATTAATTACTACAAAAAATGCTTTTCTTAGATAAGTTTATCGGTAGCATACAAGCGGAAGATGTTATTTATCCGCTTTTCATTATTTCTGGTGAATATTTTATTATTTACCAATTGCTATAATTATCTTAGTGAAGATGTACCTATCATTGTTCGCCCAGAATTGAAACAGAGGATTTCTCTTCTTACTATAAAGGTCACAAGCCCCGAGTCGGAACGTTCCAAAAAACATATCACCGCTCTTTATACCACATACATAAATGATACCGGTTATTTTGGAAGAGTGATCAACGAAGGCATTCGCAGTTCGCACCATATAGATATTTATACCTCGGAAGTGAATGAATACGAACATTTCTGGGTGTCTTCCATTTCCAGTTTGTTTATGATTTTAACCGCAGGTATTTTACCGTCCATTTATTCGCAAGAAAGAGTTTTACATGCCGATTTCTACGTTGAAGAAAAGTTAGTTGGTAGAGAAAAATACAGACAAAAACACTCCACACTTTTCGGTGTTCCTTTCTTTTTTATTTGGGAATCCGGAATCGAAGAAGCGAAGATCATTCAATACAATAAAGAACGCAATATGATCAACAACATGATCCAGGACTATAATCGTTATCTTTGAGGAGAAAAATAGGATGAAAAAGTTCAGCATAATTTTTATTTCGTCGGTTGCATTTGTAATTTCCTGCACCACCCCGACCAAAAAACAAACAGTTACCAAAGAAGAAAAAAAAGAAACCACCACAGTGGGCAATTCGGTAGCTGACAAAGGGCAACTGGCATTTCTGGAAGCGATTGAAGACGGAAGAAAACTTCCTTCTTCCAGCAAATGGAAACCGGAACAATACGAAGAGTTGAACGATCAATCTTTCAACTCTTACGTGCCCGCAAAAGAAAGAATTGATTTTACAAGTATAGACTATCCGCTTTTAAACGCGGCTTTGTTTTTCGAGACCAGCAAAGAACGAAGAAAATTGGGTTTAAAACCATTTCGTTATTCGGCGTTATGCGAACAAGCGGCTTTCGGTCACGCCCAAGATATGGTAAATCTTAGTTTTTATTCCCATACAAGCAAGGTTTCAGGAAAAGAAACCTTAAAGGATCGATTGGAGCTTGTGGGAATCATTAATCCTACATCTGGTGAAAATATAATCAATTCTTTCGCTATTGACTATAAGCCGGGGACTCCTGTTTATAATCCGGAACAAAACGAAGGAAAATTTTTCAGTTACCAGAAAAAAGGCCCTCCGATTCCCAATCATACTTATTTGAGTCTTGCAGAGTCCCTTGTGGAATCTTGGATGAATTCTCCTCCTCATAGAAGAAATATTCTAAACCCTGACTTTAGTTATATGGGTGGCGGAGTTTATTATTACCAGGACGTAAAATTTCAGAACATGGATAAAGTAAAAGCTGTACAAGTTTTCTCTTCAAAGCCTTAAATTACGATTTCAGTTGTTTTCTTCTCGGTCTGAGAAGTATAAGCAGTCGCTTAAGGAAAATTAATTTCCGAGTTTGGTGATCGTATCAAATTCGGATTTTTGAACCGGCTGAATGGAAAGTCGCGAACCTTTTTGAACCAAAACCATTTTACTCAAGCCCTTCACCGTTTTCAGTTCGGCTAAAGACAAAAAATTTGTAAATCGTTTGGATAGCTTTAACTTAACACCAAACCAACGAGGATCTTCTTTTTTACTTTTAGGATCGAAGTATTTGCTGTTCGGGTCAAATTGAAAAGGATCGGGGATCCTGGACTCGACTATCTCTGCAACTCCCACAATTCCTGTCGGGTCAGTGCTGCTGTGATAGAACAGAACCAGGTCTCCCTTTTTTACTTCGTCTCTTAGGTAATTGCGTGCTTGGTAATTACGAACCCCTTCCCAGAAAGAGATCTTCTCTCTTTCCAGGTCGTCTATGGAAAAGACATCGGGTTCTGTTTTAAAAAGCCAATACTTCATCTTCTAAGCTGAGTAAGCTGGTTTTGTAGAAGTTGCGCCTTTTATTTTTTTAGAAGAGGATAACGATTTCTTTTTATCTTCTTCTATTTTTTCACCGGAAGGGTGAACGATTGCCATCAATTCCTGGCTATCAATTGTTTCTTTCGCAAGCAGAGCTTTGGCGATTGCATCCAGTTTTTTTACGTTTTTGCGAACCAAATCTCTTCCCTTGTCCAAAGAAGTTTGCACAATTCTACGAACTTCCTGGTCAATCATCGCTGCAAATTCTTCCGAGTAAGGTTTACTAGTATGACCGTAGTCTCTTCCTATAAAAGGAGAGTTTTCAGGTCCGCCGTAATTGATTGTCCCTAATTTTTCAGACATTCCCCATTCACATACCATTCTGCGGGCGATATTGGTTGCTTGTTGGATGTCGTTGCTGGAACCATTGGAAGGATCACCAAACATAAGTTCTTCGGCAATATATCCGCCCATAGACATTACAATTCGATCCAGACAATATTGTTTTTTATAGGAATGACGATCTTCAATTGGCAGGGATTGGGTTAGACCCAATGATCTGCCTCGGGGAATGATCGTTACTTTATGCACAGGTTCCGTATAAGGAAGGAGTGTTCCCAAAAGTGCGTGACCAGCTTCATGATAGGCGGTCATTTCCTTTTCTTTGTCGGAAATAAGCATAGACTTGCGTTCCGGTCCCATCATCACTTTATCACGAGCTTCTTCCAATTCTTCCTGAGTGACCCGTTTTTTGTTTCTACGAGCGGCAAGTAATGCGGCTTCGTTGATCAGGTTTGCAAGGTCTGCTCCCGTAAATCCGGGAGTTCCACGTGCAATTGAGTTGATGGAAATATCGGATACCATCGGAACTTTTTTAGAATGAACTTGAAGAATTTCTTCCCGTCCTCTCAGATCGGGTAAATCCACGATGACTTGTCTGTCAAATCGGCCTGGGCGAAGCAGAGCAGGGTCAAGCACATCAGCACGGTTAGTTGCCGCCATTACTATAACGCCTTCGTTCATTTCGAATCCGTCCATCTCAACCAGCATTTGATTGAGTGTTTGCTCTCTTTCGTCATGACCGCCACCGAGTCCGGCTCCGCGAAGCCTTCCTACCGCGTCGATCTCATCAATGAAGATGATACAAGGTGCGTTCTTTTTCCCTTGGTCGAATAAATCGCGCACTCGGGAAGCACCTACACCTACAAACATTTCTACGAAATCAGAACCGGAAATCGAGAAAAAAGGAACACCGGCTTCTCCGGAAACTGCTTTTGCAAGTAAGGTTTTACCTGTTCCCGGAGGACCTACAAGCAACACTCCTTTTGGAATTCTTGCACCAATGGCATGGAATTTTTTAGGATCTTTTAAGAATTCAATGATCTCTTGCAACTCTACTTTTGCTTCATCGCAACCAGCCACATCGTTGAATGTGATTTTGACTTTAGAGTCCACATTCATTTTGGCTTTGGACTTACCGAATGTGAATGCTTTATTTCCCGTAGCCTGTAGTTGTCTCATCATGATGAACCAGATGATACCGAGTGCAAAAATCCAAGGAACGATACTGGAAACAACACTCCAGAATTTGTTTTCTTCCGTGGATTTCGCAGTGAAAGATAATCTTTGTTTACGAAGTTTCGTAATCAAATCCTCGTTCACCGGTGCGATGTTTGTTTTGAAAGCTTTCGGTTTGTTGTCTTTGGAATCGGAAGGAATATACCAGCCTTCTATCAATTCACGATCAATCGTGATCTGAGATTTGTTGGTAATATCTTTCCCGTCTTTCGAAGTTATTTTTCCGATTTGTTTTTTGCCCTCAACCGGCTCTACCATATTGAGGAATTCGGAGTAACTGATCTCATCAGGACGAGATCCAAGAGAGTCCGGTCTATACCAGACAGCTAATACTAATAGTATTACAAGTAAGAACAGAAATACATTTTTGATGTTTTTATTCATGGAAGATTGTCTCCCTTATTAGACTAAAATCAGAGGTGATATTTTTGAATCACTTCGTCGATATCCCCCATGGAAATCGATCGAATCGCGGCCTCCGCGTCATTGATGATTTGAATCAGACTTAAGTTCTCAAGAGGCTCAAAATCATCACGTAAAAATTCTTCTCTTTTTTTCGGATTGTATTTGGAATTGCGGACTCCAATACGAATTCGAATGAAATTGGGGGACCGGAGGGAAACGGAAACAGAATCCACACCGGGATGTCCGACGCTTTCTCCGCCTTTTGTGACCACAATTTGACCCAATTCCAGGTCCAGATCTTCATGGATCAGAACTATGTCTTTTACCTGGATTTTGAGGAAAGAGGCAATGTAAAGTACGGACTCGCCGGAAAGGTCACTGAAAGTTTGAGGTTTGAGAAGAACTACTTCGTCCCCCTCAAAATCACCCCTTCCGATCAGAGATTTTTTCTTCTTTGTTTTGATTTCGAGGCCAATGTTGTTGGCTATGACATCGAGAATCTTAAAACCAATGTTAGAACGATTGTTATTGTATTTATCTCCTGGATTGCCCAGGCCTACTATCAGTTTCATTGGTTTTAGAAAAAACTACTTCTTAGCGGCTTTTTTTGCTGCAGGTTTTTTACCACCGGCATCAGCTTCCGCTTTTTCCGCTCTTTCTGCAGCAAGAATCGCTTTCGTCTTATTGCAGGAAGTTACAATCGGATCGCCGTTGGTCAAAATTTCCCAAGATTTCGGGCAAGGAAGGTCGGAAACCTTAATGATCATTCCAACATCCAAATCAGTTACATCGATTGTAAGAACATCTGTTAAATCTTCCGGAGTTGATTTAACTTTGATTTCATGAACCAGGTGTTCGAATTGACCGCCCGACTTTGAACCTTTTGCAACTCCTGTTGTTTGAATCGCAACTGTGGTAATGATTTTTTTACCCGGAGTTACTTTGAAAAAATCGATGTGACGGATTTTTCCCGTGTGAGGAAATCTTTGTACTTCTTTAACAAATACTTTTTCGGTTTTACCATCTAAGTCAAGTTCGATGAGGGTTGCTTTTCTAATCCCAGAATCGATCAATTTTTGGATTTCTTTTTCAACTACAGTGCCTGAAGTTGCTTTTCCACTTCCGATGATATTTGCAGGTACTAAACCTGCTGTGCGAAGGCGTCTTGCAGGACCTTTGCCAGTAAGAGTTCTTGGTTGTACTTTAATGCTATATTTTTCCATGATTATGTTCCTTATTATTATGAAAACAGACTAGAGATGGATTCCTCATTGTGAATCCTTTCGATTGCTTTAGCAAAGAGTGGGGCGATAGAGAGCGTTTTCAAGTGATTTATTTTCTTTGTCTCGGGTACCGCAATGGAATTTGATAAAACAATCTGTTCGAATTTCGCTCCGTTTAGCTTTTCCGGAGCTTCTCCGGAAAGAACCGCATGGGTAGCACAACACATCACGGATTTTGCGCCATTATCATAAAGTGCGTTTGCCGCTTTTGCAATGGTTCCGCCAGTATCAATCATATCATCCAAGATCAGGCAATGTTTGTCCTTTATATCGCCTATCACGTTCATTACGACGGACTCATTTGCTTTGGGGCGTCGTTTGTCTATGATCGCTAGAGATCCGTTGACTTTTTTTCCAAAGTTACGAGCACGTTCCGCACCGCCGGAATCGGGGGATACAATCACCAGATCGTCCAGTTTCAAGGAATTGATGTATTCCGCAAGTACGGGAGAAAAGTAAAGATGATCTACAGGAATATGAAAGAATCCTTGGATTTGATCTGCATGCAAATCCATAGTAAGAATACGATTTGGACCGACTGTTTCGATCAGATCCGCAACAACACGTGCGGAGATAGGAACTCTCGGTTCCACTTTTCTATCTTGGCGTCCGTATCCGTAATAAGGTAAAACAGCTGTAATTCGACGTGCGGAAGCGCGACGAAGAGCGTCAATGATCAGCAAAAGTTCCATTAAACTGTCGTTTGCCGGATAACTGATGGACTGAACGACAAATACGTCTCTACCTCGAACGTTTTCTTCGATCTTAACGGTGCTTTCTCCGTCAGAGAATCGTTTTACGGTGATCTGCCCGTTAGGGATTCCTAAATTTTGACAGATCTCTTCCGCTAAGGGGCGGTTCGCATTTCCGGAAAATACTGCAACTTCACTTGGATTCATACACCAACTAAACCTTTATCTATATATTGTTTTGCTTTCTCTAAATCTTCCGGGGAATTGATTCCATGGCTTTCCAGGGCATTCTTTAGAGTGAGTGCACCCACTTTTTTGCCTTGAGAACGGAAAATCTTAATCACGTCGGTGAGATAGTATTCTTTTTGAGCATTGTCATTGCCTATGTTTTTTAGGGCATCAAACAAATGTTCTGCTGTGAAACAGTAGGTTCCTGTGTTGACTTCATTCACCGCTTTTTCTTCCGGAGTGGCGTCTTTTTGTTCCACAATCCGAAGTAGGGAACCGTCATCGGAAGAACGAATGATTCTTCCGTATCCGTTCGGGTCTTCCATTTTTGCAGAGAGGACAGTCGCTGAGTAATGATTGTCTTTATGAAGTTGGATGAGTTCTTTGAAGGAAGATGCGGAAATCAAAGGTGCGTCCCCACAAGCGACAAGGATATAACCTACGTAAGGTTGCAGATTTTTTTCTGCGGAAATGACAGCGTGACCTGTTCCCAATTGCTCTGTTTGTTCCGCAAATTCGACACCGGAAAATTTTTCGGCGATGGAAGTAACTATGTCTTTGCGATAGCCTACTACTACGATTTTGCGTCGGATGTTGGCATTTTCTATATTTTGTAGAACGTGGATTAAAAGTGGAGATTCGTTCAGTACAACCGCAACCTTGGGGAGCTCACTCTTCATTCGAGTGCCTTTCCCCGCCGCCAATATAACAGCAGTTACAGTCGTTTCATTGTTCATACATGCGAAATTCGGAAAATAAAAACTGGCTGGCCTGCTAGGATTCGAACCTAGGGAATGGCGATACCAAAAACCGCTGCCTTACCGCTTGGCTACAGGCCAGTTTCTAAAAAGAGAAGGATCGGAAATCCATTTCTGGAAATCGGGATTTCAGTGAGTTTAACAATGGCAACTGATCTTGTTCTTTCGCAACTAAGCCGAAAAAGCAAGAACCAGAACCGGAAAGAGAAGAGTAAACTGCTCCCTCTTGTAAAATTCCTGATTTCAATTCCTTTAAATCGGGATGAACCTGGAAAGCGATTTTTTCAAAATCATTCTCTAGTTTGCCGTTCAGGCTTGTCCAATCCCCGACTCGAAGACTTCTAACCACATCCTCTGTCAGAGTTTTCCATACTTTTGAGTCGTGGGTTTTTTGTAAACTTCTTTGAAGTCCGTCGTACATTGATTTGGTAGATAAAGAATAGGAGGGAATGGCAAGGATTCCATGCCCCTTTGCGACCTGAATGGGCTCTAAATTTTCGCCAATTCCTGTGACAATACAATGGTTTTCCTGAAGAAAAAAGGGAACATCGGCACCGATTGATTTGGCGAGTGTGATCTGTTTGTCCTGATTCAGGGAGATTTTGGAAAATAAGAACTTGAGTAAACTACCAGCGTTGGAACTCCCTCCTCCCACTCCACCTTCGGGCGGGATTCGTTTTGTTAAATGGACTCTGACGCCTTCGGGTACTTTGAGGTGGGGAAAAACGGCAAGGTAAGATTTGTATAATATATTTTTTGTTAGGTTTCCCCGTTCGGAAACTGCATCAAATAGCGCTTGTTTGGCTTGCGGAAGTTGGTTTTCGGAAACAAGCTGAAATTCCGGTATTTGATGGTTGGAAAGGGGAAAGGTTTCTACTTGGAAGTCGTCTCCGAAGTCAGTTCGAAGAAAAATACTTCTGATCTCATGGTATCCATCTTCTCTTTTGAAAGGAATCTCTAAGCCTAAATTGATTTTTGCGGGAGAGATCGTCATTATGGAAATTCTAATTTATGATACGAAGATGGAATTTGCTTTTTCCAGGCTCTGAAGGATTCGTTTTTGGAGATTTGCAGGTGATTTCAGGATAATACTATTTCCATAACCTAAGATCGTATTCACAAACCAGTTTTCTTCCCGGATGGGAACTTCATAAGCATCATAATTTTGATCAAAGAATGGTTTGGATTCCGAAATCGGTTTTAAAGGTAATTTTTGTCCCAAATGAAATGCTGAGGAACCCGTGCAGTAAATGACTGCGGTTGCTTCGTTTAAAGATTCTTTCGGAGTGAGCAATTGAACAAATCCATTTAACCAATCTTTGGCGCCGTCGGGCAATGATTTTGTTTCCCGGTTTGTTTCCGTCACTTCCAAAATACAATCCAATCGGAATGCTCTGAAATCCTGTTTTTCCAAATCGAATCCTAAAAGATAAGAATCGTTTTCTTCCCAAAGAATCCAAGGATGTACGGTTCTTGTTTCTTTATCTTTGGTATTTCTTTTCCAATATTCCAATTGAATGATTTTTGCGTTTTGAATGTTGTCTGAAATTTTTTTGCGAATGACTGAGTGAGGTTCCCAGGTTCCGGAAGGAATTACGGAATTGATTTTGTTTAAAATCCTTTCTGAAATTTGTTTTTGATCGGGATCCGTTATGGGGACGGAATCGTCTTTTTCCGATAGAATGTCCCTGAGCAGAATCCATTCATCGGGAGAAAGAGGAAGTGCCTTGTCCAATGCGATGGGTAGTTTGATTTTTACTTTTTCACCGTCGTAATCCACTTCTACACAATCTTGCGGAGAATAGGGATACATCTCTATCATAAAGAGTTCACCTAATTCCCGTTTGAGATCACCGATTGATTTATGACCGGTGATCTTTTGCAAGTCTTCCAAACTCAATCCGTCGGGATGTACGGAAAGAATCCTGATTAAATTGAGTTTGGATGCGGCACGAAGCGTTGCAGGGTTCAAATTAAACTTCTAAAATCGCTTTTAGTTCCTTTGCATTGGATGCACATAGCGATTGTTTTTCGATGTTTTTTGCTTTCAAGTGACCACCGGTCAACCTTTGGGAAACAACGCTTGGACCGAAGTCGATGATCGCTTGGATACTTGCATCGTTCCAGATAGGTGCGATCGCCAAATCCCAGTAAAGCGGCTCAATCAAAACCATTTTGAAAAGGATATCGCGAAGGTTTCCGTCTTTTTGCAAGTTGTGGCCGTCGAAGATGCTATAAACCGGAACTTTCAGATCGCTTCCGTTGTAAGGGAAAGGGACTACTTCTGCGTCTTCTTTTACGAAACCGGGAAGGGAAGAATTCATAAACGGGCAGTGGAAAGGTGCGGTTGTTTTC
This sequence comes from Leptospira ilyithenensis, assembly GCF_004771005.1. Taxonomy (GTDB): domain Bacteria; phylum Spirochaetota; class Leptospiria; order Leptospirales; family Leptospiraceae; genus Leptospira_A; species Leptospira_A ilyithenensis. The sequence goes on from NZ_RQHV01000066.1 coordinate 48,068, forward strand.
AGATAAACGAATTTGAATTTTTTCTCATCCATTTCCGCTTTCCATTTGGAACGGAAGGCAAGCAAGGAAGAAGGAAGCGCGGAAAGGATCATCGAATCGGGAGTATTGTACAAAGAGATATAGATTGTATTTTGTCCTGTGAGTCCGAGTGATTCGTTGGTTTGTTTCACTCTGTCTTCCAATTCGTCTTTGGAATAACCGATGACTGCGGCCATTGGAGCCGGGTTTTTGTCTCCGTTTGCTTCGTTGCCTTGCGCAATTTCTGTGGAAATTGTGAAATCAGGATAAACTTTTTGGCCGTTAAACCCAAGATAAAATACAAATTTTAAAAAATCACTGTATGCTTTTAGGAAATCGGTTCCTTCTTTCCCAAGACCAACTAACGCACCTGCGATGACGCCTTGGCTGTGTCCGCTGATACCGCCTGTTGTTTTGATAAGATCCGGTGTCGGATAACCTTTTTTTGTAACTAAAACATAGTTTGCAATTTGGGTCATAAAGATTCCAGGAACGGAGATAGGCGCGCGTGCCAGATAATCTTCCGAAGGAGCTGAATCGGGATTTTCTAACCAGGCTTTGAAATTGAAACCTTCATTGAGGAAAGGGTTTTTTCCGTCGCGTGCTGCGATTTGGTCGGTTGTTTGGAAAGATATGTCAAAAAATTCTTTTAGTTCAGGTTCTTGGTATAGTTTGGCAAGCTCCTTTAAATAAGGTGAGCCTTGTCCTCCAAACTGCAAAAAAAATTTCTGAGATTGAGAGGAAAAACTAGAGAGAAGTTTCGGAGTAGTCATTATATTTTCCTGAGATGTAGTTTTCTGTTACCCTAGAAAAAAGCCTTCCCGGAACAAGGAGAAAATTCTTCCTAAGATTCGAGATCAGGAACCGTAAAATATGATTTTATAATAGATCAGATTGCCCGTTGGGGTTCCGTTGTTTTCGTCTTTAATAAGAATTTTCCAAGTTCCGTCCGCCGGAAAATCCAGATAACCTGAAATTCCGAAAATCTGATCGGTCATCGCCAAACAGTCTTTTGTCGGCAATGTCTTTTTTTCTCCCGAATAACAAAGGTGAGGTTCATGAATCTCCAATGTGCGAACGACAGGACTTGTAGGAGATTGAATTTGAATGCGAATCTCTCCCGGATTGAGGTGATCGGAAGTCAGAACGAGCTTGATGGATTCGATTTTTGTGATTCCTGAGCTGGAAACTGGGATAGATTGAGTACTGAAACTTCCCGACTGGTCAATGGCAAGACTGATTGTTCCTTCTGCGGACCAGGTCTTAAGACTTGCAGAGCCGCCTACGGTTGTCCAACTAGCAGCAGTTTGGAGGGTTTTTTCCGCATCTACCGTGCCGAATCCGTACACGGTGCTGAAATCAACTCCGGGGCTGGTTGTTACCCAACTTGTATCAGATGGATCTGTTTTTTTTGCGGATAAGGCTAAGATTTTTTTTACATCTCTCCAGGTGAAGTTCGGGTATTTTTCCAAAAGAAGGGATACTACTCCGGTCACCATAGGAGCTGCTGCGGATGTTCCGTTGAATGTGGATGTATATTTGTGATTCGTGTAATTAAAACTTGAAGTATCCGGATAAGAACTGTTTCCTCCTCCCGGATTGTAACCCCATTCCGAATTGGCACCCAGATTGTCTGTGGTGGTGATTCCTGTGTCGTTGCTTCCGTCTTTTCCGGTATAGGCAGTTAGCCATAAGTTGGCGCCTTTTTCGGAAAAGGCTGCACGTACTCCCGTATTTAATGCGCCTGCTACCGAAATGACTCCATAATGGTTCGTATAACCGTCGTAATTGGAATTATCCACTTCCGTTCCTACCGGTTCTCCCAAAGTGCCTGCTCCGTTTCCTGCGGCCCAAACATAGATCGTGCCTTTTCCGTCCCGATTATTTGCAATTCCGGATTCGATTGCCGTATAAAAAGAATTAGGTGCTCTTTGGTAATTGCCTGATCCGTCTTCGCTTCCCCAACTGTTGTTGGAAACAAACACGGATTTATTTTCCGTAAGGGATCGGGTCATATGGGAATCCGTACTTTTGGAGAGGTAATTATAAACCAAGAACTCGGAACAAGGTGCAACTCCCGTGATTCCCATACTATTTCCTCCCCGAGCGGAAATGATCCCCGCAACGGAGGTTCCATGATTGGCGAGATTTCCTCCCGGGTCATTGGATGCGAGCCCGTTTGTCCCGTGCAAAAAATTGACGCTGGAGCTGGTCGCATTCGGCTGCAGGTCTTCGTGCTCCCAGAACGGCACCGTCATCTACTATGGAAACAAGGGTTCCTTTGCCGCTGAGACCCATGGACCAGGTAGGTACCACATTTATATCATTGCCGGAGACTCCAGCAGGGTGCAGAGAGGAGTACATGGCTTGCCCGGTGTTCTTCAGATGCCATTGGTAGGAAAACAAACTGTCATTTGGTGTGGAGACAGGGTTGCAAGACTCAGGGGAGTAGGGAGCTGTGGTTCGATTAGAGAGGGTGAGTTGATTGAGCCAAAGAGTTGAATTCTTATCGGATTTTTTGTTTTGGCACTGGAAAAGGCAGAAGGCAACCAAACAGATTGTTACTAGCAACTGAAACATAGGAAATGCCGCCTTTGAACGCATTTCCATAATAATCGCAACTGCTAAATTGCTACAAAAATATTAAATTTATGGCGAATAACCCTTAAGCTGCTTTAGAAACTTTAAGAGTGTCCTTAATTCTTTCGTGATCATCTGCCAAAAGGACGATATTATCAAAATAGGATTTAAAATCAATCCTGCCTGAGGAGAAATCCTCATGGAGTAGTGCTAAAAGGAGATAAAACATGGTGCCTCCAGTTCGGAACGAAATTAGCAATGTGACATAATTCGGAAAGTCTTTTTCCAAAACTGCAAAACAGTTCGTTCCATTTTTCTATCGGAAGGAAGCGAAAATCAGGGGAGAAATTTTTTTACTCTTGGGATTGTATAGCCTCTATTTGGGTCTAAATCGTGAAAAATTTGTTTTCAGTGTAATCTTTCCCGGAATCAGGAGTTGTCCATCCGCCAAAACCAGCAAACGAAGGTTTAATGAAGTAGGGCCCTAAATGAAAAAGTTTTACTCTCCTGTCATAAAATAGTAATTGAGAGATGTTCTACTGAATCTATGTTAGCTACAAAGTACTTAAAGCCTATGAAACCAAATCATTACACAGAAATTCCCGCCAATTTCACTTTGAACCTAGAGGTTTTGGCAGATTATGATATCCACAAACACATCAGTGCAAGAGGTATTACCTTTATTCACCCGAACCCTTTTGATGTTTCTGCGATTATTAAAGTATCTTTAAAGATGATTTCTTTGACCGGATCGGTTGATTTTTTAGTAAAGGTACTTAAATGTACCAGGTCGGAAGGTGAAAAGTTGTATGAATTGCATTGCAATTTTTACGATACGAATGCGGAGAAAGAAGATGAGGTCTTGGGTTTTATAAAAAGTTTTTAAGGTGCCAAAGATTTCTCAAGAGCCGGAGCAAACTGATCTTCGTTCATTAGTTTTTCTTTTGAAACTTGTGCTATTAAAAACTTCGTAGGTGAAAAGAAACCATCCGTTCCAAAGGAATAGCCACCGCCTAATGCTGATCCGAAACCTGCTCTGATTTCAAAGTGCAGGTGAGACGGATAACTCCCTCCTGCATCTCCGATCGTTCCTATCCATTCTCCTTTTTTGACCATCTGACCCGGTTCTACTTCTATTGTGTAAAGATGAGCATAGAGAGACTCGATAAAGAAGAACCTACCTTTTTCGGGGCTTGGATGTTTATGAACAATTCTTACTATTTTCCCCCATCCTCCTCCGTAATCAGCTGTTAGGCTGACAATTCCGTTAGCAATGGAGTAAATGGGTGAACCGAAATCGGAGTCTCCTCCTCCTATATAATTCCAATCTTCTCCAAGGTGAAATCGATAACCGAACTTAGGATTTTCAGTTCCAAACTTTTGGGCAATGTAAAAGCCTTCGCCAAATTTTCCTCCTACGGGAAATTCATATGAGTCCACATAAAATTGCGGGTAACGCTGGTAGATGGAAACAGGGTCTACTTTTTTTTCTGCCGTACCGCCGCCTAGCCAAGCGAAGAGGGGGTTTCCTTGGTAACCAAGTCCTTTCGGAGATTGGCATTGGGTAAGGAGACAAAGGTTTAAAAGTAAAATTGCTAATGCTAATTTTTGCGCGGATTTTTTGAATCCGCGCGGGTTGTATTTAGGCCCTTGCCAAAGATTTTTTGGACTTAGAAATTTCCTTAGTGTTTGTTTTGGAAATGGATTTTTCAAAATCTTCCGCTTTAGCTGAAATTGGATAAACATGGTTTTCTGCGTCTGCCCGTTTTTTGCCAGTTTTCATTTCCTTTTTCATTTGGTATAGAAAACTATCAAAGTCTACTTGAATTGTATGTCTTGCGCTGGACACATATCTTTTTCGCATTGCGGTTTGATCATTTTTAATCCACTTATGCATTTCTTTTTCCGAAGGTAGTTTGTAATTGCCTGATAGATACTGAGCAATCCATTTTCCTTGCATTTCCGCGAGGGGCATAATTGCACCGAGCGGTTGCATCAGACCGACAAAGATAAGATTATTGATTTCCGGCTTCATCATTTTGAAAAAAAGCGGGATGTAGTTATTTGGCGCAGAAAGAAAATTTTCATCGAAGAACGGGAATTTTATGGCATAACCCGTGCAATAGATAATGACATCTGCATTTTCTTCGGAACCGTCCGCAAATTGGATTTTTTTTCCTTTTAATTCTTTGATCGCTGCTTTGTATTTGATGTCCCCTCTCCCTAATCTTACTAGAAGGTCTTGGGAAACAGTCGGATGCGCCGAAGCAAACTTGTGATCAGGTTTGGGAAGGCCGAAATCTTCCATTTTTCCAACACCATATCGAATTAGAAGATGGCCAAGAGTTTGCTGAATCCAAAAGGGAACCCATGGAGGAATATTTGTCGTTAGTTTGTCGAGTGGTTTTCCAAATAGGTAATTCGGAATTACATAAGCTCCTCGCCGGGAAGAAAGAAATACTTTTTTAGAAATACCGGGTCTGGAAAGCTCAACTGATATATCCATTGCACTATTTCCCATCCCCAGGATGACAACATTCTTTCCTTCGCAATTAACAGGTGTTTTTGGGTCAACATAAGAATGAGAATGGATTGTCTCGCCTGAAAATTTTCCCGGAAAAGCGGGATCAGGCCATTTTTCACTCCAATGGTGTCCGTTTGCAACAACTAACGCGTCGTAGTATTTTGCAGGACCTTTTCCCGGAGTGATTTTCCAGATTCCTTCAGGAGTTCGTTCCGCTTTTTTAATTCCGTTCTTGAACTGGATGTGCTTTCTCAGTCCAAAGTGATCAACAAAATTACCAAAGTATTTTTGAATCGGTTCATGGTTCGGATAATCAGCATAATCCTTTGGCATTGGATAGTCTCGGTATTCCATCCGATCTCTATGGGTATTGATATGCAGGGATTTATAAATATTGCTTAGTCCGTTATCGTTCTTATAACGCCAATTTCCTCCGACATCACTGCCTTTTTCGTAACAATCAAATGGAATTCCATTTTCCTTTAAGGATTTAATTACTGTTATGCCGGAGGAACCCGCACCGATTACGCAAACTCGTGGTAAAGTCATATATTGATTCTCTAAGATGAGAATCTTACCTAAAAAGGAACGGCGTTTCAAGAATTATTTGCAATATTTGCCAAAAAAGACTCAGAAAGACCGTGAATTTGCCAATAATTGGCTGATGGAAGGTCACCTCCATCGCTCCGGAACATTGGAATGGGAATCTGCTAAATGGAAAATTTCGATTTTATAGGTTTGGGAGAGGGCATCGAGGTATTGGTGGGATTGGATTGAGCGAAGGAATGTAGTACCTCTTACCAACCCCAACTCACGCACAGCCTTCAACCAACCCAGCTCGGCCAATTCCAACATTATCGCCAGCAATCTTGATCTTGAGATCCCCAAACCGTGAGACATTATATCCATTTCGATGAGCTCTTTATCCGCAATCCTGCAGCTGACTTTTTTTAAATCCAACCCTTCTTTTTGGTAAGTTCGAGTGAGTTTCTCTCGCTTTTTCACAATTAAGGCTTGGTAAATCAAGTATGCAGATTCCTCCAGTAGGTTACGTATGTGCCCTGAAAGAGTAAAATACCGATTTTTAGAAATTATCAATTTATCAATGAGGTCATTTGGAATCAAAAAGGATGTGCTTGAAGTTGCTTCAGGGTTGAGGCGGTAATGAATTTCCGGAGATTTTTCGACCGCCAAACGTTTATGAACAAATTCCCAATTTTTAAAATCGCTAAAATCAACAGTAAGTTCTTCCATCTAGGAAGAGAAGGTTTATTTTCGGGTTAGTTGGTTCCAAATTTTTTTAAATAAGCAAAAACTTGATCTTGGGACATTCTGCTTGCGTTCGAAAATTCCCCGCCTTCCGTAGACGCTACAATTTTCAGCGGATTCGGTGCCAGAATCACAAGAGCAGGGATCCCTTTTCCAATAGGATGACCTAACTTTTCATCTAAATCAAGATTCTTATCAAATCGCCCCACATCCACTTTCAAGATAATATAATTTTTCTGAATTAGACTTTTAATTTCCGGGGAAACTAACATTCGATCCAGGGCCTTGCAATCTGGGCACCAATCCGCACCAAACAGTACAATCAAATTTTTATTTTCCTTTTCCGCATAACGAAGAGAATCCTCGTATAAAGAAATAATCGACGTGGGTTTTTGTGCACAAGAATTCACAAAAATCAAAATACAAAATAGTGTAATATTTATTATGTTAAGAATGTTGAGCGCAGTCTTCATACTTCTAAGCCTGATTTCCTTTTGCTGGTTAATAAAACTATAATCGAACTCCAACCAAAAAAAATCGCCGGAGCGATTAGCGAGGAATGAATTCGAACGTAAGCGGTATGCAGATGCCAAGAAATGTCTTTATTTGAAATGATAAAGAGGAAATTATAAATAACCAAAATAATGAACATGTGAAGAGCAACAATTATAAAACCCATCCTCTTTACAAAGAGACCTAACGTGATCGCTATAAAAAATATACCACTCATCATTGAGAATTGAAAAGTAAAAAAATAAATATTAATAAAAGATAACTTTCCAAGAATCAACTCCCAAGTTAGCTTTCCTCTAACATCGCCTCGGTTAAAATCCTCAGGAATCAATTGATTCCCTTTGTATTTCCAGTAGATTAATAATAATATGATAAGTATGGACGGTAATAGTAGGTAGAAAAGATTTTTGATTCGCGCGGGTTCGTTTTTGCCGACAAACCTATTGCTCAAAACACAAACAATCGAATATAAAAATAAAATCGCGCCTACATAAATGATTCCTTCGTTTTTTACTATTAACGGAGCTGCAAAAACCAGTCCATAATTTAAGGTTCCGACATAAGAACCATTTTCCAAATCGGTTTCTGGCCCATGAATTAGAGAATAATAAATCACGGTCAAAAAACAACTCAACGCCATTTCCGCACAAAGATCGGAAACAATTGCCAACACTTGCGAATTCATTGCCAAAATCAATAAAGGGAACATTAGGTAAACATAATGTAGTTTTTTCGATTGAGAATAGAGTAAAAACACGAACCCGATGACAATAAAAAATAAAACCTGAATTCCATAGGAAATCCATTCACTCCATCCTCCGAGCAGAATGGCAATCGAAGAATGAACCAAAGGAAGACCTAACGGATAATCCTTATGCGGCCAATAATCATTAGAAAAGTTTACTTGGTTACCGAACAAAAATTCATTAGTTATCGATTTTGCTTTTAGGTTCCAAATTGCCCAGGCATCCCACATCCCGTATGGTTCCGCAATCAAACGCAGATACATTCCGTAAACTCCGATGATCACATATACGATCAATATCAGATAATAGGAAAAAGGGATGCTTCGAACAGTTGTAAGAATAAAGCGGAATTTTTTATAAACCAGATGATAGATCAAAAAGAAAATTGCACAAAAAATCACCGGGCTGAATAAAAATCGATTTTGGGCCGGCAAAATCAAAATCAAAAAATAGGATAAAATCGAAAGTATATAAAAGCCAAAAATAAAGACGTTCATGGTTTTATCTGAAACAGATTGTAATTTTTGGAAGTCTGCACAATAGTATCTGCCGAATTCCGATTTTGAATCTTATCCTTGGAGGTCAGGATTAATGTTGATGAACTCATGTTAGGCGACCAATCGTTTTCTTTTACATTTATCTCACAAGGAGTGAAACTATATTCAATGACTTGGCGGATCAGCACTTGATTCGGGCTTGTGGTTTCCGGAACCAAAATAAACAGTTCGGGACATTTTGATGGGTCCAATGGGAATTCGGCAAATTCACGAAGAATGGAGTTTGCCGATCGATTCGGAGGGAGCTCCGCCGCGACATTTTCGAAATGTTTTCTATAAAACTTCTGAAATTTGATATAAGAAAGGTAAGACTCCCTTAAGAGAAAAAGGGAGTAGGTGAGTATAAGTAAAGTTAAAATGCGAGAAGCCAAGGCTCCCTTATTTTTTAACTAACTCTTTGAGGATTTCTTGTCTTTTTTTATCTTTATCGAATTGAGAAAGACCTTGCCATTCTCTCTTAAGTTGTTTTTCGGAAACACCTTTGAAAGTAGCGAATTTTCCCAAAATTTTTGCTGTTTTTGCGTTCATGCCTGTCATCCTGTTTTTAAGATATTTTCTGTCAACGTACATCCACAGATTCCTTGACCAGTAACGGACGGAAGAAACATAGTAAGTCCAAGAAATTTTTATCCTTATGAATAAACAACTCTCCGATCGTTATGAGCCAGAATCCGTAGAATCGAAATGGATTCTGAAATGGCAGGAAACCAATGCTTTCTTGCCCGATGAAAATGCGAAAGAAAGTTTTTCCATTGTCATCCCTCCTCCCAATGTCACGGGAAATTTGCATATCGGCCATGCTCTCAATCATACGATTCAAGACATAATCATTCGAATTGAACGGAAAAAAGGGAAAAATGTTGTCTGGGTCCCCGGCATGGACCATGCCGGAATCGCCACTCAGGTTGTCGTTGAACGAGAGTTAGCCAAAGAGGGAAAAAAGCGGACCGATTTTACCAGAGAAGAGTTCAATGCAAAAGTCTGGGAATGGAAAGCCCATTCCGGGGGAATCATAGCCAAACAACAAAGACTGCTCGGTGAGTCAGTTGATTGGAGTCGGGAGCGTTTTACTTTTGATGAAGGACTTTCAAAAGCGGTAACGGTCGTATTTAAAAGGTTATACGAAGAAGGTTTGATTTATCGGGGAGAAAGGATTATCAATTGGTGCCCTGTTACCAAAACGGCAATCTCAGATATAGAAGTCGAGTATAAGGAAAAACTGGGAAAACTTTATCATATTCGTTACCCTAAGGCCGACGCTTTAAAAACGAAAAAGGATGTCAAATCCCTTAGCAAAGACGATTACATTGTGGTAGCTACCACAAGACCCGAAACGATGTTCGGTGACGTTGCGGTTTGCGCGAACCCCGATGATTCACGTTACCAATCCTTAAAAGGGAAGTTCGTCGTCCTTCCTTTGGTAAATAAAGAAATTCCAATACTGTTTGATTCCTTCGTAGATAAAGAATTCGGTTCCGGTCTTGTAAAAATTACTCCGGCGCATGATCTCAATGACTACGAAGCCGGACTTAGACTCGGCCTGAAGCCCCTTATGATCCTAAATCTTGACGGAACTCTCAATGAAAATACGGGCAAGTATTCGGGGATAGATCGTTTTGAAGCCAGAAAGAAAGTAGTCGAGGAATTGGAATCTCTTGGCTACATCGATAAAATAGAAAACCATACTCACAGTGTCGGTCACAATCAAAGAGGCGGCGCTGTCATCGAGCCACTTCTTTCCACTCAATGGTTTGTTAAAATAGAAAATCTCGCAAAACCAGCGTTAAATATAGTTCGGTCCGGCAAAATCCAGTTCCAACCGAAGATGTGGGAAAAAACCTATTTCGAATGGATGGAAAATATCCGGGACTGGTGTATTTCCCGTCAGCTTTGGTGGGGACATCGCATTCCCGCTTATTATCTTGCCGACGGTTCCATGGTAGTTGCGGAATCCACGGAAGAAGCGATCGAACTCTTTCAAAAATCAGGCAAACAGGTAATTGCTTCCGAAATCAAACAGGATGAAGATGTATTGGATACCTGGTTTTCTTCGGGACTTTGGCCTTTTTCCGTTTTCGGCTGGCCTGACCAAACAGATGATATACGAAAGTATTACCCAACTGCGGTACTAGTAACCGGCTTCGATATCATTTTCTTTTGGGTAGCCCGAATGATTATGAACGGACTTAAATTTATGGGAGATGTCCCTTTCCATAAAGTTCTGATCCACGGACTTGTGCGCGACAAAGACGGTAAAAAATTCAGTAAATCCGTTGGCAATGTGATAGATCCGCTGGATATGATGTCGAAGTACGGAACGGACTCGTTTCGTTTCTTTCTCGCAGCGGTTTTGCCGGAAGGAAAGGATATCCTGTTCGATGAATCCAGGTTAGACGGTTATCGTTCCTTCTGCAATAAGATTTGGAATTCAAGTCGATTCATTTTCATGAATCTTCCTTCTGAGTTTAAAATCAGGGACTTGGATGTAAACAAGTTGGAAGAACAAGACCTTTGGATTTTGCATGAATTCGATAAGACATTGGCTTCATATGAAAAAGCATATTCCGATTATCATTTCTTTGAAATGGCGAACCTGGTTTATGATTTTATCTGGGGTTCTTTTTGTGATTGGTACATTGAACTTTGCAAGGCGAGGATTTACGGAAACCTAACACCGGAATCTCAAGACACTGCAAGACAAGTTCTTGTGCATATACTTCTGAAGGCACTCGGACTTTTGCATCCTTTTATGCCTTTTCTTACGGAAGAGATTCATTCCTTTTTGAAAGACGAATTGTTGACCAGGTCGGAATTTCCGAAACCGTTCGGAGTTTCTTCCGACAACCCTGCGGTTAAGAAAATGGAACTTCTGCAAGAGATTGTAACAAAAGTTAGAAATATGCGCGCTGAACTCGGGGTGAAACCGGAAAAAAAATGCCAAGTGATTATCAAGTCACAAGACAAAACCGTTTCTCTGATCATTGAAAAAGAAAACAAATCCATGCTTCAGCTTGCCAAAGCAGATTCCATTCTGTTCGATAATGATTACACCTTGGCAAATACCGATTCTGTCGGCTCTTTTTCCATAGGAGAAATCATTCTTCCTCTTGCGGGGATCTTTGATTTTGAAAAAGAAAAACAAAGATTGGAAAAAGAGAAAAAACAAATCATTGCAGAGATTGAAAAATTAGAAGCAAAGATTCATAATCCCGCTTTTGTAGAAAAAGCAAAACCCGAGGTAGTGGAAAAAGAAAAAGAAAAGCACGCTACTTGGAAAGAAAAGCTGGAAAGCACATTACGAGCGTTAGAGAAAATTGAAAAATAAACTTAAAGTTTTGTTAATTGGCGGTGGTGGTAGGGAACATGCTCTTGCGCAATCCATACTCCAATCTTCCCATCTGGAAGAACTAAAAGTTTTTCCGGGCAATGGCGGTTTTGACTCCCATTTGATTTTAAACTCGAATGAAATTTCGATCACGGATAAAAACAAATTTCTGGCTTATATCAAAAATTCAAATACGGACTTGGTCGTAGTCGGGCCCGAAGATCCTTTGGTTGCGGGACTTGCGGATTGGTGTGACGAAATTCAAATTCCTTGTTTCGGGCCGTCCGCCTATTGTGCGCAAATAGAAGGGTCGAAACATTTCGCAAAAGAAATGATGAAAGACGCTTATATCCCAACTGCATCTTTCGCAGTTTTTGAAGACTTTCATTCTTCTTGGTCCTATTCTCAAAAGCAGATGTTTCCTCTGGTTGTCAAAGCGGACGGTCTGGCTGCAGGAAAAGGTGTAACTGTTGCACTTACCCTTGATGAAGTTAAGCAAGCATTAAATGATATATTCATAGAACAGAAATTCGGTGCAAGCGGTGCAAAGGTTGTGATCGAATCCTTTCTGGAAGGAAATGAGGCATCTTTATTTGTAATTACCGACGGCAAAAATTACACCTGCCTTCCGGCAGCCCAAGACCACAAACGGGCGTTTGATGGTGATGTGGGTCCGAATACCGGTGGTATGGGTGCTTATGCGCCTGCACCGATTGTCAGCGATACGGTTTTAAAAGAAGTAAAAAAGACCATCATTGAACCGATTCTTGCCGAATTTCGAAATAGAAAATTTCCTTACAAAGGGCTTCTCTATGTAGGCCTTATGATTTCTAAAGATCAAAAACCGAATGTTGTAGAATTCAATTGCCGGTTTGGCGATCCGGAAACTCAATGTGTTCTTCGTTTGATTGATGAAGATATACTTCCGATTTTTTATCAGGCGTCCACCAACTCTTTAAAATCCAGAGATTTGAAATTAAAGCCGGGAGCCAGCGCTGTCGTAGTTCTTGCGGCAAAAGGTTATCCTGATGCTCCGATGAAAGGGATCGAGTTGGAGATTCCACCTCCGGCGGATTCCGTTTTGGTATTTCACGCAGGAACCAAAAAAGACGCATCTGACAAATTGATTTCCACCGGAGGAAGGATTTTAGGAATTACAGCCGTATCGATAAGTTTGAAAGAAACATTGAATCAATGCTATAATTTTCTTTCCAAAATTTCAGCGCCGAATACTTTTTACCGTCGTGATATAGGAAAACGGGCTTTATAATGTCTTTTGCAATTTCAGGTCATGTAAAAAATTTTGAGAAGGGCAGTCTTCGCAATTTTGAAAAACATCTAGGCATTATTTTATCCGAAAACCAGCCTCACTTGCAGCAGCATATCATGATCCGACGCGCTTTACTTCAGTTAGGTGGGTCTGTCGATGTGCTTAGCGGTCTCAGCCGGCAGGAATTATTATCTTTTATTTTCGTCTTAACCCAGTTTGGTGACGTCACTCGGACGGAAACACCGTTAGAATATATGCAGATCGAATCCATTCCCTATGTGGTGCAGTGGAAAAAAGGTCATTATATGATTCCGTTGGAGATTCTGGAGTATCTATCTCATGAAAGGATCTTTCGGGACCAAGGTTATTTGTTCGCATTGATTCCCTCTCTCTCTATCAAAGAAAAAAAATCCTGGATTCGTTGGATGGGAGTGGATTTTGAAAAGGGAGGTGATCGGGATTTAAATTTCGAAATCTATTTTCAATGCAGGCTTTTACAAAAACCTTTTTTAGGAAAATCTCTTGTCCAGGAATCTGAAATCGAAATCGAACAAATTTGGCCCAAGGGCAAAAACGAATACATTGATTGGTTTTATAAGGGTCTTTCCACTTTCTACTATTCCATGGAAGAAATGAGCAAACAAGAAAGAGATCCGTTTTTGGTCCATGTGATTGAACTGATCAAAGCAGGGAAATTCATTCTAAAAAAATTACCGGATACCTACGGAAAGGAAAGCCGATTTTCTCTTATTTCAACTGTAGAGGGCAATACTCCCCAATTACGCGAAACCGTCTTCCAGTGGGAAGAAGAGAGAATTCGCAAAGACTCTCTCTTTTAGTTTCGATTTTCGCTTTTAATTATCACTCTCCTAATTATTTTGATTTTGTAACCACATGGATCGTTCGCTCAAAGAACTTAAAAAACAAACCCAAGAAACAATCATTAGGTTTAAAGAATACTGGGATCTCCACAACTTTCAGGAAGATTTCGACCGTTTGCAATCCTTGGTGGAAAAGGCAAATGATCCTAAACTATGGGACAATGCCGACCAGGCAAAGACCGTAACTCAGAAAAGAAACGAGTTGCAGATGAAATTGGACCCTTGGCTGGAATTGCAAAAGGAATTATTGGAATTGCCCGATTTGATCGAGCTTACCAGCGAAGAACTGGGGGAAGAAGGTTTGCCCAGTCTCAATTCCGATTATGAAAAATTATACGGCAAATTTGAAGACTTGCAGATGTTAGATGCTCTTTCCGGCAATGACGACGATAAGCCCGCATTTATCAATATTCATCCGGGTGCCGGCGGCACGGAATCTCAGGATTGGGCGGATATGCTACTTCGAATGTACACCCGTTATTGTGAAAAAAAAGGATACCAGGTTTCGCTTGTTGACTATCAGGAAGGCGAGGCGGCTGGTATCAAGAATGCTACCTTATATGTGCATGGTGATCATCCTTTCGGATATTTAAAATGCGAATCCGGTGTGCATCGATTGGTTCGAATCTCTCCGTTCGATTCCAATAAAAGAAGACATACTTCCTTTGCTTCGGTTTACGTAACTCCCGAGGTTGATGATGATATCAAAATCAATATTGAAGAAAAAGACCTGCGGATCGACGTGTATCGTTCTTCCGGTGCCGGTGGTCAGCACGTAAATACGACGGATTCGGCAGTTCGAATCACTCACGTTCCGTCCGGTGTTGTGGTTGCTTGTCAGAATGAAAGATCTCAGATTAAAAACAGAGATACCGCCATGAAAATGTTGAAGGCAAGACTTTATGAAATGGAAAAACAAAAAGCGGCAGAGGAAAATGAAAAGAAAGCCGGAGAAAAAAGAGACATCTCTTGGGGTTCGCAAATTCGAAGTTATGTGTTCCATCCTTATAATTTGGTGAAAGACCACCGTACCGACTTTGAAACGGGAAATGTACACGCTGTGATGGACGGAGACTTGGAAGGTTTTGTCATCGCATTTCTGAAATACGTAACAAATTTAAAATTCGGTGTGAAAGCGTAAATGGCCCAGTCTCAGGATATTTCGAGCACAATTCGAAAGATCCAGAAAGAAATCCATGTTTTACCGAATATTTCCGACAGACTCAATTATATTCTGGATGTCACCTTGTCTTTGTTTGGTGCCACTACGGGAAGTATTTCCATTACAGACCAGGAAGAACATGTTCTTACGATCGTTGCCGCAAAAGGTATGGATTGGGAGAAAAAAATCGCCGTAAAATTACCTTTCAATTTAGGGGTAACGGGTAGAGCCGCATCTTCCCGGGAAATCATTTATGCACCCGATGTTACCAAAGATGCCAATTATATCAAACTGATCGAATCTGTAAGATCAGAACTCGCGATTCCGCTTGTGACCCGAGATACTACGATCGGAGTTTTGAACCTGGAGTCCGACAAGGTGGATTTTTTCCAGCCTGCGATCATCAACCAAGCCAATTTATTCGCATCTCAACTGACAATAGTTATATTGGAAGAACGGATTGCAAAGGAAGCCGTTGAAAAATCGAAACGGGAAGAAGATCGGGTAGAAGAGATTTTGGGTTACGATCCTTTGATTTTATTTTTAAAAAACAGAATTCGCCAGGTAGGACCTTCCGATACTTCCGTAATGATCATCGGAGAAGAAGGTGCTGGTAAAAAATTAGTCTCAAAATCCCTTCATTTTGTTTCCCAAAGAAAAAACAAAGCATTTCTTACAGTCGATTGTGCAGGACTTAGTCATGAGTTATTGGAAGCGGAATTGTTCGGCTCCTATTCCGGTAAAATTTTCAATGCGGGAAAATTGGAACAGGCAAATGGCGGATCGATTTATATTGAATCAATCGGAGATCTTCCTTTTGATCTGCAAGAGCGGTTGCTTGTCACTTTAAGAGAGAAAAAAATTCCAAACCCAAACTCGGATGAAACCAATGTTTTGAGCCTAAGGGTCTTTACCGGAAGCAAACGGGATTTATTAGATGAAATTCAAAATGGAAAATTTTCCATGGATTTATATTATCGCCTAGCGGAAGTTCCACTTAGAGTGCCCCCTCTTCGGGAAAGAAGAGGGGATATTCCTCTTCTTGCAAACCATTTCATCTATACTTACAATCGCCAATATGGAAAAAATAAAACACTTACAACCGAAGCTTTGCGTGCTTTAGCCATTATGCCTTGGGGAGGAAATGTAAGGCAGCTGCAGAGCGCGGTTCAATACTCCGTGTTAGTTGCACCAGAAGCCGAACTAGTCGCAACCTCCTTTGCTCAAAGTTCTTTAGGCAAATTGGAATCCGATTTGCCTGTGAGTCAAATGGGAGGTTCGAACCTGTCCATTCCTCCGGACATTTTGACCCCAAGTGAGAATCTCTCTTTGAAAATTGCAACGGAACGACTGGAAGCAGTCTGGATCAAGGAAGCATTTCAAAGGGTTTCCACACAGGAGGAAGCCGCCAAACTTCTAGGGATTAGCCGAGGTGCTCTCCAATATAAGATCAAAAACAACCAATTTCTTATCGGATACAACTCCTAGGGCCATCTAATTTGGAAAATGGCTCGATTCGGAGCACCCTCGGGTCGATATAAAACATATGGGGTGTTTACGTGGCTGATAGTTATTACCGAACCATAAAAGGCAAACAATATGATCGGGAGTTACTCGAGATCGTCGAGAAGGCTACTAAACGTACCAAATCCCCTTTAAACAAAAATGTTGCCAAGAACCTTTTTGAAGCCATCAAAGATGGAAACGATTATACCGAGATCGAAAAAAGGACCGTAAAATACATTCGGGAAAACTTCAGTTTCTCGGAAGAGGCGGACGAATACCTGCGAACAGAGATTCGCAAATGGGCGGCAAAGATTTCGGTCGCTGTCAAAAAACCTTCTACTAAAAAAACTACTTCTAAAAAATCAAAATCATCGAACACAAAATCGAAAAGTAAAATTTTCGAAGAAGAGGAAGATTCAATTTCTTATTTTCATTCTTATGATGAATCAGAAGAAGATATCGCTCCGACTCCGGAATACGATGAGTTAATAGAACTGAATAATTATGGAAAGAAGCAACCAAAACCTTATAAAAAATGGATTTTAATCGCTTTAGTAGTCATTGTAGTTCTTGCCATTGCCTATCTTGCAAAAACATGTTCTTGCGCATCTTCCAAGGATACCGTTTCCAAACAAACAAACGTTACTTCAGCTAATTCTCATGCCGCTCCGAAAATTGATTTGAATCGAGTGGAAGTGGAAGAAGGAAAGGTCACTTCTCAGTTTAAATCCCGTGGAGAAGCGATTCGGTATATCAACGATTTGAAGATCCGGTTTATCAAACAATCTTTAACACTTTCTTCGGATGCTCCCGATCAAATTGCAACTCTTGCTTCCGTATTGAAAGAATATCCTGAAATCAATGTAAGAATCAAAGGACATACTTGTTTTATCGGGGAATTGGATGAAAATAAAATTTTATCGGACGAACGTGCGAAATTCATCAAAGATGAATTGGAAAAAAGCGGAGTGAGTTCTTCCCAGTTGGATTACAGAGGTTTCGGAGAAACTACAAATATAGATACAAACTATACGGAAGCGGGAAGGATACAAAACAGACGAGTCGACTTTTCTGTATTAGGTGTTGATGCGTCAAAGGAAAAAAAACCTTAGACTAAAGACTCTTCAGCCAAACGGTATAAGGTTTTTTTAAGATTCTTTTTTGTTGTGTTGAGGGATTCGAAAAGTCCCTCATACAAAAGCATTGACTTTTTTGCAATACCCAATTGGACATTTTCTCTTTCTTCCAAACTCAATTGGTCTTCATATCCTTCCGTTATCGTCAAAATCGTTCTTTGGATTCCCAGACTTAAGATTTCGTTCAATCCTTTTTTCTGAGATACCATCTTATCAATCGAATCCATTTTATTGAGATCTTCCTGGAACCTTTGAGGATGAATTTGATTTGTTTTAATTTGAGAATATAATTTTTTAGAAAGTTCCAATCCTCTTTTCACAGGAATGGAAAATTCATTCAGATGTTTTATGACTTCATCAAGTTTGCTGAGAAGAGAGGCCGCTGGAATATAATCGGTTGTTCCATCGGCGAGTGTCCGGATTTTTTTACGAACCGGATCGGCCTGCAACCTGTCGGAGTCCGTAAAACTACTATTAAACTCCTTATTGGGAATCCCTTCCAAGTCCGCTCCGTTTTTGGTCAAGTTGATCCAATTGTTTTCCTTTGCATTGGATTCGAACCATTTTTTAAAAATCAGCATCTTTTCATTGGTTAGGTGATCTTCTCCGTTTTTTCCTTTTACTTTTTTGGGAGGAAGTGCTGACAATTGGCGATAGTTATGAAGTTCCCTTCTGAATCGGCGCGACTCTTTATAATTTAATCGTTCTTCCATTATAGCGCCTTTGGAATGAGCCAAGCCTTTCGTAAAAGATAAATCCTGACCTACTAAAAATGTTTCCTTCGACTCCATAAGTGTGGCAAGACTTGCTGCGTTCGTAGAAACGGAACCGCCGAAAGGAACATGGCCGATTTCTTTTTCCGCAACTTCTTCTAAGACTTTGACCATAGGAAAAGGAGAAGAAGTAAAGAAACCCTTCTTCGGACCTGATTCCAACCGCAAACTCAAGTAAGTGGAAGTCGGATCAAATATAAGAATCGAATTTCCCATATGACTCTCCAGATACTGGCTATTCAAAGCTTGGGGATCAACTGAATAAACCAAATCCGGTTCTATCTTAAAATGATCTAAGATTGGTAAGGCGGTATCAACCGCAATCATTACATAATGATCCCGGTATTGGATGATTTCTTCTATGCTTTCATAGAGACTGGGTCCTGCCGAAACAACCAGTACTTTCGTGTTTTTGGCCAAACCGAAGAGTAAAGAGACAGGTTTCATCCGAATGAGATCGGAAAGATTGAAACATATATTTTTTGCCCAGATCTTTTCAAATCGGGTGAGCGTGGCTAGGTTTACGTCTTTTTTATGGAAGGTTTGTTCAGCGATGGAACGAAGTCGCGCATACTCCGATTCTTTCCAGGCCCAGGAACTTCTATGAGGAACAAATGTAATCGGAGTCGTTGCTTTTCCTTTAAACGCTATGGTCATTTCATTTTCGTTAGTTGCATGCAGGATCAGGATTAATTTTTCCGAAGAGAGCGCGGACGAAAAATCAAATAGGGAAAATGCCGCCTTGACTAAAAAAGGATGGGGTTCCATCCAAACTACATCAATATTCTTTTTTTTCAGTATATCGGGTAGTATGTATCCGAGGCCAGCACCAAACAAAAGATAAACTCTTTTTTCGTTGTCATCGGGAAGTTCTGCAACCAATCGGTTCGCTTCTTTTTTGGGATCATGTTTGCTATGGAGAAAGATACCGTCGAGTTCGATCGTCCAGTCTCCTGATTTTGTTTTTTGCAAAGCGGAAGGAATTTCGCTCTCTCTGATTTCTTTTGCAAAATCATCTGAAACCGATTTTAAATTTTTTTCTAAAAGATCTTGATTCATCGAAATGGAAACTAGTTCTCGAGAAACAGTTTAATCTGTGTTATGGATTTTACGGGAGTACCCGGATCGGGTTCTTGTTTCATAACAAAGCCCGATCCGATGATCTGATAGGGAAGCCCCAATTTTTTTAGTATAACCAAACTTTCGGAAACGGTAACTCCTGTAAAATCAGGTACGATCTTCGGATCCAGTTTGAATTGTTTTTCTTTTTTGGTTCTCAAAACATAGTTTTGCGGTTTTTCACTTCTTTCCACAATGGGAATGATACTTTCCACAACTTCCCGGAATACAGGTGCGGCAATCCCGCCTCCCGTATGTGCGGTTCCTCCGGGTTCGTCGAAAAGAATAAGGCCGACATACTTTGGTTTGTCGGCAGGAAAAAATCCCAAAAAAGAGGCGGTAAATAAACCTTGGCTATAACCCTGACCGGCCGTTGATTTTTGTGCCGTTCCCGTTTTTCCCGCGATGAAATAATTTTCCAAGTATGCCTTTTTGCCGGTTCCCGAAGTGACTGCTTTGCTCATTGCTTCCACAACTTTTTCAGCGGCACCTTTTTTCACTCCCAAGGGTTCGCTTCTAGCAACAAACTCGTGAACAAGCTCACCGTATGAGTTTGTTATATGGGAAACAACCGAGGGCTCATACATGATTCCTCCGTTGATCACCGCCGCAGCGGATGTGATCAGCTGTATCGGTGTAACGGACAAACCTTGACCGATAGAATAGAAGAAAGGTGTGCTTTTGTTCCATTTGGAAAGGGGGGAAAGATAACCTCTTGCTTCGTGTAAGGAAAAATTCGTTCGTTTCCCGAAATGAAACTGATCCAGATAACGGTGAAAGGTAACGTCTGAGATTTTTTGAGACGCTTTGATGATTCCTACGTTGCAAGAGTATTGCAATATTTCCTCCAAGTCCACAGGTCCGTGCTGTTCATTGCATCGGATGATGGTTTTTCCCACTTCTATAAATCCCGGACAGTAAAATTTTTCATGAGGAAGAATGGCGCCTTCATTTAACAACATCAATGCGATAAATATTTTTATGGTGGAACCCGGCTCGTATACATGACGGATCCCCCAATTGGTTTGGGCTTCGGGAGGAAAATCCTGAAAATGGTTCGGATCAAAATTGGGATAGGAAGCCATAGCAAGAATTTTGCCGGTTTCCGCATCCATTATGATTCCTATTCCCTTTTTGGATTGGGTTTCCAGAAATGCCTTGCCCAATGATTTTTCCAACCGGTATTGAATGATACTATCTATTGTTAAGTGGACATTGTTTCCTTTGGCAGAGTCTGCATCGGCAGCTGATAACAGTTCCAGATTATAGATTGTTTCGAGTCCCGAGAGCGCTTTGTCATCATCATAACCGGTGAAACCGATCAGGCTCGAGGCAAGAGATCCTTGCGGGTAAATTCTTTTGAATTCTTTTTCTACGCGCACTCCGGGCAAAGCAAGTGCTTTGATTTGATTTGATTTTTTCTGTTCAATTTCGCGTTTTAATAGAAAATAATTCTGTTTCTCCCGAATCGTATTGAATAGTTTTTCCGGAGAGATTTCCAAGATCGGCGCTAATTCCTGGGAAGTCAGCTCCGGGTCATATATGTTAGGCGGATCAATCCCTATTGTGGAAGATTCTTGAGATAGGGCAAGCTCGATTCCTCGTCTGTCGTAGATAGTACCTCTTTGAACCAGTTTGCCGGCCTTCAAGTTGATGATATTGTCGTTAAAGTAGGTAAGATAGATGACTCTTATGAAAAGAATGAAAAAAAGACCGAGCAGTAGATAAAATATATAGCGAAGTCTGAGTTTGCTTTCGTTCATTGTTAAAAATAAAAAATGACTTTACCTTTGATTTTTTCCACAGGGACCAAACCCATACTTCTGGAATCGGTCGAATATTCCCGATTGTCACCTAATAAAAGATAGTATCCGGGAGGGATTCTTCCCTGAGAGTTCATTGCCAAAAAAGGTGAATTTTTAAGATTTAGAAATATGGAATTGTCCGGTTCGCTTGTGAAACTTCCCTGAGGAAGATAATTTTCGAGTAACATTTGTGAGTCGATTACTACTCTTCCGGCTTCAATGGAATAAAACTCACCCGGCAAACCGATCACTCTTTTGACGATCAGATCGCCTTCCTGGTTTGCAAATAGAACCAGATCCAACTTTTCAATCTTTGGCTCCCGATATGCCCAGGGAGTGCCGAAAAATTTAGCCGAAATGGCAAACCCAGCTTTCCATACGAAGGCTATGGAACCGTTTTCGAGGGTAGGATACATTGAATTTCCCTGAATGGAATAAACCTGAAACAGAAAGATCCGGGTTAAAAGCAAAATCCCGCAAAAAAGTAACAATCCCAAGATCCGTTTCAAGTAACGTTTTATCTTTTTTTTCAAAGGGATGATTTCTCTTTCTTTATCCATGGGTCGTTTCTAAAATAAAAATCATTCGTGATTTTTACTCCCTTCCCTAACATGGAAAAGGAACTTAACCTAAATCAGATTGGATTAGAATTTCTATGTCACTTACAAAAAATGATTTCCGCGCGCAGTTTCGCTGCACCCACGAAACCTGTGGGAAAACATACTCTTTAGGGCAGGTCATTTACTCCTGCGAAAGGGACGGAGAACTTCTCTCTGTAGAACATGACTTGGACCAATTGAAGAAAATTTCCGCAAAGGAATGGAAGGATCTGTTTGATTCCAGATATCGTTCCCGGGCATTTCCGTTTACCTCGGGGGTTTGGGGGAAAAAGGAATGGGTTCTGCCCGAAATCAAAGTGGAAAATATTGTGACTTCCGGCGAAGGAACAAGCCATCTTTATGATGCCAACCGTTGGGCAAAAGACCTGGATCTAGGCGGACTTTTTATCAAACAATGTGGTATCTCCCACACTGGTTCTTTCAAAGACCTCGGTATGACAGTACTTGTCAGCCAAGTCAAACAGATGATAGCGGATGGTGTTCCGATTGATGCCGTAGCTTGTGCATCTACAGGAGATACATCAGCCGCACTCGCTTCTTACGCGGCAAAAGCGGGCATTCCTTCCATTATATTTTTACCAGCTAACAAAGTATCCACGGCACAATTGATTCAGCCGGTATCGAACGGAGCTTTGGTTCTGGCCTTGGATACGGATTTCGACGGTTGTATGGCGATTGTAAAACAAGTTACCCGCGAAAAATCAATCTATCTTGCCAACTCGATGAATTCCCTTCGGATTGAAGGACAAAAAACCATCGCAATCGAAATTACACAACAATTGAACTGGAATGTTCCGGATTGGATCGTAATTCCGGGCGGGAATTTAGGAAATGTTTCCGCACTCGGAATGGGATTTGAAATGATGAAAGAGCTTGGGCTCATTGATCGTTTGCCTCGAATCCTTTTGGCACAGGCAAAAAATGCAAGTCCGCTTTATGATTCCTTCCAATCCGGTTTTGCAAATTTCAAATCCGTGACGGCACAAAAAACTTTAGCCTCTGCAATTCAAATCGGAGATCCGGTTTCTGTCAAAAAGGCCATTCGTATCTTGAAAAAATTTGACGGGATTGTGGAAGTCGCAACTGAAGAAGAACTATCGGATGCGGCGGCTAGGGGAGATCTTTATGGTCTTTATAATGATCCCCATACGGGCGTGGCGCTTGCAGCAATGCTTAAGGCAAAAGAAAGGGGAGACATAAAAAAAGGCGATCAAGTCGTCGTAATTTCCACTGCCAACGGGCTAAAGTTTACGGAATTTAAAGTCAATTACCATGAAAGAAAGATTCCCGGAACTGATGAAAAGTTAAGCAATTCCATTATTTCCTGTCCCGCAGAGCTTGGCAGCGTGATGGAAATTTTAGGGAAAAAACTCAATCATTATAAATAGGTAGACAAAACATCTCATTTGTGGCAAATTCCTTAAGTTGAACAACATTCATAAATATGGAAATCCTTCTGCCACCGAAATTTCGCGATGCCGTTGACAAAGGCATTCTTCTTGGAAAGAAGATCTCTATTGTTACCTATGTACTGGGTGATTCCGGCGAAGCGGTATTAAAGTACGTCTTGTCCTCCGTACTTGCGCATGTAGGAAGACCTGATTTGATGGAGCTCTTCTACACTTCCGCAAAAGAATTGATAGTGAATTCAACCAAAGCCGCTATCAAAAGAATGATCTTTGAAGAAATGAAGTTGAATATTCAAAATTTAGAAGATTATGAAAAAGGAATGAAGTTTTTCAAATCGAATCTAAACGAAAGAAAGTTCCCCGCCTATAAAAAGAAAATGAGAGAATACGGTTATCAAGTTAAGATTTCCTGTATTTACAAACCTGACAAAGTGGATTTGGAAATACGAAACAATTTTCCTTTAATTCCTATTGAGGCGGAACGAATCAGAGAAAAGTTTTTGAATGCGAAGAAATATGATAATCTTTTCGAGTTCTTTATGGAACATGGGGATAACACGGAAGGAGCAGGAATGGGAATCACAATGGTAGAAATTCTTTTATCTCAATCTGGTTTTGATAGAAGACTATTTTCAATCTATTCCTCCGAAAGAAAAAAGGAAACGATCGCGCGCGTCGAAGTTCCTTTGGAAATAATGAATACTTCTCGAAATGGGGAACAGCAACTGTTCGTAGAATAATGTCCGATACACAACCTAAAACTGAATTATTAAAACGCCAAGCGGATATGATTGGTCTTACCCTGGAAGCGGTTTTTACCGATGAACAAGCAAAAGAGGTTCTTCAAGGTAAGATCACAGACTCATATCTCATAAAACTTAAGTTAGATATTGATAATAAAAACGGAATGTTGCTCATTCTGGTATCTTCCATCCGAAAACACATCATGGAAATTTATTCAGTGGTAGGCACTTCGCAGATTTTCAGAAGGATTCGTACTTTTGCGGATTATATACAAATATCGCAGGACTTAGCTGATATTGGAAAAAGCGGTGGGATGGATGTCGCTCTTTCTGAAAATGTGGGTCGGGCATTGCACCGTCTTTTTACAAAGGAAACATTGGATGAGTTTCTACCTTTTTGGCAAAAGAAGGATCCTTCCCGACTTTCCGATTTGATTGAGCCTGCCATTACTATGGCCACAAAAGCCGGAAGAGTCAAAGTCCAGGCTGAGATTGATAAGCTGTCCAGTGCCAAATTTCGTTATGAAAATCCTATGAAAGGAACGATCAATCCGGTTGCCAAACCGGAAGAGGAAGTAATCTCTCCCGCTCCTGAAGTTGTTGATACGACTTCCATTCCAGCGGCTGGTGTTCGTTCGGGAGACATGACACCTATCGATCGTCAGATGGAACAATTTCGAGTCGGGTTTGGAAAAGAACTTCGAATGAAGACTGTCATTTCTCCCATCAGTGGAATTGACTTTGATGATCTGATGGAAGGTCAGGAGATTTTATTTCGTGTTCCACTGGATACTGCGGAAGGTATGACCAATGCAAATCTACTCGGGTTGATTGATGAAGATGGAAATGTTGCAAAGGCACCTATTATAGGTAAATTTTTGGGAATTGCTTCTTCCAAGAATGAATATCATATTTTTGCAGAAGGCCCGAATAATTATCTTTTTCATTCCATAGAAGAACATCCTGTGAAAATCGCGATTCCTAAAATTGCCAGCTCAACACCTTCCACAAAACAAAAGTCAGGTGGTGGCAAGAAAAAACAGGAATCAAGCGGAGCGGGAACTCTTTATACTTTAATAGGGGTTTTTGCAGCGATCATTTTGGTCGGATTCCTTATTTTTGTAATGGTTATCCTATAACTACTAAATTTACCAATTTACCCGGAACATAGATTTCTTTTTTGATTTCCTTCCCTTCGATAAAGGGAAGGACTTTTTCCACTTTTTTGGCAAGCGAGATGGCATCTGTTTGATTTACGTCTCTTGCCGCAGAGAACTCACCTCGCATCTTTCCGTTCACTTGCACCACAATCGTAATTGTTGCATCCAATAAATATTTGTCATCCCAGGAAGGATAAGGTTCATAAACTAAAGATTTTTTATGACCAAGTTTGCTCCATATTTCTTCTGCTAGGTGGGGAGCAAAAGGGGAAAGCGCCAATAGAAACGGTTCAAAAATTGCTCTTGGTTTTCTTCCGGATGAGGTCATTTCGTTCACAAAAATCATCATTTGGGAAATAGCAGTGTTGAAAGCAAATCCGTCGATATCTTCTTTTACTTTTTTAAGAGTACGATGAAGAGTTTTTAATTCCGCTTCCGTCGGTTCTATATCTTGGATCAGGAAGGATTCTTCCGCTCCGGAATGAAACAATCTCCATACCCGATTTAAAAAACGAAATACTCCATCGACTCCGTTTTTGCTCCAAGGTTTGGACATTTCAAAAGGTCCCATAAACATTTCAAAAAGACGAAGAGTGTCCGCGCCGAATTCAAGAACAACATCGTCTGGGTTGACTACGTTTCCTCTGGACTTTGACATTTTCCCTTTGTCTTCTCCTAGAATCAGTCCTTGGTGGACTAATTTTTGAAAAGGTTCGGGAGTGGAAACATGGCCCAGGTCAAAAAGGATTTTGTGCCAGAATCTGGAATATAGCAGGTGTAATACGGCATGTTCCGCTCCACCCACATACACTTCCACAGGCATCCATTTTTTTTCCAATTCGGGGTCGATCAGCCTCTTATCATTTTTCGGATCAATATAACGCAAGTAATACCAACAAGATCCCGCCCATTGCGGCATGGTATTGGTTTCTCTTTTTGCGGTTTCGCCTGTTTTCGGATCTTTATAAATAAGCCAGTCTTTTGCCAAGGCAAGCGGGGATTCGCCTGTGCCGGAAGGTTTGAATTCTTCCAGGTCGGGAAGTACAAGAGGAAGTTCCACATCTGATAAAGCTTGCGGGGTTCCATCTGCAAAGTGGACAAGTGGAATCGGTTCTCCCCAATATCTTTGTCTGGCAAAAAGCCAATCTCTGAGTTTGAATTGGGTTTTTCTTTTTCCAATCCCTTCCAGTTCCGCCCAATCGGAAATAGCAGCAAACGCTTGTTTGTAGGCTAGTCCATCAAGTGAGAGCGAATCTGATTTGGAATTGATGCATACCGATTCTTTCGAGTCGAATGCTTTGCCTTCCGAGATTTCTCCTTGGATGACAGGAATGATCGGAAGATTGAATTTTACTGCGAAATCGTAGTCCCGTTGGTCATGTGCAGGAACTGCCATGATGGCACCGGTTCCATATCCGTACAAAACGTAATCGGAAATATAAACGGGAATTTTTTGGGAAGAATCGGTAGGGAGAGCGGCATAAGCACCGGTAAAAATTCCAGTTTTGTCTTTATTCAGCTCCGTTCTTTCCAAATCACTTTTGAGAGAGCAGTCTTTTTGGTAAGTTTCGATCGCGGATTTTTGTTCCGCAGTGGTGATTTCGGGGACCAAAGGATGTTCCGGAGAAAGGACCATATAAGTAGCACCGAAAATGGTATCAGGACGAGTTGTATAAACCAGGATGTTTCCCTTTCCCGATTCCAAAGGAAATTCGATTTCCAGTCCTTCTGACTTTCCAATCCAGTTTCTTTGCATTTCCAAAGTGGAAATCGGCCATTCGCAAAGAGATAAATCTTCCAATAATCTTTCCGCGTAGGAAGTGATGCGCATCATATACTGACGCATTGGCCTTCTTTCTACGGAATAACCTTTGGAAGTCCATTCCTCAACTTCTTCGTTGGCAAGAACCGTTCCGAGCGCCTCACACCAGTTAACCGGAATGCTTGCTTCATAAACCAGTCTGAAATAGGATAAAATATCTTCTTTTTCTTTGCGGGACTTTTCTTTCCAAGCGGACGCGGAAAAACTCACTCCTTTGGGGAGTTCTTTCCCTTCAAAGAAAGAGGAACCTTCTTTTTCAAAAAGAGAGACTAGTCCGTCAATCGATTTGGCTTTTTTTTCCTTTCGATCAAAATAGGAATTATAGATTTGTAGGAAGATCCACTGGGTCCATCGGTAATACTCGGGGTCTGTGGTGGAAATCTCCCTTTCCCAATCGTAGGAAAGCCCCAGCATTTTGATCTGTCTGCGGAAGGTATCGATGTTTTTTTTGGTGGTTTCTCTAGGGTGTACGCCTGTTGTCATGGCATATCGTTCCGCAGGAAGCCCGAATGCATCCCAACCCATAGGGTGGAGGACTTCAAATCCTTGCATTCTCTTCAATCGGGAGATAATATCGGTCGCTGTATATCCTTCAGGATGGCCTACATGCAATCCTGCACCACTTGGGTAAGGAAACATGTCTAAACAATAGTATTTTGGTTTGGTAGAATGGGGATTGGTGCGGAAGGTATTCTCTTCTGCCCAATGGGTTTGCCATTTTGGTTCAATATCTTGGAAGGGGTAATTCATCGACTAACGGGAGAAAAGTTGCTTTTATTACTTTCTCACGGAATCAATGATTTTTACAAGCTTTTTGAAACTCCTGGACAGGCAAACTTTACAAAGATCGTTCTGAAAAAGGATAGAAACATTGCCACATTCTGAGCATACCTTCGGGGCATTAAAATTTAAATTGATCTCATTCACCTTTGCTATTTCTGTATCGCATTCCAGCATTCTTTTTTTACCTAAAACATCAACGCTTATCGACAGTGCTGTTCATAACTTTCCAAATTGGCTAAGAGAAGGTTTCGGGAGAACACTACGATGAAGTTACTTTATATAAAATCATCGCCCACGGGTCAAAAAAAATTAGCTTACTGTGCGCAAAGAGTGGATTTTTTTTATGAGAATTTTTTTAAATGGGAA
Source organism: Leptospira ilyithenensis (assembly GCF_004771005.1). Lineage (GTDB taxonomy): Bacteria > Spirochaetota > Leptospiria > Leptospirales > Leptospiraceae > Leptospira_A > Leptospira_A ilyithenensis. The sequence goes on from NZ_RQHV01000066.1 coordinate 76,155, forward strand.
AGGTAGTTTTGGAACGATTCTGCAAAAAGAAAAAAAATCAATTGTTATTAAAAATTCAGCATTTCTACTGTTATGCGATTAAGAAAACAAATAACTGCCCGTGATTAGTCATCGATTGTCTGTTAAACGAAATAATTTGTAAGGAAAAGCCCTAATGTTAGAGTTTTTAAACGTATCAAAGTCTTTCCCATCCGAGCCTGAAGCTATTGAAGTGCTCAAAAAAATATCATTTAGAGTCAAATCTGGCGAATTTGTAGCAATAATGGGGCCTTCTGGTTCAGGTAAGTCCACACTATTGGGTATCGCAGCCGGACTTGATCAACCGGATGTAGGTAATGTAGTATTGGATGATGTAGACTTAACAAAAGAAACAGAAACAAATCTCGCTTCTTTGCGTGCGGAGAAGATAGGATTTATCTTTCAGAACTTTCAATTATTACCGGGAATGAACGCTCTGGAGAATGTTGGTCTGCCTCTTTACCTAAAGACTAGTTTGAGTGAGAAGGAAATTTTGGAAAAATCAATGATTCTATTGAAATCAGTTTCCATGGAACACAGAGCAAACAGTTTTCCCAAACAATTGTCAGGTGGTGAAGAGCAGAGAATTGCAATTGCGCGTGCTTTTATCAATGAGCCGAAGATTATATTTGCAGATGAACCGACTGCCAATCTTGATTCTAAAAATAGTAAAGTGGTTTTGGATTTGCTCTTGGATAGAAACAAGAAACAAAATACAACGCTTGTTATCGTTACCCATGACCCTGCCGTGGCAAAGCTTGCCGATCGGGTTCTTGAGATGAGAGACGGAGAAATCATTTCTCCTCCCGAAACAAAATCGGTTAAAAAAGCAAAACCTGCTAAGAAGAAGAAAAAATGAACCTCGGATTATTCAAATTTTACTTAAAGCGGGAACTGTTTTCCAGATGGGAATTTTCCTTTTTGATTCTATTGTCCATCGCCTTGGGAGTCGGGTCGGTAATCGGAATCCATTCCTATAAGGACAATATCAAATCTGCGATCCAAAAAGAAGCTAAGAATCTGATGGGTGCCGATCTTGCACTGCAATCCCCCCAAGAAGTTACGGAAGAAGCCACATCTTTGGTAGATCGGACATTGCCTTCCGGATCGGAGACTTCTTCCTCCATCCAATTTTTATCTATGGTGATTTCTGCAAATAATGAGGAGAATTCCCTCAGTTATATCAAGGCTGTAGAGACCAATTACCCGTTTTACGGGCAATTTGAAACGGAGCCCAAGGATGCTTATCGCAAACTTTCCTCCCGTGAGATCCTTCTCGAGAAAAATTTAGGTGAAAACCTGAAAGTAAGGCTAGGTGATTCCGTTCGTTTGGGGGAAAGTTCGCTTCGCGTTTCCGGCTGGATTTTGAAAGAGCCTGGGGCAGTCGGGTCTTTTGTGGGATCGGCTCCGACATCAGTGATTTTACAGGAAACAGCCAAAGCAACCGGCCTGATCCAAAGAGGAAGCAGGATTCGGTTTACCATCTTCGCAAAAATCCCGACTAACATAGATTCTTTGGGTTGGAAAGAAAAACATTTTGAAGAGTTAATCAAAAACGATCTGACTATCTACCACAATACCGAGGTCAATTCGGGTTCCCAACAGTTTCTGACAAATACATTCGACTATATGTCCCTCTTGGCACTTGCGGGATTTTTCCTGGGAGCCATTTCAGTTTATACTACGATTCGAACGAGGCTCCGCGAAAAGAAAAATGAAATCGCTGTGATGAAATGTTTGGGAGCGGAACCAAAGATCATTTTGGGACTTGTGATCAGTGAGATTTTTATCGTATCACTCTTAGGGACGGGAATCGGACTTTGGATCGGATACGAGATTCAAATACTACTTCCCAGTTTCACCGGCTCCGAGTTTCTCGGAACCATCACTCCCGGGATTAGTTTTTCATCACTACTTTGGAGTTTGCTCCTTGGGATTTTTGTTCCTCTTCTTGTGGCTTTACCTTTGGTAATCGAAGCGGGCAGAATCAAACCTCTACTTGCTTTGAAAGAAGTGGAATCCAGAGAACAATCTACAGGTGATAAAAGGTTGGTTGTATTTTCTTCTTTGGGAATTTATCTTTTGTTTTTCATTCTGGCAAGCTATGAAACCGATTCATTTTTGAAAGGATCTATTTTTTCACTAATTCTTGTTAGTTTACCATTACTTGTTTTCGGATTGTTCAAACTATTCGGGCTTTTGATGATTCGGTTTACCAAATGGGGACTTGTTTCCAAAGAATGGAGTCTTGTTACCAAAAAAATAATTCGCAAATCAGGATCTATGCGTTTGTCTATTTTGGGACTCGGGTCTGCGTTATTTATTCTTTGTCTCTCACTTGTTTTACAAGAAAGTCTTATGGAACTGAGCGGGGCCCGTGAGATCGACAGAAGACCGAATGTATTTCTTTTGGATATCAAAGAAGACCAAAGAGAAAATATAGAAACCATTTTTGCAAAGTATCCCGTTCAAAAGAAATTCGTATCACCCATCATCGGAGCAAGGCTTGCCAAGGTGAACGGAGAACCTGTCAAAAAAGAAGATACGATTCGTAACGCAATGGAACGAAATTGGAGAGCTACTGCACGAACCCGGGAGTATTTTTTATCTTACAGAGAAGAACTTTATGAAACGGAGAAAGTGACATCCGGGGAATGGTGGGATTCTTCCAAGATAAATGAAATCTCGGTAGAAAAGGATTTTTCAGGATATTTGAAGGCGGGAGTGGGGGATACGTTGACTTTCAACGTGCAAGGCGTGGAGGTTTTGGGAAAAATTACTAACCTTCGTTCTGTGAACTGGTCGGATATGAAGCCGAATTTTGTTGTGATCTTTTCCAAAGGAACTTTGGAAAAAGCCCCTCGTTTTTATATCTCTTCTTTGCTTTTGGAAAAGAACGGAGATCGGTATCAATTGCAAAAAGAAGTAGTTTCAAAATATCCAAACGTAACTGTCATTGATACGGAAAAAACGGTTCAGGCCTTTATGGGGATTTTGGAAAAGGTGACCCAGATGATTCGGTTGATGACCGGATTTATTTTAGCGTCTTCCCTTTTGCTTGTTTTGACTTCGCTGTACTCCAGTCAGTTGGAACGAAAAAAGGAATTTGCATTGTTACGGGTAATCGGTGCGCGCAGCCGTTATTTGTCTTTGCATTTTGCAAGAGAAGGCATCTTAATCGCTACGGTTTCGTTTTTGATCGGGCTTGTTTATTCGCTTGTTTCCAATGAAATACTGAACCGGTTTGTTTTGGAATTAACAAGTGTGATTCCTTGGGGATCGCTCACCATAGTGTTTGCAGTAGTGGTTTGCATCACTTTATTATTATATGCTTCCGGGTTGATCGCTCTCTTTCGTCTGCCGCCGAAGACTTTGTTAAAAGAAGTAAGATAAAACAAAAAAAGCCTGGTTGCTACAACCAGGCTTTTTCATTGAAAGAGATGTATTCGGGATTATTGTGCTACCGAAATCACCTCATCTCTGTTGATGATATTTACTATATGTTTGTATTCAGGAGAATCTTTTCCATATTTCAATTCAGTGGCACGAAGAAGGTGAACGTTTTTCTTGTAACGGAATTTGAATAACATATCATCCGGTCCTTTGGACTTTTTGATCATGTTTTCTTCGAAAGAATATGCACTCGCAAGGTATTTGTGAGCAGGGTATTCCTTTTCGTTGTCATCAATCTCCAAGTAAAGCTCTAAGATCGGGATACATTGCGGTAGATTTTGTAAATCATACTCAACAAGAATCCATGAACGATATACGTCGCTCAACAGTCTTTTGAATTCCGGTCTTTCTCTTAGATCCGGGTTTTTGATTTCATCTAAATGATTGATTGCTTTAGAGAAATAGTTAAGAGCATCTTGTTTCGCTTTCATTTTTTCGCGGTAAACAACTCTTTCTTCTCTGGCACGACGATCTACTTTTTGCCAGTACCATTTTTCATCTAAGCGTTTTTTCTCTGCTTCTTCCTTACGGTATTGTTCTACCCATTCTCTGTTTTTAAGAGTGGTATTTACACCAGATTGGTAGTTGGAAAGAGCCAAACGGAATTGGTTGTTTGCAAAAGTTTTGGAAAGTTGGTGCAACTCTTGGAAAGTTTTGTTGTAACCCTTGTAGTCGGGGTTTTTCCAGATGGACTCGTGTTCCATCACAGTTGCTTTTCTTTTTTTCTGATCTTCAGTTAGCTCAGCGTCATCATTTTCAGGAACGAGTTCACCTTTGAGAAGTTCGTCGACTTGATCTTTTGCCGCTTGGCCTTCTTGAGCGTTAGCATCTTGCGCGAATATTGCGCTAGATCCTAGCACTAACTGGAGAATGAGGAGATATTTAAAAATCTTCATAGTCGTGTGACCTTTTTGTCTCTTTCAATATTTTGAAGAAAGGAATAATTCTAATTCTTCAAAGAAAGTATCGGAAACCAATTAGTCAATAATAACGATTTAACTGGGAAAAAAACCTTTTTCTTTCAGAAAAATCGGACCGGAAAGTCTAAATAAGAGACATAAGTCGGTAATTCCCTTGTGAATCTCATTTCTTGACATGCGGGAAAGCTTGGGAAGACTGCTAATTGAAGATGAATCTTTCTGAAGCAACAGCCATTCGAGAAGGTAGCCCCCAATGTAAGAACTGCGGAGGGGTAGGTTTTACCCTTGTGGAAAATGTCCGTGGTTCCCGCTCGGGAGCTCTATCGCTCTGTTTTTGCGTTGGTTCCGACTGTAACAAATGTGAGTCGAAGGGCCAGGCTCCTTATTTGGTCTTCGACCAATCTCAAAATAGAATGTTGCCGTGTGTTTGCCATAATGCCCGTTTATCGGTTCGCAATTTGGAGCAATTGGTAGAGAATGCAAACATCCCTGCCCGTTATAGATTTCAATTTTTATCAACTATTGATTTGGGCGAGAGCAATCACGACCCTGATCTTTCCTTTATCGTGGCGCATGATTGGGCCAATGAATTGGTTCATAATTGGGCTGATCCCGCTTTTGTTCCTCAAGGTTTTTATCTTTGGGGAGGTACAGGTTCCGGAAAAACACTTCTTGCCTGTGTGATTCTGAATGAACTTATTTTCCGTTACGGTGTTAAATGCAAATATGCTAAAGTTAATAAGGACTTCCTATCTGCGATTCGTGACACTTATCAAACGGACAGCGAAACTCACGGACAGGAAAGATTCATTGAACGCGAATTCGCCAATGTGGATGTACTTGTCATTGATGATTTCGGAGTTCAAAAAGAATCAGAGTTCAACAATCGAAAGTTATACGATTTGATCGATAGCCGCTACGAACAGGAAAAGATCACACTTCTTACTTCCAACCATCCTTTGGATGAATGGAGAGAAAGAGGTCAGGGAAGGATCTATTCCCGTTTGATGGAAATGACCAAAGAGATCCAGTTGAAATGTCCTGATTATAGGATGAAATTCACACCGGAGAGGGTTTGAAGTGAAATACTCAAGTATCGCTTTTCTTTCCCTTGGATCGAACTTAGGTGATCGTTTCCATTATTTAGAACAAGCGGTATGGGAGATTTCGCTCTTACCTGCGATTAAAATCCTATCTCAGTCCAAACCACTCGAAACTTTACCGTTGGAAAATACAAACCAACCCAGTTTTTTAAATCAGATCGTCAAGATCAGAGTCATTCCATCTTTTACCTTACCTTGTCTTTTGGAAACTCTGCAAAGTATCGAACAAAAACTAGGAAGGCAGCATCGCTCCTGGAAAGGTCCGAGAGAAATCGATATAGATATTTTAACTTATGAATCCGTAGTGATGAATACGGATTTTTTAACTCTTCCGCATCATTCCCTATTCACACGCCCTTTCATTAAACAAATATTAAGTGAGATGGGTGAATCCGAGTTATATACTGTTTTTCAGGATGTCTATAATGAAAAATATCATTCTAGAGTTTAAAAAAAAGAGAGAAACGGGAATTCCCATCTCCGTTATCACTTGTTATGATTATAGTTTTGCCAGAGTTTTTGCCCAAACGGAAATAGATTCCATTCTCGTGGGAGATTCCATGGGGATGGTGATTCAAGGCCATGGGTCTACAATGCCTGTTACCTTGGAAGATATTATCTATCACACTAAGGCTGTTTGCAAAGGTGCACAGAATAAACCGATCATTGCGGATATGCCATTTTTATCCTACCAGACTTCCGTTGAAGATGGGATTCGTGCGGCAGGAACCATTATGAAAGAAACTACTGCGGATTGTGTAAAATTGGAAGGGGATTCGGACCTTGTTATCGAATTGACCCATCGATTGAATGAAATGGGGGTACCTGTGATGTCCCATCTGGGTCTCACTCCCCAGTCATTCAATACATTGGGTGGCTATAAAGTTCAGGGCAAAACTCCCGAATCCCGTGCCCGTATGATCCAAAAATCCAAAGAGCTTGTCGACGCAGGCGCTTTTTCCGTTCTTTTGGAAATGATTCCCGAATCTTTGGGCAAAGAAATTACTGAATCCATTTCCGTGCCTACAATTGGGATTGGTGCTGGGAGACATACTTCCGGCCAAGTTTTAGTAATGCAGGATCTTTTGGGAATGAATGATGAATTTCATCCCAAGTTTTTGAAAAAATACGCAAATCTTGCAGGTGAAGTAAAAAAAGCGGTCGGCTTATACCACGACGATGTCGTAAAACGGGCGTTCCCTGAGGAAGAGAACGCTTTCGGCGATTGATTTTTTAGAGAAGTGGATTTCTGGGATCGGAAAGATCCCCCATGAAGGTCTTTTTATTAAACTTTTCTTTTTCTCACTGATTCTGCCAATTTTTCCAACATTGGAATCGTAGTATCCCAGGAAACACAAGCATCTGTGATCGATTGACCATATATCAAAGGTTTGGCGTCAATCGATTGATTGCCTTCTTTCAAATGGCTTTCCACCATTACACCTAAAATGTATTTGGATCCGGACGCAAATTGATCACCAACCGATTCAAGTACGATTGGTTGTCTTCGATAATCCTTTTGGCTATTTCCATGAGAACAGTCAATCATCACTCGGGCTGGGAGATTACTTCGTTCAATCTGAGCGCCTAGTTCGCCTATTGACTGTTCGTCGTAATTCGGGCCTTTGTTACCACCTCGTAAAATCACATGTGTGTCAGGATTTCCCGCAGTCTTGAAAATTGCGGAACTTCCCTGATTGGTAACTGATAAAAAATGATGAGAAGAACCGGCAGATCGAAGTGCATCAATCGCAATCTGCACATTTCCATCCGTTCCGTTTTTGAATCCGATAGGAGCGGAAAGCCCGGAAGCAAGCTCTCTATGCACTTGGCTTTCCGTGGTTCTCGCACCAATCGCTCCCCAAGAAACCAAATCGGCAATGTACTGAGGAGAGATCACATCCAAAAATTCGGTTCCGCAAGGAATACCCAGGTTATTAAGGTCGAGTAAAAGTTTGCGTGCGGTTTGTAAACCTTTGTTGATATGAAACGATCCGTCCAAATTGGGATCGTTGATAAGACCTTTCCAACCTACTGTAGTGCGCGGTTTTTCAAAATAGACTCTCATTACGATAACAAGCTCTTCTTTGAATTTTTCAATCATGGGCAGAAGAAGGCCTGCATATTCCATAACGGCAGCCGTATCATGAACGGAGCAAGGTCCTACAACAACTAGCAATCGTTTGCTGTCACGGCCGTGGATTAGGTCGGAGATATCCTTTCTTGTTTTGGTGACTACTTCCGCCGCTCTGTCGGTCAAAGGAAATTCCTCCATAATTACGGAGGCTGGGATAAGGCTGTGCTCTTCGAGGATTCTTAAATTATCTGTTTTTTTCATTCTATCTATAGTAATTAGACTAGTATTTTTGCATTGTCGGATCGACTAGATCGGAGTAAGCCAATACTCCACCGGCAACATTTTTAAAAGATTTAAACCCTGCTTGTCCCAGGATCCCGCAGGCCATCCCCGAGCGACCACCTGACCGGCAGTAGACGAGGATCTCTTTTTCCTTTTGGTCTTTTAATTCGTCGATTCGAGCTACCAATTCCCCTACAGGAATGAGTTTGTCCGTGCCGGGGACAAGTGCAATTTGTTGTTCGTTAGGATTACGAACATCTAAAACAAAAAAGTCATCCTTTCCTTGCGTTCTCGCATCTAAGCGAGCCTTAAAGGATTGTACATCAATTTCAGGAACTCCCACACTCATACTGCACCACCTATCTCATCTAGCTCTTGAGTTGCAAGCTCCCACTTACTAGTTAGACTCGCAATCTCATTTTTAATTTCGTTATATGTATCCATTTCCATTTGAAAACTTCTGTTTTTATAGAACTCGGGATTTTGAAGTAACTCTTCTTTATCCTTTCGGTTCTTTTCCAATCGTTCCAACTTAGTTTCTATTTCCAGAATTTCTTTTTCCAGTTTTTTGCGTTTATTTTTGCTTGCTACGGATGTATCTTTTTTAAGCTCTTTCTTTTCTTTATTTGCAGGCCAGGCGGGCTCTTCCTGGTCTTCCTTGTGGAACTTCAGATAATCGTCAAAGGAGCAGTTGAGATTTCGCAATTGTCCCCCGGACAATTGAAAGGTACGATTGCAAAGTCCTTTTAGGAAATCCGGATCATGGCTGATGATCAACAAAGAGCCGGGGTAATCGTAGAGTGCCCGTTTCAACGCTTCCCGAATAACAATATCAAGATGGTTTGTCGGCTCGTCTAAAAACAGGCAATTGGTAGGTTGCTGGATGAGAAGTGATAAACGAAGACGGCTTTGTTCTCCACCTGATAAGTGTTTTACGGATTTGAAAACTCCGTCTCCGGGAAATGCAAAATGACCAAGTAAAGTCCTCGCTTTTTCTTCATTCAATTCGGGGTATTTTTTCATTACCGTTTGAACCAGGTTGAGAGATTCGTCCAAATCCTCCCCGTGGGTTTGGGAAAAATAACCCAATTGTGTTTTTGGACCGTAGTAAATGGAGCCCGAATCAAGTTTGTATTGTTGCAAAAGAGTCCGCATGATGGTCGACTTACCGGCACCATTCGGTCCCACGAGAGCGATTTTATCCGTTGCGGAAATTTCCATTTCCGCCCCGTCGAAGATAATTTTTTTCAGACCTGTGATTTTGTCGGGAAAAGAAAAAACACCTTTCTCCATTCGGAGAATGATATTGCTGGAAGGAACAAATTGAAATTGGTAATCGGGTTTTTGGTTCCAAAAGGATTCTTCGGGATTTTCCACCCTGTCTCTTTTGTTCAATCTTTTGATAACGGATTGCACCTGACGCGCCTTAGTTGCCTGGGCACGAAACCGTTCCACCCATTCCATTCTGGTTTTGAGATAGGATTCTTCCTTTTCGAATTGTACTTTCAGCTTTTCCTGGATTTCATTTTTTGCTTCGAAAAATTCTTCCAGGCTTCCTTCAAATTCGAAAACACCTTGCGGATTGATCTCTACAATCGTAGAAACCGTTTTGTTTAAAAATTCGGGATCATGTGTGACCAGAACGAATGCCTGGTTTTGATCTATCAGATAATCTGCTAACCAGTTTTTGGTTTTGTCATCCAAATGGTTTGTAGGTTCATCCAAAAGAAGCAGGTTATGAGGATTGAGAAGTGCGATTGCAAGCCCGATTCTATGATGGTAACCGGGAGAAAATTCCTTGGTTTTGCGTTCGAAATCGTTTTGGCCGAAACCGAGACCTGATAGAATTTTTTTTGCTCTGGATTCCAATCCATGCAAGTCGTGAGTATGGGCAAATTCTTCCAAGTCACTTTGGTCATGTAACAATGATTCGAAGGCTTCCGAATCCGGATCCGTCGTTTCAAAACGATGTTCTATATCGTTTCGTTTTCCGAGATAGTCATTGTACAGTTTGTTTTCGGATAAAACGGTTTCGACTACTTTTGCATCCGGGTTAAATTCGGGGATTTGTTGGAATAGGGAATGAACCGTATTTTTCGAGCGGATGACTTCACCTGACTCGGGTTTGGTTTTTCCCGAAGCCATTTGAAAGAGAGTTGTCTTTCCGGAACCATTCGGTCCCACAAGTGCAACCCGGCAGCCTGGTTTGATATGCCAGCTGAAGCCCTCAAATAAAACTTTGGGACCGTAGTGTTGGTGGATTTGTATAAATTGGATCAAGGGAGGCGGGGAGAAACCCGCTATGACACGGGTTTGATTTTTAGAGGATTAACCTTATTTTTTGGCTAATAGTTCCTCTTTTCTTTCACGAAGGTGTTTAATGTACTGGCTGGATTGCCCGTTCATTGACTCTGCGGATTTTTTAATGGCAGCATCGATCTCATCGATGGTCATTTTGGATATCTTCTTGTTTTTCTTTTCTTTTTCTTCAGCCATGGAAGTTTTCCCCTTTTAGGTACGTCACTAAGATTCTTCCAGGATTGTTGTACTCGGGCCCCAGGCAAGAAATAATCTTTGTGTAAGAACGGTATTAGGGGCATTTTGCCTTTAGTTTCGGAGCTCGGCAAAGCGAGCGGGGCTTCCGAATTTAAGAGAGAAAACTGATTTGCCAAAAGATAGTGCGATTCCAAAATCAAGTTGTTGAAACGAATCCACTTTTTTTTCAAACATCTTTACGATTATGACATCCACGGTTTGGCCTCCGAGATCTCATTTACGTTCCTTCTCACTTTATTTCCTTTGCTAGTTGTGTTTGTTTCCCTTTTGGGAATTGCACAAGATCCGAAAACGATCAATATGCTCACCGACCAGGTAGGGAAGGTTCTTCCTCAGCCTATCTTTCAACCGATAGACAAAAGCATCGAAAATTTAACAAAAGTTAAAAGTATTAAGATACTCACCTTAAGTCTTATTTTTTCCTTTTTTTCCTGTCTTGCCATTTTCGGTGCGATCGGAAAAGCATTGCGATTCATTAATGATGACGATTCCAAAATCGGTTTTTTTAGAAACCAATGGATCAATTTACGTTTGCTGCTTGTAGCAGGTGGTTTGTTGATTTTATATTTTTATATCAGCTACGGGTTATTTCATTTCGAGAAATATTTATTCAGAAATTGGAAAGTATCCGTATTCAGAAAATACCCTGAGATTTTTTTACCCATCATCGCATTCTTAATCATTGTTAGTTTGTTTACTTTTTTTTATTCCTATGTTTCAAAAAAAAGAACCTTATTTAAAGATAGTTTGCCCGGCGCGATTCTTGCCGCATCATTATGGGTACCCGTTACACTCGGTTATCAATCTTATTTGCAGTTTAAAGATGCTGCCGTAAATTATTCTTTCGCTTACGATTTGCTTTCCAAGATGGTAGTGCTAATGATATTTGCTTATATGAACGCCACTTTTTTTCTTTGGGGCGCCGTATGGAATCGAATCAGCAATTTTGATCTTGTGAAAAAACCGAAAAAAAGAGTCAAATATGAAGATCAATGACAGAGGATCAAATCTTTAAAAACAGAAATCAATCCAGTACGAAATCAGGTTCTAAAATTCTAGGACAAAAGGAAAGTATGATCGAAAAATAATGGCGTGCCAGCGAATGAAAAAGCCATTCTCCGCTTTCGCTGATCACTCCTGCCGAATCCAATTCGGTATAACCTTTCTTTTTAAACAACTGGTCCAGATTCCAATCTTCTTCTCCCGGAATGACTTGAACCTTCAGAAAAGCGTAAAATCTATGTTCGGTGGTATCGTAACGGAATACAAGCGCTCTTCCCGCAAGAGGATTGCGGACTGTAAATGTCATCCAAGTGTTTCCAACCAATTCTTCATTGGAAATCAGATCGTAAATTTCCCAATCGGATTCTCCTTCTTCTCCGAAAAATTCGCGAAAGGAAGAACGAAATGCCTCTCCAAAATTCTGGTCTACTATACCCATTTGTTTTTTTTATAAAGTTCGTATCCTTTCTTTAAAGCAAACCGAATATCTTTTTTTATTTTTGTATCCGAGGATCTGGTAGGAAAACAGGTACCAAATAAAATCTTACATAGAGCCGGATTGGAGGGGAATTTCCCAAAAATAGGGCCCTTTTCGTTTTCTTTTTTGTTTTGGGAATAGGAATAAACCTAAAGCCGTGACGAAAGTTGGGAAGAAAAAAAAGGAATCTTCTTTTCATATAGAACGATCCTTGAGAGGATATTATATCATCTCTCATGGAGGGAAAGATTATGATCGAAACAGTTAATATCACTTGGCCGAACGGAGGCATAGATCCGCGTATTCATTGCCCGGCATGCGGAACTCAAGTATTGTCCCCGCTCGAAGACGATGGCCCCGGCTGTCATCACGTTCAATTCATTATAGATAGCGAATCGGGAGAATTTAATTATATTACGGAAGAGTTCGACGAGATTCTGGAACCGTTTCGTAAAAAAGACGTGCCTGATTTCGGAGAATGGGAAGCTACTGATACTTTTTTGGATGAAGCGGAGGCAGATACTTTTTTTGCCATGAATGTGATTCTCGCGGGAGAAAGAGAAGATGGGGAGGATTCGGTATGTTTGCGTATCGGATACGAATTATTTTTCGATGAAGACCAACAAGAGTTATACGATGAGTTGGAAAAACGTCACGATGAAGAAGGCCTTCATGATCATAGCCAAAATTAAGGAGAGATAGATGTTACTAAGAATCTTAAATTTATTATTATTCGCATTTAGCATTTCCAATTGTCTGATCAGTTACAGAGACTACGACAAGATTCCTCCTGTTCCTGCGCAGGAAAAACAATATGATTCGGAATTTGTTTACGGACTTCCTACTTTTCCCCAATTCAATTTGGGAGGAAGAGAAGCATTGAAAACATATTTTGATTCAAAGTCCCCTTTTAAAAAGACAACGGAAGGAAGTGATATACCGAGAAACGGGTATTTGGTGAATGTCAAAGTGAATTATAGAAGTCCTTCGACTCCGGCGCTTGCTTTTATTACTTTATCCGCTTTGACGGCGACAATCCTCCCGGCATGGTCCAAACAAGACGGGTATGATATCCAATATCATCTTTATAAAAACGGAAAACTCGTTCAAGTGTACGAATATCATGTATTTCGAAATTACACACAATGGATCCTCTTGAGTTTTCTTGTTTGGGTGAATTTGGACAGTGCTACCGAAAAGGAAGTATTCGAACGAGTTACCAATCAATTTTTCGACGATGCCAAATCTCATTTTTAAAGACTGAAGTTTGTATTTGAATTTTGAGATATTCAATCAATTTGCCCTGGGTTTTTACCCGGGGATTTTGACGGTTTTAATAGTTGGATTTCTTGTAGGGTACATCGCTTCGTTTTTAGGAATCGGAGGAGGATTCGTTTATACTCCTTTCTTTCATTCCTTTTTTCACCTAACGGCAGTTCAGGCGGTCGCCACTTCCTTGGCACAAATGCCCGTATCGGCTCTCTCCGGATTATTTGTTTATTGGAAAAACGATAAAATCCGCTGGAAGGAAGGTTTCCTTCTATTGATTACATCCATCCCTTCCGCTCAGTACGTTGCTTGGAAATTCGGAAGATTTGAAGATACGGAACTGGGAAGAAAATTGTATTATGGTATGCCTGTTTCGGAATTTGTGTATTTGTTTGTTTTTACATTTGCAATGAGTATATTAGGGGTTTATAATTTAATTTCTTCCATCAAAAAGAAAAAAGCTTCCGAATTAAAGAAATCAAATCCTTTCGAACCCGGAAGCTCTGCAAAAACAAATCTTCCCTCCAAACAAAAAACACTGATTGTTCTTCTGATTACCGGATTCTTTTTTGGTGCCTTCTCCTCCTTACTCGGGATAGGCGGAGGTTTTCTTGCAGTTCCGCTTTTTGTTTATTATTTTCAAATGGAGCCGGTGGAAGCAGTCGCTACTTCTTTTCTCGGGATTTTTCTAACATCTTTGGGAACAACGATCCTATTTTATTTTCAGGGAAAACTTTATTTGGATCTTGCACTTGTCGGAACTATCGGCGGATTTTTCGGTGCGAGAGTGGGTTCTTTGAAGGCTGTCAAAGTAGAACCTTATGTGATTCTCCGAATCGCCGGTATTTCCCAACTAGTTGTTGTTACTTGGTATTTCTTTTCAAAGTTTCCGAAATTATAGTCCTGCTATTTCAGATTAATATTTCTTTCAAATCCCTTCGGGGAGATTCATAATGATAATCGCTTCTTCCCAATCTACCCAACAATTGGATTCTTTCTTTTTTTTGAAGTCCCAGTTTGGATTTTATTTCATTATAAAAACCCAAACTTTCTGGGTAATCTTCCAAGGCTTGATTCATTGTATGAAAGGCGAGGTTTTTGCCGGCAGCGGCAAGACTGAAACGCATAAAATCCATTCCCGTTCGTATCCATTCTTTGGCATCGTCGTTTCCTTTGGAGATAAAAAGCACCAAACCTTTGCTAGATTTTGCTTGCGATTTGAATAGCTCGATCGATGCGTTTTTAGATGCTTCCGAATGCCATCCTTCGTAACTTAAATCCAAAAAGAATTTTTTGGCAATCCATGCCTTAATCCCCGAAACTCCGTTTCCTTCCAAACTGAGTCCGTCTCTTTTGGAATAAACATCTTCGCTTTCCTTTCTAAACCAAACTCTCGTTACTTCATTTTGTGCTTTCAGGTTTGTTTCCATTGCAAATGAGTCTATGAGAAAAGGCAGGTAAGACTGTATCTGATCTTCACCCAAAATAAATTTAAGTTGAATTGAGTTAGGATTTGTTAAGTTCCTTAGTTCTTTGGATTCATCTTCCGTAATCCAATCTCCGGAATATTCGCTTCGGTTCATTTGTCTTTTGGGAAGTGATAAAAACAGAGAATCTTGTGTTCGTTGCTTTATGGGAGAAATTTGAAATCCTGCCACTGGTAGAACATTCATTTGTTTGGCGGACGGAATTCCTTTGGGAAATAAGGAAATTTTAGAATCATATCCTAGAGCATCTGCCGCCAATTTCGCCAACTCCAAATAAGTTCCTTGGGTATGATAAAACTGTCTGTTGATAGGATCAATGGCTGGGAGGGTTCTTTTATCATCTCCGTAAAGCAAAAAGGAAGAATCGGATTCGATTTTAATCCTCCATGGCTGCGTATTATGCGAATTAGGTGCAATAGTTGCCGTGAGAATGATTTTTTCTATGGGTTTTTTGAGGCCGATGTTTTCCGCATATAGAAAAGGATCTTGTCGGAAGATTTGGGATTCCTCTTTTCCATAAGCATATAACTTTCCCAGAACGGGAGATAGGGAGAAAATAGCACTTGTTTGAAAAACTTTAAAGATGAATTTTTTACGTGAAAAAAACGGATGATTCATAAAATTTGATAGTCCCCTTCCGACCGGTATAAAGTCTAAATTACAATGGCTCCTTCTCCACTCAAAATTGATATTGTTTCCGATGTAGTATGCCCTTGGTGTTACGTAGGCAAAAGAAAATTGGAAATCGCTCTGGACCGATTAGGTGATCGAGTCGTGCCGGAAATCAAGTGGAGGCCTTTTCAGTTAAACCCGGAATTGCCCGAAGAAGGCGTTCCTTACCGGGAGCACTTGGTTGCAAAGTTCGGAAATGAACGTGGGTTAGATGCTGCCTGGGAAAGGATCATGAAAATAGGAATCGATATAGGGATTCCGTTTCATTTTGAAAAAATCGAACGAGCTCCCAATACTTTAAAATTGCATACATTCTTGAGCCTTCTCACCGATTCAGCCAAGCAAGACAAGATGGCGGATCTTTTCTTTCAGTCTCATTTTATCTTAGGCGCCGATCTTACGAACCGGGCAGTTGTGTATGATATTGTAAAACAATTTATCTCGGATGAATCCATCTTCAATGATGTTTGGGATAAGGGTATGGGAACAAACGATATCCGCCAAGAGATAGCTTATTATCATCAGAATGGAATCAGCGGAGTACCGTATTATATTTTCCACGGCAAATATGCTGTGAGCGGTGCTCAGAATCCCGAAGTGTTTGTGGATGTCATTGAAACGATTCTCAAAGAAGAGAACAATTGATTCGTTAGAAACAACTCCTTCCTTGATCGCTTTATAATAAAAAAGATAATAGTGGTTCGAACACCTAAGCCCGCTTCCGCAGAGACTCTCTCTAATCCTAACTTTGCCAATATGGAAGTGATGCCAGCAAAGACCATAGAATAATTATCCTTGTCTTTCCATATGAGTCAGGCTTTATCCTTATTTTATGATTCTATCTATAAGAGAATGTCACAGTTGCAGGGAGTACGTATGAGTTTTCATCTATTATTACCAAAAAGATCCAAATTCTTTCTTATATATGTCTTAGTGGTTTTGTTTTGGATGAGTTTGGAATCGATTGAAGTTTTTTGCGAATCCAAACTCGCCACTCTTATTTCCGAGTATTCCGCATATTTTGAAATCGCCATAGGAATTTTATCTTTGTTAGGTGCATACTTTGTATTTTTGGAATCCATATCCTTAAGAAAGGAGATTTTGGAATCGAAACAATTGATCGAAACATTGAGCCACACAAATCTTTTAAGTAAATCAAACCGGGAAGAATTTTGGAATGGGATCCAGAAGCAATTCCTAACATGGAAATATACGGAAACAGAATCGGAAATAGCAACCTACCTACTCCGGGGGTTTTCCAACCAACAGATTGCGGGCATTAGAGGAACCAGCCTCCGAACTATTGAAGCTCAAATCTATTCGGTTTATCAGAAAGCGGGAACTCGTGGAAAACTGGATTTCATCGCCTATTTCATATTCCCCTTACTGCCCGATGAAAAATGATTTCGTGGCGGAAATTCTTACAAGATAATACTTAGTTAGAGTTGTAAAAAATTTGTAAATATTGACCAGATAGTCAATATTGTTTTTCTATTATGGATGACCAATCAGTCATAAATATTAGATGCTAAAATTTTTCGGATTTACGATCCTGATCCTATTTTTGAACCAGATTTCGATTTTTCCCTTAAAGAGCTTCAGTTCTTGGGGACCCTACACACATAGGGAGATTACTTTTCAAGCGATGGAACAGTTTGCAGACGATACAAAATTGGAAATTGGAGCACCTTGTGCTGAAATCATTATGCAGGGGAATTTACAAGGTGATAAACTCTTTCCGGATCGAACCGAGTTTCATTGTGATAATTCCAATTTCAAAGGCTGTAGTGAAAATCTAGAGAAAATCGTGAATGATGCAAAACATCTAAGCGGAGATCCGGCATTGATCAGGCTAGGGCGGGGGATGCATGTGATTCAGGATTTTTATTCTCACAGCAATTGGGCGGAGATGGTGGCCCCACTTCCCGTCCTTGCTCCTGTAGAGGACTTCAAAGATGTTTCTTATATAAAGAATTTGCAATCAGGTATGTATCCATATTCTCATGAATCCATTGATGATCAACTGGATTGTTTTACGGCTCCCGAGAGTGATTGGAAAACCGGATTGGTTGGAGCAACTCATGCTTGCATGCATAAAGACGGAAACAATTCGATCAGGGGAGGGACAGAGGTTCCCGGAATCGGCAGAACATATCATGAATTTGCAGGCGAATTGGCCATTGCTCATACAAAAAAATATTTGATGTCTTGGTACAAATCAGGTCATCCGGGCTTCTTAAGTTGTTTGGTGGTAAAAGTCGGTGGGGGAGGATGCAATCATAATATCATTCGTAAAATGAAGTGATTTGTCATATATTGGCTGAGATTTCGCGTTTGTTTTGTTGTCAAAAAATTAGTTATTTTTAATCTCTCTAAATACCCTTCATTATGAAAAAAATAATACATTACTTCGTATATAAACCGTTAGTTGCAACATTGATTTTCGTATTTTTGTTTTTAGCTGGCATCATCTCTGTTTTGTCTATGAAACGGGAAGCATTTCCCCGAGTGAATTTTCGCCAAGTGAGAATCTTGACCATTTATCCCGGCGCAAGCCCGGTGGATGTGGAAAAAAAAGTAACCATTCCGATCGAGGAAAAACTTCGCGAAGTGGAGGGTTTGGATTTGGTCAGATCCATTTCCAGAAACACCGAATCGGACATCAGTATCAAAATCGATTTGGAAAACGACAATCCCGACCAGGTGGTCAATGACATTCGACGTGCTGTGGATCGTGTGACAAGTTTGCCTGCGCAGGTGAAGGATCGTCCGATTGTTACGGAACAAAAAAGTTCCAACTTTCCAATTCTTGAACTTGCGATCCACGGAGCTGTCGATGAAAAGGAACTCCAGGAAGTAGGTCGGATCGTTGAAGATGAAATTCGAAAGGTATCCGGTGTGGGAAGAGTCGATGCATTCGGCAAACGGAAGGAAGAATGGAGAATTCGCGTCGATCCTATGCTTAAGTCTCGTTATACGCTTGGATTCTCCGACATTATCAACGCTATCTCCAAAAGAAATATCAGCGTTCCTGCCGGATCTTTTCTCAGACCGATCACACAAGACATTCGGGTGACCGGGGAAATCAACGAGATGGATGATATTAAAAATGTCCCCATTCGCTCCAATGAAACGGGCAATGCGATTTTACTTTCTCAAGTGGCTACTTTAAAAGACACCTACGAAAGACCCAGGATGCTTGCGATCTCAGGCGGCAATGACGCCTATGTTTTGCAAATCATCAAAAAGGACAGTGCCGATATCATCGATACTGTAAATGCGATCAAGCTCGCAATTGTAGAGATCAAAAAACAAATTCCTGCGAATATTCAATTTTCAGATTTGAACAATGAAGGGCACCGCGCGACAAAACGATTGGATGTTGTAATCACAAACTCATTGCAGGGGCTTGTGCTTGTAGTCATTGTGCTGATCGTATTCTTTAATTTGAGAGATTCGATTCTCACCAGTCTTTCTCTTCCTTTGACCTTACTTGGCACGATCATCGCCTTTCCTTTGTTTGATGTATCATTCAATCTGGTGTCCATGTTGGGGATTATCATTTCACTCGGGATGTTGGTCGACAATAGTATCATTATTTCCGAAAATATTTACAAATACCGCTCTCAGAATTGGGACGCAAAATCAGCAGCCGTACAAGGCGCAAGTGAATTGGTCGTGCCGATTATCGGTTCCTATTTAACAACAGTCGCTGCATTCTTACCGATGGCTTTTATGTCCGGAATCATGGGCAAGTTCATTTGGCAAATTCCTTTTATGGTGATTGTTGCTTTGACACTGTCATTGTTTGAATCTTTCTTCTTACTTCCCGTACGTTATTCTCTGTTCGCTGTTGAAGAGAAAAAAGATAAAAAATCGGGGATCAGAAATTCGATTCGGACTGTTTTGGAAACCGGTTTCGAAAGATGCAAAAATGCTTTCGAAAGATTCATCAGAAAGGTAGTCGCAAGACCTGTACTTACGCTCGGGATGATCTTTTTGGTTTTCATCAGTTCCTGCGGAATGTTGGGAATTATGAATTTCAACCTATTTCCCAAAGAAGGAATTGATTATGTAATGATAAAGGCGGAGTTTCCTCCCGATTATTCCGCGCAGGAAACCGCCAAACAACTGCAATACTTTGAACCTATTTTGAAACGTATCCCCAAAGAAGAAGTGCAAAGTATCATTTTAAAAGTCGGCATTCAACAAACAGATCCCACCGATCCTCTGACCAGGATCGGAGAACAACTGGGAATGGCGCAGATCATCCTGGTTCCGGAAACGGAACGTAAAAGAACGGCGCAGGAGATTTTCGGAGAAATCGAATCGGAATTGAAAATGTTGCCGAATGCCTTGAGCGTCATGGTAGAGTTAGTTGTCAACGGCCCTCCGATCGGATCAGCGGTTACCGTCGCGATTGAAGGCAAAGATTATAAAACGATCAAAGTCATTTCCGAAGAAATGCAATCCTTTCTTCACAAAGAAAAAGGTGTTATCAATATCCGCGATGATTACAAACCGGGTAGAGAAGAAATTCAAATTCGTGTCAAAGATACTGCTTCCGCTATGACTGGAATTGATACGGAATTGACTGCATATTATGTGCGAACGGCAATGGAAGGAATCGAAGCTTCCAATCTAAGAAAAGGAAAAGACGAAATTAAGATTGTGATTCAAAACGAAGACGGTCATCGGGACGGAATCGAAGACTTGAACGCCATTCAGATCACAAACAAAAACGGACTATTGACTTCTCTAACTGCTGTTACTACCAAAACGATTGTACAGGGAATCGAAGCGCTTTATCATAATGATTATGAAAAGGCGATCACTGTACTTGCAGACGTTGATGAAGCGATCACCAGTTCCAATATAGTAAATTCCAAGATCATCGAACAATTCGGAAACCTTGGAAAGAAATATCCGGGTTATAAAATCAAATTCCGCGGGGAACAGGAAGAAACCGAAAAGTCTATGGTGTCTCTTGCGAAAGCGGGAGTACTTGCCATGTTCGGGATTTTTGCAATCCTTGCAATCATCTTCAATAGTTTGACCAAACCTATCCTGATCATACTATCCATTCCTTTGGGATTTATAGGAGTTGTATTTGGGTTTTTAATTTCCGGCAAAGCATTGAGCTTTCTTGCGATGATCGGAATCATCGGACTCGCAGGGGTAATTGTAAATGCTTCGATCGTACTTGTAGATACGATCCAAGAGTTTCAGAAAAAGGGAGAAGGATTGTATGAGTCGCTTGTAACCGCTTCCGCAGAAAGATTCAGACCGATCCTTGTGACAACGATGACAACGATGGCAGGTATGATTCCAACCGCTTATGCGATCGGAGGATCCGATCCGATGCTCATTCCAATGACTCTATCTCTTGCTTGGGGGCTCGGATTTGGAACTTTCGGCTCACTGATTTTTATACCAGCGAGCTTTTCCGCCTACTATCGGTTAAGAGGAAGGAAGTAATTTAGCAGGGATATCTTTTTTCCCCAATTCTTTTCTCGGGGTTTTGTTTCGCTCATGTCTATATTTGGAGATTCCGATATAGACTGGCTTACGAACCCTGTTGATTCCACCTAACGGACGATGCTCGGGAAGCGCATGCCAAGGAGTAAAGGAAGCGTTTTCACAAAGAGTGTCCATTTCTTTGAAATCAAATTCCTGTTTTGGAATTTGAATTTCCGCCAGTTTGATAAAAGGAGACTCGCTTTCGTCCCATTCCACAGCCGGATCTTCCACAGGCATTGATTTCGGGTCTTTTTGCAATTGTACTAAAAAAGAAAAACAAGAACCGGATTCTTTAAGTTGTTTTCTCAATGTATCTCTCAGATAGTTCTCACCCGCATCGGATGGAATTTCAGATACCATGTCTTTACAAGGTTTCACCGAATATTTAACTGCTCTGTTTTCTCCCAATGCATAAGGAGTGGTGGACCAATATCTGATCTCCAAAGGGCTGGAAATTTTTTTGCCACGAATCGCTCTTACTTTTGATAAGGCTCCCAGTTTCCATCCGAAAGGATTCCATCCGAAAACATAAGAAGCGGGTTTGCCCGCAAATGCAGCTTCGAAAAGCGCCAAATACTCGTCAGGTGCCCCGATCGGCAAAATAGGATGATTGATCAGTAAAAAATCGTGCGTAGTTGCAGTAATTTCATCCGCTAATAATTTTTTTCCGGGAACATCGAAAAGTTTGATACCGATTCCCCGGATATCTCCTTCTTTATCGGACTTCGGCTTCTGTGCTCCGTTGGAAAAACGAAGTAATCCGGAATAGTTTTTCCCCGGTTGGAAAACTCCCAGTTTCAAAGACGGATCTATGTCTTTGTTTACTGTGAAGGAAGCGGCAACACAACCGTGATGTTTGGGGTGAGCATCTCTTTTTACCAAATCGGTAGAAGCATAACTTTCTTCCAATGATTTGAGTGTTAAGTCTAATGTTCGTTTGGTTGTGTCCTCTTCGTCAGGGAATGGGTATTCTTTTCCTAACTCCACATTCGCAGGAATCTTAACATAAGGTCCGCCACAGAACGGAAGAAGGAGGAAGATGAGGCTAAGTGCGTAAGGTGTAATCTGTTTCATTAATCTTCTAGGATAAACCCGGAAGATTTTTCTGTCTAGTCCAAAGAGGAAAAAATTACCACCAATTCAATACGTCTTCTGCAAAACCAAGGAAGTTTTTCAGTTCAAGTTTTTTGCCGGAATCCAAAACAACTGTCCCGTTGAAATGACCGAATACCTGGTGTTGAACGGATTTCATAATCAATAGATTGATCGACGACGATCTGTCTACGATCGGTTGGAAAGAAAGGTTCAATCTGTTGTCATTGCTGGTGAATTTCCATGGTTCCATATAGTTTTCCGTATTCATATGAAACAGAACCTCATCCAATTTATGAATTTTGTTTTCATAAATCAGTACATTTTCTGAAGCAGGGGAACGATCACTGAATCCGTAGCCTAAATTGAATCCGAAAGTTTTTTTGCCCAAGTGTCCCGACGCGGAACTCCAATACCATCTGTTTTTATAAGTCCAAACTCCGCGACCCCAATCCAACGCACCTAAATCTTGTTTGTCGTTAAGACTGTAATCGTTACCTCCGTAATAAAATCCGCCGGAAGCAGGCATACAGTTGATCTTTGTATTATAATAAAATGCTTTTCTATTTTCCTTCCATGAAGTGGCAATATTCATGGACTCCAGATCTTTCGGTTCTGCCAAATGAATTTCGCCTTCTATTCCTTCTTCTCCGTTACTGCATTCCATATGAGCGGATTCGAATTTGATCTTTCGTTTTCCGGGTTTCATCGTAAATTCCAATGTCAATTTATCATCTTTATAACTGATGACTCCGTTTTTGTTGGTGGCAGGGAATCCTGTTTTGCCCATCGGCAAAAGGGAAAGCGTATCGATTTGTTTGAATTTTCCCGTTTTCAAATCAATAAAACAAATGGCGAACATCCCCGCATAACCTAAATCTGACGCTGTAAACGTGATCCCGAACTCTTGTTTTGGAGAAAGGATGGAATAATAATCCCATTCTTTGATTCTCCATTTCGGAGATTGGATGGCGGCACGATCATATTTCCAGTAGGGGGCACGGGCCCAGCCTGCTTTTGTGAGAACTCCTTTTGCAGAATGCAGGGGAAGAGAAGAGATAATTTCTGTCATTCTGAATGATTTAGTAGATTGGTCAATATTGACTATAACAAATTTACCATCTTATTAAGAGCAGATTGACATAAATTTGAAAGCGGGATCATCTATCCATTTTCGTCAAAGATTACTTTCAGGAAAAAAGAACTATGAATCAATCCATTCCTAAATCTATACCGTATGACTACGATTATATTATCGTCGGATCAGGATTCGGGGGAAGCGTGTCCGCGCTCCGATTGGCTCAAAAAGGATATTCTGTTTTGGTCATAGAGTCGGGGAAACGTTGGGCATCCGAAGACTTTCCCAAAACCAATTGGTCTGTTCGCAAGTTTCTTTGGATGCCCAGACTTGGGTTTTACGGAATATTGAGAATGAATCTATTAAACGATTTTTTGCTGGTCAGCGGTGCGGGTGTCGGAGGCGGTTCTCTTGTGTATGCTTGTACTCTTTACGTTCCTCCGTCCAAGTTTTTCAATAGCCCGACCTATTCCAAAATGGGTGGAGAAAAGGAATTATTGCCTTATTACGAAGTGGCAAAGCATATGTTAGGTGTTACTGAAAATCCCAAACTTTGGGAACCCGATCGATTGCTTTTGGAAACGGCAAGAACTTTCGGAAAGGAAAATACTTTTAGAAAAACTCCCGTCGGAATCTATTTTGGAAATGAAAAACATAAGACGGAATCGAAAGATCCTTACTTCGACGGAGACGGACCCGACCGGGACCCATGTACTTTTTGTGGTGGATGTATGGTGGGTTGCAGGCATAATTCCAAAAATACTCTGGACAAAAACTATCTTTATCTTGCGGAAAAATTAGGAACTGAAATTTTACCGGAAACGAAAGCAATAAGTCTTATACCTCTCAACAAACGGGGGATAGCTGACCCGGAAGCAAACGGAGATTTCGGATATGAAATTTCTACAAAAAGCACTACGGGATGGTTTGGTTTTCCCAAACGGAAATTCAAAGCCAAGGGAGTGGTTCTTTCCGCGAGTGTCATGGGAACAGTCGGTCTTCTTTTGAAGATGGAACAAGAGGAAAAAATGATCCGCTTGTCGCCTAAGCTAGGTGATATGGTAAGGACCAATAGTGAAACCGTTCTTCCTGTGACTGTCTCTGATAAGAATGCGGATTTTTCCAAAGGAATTGCCATTACCTCTTCCGTTCATCCTGACGAAAGCACTCATATTGAACCTGTGCGTTATTCGAAAGGCTCCGACTTACTGGGAACGCTTGCAAGCGTAATGGCGGATGGAGGAGGAAAAATCCCAAGGCCTGTGAAATTTTTTTGGATCATGTTGACCCAACCGATTTATTTTTTAAAAGCTCATAATCCTTTCGGCTTCGCACAAAGATCCATCATTTTGCTTGTGATGCAGACGATTGATAACAGCGTAAAGCTTGTTCGGCGGAGAAGATTCGTATGGCCCTTTCAAAAAACGATGACGTCTGCTCTTTCCACGGGAGAGAGGACTCCTACTTATATACCCATTGCGAATGCATTCGCCCGCAAATTGGCTGAAATTGCAGGAGGGTTTCCTCGCAGTTCTTTGAATGATACATTGCTCGGCGCTCCCGTAACAGGTCATATCATGGGGGGTTGCATTGTGGGAGATTCTCCCGAAAAGGGAGTGATTGATTATGAAAACAAAGTTTACGGTTATGAAAATCTTTATGTATGTGATGCTTCCATGCTCACAGTAAATTTAGGAGTCAATCCTAGTCTTACTATCGCCGCATTATCGGAAAGAGCGATGAGTATGATTGCGCCCAAACAGGAAAAAACCGTCTCTTTTTTTGCCTTTGAAAAGAAGAGAAAATTCGATTCCATATTATTTCGCTCGCCGAAAAGAAAGCCGACTCATTCCATTAAAGGGAAATGAACTCCTTATTTGATTTCGTAAAGGCAAGTGATTTAGAAAAGATCCGGGAAGTATTTAAAGAAGATCCGAATTGCCTCAATTCATTGGATGGATTCGGAGTGACTCCTCTTTCCTGGTCGATTCGAAAAAAAGACCATGAGACTTTATCCATATTATTAGAATTAGGTGCTGATCCTCTTTTTCCTCAGAGAACGGGAGGATCTCCTTTTTTTGAAGCAGTATCTTTGAATGATTCCAGGTCCATCTCCCATTTAGGAAGTGCTTTGGCTGGTGCGAAAGAAAAAGGAATTTCCGTTAGTTGGGAAACACAAGGTGAATCCGGAAATACGATTTTACACTATCTGATTGAAACCGATCTGAAAGACATCTGGGATTTGATTTTGCCTTCAGTCCCTAATGATTTATGGGAAATGAAAAATAAAGAAGGATGGAATGCTTTTTTGCAATCGGTTGTTTCCGGAGAAGAAGGTTTTGTCTCCGATGTGATTCGAATTGCTCCCGGAACCTGTTTGCATGTGGATTCGGAAGGAAAAAACGCATTTCATCTGGCAGCGGAAAGAAATCTGGATTCCATCTTGCCTTTGTTAATCGGTTTAGATCTTGAAAGGGAAGCAGAGGATGAACTGGGAAACACTCCGCTACTTTCCGCATGTGAAGGAGATGCTACCGAGTTTATTATCGAATGGGTAAAGTTAGGTGTCAATCTTCTTGCAAAAAACTATGAAGGGGATACTGCTTATTCCATTTTGCATCGGGAAAAATACGGGCATAGTTTGAAAATAGCAAAAGAAGCTTTGGGAAAAGTATGGAAGGAAGCTTTGGATGCAAACGATGCATCCAAAATCAAAGAGATTCAAATTTTTGTAGCAGAAGAAAAACCTTTCACTACGGAAGAAAAATACAAATGGAAGATAGACTAAATTCTACTCCGTTTGCGGGGTCTTTTCATCCCCAGCCCATTTCGGTCCGTAATTTCCCTTTCTGTCTTCATGGTTTCTTTCGATACGGGGACTTTCAAAACTAAAATGTTGTTCTATATTCGTTTTGAACGGGGCATTTTCAGGAGATTCCCCGTATTGTTTCAATTCCCGCCAAACAAGAGATCCACGAGGGTGTTTGCCGAGTCTACCTTCAAAACTTAAAATCTTTTCTATATCCGCCGAAACGGTATGATTTCCATCCGGATCTTTGTCCGCTTTTTTGCCGATCCAACCCGGTTCTTCCCAAGCAACCAATTTTACAATTCGTTTCAAAATCATTTTTCTTGCATCAACGTAATGTGTTGTTTTGTTCAAGCCTGATCCGATTTTCACTTTTTCCAGTTTGCCTGCATCCAGGCTATCGGGAATGATGATGAGGGATTTTTCAGAATCAAATACGGGAAATATATCCTCCGGATCGGAAATCCAGTTGAATAAAAAATTTCCAGCTTCCAATTTTACCGTATAATCTTCATAAGCTGATGTCGGATTTCCTCCATCTGCACCTTTGTTTCCTTTTGCCACATAAAGTATCGGATGGGAATTCAATGAATTAATATTTTGAAATGAAGTGTCAAGTAACACATGATCATGTCCTGTCAGCATGATTCGTTTCGGTTTTCCCTCTTTGGAAACCAAAATGGAATAAGACTCCAAGTCTCCCTGGTGAACATTCCCGAAGCTAGTAGGTCCTTCGTTAAAATCATACCATATCCAATAGGAGATAACCATATCTCCGTCGGCTTCTTCATACCAATAATTCCAATTGTCCCGGAAACCGGGGAGAGCTTCTTTTTGTGTCCCCGAAACCGTAGACTTCGCATAACGAACATGATAGTAGAGATGAGTGTCGCCTTGATTTTTTTTCTCATCGGGAAAAATCATATATTTCCATGACTCTTTTCCAGTAGAATAACGACGGATATCATTTCCCGGAAGAGGATACTCCTCAGTGGAGTAATTCGGAAAATACTTTTCCATGTTAGTTGGTAATACTTTCTTATCTTTATGAAAAACCAGAATGGGAGAAAAAGTTTCGGCCAGTTTCTTTTGTTTTTCATCAGGGATTAGATTTTCCTGAGATACAAAATGAAACGTGTGATTGATGGAAACGTCCTTTGTATTTTCTCCATTGGTTACCCAAAAAGGATTATGGCCTGGGGAATACATTCCTTTGATAGATTCGATGCCTGTGAGTTCGATGGAGAGATGAGTCCAGGAAAAGTTTTCCACAGTCGGATGAATGGTAATGGAGGACGCGAGTCCTTGTGAAGGATGGGAACTTGAGAAAGGAGCCTTTAAACAAACAGGAAGATTTTTTTTGGGTTGAGCTTTGTAAGCTTTCAAGTCTTCGGCGGCACAGTTATAAATGCGAATGTGAAAACCCAATTTTTCCAAGTCGGGTTGCTTCGGTAAGTTATCTATTTTTAGATTGAGAAGAAATGAATTCGGTTTTGTTTTTTCTTTTGTCCATTGACCCGGTAAACAGGTCAATACCAGCAAACACACGCTAGGTACAAATTGAAAAAAAAGGATCTTGCAAGCTGGGTATTTCATCTGATTTATAATAATTGAATTTTTGGAAAAGTAAAATCAGAAAGAGAAACCCCTGTAAAAACAGGGGCTATGGGGTATAAGGAAATCTTATTCAGATTTCTTTTTTTTTGCTTTTTTAGCCTTCTTCGCTTTTTTGCCTTTTTTCTCAGCTTTCGCTTTTTCGCTCTTACCTTTTCCCGGCTTTTCAGCTTTCTCAGGTTTTACAGTTTCCGTTTCTTCATTTTGCATAGTAGGCTCTTCGTCAGCTTCTGCTGCTTGTGCGAAAACTCCGAAGGAGAAGAAAGAGACGACTGTGAGAATAGCTAGGAATTTTTTCATTTTTATACCTCGAAATGATTGTGGACTCAATTTGAGACCTGTCTTTTCTTTCGACAATATAAAATTTGTTAAAATTTCAGATTATTTTCCTACACAAAATTTGCTGAAAATACGACCTAAAATTTCTTCATTGTCTACGCGGCCATTGACTTCTCCTATTTCGCGCAGCGCCGAATTGATTTCTTGAATATAAATTTCAGCAGGAGCGGAAGATTCCAAAAGCCCGACTGCTTCCGCTAAATGATTGTAAATCGCTCTTATATGAAAACTTTGTCTTTCTTCCAAAAGAACCACATCTTCCAAAGCTTCCTTGGCACTCAGTCTGTCTTTTAGAAGGGAAAGTAGATCACCAAGCCCCTGTTTGGTTTTACAGGAAACTTCAGCGATTTGAAAAGATAAGGCTTTGCTGTCTTCTTCCCATTCCTTGCGGTTCCAATCCGAATGAGGGATGTCGATTTTATTTGCCACCAGAATGGAACCGGGAAGCCGGTTCCGATATGCATTGACGAATTCTTTTTGATTCAAGGCTTGCGAAACATCTATCAGAATCAAACGAAGATTAGCCGAATCTGCTTCTCTTTCGCTTCTTTCGATTCCTAAAATCTCGATTTCATCGGAAGTTTCCCGCACACCTGCGGTATCTACCAAACGGATGGGAAGACCGTCGAGTGTGATGTCTTCCGAGATATAGTCCCGAGTTGTGCCGGGAATATCGGAAATGATGGAACGATCCTTTCCGATGAGAAGATTCATCAGACTCGACTTTCCCGTATTAGGTGCTCCGAACAAAACCACTGTTGATTGTAATATCAATTTTTCCGCACGTTCCGAATTTTGCAACAAAGCGGAACATAAATCCCGTAAAGCGATCATTCTTTCTTTTCTTTGTTCCAGACTTTCAAAGGTCAGGTCTTCCGTAGAAAAATCAATTTCCGCTTCGCACTCTGCTTTCAATGAAATCAAATCGCTTCGTATTTTGGATGCGAGTTTGGATAGTTCTCCAAAAACATTTTTTTGAGAAAGTTCCAATTCATAACGGGAACGTGCTTCGATAAGTCTTCCTATGGCTTCGGCACCCGTGAGGGAAAGTTTTCCGTTGAGAAAAGCCCGTTTGGTAAATTCTCCGTGTCCTGCCGGGCGCGCACCCGTCTGAAAGATAGCATCCAATGCTTTTTTCAGAAGGATGGGATTTCCGTGTAGATGGAATTCTCCCAGATCTTCGCCTGTATATGAGTTAGGTGCTGGGAAAAATAAAAATACGATTTGGTCGAAAGGTTTTCCTTTGAAGATAAAATCACAAAAGATCGCCGATCTTTTGTGCTCTTGGAGGTAGTGTTCTGTGAGTGCTGTGTCGTTCTTGAAAAGTAGAGTTGTAGCTATCTTGATTGTATTTCTACCGGAGATCCGGAGGATTCCGATCGCTCCGGGTCCGCTTGCGGTAGATAATGCGGCAATTGTATCAATCAAGCTCTTCTGAGTCTGCGAAGTCTTCTACAGGCAGACCTTTTTTAGAGGTATCTTCCAAATCCTTGTACTTGTGTTTGTCTTTTGCAGAAATCACTCTGACCCGTTTGAATGTTCCGTTCCCTTCGGAGCGGGTGAATACTCTTTCGTCGTCTTGGATCGCCATGTGAACGATTCTTCTTTCGAAAGGATTCATCGGATCCAAAAGTTTGGAACGTCCTGTTTTGATTACGGAAGAAGCGATTGATTTTGCAAGTCGAATGAGAGATAACTCGCGTTTGTCGCGGTAGGATTCGATGTCTAAAACGATTTTGCGGTTGTGGCGGGTGCGAGGGTCAACCATCAGGTTCGCGAGAAATTGAAGAGAATCCAAAGTTCCCCCTCTTTTTCCGATGATCAGTCCTGATTCCTTGCTTGCAAGTTCTACGTAGATTTTTCCATCCACATCTCCCATTCCCACAACTTCCGCAGGAATCCCCATTTTTCGAAGGATGGTGATGATGACTCCGTGAATGATTTTTTCAGAAGGGATGTCGGTATTGGCAACAAACGCTCGTACTACGGCAGGCTTTTTCTGAGTGATCCCCAAAAAGCCGGACTTACCGGAATCCACTACTTCGAATTTGAGATCACCGGGTTCCAGCCTCAACGTCTCAAGTGTGTATTCCTCAGCCTCTGATTTTGTTTTTCCTTCTGCTTCAAATATGTAATTATCCATATAATCTTTCCTTAAATACTATGATTACTTTTTACGTTTTTGTTGGTTTCTAAAACCTTTCTTAGGGATCGCACCGTTCGAAGACTCGTTCAATTGATTGGCCGACTTAGGTTTGTTATCGTCTTTTTTGCCGAACTTGTTTGTATAAAACTGTTGGGCGATCGATAGAATGTTTTGCATTGTCCAATACATGGTTACACCGGCAGGCATGGACCAGAAAAAATATAACATGATAAAAGGCATCATGTACATCATCATTTTTTGGTTCGGGTCGGTGGAAACGGTAGTCATCTTGGATTGAACCACTTGGGTCGCAACCATGATGAGAGGAAGAACGTTGATGCTAAGTGCACCGATGAATATCAATTTAGGTGTGGTGAAAACAGTATCCGGTTCACTTAAATCCTTGATCCAAAGGAAAGGAGAATTCCAAAGATCCACAGTGTCAGAGAATGCAGTGTAAAGAGCGATAAAGATCGGGATCTGAATCACCATCGGCAAACAACCGGACATCGGATTGGTTCCGTTCTTTTTATAGAGTTCGATCGTTTTTTCTTGTTTGAGTTTGGGATCATCTGCATACTTTTCGTTCAGAGCTTTGATCTGAGGAGAAAGTTCCTGCATCTTTTTCATGGACTCCGCCTGTTTTTTGTTCAGCGGGTAGAAAGCGAGTTTGAATAGAATGGCAAAGATAACGATCGCCCAACCGTAACTCGGGATCACAAGATAGATTTTTTTCAAAACCCAAATGATCGCATTGCGAAGCGGAGTCGTAATACCTTGATTAAATGATTTATTGAGTGAATCGCTGAGTCCCGCAAATGGAGATTCTTTATTGATGATCGGATCGAACTTGCTGTCACGGAACGCAGTTCCGTCAAGCTCTCTGACTCCTACATAAGCTGCATAATCCAAACGGACGGATTCGCCCGGAGCCAATTTCCAATCGTCATAAGCTAGCAAAACGCCTGTTTCATTACCTTTACGGTTGTCCAGAAGAACACCTGCAGGTTTGTGTGTGAGCGGATCGAGAACGGCGATGAAGTAACGGCTTCCCGTTCCTACGAAATCGACTCTTTCGTTGATTCCTTTTTTGATTTCAAATCTTTCGTCTTTTCCGTCGCCGGAACCGAAGATGTTATCAAAAAATCCGATTGTGGTCGTGCCGTCTACGTGGTCTTTGAAAGATCCGTCCAAGTAGTAATAACGGAAATAATGCGCGGTATCCCGATCGTTGAATTCATCTTTGCCTTTTAGAATGGGACCTAGAGAACCGAACGATCGGAAGAACGTTTCGGAACCGGAAGACGCCAGAGTCACTGTTTCTTTACTTAGGTTCTTAAGAGTTAAGTTGAATTTGAAATAATTTTCAGTAGGGAAAAATTGAAATTTTTTCTGAATGAGATACTTGCCATCAAAAGACGGTGCTTCGAATGTAATCGTTTTGGTAGAAGCATCGTAAGAAGAAACAAAGTTGACTTTGTTGTATCCGGAATAAGGAATCCCGTCTTTGTCTTCTATGATATTGAAATCAAAACCTTCGAAGCGGGAAAGCTCCACGGCACGTTCGACTTGTCCGTCAAAGTTGATTTCGAATTTCGGATCTTTTGCGATGATAAAATCGGAACCGTCCGCTTCTTTATGATTGCGAATGTAATACTCAGTGATCCTTCCGCCAAGGCTGGAAAAACTGACTAAAAACGAATCCGTTTTGATATTGTAGGTTTTAATATCTTTTGCATCAACCGAAGACGGTTTTGTTTGCGCGTCTGCAGGAGGAAGATCTTTGTTTTTTGCAGCTTCTTTGATGTTTGCTTGATTCGTTTCTTTTTTAGGTCCGGATGTAACAGGTGTTACTTGGGCTTTGGGAACTTCCGGTTTCGTTGGAAAAAAGAAATAATTGATCCCCATCCATGCCGCGAGGCTGATGAATAGAGCAAGAAAAAGTCTGCCTTGTCTGGCTGTGGTATCGTTTTGCATAATTTAACTCTTGTTGGTTGGTTTAGGGAGCGGATCGAATCCGCCTTCGTGTAACGGGTGACATCTGGAGATTCTTCTTAAGCTCATCCCGAATGCTTTGAAAAAGGAGTAGGTTTGAAATGCTTCTTTTGCATATTCCGAACAACTTGGCGTAAAACGACAAGCAGGCGGAAGTATCGGAGATACAATTTTCTGGTAAAGAAATATGAGTAAGAGAGCGAGCCGGTTCATTGGGGTTTTTGGAAGATAGAAAGGAAGATTTCTTCTCTTTCCTTCGGCAATTTCCGTGCAAAATCGATATGAGCTAAGATTGCAATGTCATTGCCTGCGGGAAAGGCAGACAAATGCAAACGAACCAGTTCCTTCAAGAGTCGTTTCGTTCGATTTCGGTCTACGGCTGATTTGTGGGACCTGTCGGGACAGAATAAAAAGCAGGTGTTTTCCGTCCCGTTCTTGCGGGAAAGAAAGCTAATAGGAAACCTACCTGCTTTTTTGGCACTACGAAAGAGTTCTTGGATCCTCGATTTATTGCAAAGAGTCTCCGAAGGAAGCTCCTATCCTAAAACTTTCTCCCGATTTTTTCGTCGGAGACAGTCAATTTGTGGCGACCTTTTTTTCTGCGGTTGCTGATCACATTTCTTCCGCCTGGAGTTGCCATTCTTGTTCGGAAACCATGAGTTCTAATGCGTTTCGTGTTGCTCGGTTGGTATGTACGTTTCATGAAAATTACCTAATTTATATATAATCGCGGAAAAAAAGAGTCTTTTGAGAAGACTTTTGGTACCAATCTGGAAGTCAAGGGCGAAATCGGATTTATCATTAAGATTTGTTTCCCTGAATGAAAATCCATCGAATCTCCCTATCTTGACTTATGCGACATAATATTTCGCGGAATCTTTAAATCCCCCACCCTGTTTAGGGTTGGGGGGTGTGGCTCGTGGGCTGCCGGTTTCCACCTAACACGTTTTATCCTTTCTTTCCATTTCTTTTGGTAAAACCCAAAAAATATTTCAAAAAACTTCGCCTTTTTGCCAAACCTCATTGGTCTATGTTAGGTGGGCGCTTCGGATTGGATTTGTTTTGTTGA
The DNA here is from genome assembly GCF_004771005.1 of Leptospira ilyithenensis. Classification (GTDB taxonomy): domain Bacteria; phylum Spirochaetota; class Leptospiria; order Leptospirales; family Leptospiraceae; genus Leptospira_A; species Leptospira_A ilyithenensis. Next base: position 109,134 of record NZ_RQHV01000066.1, read on the forward strand.
AATTGAACCAGGAAACGACCGTGCTCTTCGCTCCAATTTTCGCGTTCCGCGAAAGATTTCCGCTATGATCCCTAGCGCGGGGATGTTCCTGGATGGGAATAATCCTTGTTAAATGGATTAGGATCATATTATTAAATCTTTAAATTTAAAATCTACGATTATCAATAAACCATCCCAGACTGAACTTATTTCAAGCCAGTTGAAATCAACAAAGAGGCATCTTGGTTCATAAAAATATTTTTACCATGATGGAAAGTTTTTATTTCTATCGTATTAAATCCTGCATCGGTAAGTAAGGATTTTAGATCCGTATGTGCAAATCCGTTATGTACATTCGGGTGGCTGACTTTTTCATTCTTATCAAAGTCAACAATAATTAACTTTCCATTTGTATTTAAGACCGAATAAAAACGTCTTAGTATCTTGTTAACATCCGGAATATGGAGAAGAACGAGTGAAACGATTATTATATCCGCTTCAATGTTTGATGTGGTTTTAGTAAAATCAGAATCAATGACTTCCGCATTTTTTATGTTACCTTGAGTGATCTTTGCTTCTGTTATCTCCAGCATTTGTTCCGAAGAGTCCGTTAATAAGAGCTTATCAACCAAAGTAGATAACTCTAGTCCAACGAGTCCTGTACCACATCCGTAATCCAGCAGTGATTTATTTTTGCTCTCTTTTAGCTCCGGTTTGATGGCATTAACTATTATTTTCGCTAATTCTGTTCTTTCCTTTGTATCATATTTGTTTGCAATCTGATTGAATATATTATTTTCCATAAAGTCGTTCTTTCGTTTTTATTTAAACTATCCATATCTCTTGATTGTTCGTTTTTTTTATATTTATGTCACTTTTACGATCTTATTTTCTTTTTAAAAAATCATTCCCTCCCATTTCATTTTTAAAAATCCTGTGAGGTATGTCACAACTCCCCCCTCCCAAGTCACCGAATAATTCTGCCGTCGAGACCCGCCATGTAGTTATGCCCGATCATGCGAATCATTACGGAACAGCTTTCGGAGGAGCCATCATGTCCTGGATTGATCTAATTGCTGTTATGGCAGCACAAAGACATTGTGGTAGGGAAGCGGTGACCGCAAGTATTGATCGGATCAATTTTATTTCCCCCATTCAAATAGGGGATTATGTTCATTTGAAAGCAATGGTCAATTACGTAGGAAAAACTTCGATGGAAGTTGGTGTGCAAGTAAACAAAGAAAATCCATACACAGGGGAAAGCTTGCGTGCCACAACCGCCTACCTCTCGTTTGTTGCTTTGGATGGAAATAAAAAACCGACTCCGGTTCCGGAATTGATCTTGGAAACTCCTACGGAAATCCGTCGGTATGAAGAAGGAAAACTGCGAATTGAAACCGCAAAAGAGCTGGCAAGAAAAATCAAAGATAGCAGGATGTGAGATCGTCGGATTTTCGCTGATTCTATTGATTTTTTCCTCAACTCGGAGCATAATAAATAATCGCAACACCGATCAAAGCAATAGACGCTCCGATGATATCGAATTTATCGGGAATATAACTGTCAAATTTCCAAGCCTATAACGGTTTACTTTCATTGAGCCAAAGCCATACCAAACAACTTCCGCCGATTTCGTATATTCCGGCAAAAATAAAAATAGCGGCAGTCTTAAAGATTGTTATCTTTTCCATTAAGTTTTATCATTTATCCGACGATTTAGTTATTTGTCAAATCCCCAAATTCTTTATGATCCCTTTTGCCTGCTCCACAAATAGAGCTTCTTCCTCTTCAGTATAAGGAACAAAAATCCCTTTTTGAAACCGGACTGCCAGATGGGCATATTCAATGCAACCCGCAACAGTTAACTCCGGTTTGGCTTTTCCTTCGTAAATTTTGACATCTCCGTTATTCGGTACAACCAAAGATCTTGGTGGGATTTTTTTCCCTCCTCGGATCATACAACCCGCTGCGATCTGGCAACCATCACCTATCACTGCTTTGTCGAGAACGATAGAACCGATGCCCACAAGTACACCGCGACCGATCGTACATCCGTGGATCATTACATTATGCCCCACAAGACTCCAGGCTCCGATGGAAATGGGAGAGCGGGAGTCGGTATGCAATGTGGAATTGTCCTGGATATTTACATAATCTCCCAATGCGATTTGATTCATATCCGCACGCAAAACGGCTCCCGGCCATAAGGAAACGGATTTACCGAATTTTAGCATTCCAAATGCAGTAGCCTCTGGGTGGATAAATGGGTCGGAAAATTCAGGAATTTCGGAATAGTTCATAGATTATGAGTCATTCAACAGTGATTTTCCAATTGTTTCAAATTTTTTAAATATTTGGGAACCTTTTCTTTTCTTCGGGGTTTAATCATTAGTAAGGAGTAAAAATGAAAGAATTCCCCGTAAAGACGATGTTTTTGGTGACCATGTGCACTTACATGAGTTTGAGTGCCGAGCCTCCACCACCGCCTCCACCGGGACCTTTTATGGGACCACCACTTGGAATCATCTTTCCTTTCCCTGATCCGGAAGGAAAGGAATTCGAAAAATTAGCACAGGATTTGAAGCTTACCAAAGAAAAAAAAGAAAAGATCAAGTCTTCTTTGGATAAAAAAGAGAGTCTTCTAAAAGAGAAAGTGGACAAAATGTTACCTCTGCATGAAGATTTAAGATCCATTTTGGAATCCGAAAAAGTTGACTTAGCGGTTGTTAAATCAAAATTACAGGAAATCAGCAATACTCAATTAGACATCCGGATGATTCAAATCCAGGGAAGGCTTGAATTTGAATCCCAATTGAATCCGGAGCAAAAAGATACACTAAAGACCATTAACAAAAAACGTATGGAAACCATGCGGTCCAGAAGAGAACCTTTTTCCGGTCCGGATCGTTTGGAATGTGTAGAACCTAAAAAATGACCGAAAACGAATTAGTTCATTCTATCGAAGAGAGTAAAACGACTGTTCTTCGGGCGATTCAGAAGAATCTGCCCGAGGATCTTTTTTCTTTCGTCGAAGATGTAACTCAAGAGACTTATCTGAGATATTATCTTGCGTTTAAAGAAAAACCTCCGTTAGCTGGAGAGTCCCTTCACAAATGGCTTTATGTTGTAGCGCGCAATGAGTGCAGAAGGGCTTGGAGAGATAACAAAAAAACGGGAAGTCTGCCGTTTCAAATATCGGATGATCTTACCGGAATCGAATCTTTGTATTCGTTTCCTACAGTGGAAATCGATCATGAGAACAGGGACAAATGGGTGAGAGCGCAAATCAACGAATTACCGGAACCGTTTCGTCAAACTACGTTGTATCGCTTGGCGGGACATAAGGTAAATAAAATAGCCCAACAGTTAGGAGTTTCCGCAGGCACTGTAAAATCAAGGCTTGCTCGGGGACGGGAAATGCTTGCAAGATTAATGAATAAAAATCAAAAAGAACAGGAGCTGGATTTATGAACGAAAATTTGAAATCTAATTTAGACCAAACCATTGATCAATTGATCCAAGATCCGCAATTTTCGAAAAGGGTAGCTTCCCGTGTTTTGAAAGCAGCGGAACAACGATTGGTTCCCGCCAATAATGGCTTTCCTATTAAGTGGATTTATGCGGTGGCGAGTGCTTTCTTTTTTGCCATAGGGATTTCTCAATTTTTAAATTTTGAGATGGAAGAGGAAAATTACAGTCCGCTTTCCCAAGATTCTGCGATAGAGATTTCCGCACCTGAAAAATCGGAATCTTTATGGGAAGAAACGGATTCGATTATACTTACTACCTTCGGATCCCGCTGATCAACCCTTAAACAAATCTATCAATCTCACATCCGACGATTGTAATATCGTCTTGGTGTGAGTTTTCCATAATGAACTGTTCTAGATTTTCAACAATCGATCTGATACTTTCATCTAATGAAAGTTTATCTGATTCCTGCAATATTTCATAAAGACGTTGTTCTCCGAAAATTTCGCGGGACTTATTGAATTGTTCAAATGCACCGTCCGTATAGAGATAGATACGGTCTCCTTCTTCTAAAAAATACTCCGTACATTTATAGATGGTATGATCCATAAGGCCGATGATTTTCCCTGTTCTAGGTAGAATTTTTTTCTCACCTGCACGGAGATGGATTTGATCCGGATGACCTGCGGATGCAAAATAAAGTTTTCTTTTTTTCAGATCAATGTCACAAACCGCACAGGTAAATATGGTTTGTACATTATGGTACTTATTGATAAAAATCTGATTCAAATGAAAGATAAGATCATTGGGAGAATCGTACATGATCTTCAGAGATTCATATTCCGCCTTGATCGCCATCGTAATGAGTGCCGCTTGGATTCCATGACCTGTTGCGTCCGCGATAAAAATCCGGTAATGATCGGAATTCACCTCAGTCATATCGTAAAAATCGCCGCCCACTTCATTCATGGATTGATAAAAAGATCCGAATTTGATCCGGTTGTCACTGATTGGGGTTTGCGAAAAGAAGGTTTGTTGTATTCTTTTCGCAACGTTCAAGTCCTTTCGGATATTGAATAAGGACTCATCCAGGATTTTAGTTCTTTCCCTTACCTTCTCTTCCAAAGTGATCAAAGCTTCTTCCTGTGCTTTTACTTTTTCCTCTTTTAATTGATTGATCTTGCTTGCAAGCGCGAGAGAAAGTATGCCCGCTTCCAAAGTAGAACCGATTTGATTGGAATAAATTGTGATCAGGTTTGCAGGCAATAGTCCATTTTGCATAAGAGTATATAGTAAAATACCGACAAGAAGAGTACTCCATCCCAACAAAAATAATTTTGCCCGTTTGTTTCCCGAACTATAATTCAATAGAGCAACACCAAACACTGATACTACGAATATCTGAGCTATCAAATTTGCCATTCGGACCAGGTAGTTTAATCCTAGAAAAGGAAATCCGAAGAGTAAGTATAAGAAGGTTGCCGATATAAGAACCCAAAGAATCCGATGGGAACGCGGATTAAAATCTTTTAAGTTCAGGGATTGTTGTGCAAACCTCCATCCGAAGATAACTGAAAAACAAATAATGAAACTCCCGCTTCGATTATGAATTTCGGGATGATCATAAGTTAGAAACTGATTGAGGATTCCATTCAAATAGGCTTGTACACACAGATGGGTAAAGATGGAGATGGAATAAAGTATATATACTCCCTCTTTCAGAATAAAATAGATGAAGAGATTGTAAAGAACCATGATAAAAATGGTTCCATAAAAAAAACCGAGAATCATATTCTCCCGATTTTCTTTCAGATAAAATGCTTCCTTTGTAAAAAAACGAAGCGTATAACTAATATTTGATGTTGACTTTGTTTTTACGAAAAATATCTTTTTTTCTCCAATAGGCCATTCCAATTCGAAAGCGACTGACTTGGAAAAAGTATCCCATTGCGTATGAGGAGTGAAATCTCCACCTTTTTTGATCGGTATGATGTTTCCTTTTTCATAAACGATCACTTCGTCCAAATGGGCATTGCCCAAATCGAAGATAATTTTACCGGAAGAAGAATGATTTGTTGCTTCGATTCGCAACCAAACCGCTTCCGATCGAAATCCGAATGCCAGATTATTTTTTAGAACAGCTGTAAATGGAATTTTTCCATCCGAATCCGAAACGAAATAATTTAAATTATAAAAGGAAGAGGTTTCCGTTATATAACCGATCTTTTGCGGAATGAAAGTATCGTTCTTAAGATATTTTTGAATTTGTAATTGGGAACAGGAAACAACTAATAGAAAAGGTATGATCCTAACCAATCGAGCAAACATAAGTCTTCTCGATTGAATTCATGAATTCGACTTTGTCAAAGAGAATTTAACGAAGGGTCAGTCCCGATTTTTCCGCAAGTTTTACCAACTCATCGGAAAGTTCTTTGAACCTTTCTTGGGTAAAAGTTTTTTCATACGACATAAGACGAAATCTGTATGTCACTGATTTTTTCCCTTCTCCCAAATTGCCTCCTCGGAAAATCGTATGAACCCAACCTGTCTCTATTTCAGGAATGTTTTTGCTTTTGACTAGATTCAGATAATAATCCGTTGATTCCGTTTCATTCATTAGAATGGAAAGATCCAATTGACCTTGCGGAAAGGAAGAAGGAGCTTTGAAATGGCTTTGTCTTCCTTCTTTTTCCCAAACTTCCAAAAGATTCAACAGGTTGATTTTACCGACAAACGCCCGTTTTTTGAGATTGTATTTGTCGGCAAATCTGGAATGTAAAATACCCATTTCAATGATCGTCTTGTCTTCAACCTTATAGGAAAGTCCTGCGTTCGGATGCAAATAAGGCAAACTTTCTTTTGTCCAAAGTCCGGATCGTACATTCAATACTTCGAAGATCCGGGATATTTTATGTCGAAGGGACACAAATTCGGAATCAATAGTTTGGTAATCATTTTGTTTTGCCGAAGAAAGACTGATGAAACCGATCCAACGGTTTTCCAAAGCGAGTTCATTTTCATTTAACTTATGATAGGTGCGACCGACTTCAAATAAATCGACGATTTCAAAACGATCTTGATTGTTTGCCGCTTGTTTGATGAGTCCCGGCAAAAGTGAAGCTCTGAGAACGGAATATTCTTCCGGCATTTCGTTTGCTATTCCCAGAATGTTTTTTTCTTTTTCTCCTTCTATTTTTGATTCTTCCGAAGAAGAAAAAGAGTAATTATAAACTTCATGGAATGTCAGATTGTTTGCAAAGAACGCTTTCGTTCTTCTTTCCAATTCCCGCAAAGGATTTCGGATAGGGGTCTCGACTGCCAACGCCAAAGGTTGCACCGGTATGGAAGCGTAACCTATCGTGCGGCCGATTTCTTCGACTAAATCTTCAGGTATTGTGACATCGTAATTTTGACGGAACTTGGGAACTTCCACTTCTATCGAATCTCCCGAGGTTTTTACTGCAAACCCGAGTTTTTCCAGGATCTTTTGAATTTCCACAAGACTTATGTCTTTGCCGAGTTTGGAATGAAGAAAACGCAATGTGGTTTCGATGATTACTTTTTTAGAAGCGGTATGGTTGAACCCTTGCGGTTCAAATCCTTTTGCATCCGGATTTCCATTTTCGCGTAATAGTTGTAAGGTGCGTGCAATCACTGGCAAACATGTGGAAGAATCCAAACCTTTTTCGTAACGAACGGCTGATTCCGAACGAATGGAGGTTTTTCGAATGGATTTGCGAACATCCTCTCGTTTGAATACTGCGGATTCCAAAACCAAGTCTACAGTGCTTTCGCCGACAGCGCTGTCTTTTCCTCCCATTACCCCTGCAATGGCAACCGGATCGGAGCCGTTTCTGATCAGTAGTATATCTGGTGTTAGTTTTTGATCGGAATCATCCAATAGGCCGAAAGATTCGTCTTGTTTTGCAAAATCGACTTGAAACTCGGTCGATTTTAATTTGACCCGATCGAAAAAATGAGTCGGTTGACCAACCTCTAACAAAAGATAGTTGGAGACGTCGACAACATTATTGATGGATCGGATCCCGCATTTTTCCAAACGGGATTTGATCTTTAGGTTGGACGGAGCGATCTTTATTTTGGGAATGGATGCAACGTTATAGGAATGTGCGTTCCCGTTTGACTTTACCGTCAAACCGTCGTTTCCTTTTTGGAAATCTTCTTTTGCGGAAAGCGGTTCGAAATGAAGAGGAATTTCCAATTGGGAAGAAAGCTCTCTTGCAAATCCGAAATGGCTCCAAAGATCCGGTCTATGTGTGATGGATTTGTTATCAATGGTAAGGATGGTGTCTTCCCAATTGAAGAGTTTACGGATGGAAATTCCAAGCTCTGTAGAGCTTGGAAAAATCAAAACCCTGGAGGAAACTTCCGCAAGTCCCAATTCTTTTTCCGAACAGTACATTCCTTCGGAAGGAACTCCTCGTAATTCGGAAGATAAAATTTCTTTGCCGTCGAGCTTTGTTCCGGGAAGTGCGAGAGGAACGATATCGCCTTCTTTGACATTCGTGGCACCGGTCACGATCTGGTATTTTTTTTTGCCATCGGTACATTCGGTGACTTGTAGTTTTTCAGCGTTGGGATGTTTTGATAATGAGGAAATTTTTACAGTAATAACTGATCTTAGGTGGTGTTTGTATTCTTCAATATCGTCTATCTCGCAGACGGATGTATTGATTTTTTCAATGACGGCATCGAAAGGGACAGAATTTAACGGAAGAAAGTCGTTTAGCCAGTGAAGAGAGAGTTTCAAGCGGTTTCCTTAAGTGTAGGAAACCGAGAGATTAGGAAGGGGTCAATCGGAAATTCCGAGCTTTTCCTTAAGAAATTTGATACAATCGGGACCGGAGAGGGGCTTTGAAAAGTAAAAACCCTGAACGGAATCGATTCCATCCACAATCAACCTTTCCACTTGTTCCTTGGTTTCCGCACCTTCCGCCACAACACTCAAACCTAAGTTATGCGCCAGGTTGGCCACTGCATGAACGATCGTATCGGAGTCTTTGTCGATTGTAATTTCGGAAACAAAGGAACGATCGATTTTCAAACAGGAAATGGGCAGTCGTCTCAAATATCCGAGAGAACTGTATCCTGTTCCGAAATCGTCGATCGCAATGGTTGCTCCCAGTTCACGGATTGCCTTCATAGTTTTTACTGCGGCATCCGCATTATCCATAAGAGAACTTTCCGTGATTTCCACTTCCAGGTCTTTGGCATCGACTCGGAAGAGTCGGAGGTTTTCGGCAATGATGGAAATCAATTTTTCATGTTTGAACTGTTTGGTAGAAATATTGACTGCCATGCTGATTCCCTCGATCCCTTCTTCTCTCCAGAGTCTTAAGGTTTGGATGGCAAGTTTGAGAACCAGCTCTCCGATAGAGAGAATCATTCCGGTTTCTTCCGCGATCGGAATAAATACATCGGGAGGAATCATTCCTCTTTCCGGATGATTCCATCGGATCAGAGCTTCCACTCCGATCGGTTTGTAAGTTTGCAAATCAATCTTCGGTTGGAAGAATAATGTGAATTGGTCTTTTGCGAGAGCCATTCTCATCTGGTTTTCGATTTCCAGTCTCTGAACAACTAACGTTTGTAATTCTTCCGTAAAAAACACATAACAACTCTTTCCCTGTTGTTTTGCCAGGTTTAAGGCACTATCGGCATTTTTTAAAAGTGAGTTGGAGTCTTTTCCGTCATTCGGATACAAAGCGACACCGATGGATACGTTAACGAAAATCTGTTCCCCTTCGATGACAAACGGATGATTCATCGCGTCAAGAATGCTTTCACAAACAACTCCCGCATCCCTTTCATTCATAAGGTCCGGTAGAACAACTGTAAATTCATCTCCTCCTTGTCGGGAGATCAGATCATAGGATCGTACACTTTCTCTTAGGCGGTAAGCCATGAGTTGGACGACTTTGTCTCCGAATTCATGGCCTCGGGAATCATTAATGAATTTGAAATTATCAATGTCTATTGCGAGAACTCCCACCCAGTTTTCGTGTCTTCTTGCTTCTTCGAATATGGGAAAAAATTTATCAATGAGTGAATTGCGGTTCGGGAGATTGGTAAGCTGGTCAAAGAAGGCCATATAAGCTATCTTTTCTTCCGCTTGTTTCCTTTGGGTGATATCGACGAAAGCTACGGCGAGACCGAAATTATCCAAAGGAATCGGAGTCGCCAATATCTCAAACCAGGTTACTTTTGCATCTTTAATCAGCCCAAGTTCCATATTGCGGATTACTTCTTTTTGTTTCAAAGCCCTCATTAAACTGGAATTTCGCGGATACATTTTACTTCCGTTAGGTTGTAGTAAAGTGTACTTTCTTAAATTCAAAGTTCGGTTTAGAGCTTCTCCGTCCTGTATATCAAAATACTGTCTTGCAGTGCGATTGGTTTCTACTATTTTCCCTTTGGCATCGGTGATGGCGATGCCCATGGGAAGATTGTCGAAGATGGATTTGTATTTTTGTTGTTGTAGAATGAATTCGAAAGAGATATCTTTTTGAATGGTGATGTCTCTGTCGATGGCTATGATGATCTGCGATTCCGAGAGGGGAATTGCGAGCCACATGATCCATACATCTTCCCCCGATTTTGTTTTCAACCGGTGCTCGAAGTTAATGATTGTTTTTCTATCTCTAAGGTCGGTTAATGCATCTACGGATTGATCTCTGTCATCTTCATGAATCAGGTCGAATAGACTTCTTCCTACCATTTCCTTTTGAGAATATTCTAAAGAGCGTGCAAAACGTTCGGTAACTGAAATGAACTCTCCTTCCCAATTGAAAATTTGCAAACTATTCGGAAATTGAGATAGGATAGGATATAACGAGTCTTCTAAAGTTTTAGATGTGTTTTCCGCTTCATTTCGCATGCAAATCTTTGCCTAAAAAATAAACTGCTTCGATTGATCCTGGGAACTCGAATCCTTCAAAAGGTGACCAACCGGACTTACTTTTTATCATGCTTTTCTCAAAGACAAAAGGCTTTTTTAAATTTAAAACGGAAAAATTTGCCGCATAACCTTCTTTAATCTCCCCAAAGCCCGATCCGAATTTTTCCGGTAAATACTGTTTGACAAAATCTCCGGGATTTTTTGCACAGATTCTTGCAATCGTTTGTAAAGGAATGTTAAGAATATTTATCATATAAGTTACAAATAAGCCGTAAGTATCCAATTGTGAAATTCCGCTCGTTCCTTTTTTCTTTTCTTCTATACTATGAGGAGCATGATCGGTTGCAAGAAAGTCGATGTGGCCGTCAAGTATTCCCTTTACCATTGCTTCCCTGTCTTCTTTGCCGCGGAGAGGCGGATTCATTTGAAACCAGATTCGATTATCATCTGTTAGCATGGAGGTATCGAACATAAGGTGAGTCGGTGTTACTTCGCAGGTAACATTCACTCCACGTTTTTTAGCTTCGATGATTTTATTCAGACCGTCTTTAGTGGAATAGTGGCAAAGTTTTCCCTTTAGATTGTATTTTTCAATCAAGGAAAGTGCAAATTCGGTTGCAAGTGTCTCGGCTTCTTTCGGTCGGCGCTCTTCGTGAGTAGGTTTGTTTTTGTTTTCTGTCAGTATCTCGGGATCTTCGCAATGAAAACTCACATCCTGCCCCTGATAATGTCGGATCGTATTTTCGAGACTGACGTTGTCTTCAAAAAATAATTCTCCTATGGAAGGTCCCATAAACACTTTATAGGGAACTTTCTTTAGCAATGGTTTGGTGGCAGGACCGATCCCTGCGTAAAGAGTAATATGTATCGGTGATTTTTTCGTAAGTGCCAGTTTGTCTTCGTAACTCTTGTCATCAACCGGCGGAACAGGATTGTTCGGCATATCGGCCACATGCAAAACGGCACCTCCTATTCCTGCATTCCCCGCAGAGACAAAATCTTCCTTATAACAGTGTTTTCCGCTTACATCTTCGCGTGCATGAATGTGGATGTCACCAAATCCGGGAAATATAATGCTTTCATCACCAAACAAACGTGCATCGGAATCGACGGATCTCTTTACTTCTTTGATAAGCCCTGTGGCTTCGTCAAAAACAACCGTACCTTTGAATTCTTCCGTATGTGTTACGATTCTACCTGCGATTTTTCCCATTTGGTCGTTCCTAAGGAGTGAAGTGATTTAAAATAAGTGAGGGGAAGGAATTTATTTCGATGTGCACTGAAATTAAAAAGTCTCTAGATTTCTATAGATCAAAGCCAAAGTATCCCCTGTTGTTTTAGCTTACAAATCCAATAAATTAAATAACCGGCGATTTTGTATTCATTGATATTTTCAATTTCCTCCGGATGGAATTGTTTAATTCTTCTTACATCCAGAATATATCGCAAAGTAGCTTCAGTTGTAATTGGTACAGAGAGAAAAAAAGAATTTTTAAATTCGTTGGTTAGAGTATGATTTTGGCAAAGATCATACCAAGTAGAAAAAATAAGATCAAGCCGTTCTTTTGCTTTTTCCGATTCCTCTTGGGTAAGAATATCAGTTGGAACTTTCATCCAAAAAGTCCGCGAGTTTGTAATTTGCTATTGAGTATTTTACTTCTTCTTTCCAGGTATTCGAATTAGAAGAGGATGCGTTATTATCTAGCCTAACAACCACATCACGTAAATAATCCGAATCAGAAATTAACTGTTTAGCAAGTTCTAAGTCTTTTTGAAAGCTTTCGTTCATAAGAACTCCAAAATTATTATCTCAAATCCCATTGGTAAGTGTAAATTAAAATTCATTTTAATTCCCCTCTTAGAAGTACAACTAGAAATTAAAATCTTTGTTAGAGAGATTATGTCACTATCTGCGGAAATTCATCTCCACTTTTCCAAGATTTCTAATATTTCGCTTCCAAACTTTTCCACTTTGGCCGGACCGATTCCTTTGGTCGCTTCCAGTTCAGAAAGAGTTCTGGGTTTCCTTTCCGCAATGCGTTTCAGAACGGGGTTTTGGAAGACCATAAATTTTTTCCATTTGAGCTGACGGGATTTTCTATCCCGGTAATTCATCAATTCACGTAATATCTGTGAGTTGACAGTAGGAGTTTTGGTCTTTTTTACCAAGCTTTCGGAATCGCCTTCTTTCCCAATTCTTTTCTTTGCGGGAGAGAATTGAGGAAGGTAGAGTTTTGGGTATTTGGAGCCTGCGACTAGGATTTTTCTTTGTTCCGTCCAGGATTCCAATTTGGCAATGATTGCTTCTTCCGGGATATGTTTTAGTTTTGCGTGGAACGGGTTTCTTTCCATTCGGTAACGAAGTACGTCTTTCGTGGTTTTACCAGCTAACGTCTTCGCTATGATGGTCTTTCCGAAGACTCCGGGATGTTCCGCTAAAAAACTTAAGATCCATTCCTCTTCGTTCGAATCGAATTCATAGGTTCGTTTCTCTTCTTTTTTGCGCTGTTTGATTTCTTCCGCATGCAAAAAATCCTTTCTGTCTTTTCCATTTGTGGAATGGGAACAGATGTCGCAAGATCCGCAAGGTTCGATCGACTCTCCGAAGTATTCGCAAAGTTGAACCTGCCTGCATCTTTCCTGATTGGCATAATCCTTGATATGTTTGAGTAAACTGTCTCCTCCTTTGAAGTTGCTTTCTTTGGAGATCATAAACGCTTGGGTGGCTACGTCCGCATTTTTGTAAAATAACACGCATTTTGCGGAATTGTTGTCTCTTCCGGCTCTTCCGGCTTCCTGGTAATATGCTTCGAGAGAGGCGGGAACCTGGTAATGAACCACCAAACGTACATCAGGCTGATCCATCCCCATTCCGAAAGCATTCGTTGCCACAAGGATGGGAACCTTTCCTCCTGTGTAAGCATTTTGAGTTCGTTCCCGAATTCCGTCCGTGCGTCCTGCGTGGTACTTCCCTGCAGTGAATCCGAAATCTTTTAACAATTCAAACACTTCATCCGTTTTTTTGCGGGTGGCGCAGTATACTATGGTACGTCCTGCAAATTTTTTATCATCTTTCCAAGGTTCCAAAAGTTCCAAAAGGCGATCGGCCTTATCACGTTCCGAATTAGGATATTCCACGGAAAATTTAAGATTGGGACGAAAGAAAGTGGAAAGCACCATTCGGGGGGATTTCATTCCCAAAGCGGCTTGCACATCGGTTCTTACTTTTTCAGTAGCGGTGGCCGTGAGTGCCAAAATAGGAAAGTTAGGTGAAGGATGCCTCTCTCTTAAAAAATGTAGCTGTCTGTATTCGGGACGGAAGTCGTGCCCCCACTGGGAAACACAATGGGCTTCATCTACAACGAGGGAAAATAAATTCATTTCTTTGAATACTTTTAAGAAACTAGGAGAGAGGGCTCTCTCGGGAGAAATCAAAAGAACACGCAAAGAACCGTTTACAGCCTGCGCTGTTGTTTTCATCTGCATCAGTTCGTCTTGCGTGGAATTGCAAAATGCGGCAGGTATTCCTTTAGAAAGCAGACTCTCCGTTTGATCTTTCATAAGAGCGATAAGTGGTGAAATAACGAGAGTTAGTTTGTCTTTTTGGAGACTTGCCGGCAATTGGTAGATGAGTGATTTGCCGGCTCCCGTCGGAAGAATGGCCAGAGTGTCTTTTCCGGAAAGGACGGACTCGATCGCTTCCTTTTGACCGGAGCGAAACTGGTTGAAGCCAAACTGGGAATGAAGAGAAGTTAAAAGATCCAAACAAGGAATAGGATAAATCCAAACGGATTTTGGTCAACACCTAAACGGATAAGTAGGAGGTTCGGGAGACAACCGGAACGGAATAGGAAAACATCAGCAGCAAAAAGCAAATGAGATTCTGAAAATCAGTCGTTTTTTCACTTTAATAATTCCATCCCGTCTGAAACTTGTAATAACCATTCATGCTTTTTAATACTTTTGTATTCGTTCTATTCTTTATAGCTGTTTATGCGGTATTTCTAGTTTTCGGATACTTTGCTAAAGATCGCTCTTGGGCACTTCGTGCACAAAATCTATGGTTACTCGCCGCCTCTTATTTTTTTTACGGATGGTGGGAATGGTTTTTTCTCACTCTTATCTTTACGAGTACTTTCATCGACTACTTCGCGGCACTTGGAATCCAACGTTCCAAATCCGGCAGGGGCAAAAAACTTTTTTTAGCATTCTCCATCGTAGCGAACTTGGGGCTTCTATTTACGATGAAGTATTTCGATTTTTTTACTTCCAGTTTTGTATCGTCATACAATGCGTTAGTTGGCAATTGGGGAGGAAACCCTCTTTCCTTCGGCTCCATCATGGTTTTGCAAAACTTTGTCCTGCCTGTGGGAATCAGCTTCTATACTTTTCAGACCATGTCGTATACAATCGATGTGTATCGCGGACAGATAGAACCCGAAAAAGATTTTTTTGATTTTGCACTTTTCGTAAATTATTTTCCGCAACTGGTGGCAGGTCCGATCGAAAGAGCGGTGGACTTGCTTCCTCAATTGAAAAGACCGAAGTTTCCTACTTTGGATGTACTTCCTTTGGCACTTTGGGATATCCTTTTGGGTTATTTTATGAAGGTCTATGTTGCGGACAATCTGGCAATGTACATCGACCAGGTATTTCTAGGCGGCAAGGGAATGTATCTTGCGAATCCCGGACTCATCGCAACGGTTGACGGAAGTCAGATCTTCGTGGCTTGTCTCGGTTTACTCATGCAAGTCTATTGCGACTTTGCAGGTTATTCTTTCATTGCGCTCGGTACGTCCCGCCTACTTGGCGTTACATTGACTGTCAATTTTGAAACTCCCGAGTATTCCCGTAACCCTATCGAGTTTTGGAATAGGTGGCATATAACATTGAATCGTTGGTTTCGGGATTATATTTATATTTCCCTCGGTGGAAGCCGTTTTGGAAAATTCAAACAACTCAGAAACCTGTTTATCATCTTTGTAGTCTCCGGATTTTGGCACGGAGCCAATTGGACATTTGTCACCTGGGGAACCATGCAAGGAGTTTATACGGTAGTTTACCTGGCTTTTTTCGCTCCTAAAAAGAAAGAAGAGGAAATGGAAAACAAAATTACATTCAAATCCTTCGTATCAGGTACTGCGTCCCGTATGTTGATCTATGTATTGGTGGCCGTGAGCGGTGTTGCATTTCGAAGTTACGACGGAAGTATGATGTTGCTTTATTTTCAAAAGGTATTTTGTTTTTGGGATTGGAGTCTTGCTCCGACCAATGGTGTGAAATCATCCTGGATTTTATTCCAAGAGATGTTAAAAATCACTCTTCCTCTCTTTATCCTGGATGGAATTACTTATTTCAAAAAAGACAGATACTGGTTTTATAAATACCATTATCTCATACAGGCGTTTATCTTCTGCGTAGTCGGATTTTTGATTCTAACCAAAGGTATATTTGGAAAAGAGGTGATCTACTTTGCGTTCTAAATTTATCGGAATTCTATTCGCCTTATCTTTTTTCGCGGTACTCGAAATCATTATTCGACTAACGGATATTTATTATTTCGAACAACCTGAAATCTTTTTCGTAAATCTGAAAAAAAACTATGTGGAGTCCGGCAAAGCCGACGCCGATATTATTGTGTTAGGTGATTCTCGTTCGATGGCATTGGAAGGATATTCTCCCAAAAATGACAAGGAATTTTCCGTATATAACCACAGTCTTCCCGCGATGGGACCGAAGTACTACCGATTCTTTCTGGACAAATATCTGAATGCTGGAAACAAAAAGCCGAAAATGGTTCTGTTTGCAGCTTCGCCTAAGCTCTATTCGTCGGGTTACGGGCCTCCTCTTTATGATCCCAGCGGAAAAGTCGTCGCCTCGAACGAAAGCATATCCCAATATGTTGCTCGGAGATGGAGGGAAGGTTGGGAAAAAAATATCTTTCAGTCCCCTAAAAAAGAAAATATCATTCGTTACGGCGGAAAGCAGGATGATGCGGACCAAATTCTATGGGAATTTTTCGGTCATAGATACCTTCACCAGTTTTCCATTTCCGAACTTTGGAATCAATACGAAGGTGTGGAAAGATTATTTATCATTTCCAAGGCAATTCCTCTTCTTTACCAATCCTATCGTTTTCATGGCGGAATTCGAAATTTGATCAGTTCTTCCCATTGGAAACTTTCCAAAGACTATCTCGCCAAATCAAAGTTTTGTGAAGATTGCAAAAACGTGGAAGCAGGACTTTGTATGCCTTCTCATTCCCAAAGAGAAGACAATCTGATCATCCAAGACCAGATCGAACGTCATCTGGGTAAATACAATATTTCCAATCGTGTAAATCCCGAACTTGCTGCCTTGGCCAGAATCCAGGCAAAAGAAGAAGTCAGAAATATTTCACATAACGCGGATATTACGAGTTTTGAAAAACCGGATTATTTGGTTTTGAAAGATCTGATAGCTTATACGAAAGAAAAAGGAATCCGGTTCGGTTTTGTTTATATGCCTTGGATACGGGAGAGGGAGAATGTTCCCGAGGTTCAATACAAGTTGGGTGAACTTCGTAAATTTTTAAATGCCAATCCTGAAGTAGGTTCTTTCTTTTTCCCGGATTCGGGTTACCCAATTGATTTTTTTGTGGATAACATCCACTATGATTGCAGGGGAGAGTCCAGAGTGAATGCGGAATTTCATAATTTTATTTTACCGGAAGTCTTTCGTTTTTTGCAAAATAGAGAAAAATCCAATTGATTTCCCTTTTATAGACCTTCTAATTGAAAGACTCAAATGAAACTGAGAGGAATCCCATTCATGTTCTCTTTTAGAAGTATTCTTTCTTCCCTATTTATAGGGTTTTTGCTCATTACTTCCCTTTCCGCACAAAATCGGTACGGGCTTTTCATCGGAAGCAATTACAAGGGTAATACGGCGAAGATCCCCGAGTTAGGCCTTTGTGAAGCGGATGCTACATTCCTTCGGGACAAGATCCAAAAAAAAGGCAATTTCAAAGATATCAAAGTTCTATTGGGTCAGATGGTGACTCGGGACAATATCAAAAACGCGATCTCCACTCTAGGGAAACAAGCAGGCAAAAACGATTCCGTAATCATCTATTTCTCCGGTCACGGTATGTATCAGAAAGATGCAAAAGCCAAAAACGGAATGCGCAATTATTTGATTTGTTACGATCGTCCCCATGTTTCGGATGAAGAGCTCAATGAATTTTTAAGCGATATCAAATCTCCCAAAACAGTTCTTGTGATGGATTGTTGTTATTCGGGAGGAATTGCCAAAAAAGGAAAAAATACCAGAGGTGCTTCGGATGTTCCGATTGCACAAGGCAACGACGGAGTTGTACGTCAAAATCCGGAAGATTATTTTTTCCAGGACAAGGCTGTGATTTCTTCTTCCGATTCGGATGAAACTTCCATCGAAGTAGGCGGATCAATCAACCACGGTATTTTTACATACAACCTGGGTTTGGCTTTGGACAAAGCGGATTTGAACAATGATTCGGTGGTAACGGCACTGGAAGCATTCTTTGTTGCAAAAGACGATACGGTCAAAATGGCAAAACAGTTCAATCATCAGCAAAATCCGCAAGTTTCGGGAAATGCAGCAGGGATTTTTCTAACAGGTTCTCCAAAGCCGCAAGATCCTCCTCCACCTCCGCCGAACATTGTGATCAACGAGCCGATCAAACCTCCTGAAACAAACAATACGAATAACAACACTACAAACACAACCAACAACCAAACACAGGTTACCCCTGAACCGGAAACAGTTCCTTCGAATGATACTACCGTTCCTATTCCCCCGATCGTAGAAGTAGAACCTCCTGTTGTGCCTTCGATCACGACTGGTGATATTTTGATTCGGACTTCCATCATCAAAGACAAATCCTACGGAGGTGTGGCTTCCAAGTCCCCCTATGATTTGTTGAACAAACAAGGCAAACTCAGCTCTTCCAAAGGAACTGCAGAGGACAAACTGAGAAAGATAAAGGTGCTAGTGGATGACCAAGAATACAAATCCACTGTCACTACGGAAAAATCCAAAATTTGGGGCGCAATCACCAAAAACGGAACTTTGGTTCCAGGAGATATCTACAATATCAAAATCGACAAACTTCCGGCCGGTGTGCACCAGATTGAAGTGAGAGCGGACAATTACCCGATTTATAAAACCGCGGCGGCTGTGATCCCTAAACAAACCACAAATGTGGATGTGATCAATTCTATGGATGGGTATGGCGCGATCCAAGGGAGAGTTTTTTACAAAACCCTGGACAACCCGATTGAAAAACACCCGATCTATATGCCTACTGTGGTAGCTACCAACCAAATCTTCAAAGTAACGACTGACAAAGACGGATATTTCTGGTTTACCAACTTGAAACCGGGCAAATATGAAATCAGAGCCAGTTTTATGGAAGAGATGAAGTTGGAGAACTCGGAGATCATTGTAACTCCCGGAGAAGTAACAAAAGTAGATATCATCCTCAACAAAAAGTTAAGCTACACCAAAACGAAGTATTAAATCTTAAAGATCCTCGGGCTTTCCTTTCGGACTTAGATAAGCCAATCACAATCTTGCTTCCAGCAGGGGTTCGTGGTTGGCTTTTTTATAAAATTCACAAAGAAAAAATCTTAATTTTCTATAAGAACCAGGGACAAAAAAGGAGTTTGTGCTTAAAAATTTCTTAAGAATCTGACTTTATATCATGAGTGATTAAAATTAATCTAATTTGGATTAATTTTTTCACTTTTTTCTTGATTTTTAACTAAAACGAGGTCATTAAGCAGGGTTCTTGATTTTTCGGGATTGAAATTAATCGGGTATTTTTGTTTAATAGAGCCATACAAAACAAAAAGAGGGATCTCCCAAAAGAGGTTCCCTACTCTAGAGAGGAGTAAAAAGACTATGAAACTAACAAAAATAATCGCAACAGGGGTTCTAGGATTTGGTTTAGCAACTGCTAATCTTTATGCACTAGATACAAACGAAAGACTTGAACTATTGGAAAATGCTGTGATCGAACAAGCATCTACTCCAGCGCAAAAGTCTGCCGTTTCGGAATACCTTGCGAACGTGGCCAAAGAAAAAACCGAACTTGCACAAGCTCTTCGTGACAGAGCTCGAGTTTCTCACGGTGGGAAAATCATTTCTCAGATCAATGAGCAAAGAGATTTGATCAAACGTGCAGAAGCTCTCGAAAGAGAAGCTCAAAAATACAAAAAAGTATCTATGAGTTTTGCCGAGGCAGGAAAGCAAGTCGCTAGCAACTAATCCCAAGCTTTCAGCTTTACGGTTGCAAAAGGTCAGACAGATGCCTGGCCTTTTTTTATGCCCTCCCTTTTTCCCAATCGACAGACGATCCAAGGATTTCTAAACCATCATATGTGACATAATCAATATATGGTTGACAACACCCCGGAAAACTCAGAAAAAAGACCAAACCGAAAGTATATGGTACCATTGGCATTATTTGTCTCTGGTGTGATTGCTTTGGCATTGATCCTTCATTGGGTGAAGAGCCCGAAACCCATTCAGAAATTGGTTTTTGAAGGTTTGGAAGTTTTGAAGCCCACAGATTTAATGGGTTTTTTGGAAGTGGACCCGGAAAAAATAGGTCCTGAGATGGTTGGTTGGAAGGATTGGGAAAAAAAACTTTTAACTCACCCGAGGATTAGAAAAGTTCGGGTTTCTCGGGATAGGGAAGGTTTTCTTGTGATCACCTTACAAGAAAAAGTTGCAGAGTTCGGTGTTCACGTGGGAGATATGTTATACGAGATTGATGAAAACCGTGAAATTATTTCACAAAACCAAGTTCTAGCGGAAAGCCTGATCGTTTTGTCCGGTGATTTTCCTGTGACTGGGAATGTGGTTCAAGGTACTCAAATTGAAGATATAACAAAAGAAATGCGAAAAACCATACTTAGTTATCCTGCTCTTCGGACGAGAATCTCCGAAGTATCTTTGGAAGACGACGGTGATGTTGTTGTTTATTTAAAATCTCCGTTCCGGGCAAGAGTATTTATGGGAGATAAACTGGATTTTTATTCGATGCGTAAATTATACGCCTCTCTTGCTTATTTAGAAACTGAAAATATAAAAGCTTCCACAATTGATTTAAGGGGAGAAGACGCAGTCTATCACTGATATGGAAGATGCACCCATTGTTACAGCATTAGATCTAGGTTCATCTCTTGTCAAAGTTGTGATCGGGCGCCTTGTCAATGAATATGAAATTGAAATCATAGGAACAGGTTCTTATCCTTCCGGTGGAATCAAAAACGGTTCCATAGTTAATATCGAAACTACTACAAAATCCATCATCGAGGCATTCGGCGATGCGGAACTTATGGCAGGTCAGGAGATCGGCGCTGTTGTTGTAAATGTTTCCGGCAAATCAGTGCACGGATTCAATGAAAAAGGAATCATCGCAGTCACAAACAGAGAACGTACTGTTTCCGAGATGGATATTATGCGTGTTGTGGAAGCTGCCCAATCTGTTCATGTTCCGGGCGACCAACAAGTCATTCATGTTCTGACAAAAGAATTCAAAGTGGATGACCAGGTAAATATCAAAGACCCCATTGGCATGACTGGTGTTAGGTTGGAAGCTGAAGTGCATATCGTATCCTGCGGTTCCACCGCTTTGAATAATATTGATCGTTGCGTGGAACAGTCGGGACTCATTCAAATGGATCGGGTCTTATCCTCGCTTGCTTCTTCGGAAGCGGTTTTGACCTCGGGCGAAAAGGATTTGGGAACCGTAGTCGTCGATATCGGTTCGGGGATTTGTGATATTATCGTTTATGTGGATGGAGGGATTGCTTTTTCTTCCGTAGTACCCTTCGGCGGATTCCATATAACAAGCGATCTATCGATTGGTTTGAAAACTACGATTGAAACGGCGGAAATTCTTAAAAAAAGATACGGTCATACGCAGATAGACCAGATAGATCCCACCGAAAAAATAGAAATTCCCGCCATTTCGGGAAGAACGGCCCGTTCCATTTTCCGTCAGGAATTGGTGGAAATCATGGAGCCCAGAGTCAGAGAAATCTTAGAAATGGTGGATCATGAATTGAACAGATCCGGTTTTAAACCCGCGTTAGCCGGTGGAGTTATCCTCACCGGAGGAACATCCTTGCTTCATGGAATCGATGTTTTAGCGGAAGAAGTATTCCGGTTGTCTGTGGGACGTGCAAAACCCGCCGGTCTTACCGGCCTTACGGATAAAGTTTCTTCGCCGGAATATGCAACGGCAATCGGTTTGATTAAATATGTTTCAAAATTGCAGAACTTAGAACAGAGAAATATACATTCTAATTCTGAGCAAGATAGTTTGATGAAGAAGGTTCGTCGTTGGATGGAGAATAATCTCTAAGGAAAGTCTATGTTGTACCTAGAAGAAGAAAGAACTAGCCCGGCCATTATAAAAGTAGTTGGAGTCGGTGGCGGTGGAATGAATGCCGTAACAAGAATGATCAACTCTGCAATGAAAGGCGTTGATTTTCTTGTAATGAATACCGACGAACAAGTATTATTGAAATCTCCTATTGAGCATAAAATCCAATTGGGCACAAAAGTGACCCGTGGGATGGGTGCTGGCGGCGATCCTGAACTTGGCCAAAAAGCAGCTTTGGAAGACAAAGATCGAATTGTTGCCGCTTTGAAAGGAGCCGATATGGTTTTCGTCACCGCCGGAATGGGCGGAGGAACAGGAACCGGTGCCGCTCCTATCATTGCTGCCATTGCAAAAGAAATGAAATGTTTGGTTGTAGGTGTAGTGACCGTACCTTTTTCTTTCGAAGGAAAAAGACGTGCGGATCTCGCCAAACAAGGTTTAGATCTTCTACGTTCCAATGTGGATACACTGATTACGATCCGCAATGATTCTATTTTTCAAGTTGTGGAAAAAACAACTCCGGTAGATCAGGCCTTTCGAGTGATCGATGATATTCTATTAAACGGTGTTCGCGGGATCAGCGATATAGTCAATCATCCTGGAATTATCAATGTGGATTTTGCCGATGTCAAAACCATTATGAAAGATACAGGCGATGCTATTCTGGGTGTAGGAGAAGGTCGCGGAGAGATGAGGGTTACGGAGGCAGTAGAGCAGGCCGTCAACAACTCTTTGTTAGAAGATTCTTCCATACAAGGAGCCAAGTCTCTGCTCATCAACGTAACCGGGGGTAACGATCTTACCATTCATGAATGGAATGAGGTATCGCAAATCATTACAGCGCAAGCGGACCCGGATGCAAACATCATCATCGGCTTAAACGAAGATATGAGCCTGGAAGATAGAATTCGAGTGACTGTGATCGCCACCGGTTTTCAAAAGAAAGGATTCCAAAGACAAAGTGCGCGTGAGTCGAAAGCAGTCGGTGCTGAAGAACAAACAGTTGCTCCCATGGTATATCTTCGAAAAGCAGAAGAGAGAGGGAAGTCGGATAAAGAACCTTCTCATTTTGAATCTAATCGTAATTTTAAATCGGGGGGAGGAAGGATGCTCGGTAACAACCGTTCGTCGCAAAATTCACCTTTTCAAAATTTCGGCGAGGATTATGATATCCCCGCTTTTTTAAGAAGAAAGAACGAAACTTAAAAATTACCGTCGGTTTAATTGATATAAGATCGAATGGACAGGAAGAGGGGTTTTCCTTCTTCCACAACGATCTTGCTCGGAGCGTTTGTAACCAGTCCGGAAGTCTCTTCCAGAGAAAAAGAATACTCACCCGGTTCCAAAAAGATCCGTTTGACTTGGAAATTGGCAGGGATTGTTCTCCAACAACGAAGATCGGGTGCAATGGTTTGTGCAGTGGCAAGTCCTGCTGCGGCACCTGCAGCTAACCGAATCAAGCTGGAAACCAAGTCTCCTTCCCCTCTCTTTTTACGGTCTCCCATGCTGGATTCGATCGCGCGGGAAGCGGCTTCAGATGCGATCACTGCGGCAACAATCTTCACTGCAAGAGAACTTAGATTTTTGGTAATGATTGCTTTGTAGTTGTCATTGAAGTTTTTCATCGCGGTGTCTGAATAATTATTTAAAATCTCCGGAGCACCTACGTCGGTTCCATTGATATAAAAATGACGTTTGTCTGATCCTTCCAGGTCTCTTTCTTTGTAAATAGGAATTGGATTTTCAGCGGTACTGAGAGTGGCAAGAACTCCTGACACGGAAGCACCGGCACCTTCCGTTCGAATCGCAATTTCTATTGCGCCTCGAAGCGCCAAAGCAAAGTATTCGTCTTCCAAAAGTTTACCACGGGATTCTTTTGTTGCGGACTTGCCTGCTTCGTGAATTATGATCACCTCCGATAGGTTAGGTGATTTTATGTCCACTTTCTGCATGGATTGATTGTATGCTTGAACGAAAGGAGCGCCTTTTGCGTATTTTCCCATATCACGGGAATCGTTTTCTTTGACGGCGAGTACGTAACGATCGCTCATGAGCACGGAGTTTCCGGACATAAGTTGTTCCATATTTCTGAATTGGACTCTTGCGTCGTTGTATCTCCCCAATTTTTCGGAAACAAACGCATCGATCAGACGTGCCGCATTGTTTTGGCGGTATTCAGCGGCGATGAATTTCATTTCTTTCAGTTCGAAATCCAAACGTCTGAAATAGATTTTCGCATTTTCCAAATCACCTAACATAAGATAATTGGAGGCTACGAAATATTTGATCATGACTCTTTCGAAGTCTTCGCCCGTATAATTGGATTCATTGTCGGAAAGAAGGAAAGCTAGACCTTCTTTTGTAATGCTTGTTTTGATGTTCTCGGAAAGGTCTTCCGCTTCTTTGAATACTTTATTGGAACTTTCGTAATCGCCTTTGGAATGAAAAATCATTCCGGCTTCCATCAGAAAGAGCAATCTGTCTTTGGTCGCAGAATCTTCGTAAAGTGCCCGTATGGAAGGAATCGCTGAATCGTAGTTTTTGCTGAAGTAGGCGTTCTCCGTGGCTTCGATCAGTTTTTTATAATCGGATGCACAACCTAAAACAGCAAAACCCAGAATGGCAAAAAAGCTTGAATATTTAGGGAACAATCTATAGCTCCTTAAAACTACCAACCAACACCTTTGTTTCCGCGAACTGCTTGTTTGCGATAGGATACTTTTTCAGACCAAACTGCGATGGTTGTTTCCACTTCCACCAATTCGATATTGATGGATTGTTCTACAATTTTTTCACCGTCGGCGGTGAATAGGTTTTCATTGATATCGGCACGAACAAAGTAGTTGGGAGATTTTAATTTTCCAATGGACAATCTGTTGGAAGTAAGACCGGAAAGGCTGAATTGAATCTCATTTAATGACTGTTCTCTGGTCTTTGTGCGAACGGTGTAAACTTTGTTTTTAATCAGTTTGGAAACGAATGCATTGTCAAAAAGTTCTGTTTGGATTTGTTCCGAAGTGTCATTGCGTGTTGGAAAATGGGCAACAAATACTCCTGCTTCTTGTGGATTTTCTTTGAAGAATACTCCGATTTCATCGGCTAACTTTTCAGCGGCACGAACCAATTCCTGGCTAGTCAATCCGCCGGAGTCCGCAACGTAGTCTGCATTATTGTCCAGACGTTTTGCTCCGCTGGAACAACTTAAAATAAATACGATGCTGAAACAGGAAATGAATGCTTTGTTCATGAAGGCTCCCTAAGGAAAGAAATGTTCTCTAAATAAGACTCGATCGAGCGAGGCTTGTCAATTCCAAAAATCAGCATGAGATTCGTCATCCAGGATCCGTTGTAAAAATATTTCTTTCTCCAAGGAATTCATTACTTCCAATTCGCGGGCATAAATCATTTTTGTGATTGCAGTCTTTAAGTTTTGATTTTCCCATTTTGCGATTTCACGCAATCTTTCTCCATAAAGACTTTGTCTTTTTTTCAAGAGATGTGATTTTCTTTCTTTAGAAAACTTGTAGGGATTTTTCTGAACGTAGTTCTCTGCATAATATAGAAAACTTTGCGCAGTCTGGCTCGGATGATAGGGAAAAAGAATCTCCTTAATTCCTTTGGGAAAAAAATCATTTCTGATCTGTAGAATTTTTTCCTGTTTTTCCCAAGAGTTTAGATTCGGATCTTTTTCCCATTTTGCGATTTCGTCCCTATAATTTGCGTAAGCAACATAGATTGCATAGAGAACGGATGCTCTTTCTCCCGGGAAATGGAGAACCAAATAGTCGTACGTTACAGATCTGTCGGCTCCCCATTCGTAGGTTTCTTTCCCGAAAAGTTCATCTAAAAAGTTTTTTAAATCACTCGGGTAATCTTCCGTTAAAAGCAGATCCGGCCGACCGGAAAGCTGATTCCATATGACTTCGGAACTACTATCAAAGGGCTTTTTGCTACGGAAGAGGGAAGTATTTTTAAAAAAAAGGAAATAGACAGTAAAGGAAATAAAAACGAGAAGTATAAGGAGAATGAAAAAGATTAGTTTTCGCTTATTCATCATTTTGATTGTTTTGGTAAGTACCAATCTTTGCAAGCCAAAGAAGAAGGATGAAATTGATCCTCAACTGCTGAGCGTTCTTTTATCTCAAAGCTCCGGGGTGAATTCATCCTGTCAGAAGTTTTTACTGAGCGAAGCTACATGTGTCGGAACACCTGACAATGCGGTGACAGGTTGTCCTTCCCTCATTACAGCATTAAAATCTAAAATCACTCCTTCCGATAAAAGTTCCGATTCGGTTGCCGAATTGTACTTCAATTGTTTTACGGATGTTAACTTGATTTATACCCAAGGCATAGGCTGCCAGAAATCTTCCTTCAATACAAATGTGGATTTCAGAAAAGCGCAAAGATCCACCACTACGGGCAGTACTCAGAATGCGAATGCTGCATGGAAATTGCAGTTCAATAACTGCGCATCCATTGATAACGGAACCCCACCAGCCAGTTCGGGACTTAAGGAAACAGGCACAAAACTAAGTGCCGATCCGTTTATTTAGTTTTTTCAGTCAAATAATTAGAGGGGGACTTTATGTCATTAGTCACAAACGATGAGTTAGTCTCAAAACTTAAACCGATTTTTTTGGATCATGAAATCGAAGGGAGAATCCTTCCTTTGGTTGCCGAAATCAATCGTTTAAAAAAAGAAAAAAATGCGGTGCTCCTCGGCCATAATTATATGACCCCCGACGTATTCTGGGGTGTTTCCGACATCATCGGAGATTCTCTTTATCTTTCCAAAATGGCAAAGGATACAACCGCAGACATCATTCTATTCAATGGTGTTCACTTTATGGCGGAAACTGCAAAGATACTTTCGCCTAACAAAAAAGTGTTGATTGCCGATCCGAAAGCGGGATGTTCTCTCGCGGAATCCATTACCAGAGAAGACGTAAAAAAACTAAAGGCCCAATATCCGGGAGTTCCCGTTGTAACGTATGTGAACTGTTCTGCGGAAGTAAAAGCTGAGACGGATGTATGTTGTACTTCGGCCAATGCAGTACAGATCGTCAATGCAATGGAAACCGATACGGTGATCTTTTTGCCGGACGAATATTTGGCCGGAAACGTTCGAAACAATACTACAAAAAAAATCATTTCCCATCCGGGAAGATGTATGGTACATGAAATATACACTCCGGAAGACATTCAATCCGCAAAACGATTATTTGGTGGAGAGCTGACTGTCATTTCTCATCCGGAATGCCATGAAGATGTGGTAAAAGTTTCCGATTTTTCCGGTTCCACATCTCAAATGATCGATTTTGTAAAAAATTCGAAAACAAACAAGATCATGCTTGTTACCGAATGTTCCATGGGGGACAATATAAAATCCGAGTTTCCCGAAAAAGAATTCGTATCAACTTGCCAAACCTGCCCACATATGAAAAAAATCACTTTGGAAAAAGTAAGAGATGCTTTGCTTTACGAACAGTTTGAAATCTTCTTAGACGAGGAAGTGATTCGTTTGGCTCAAAAGTCCGTCAACCGTATGTTAGAGTTGAGTTATAAAAAGTAGGATCTGATGTTTAGAATCGGCAACGGAATTGATTTCCATAAATTGATACACGAACCTTTTCGCCCGCTTATGTTAGCTGGTGTGGAAGTCAAATCCGAGTATGCGTTTCTAGGGCATAGCGATGCTGACGTGATTTTGCATGCGGTGTCAGATGCGATCCTGGGTGCATTGTCTTTGGGAGATATCGGTCAACATTTTCCCGACACCGACCCTTCGATCAAAAACATGGACTCATCGGTCATCACTAAAAAATGCATCTCTCTCATTACGGAACGCGGTTGGAAATTGGTAAATGTGGATTGCACTTATGTGGGAGATCTTCCCAAAATTAATCCCATTCGATCCGAGCTGATTCAATCTTTGGCAAATATTCTGTCTTTGCCTTTGGATTGTGTTTCCATTAAGGCAACCACATCCGAAGGAATGGGCGCACTCGGCAGATCGGAAGGCGTGATGGTGATGGCCACCGTCTTATTGGAAAAAAGCTCTAAAAAGTAGTCTGTGAATTAAGGTTTGGGCAAAGAATTCAGGCTTTTGTCCAAGAGGCCGGAGAGAGTGGAATCTCCAAAGAATAACAATATAAAACGGGAAACGAATCCCGGCTTTGGAATTAATTCCGCCCTTGCTTCTACTTGAACATTGTTCTCAACTGTTTGGAATTTGTATTCTTCCCGCAAATGGAGATAATTCTGAAATCCTTCCAGTCTCCAGGAAATTTTTTCATTAGGAATCACTTCTTCCACAATCAAATGCAGATCTTCGCCCAGATATTTGACAGCTATGTCTTCCCTGGGTAGAGGGAGGCGGATCAAACGAGGGATATAATTCTGTAACAATAGTTTTGTGGCAGGCTCGTATTTCGCCGAAGTCGTTGTGCTCCGTACAATTTCTGAATTGGATTTTGTAATGGCGGAGATACCAAGAACAGTCAGAAAAATAAAAAGTATCCGAAGAAACCAAATCATTTCTTCCATATAAAAATCTATTGCATAAGGAGCGATTGAAATTTAGTTTTTACCGATACAATGTCTATGCCAGAGGAAGGATCAAAATTATTATCCGCTAGGGAAATTTCTTCCAGAAGGGTTTCGGGGCTGATCAAAGCCTACCTTCAGGAGCACCAAAGTTATTCCGGAGCGAATCCGTTTCCTGAAATTGTGGAAGAAACAACGTACCGAAAAATTCTAAAAGATTCCAATTTTTGGATTTCCCAAGATTTGGAAGACCGACTGATTTCAACCATTGCCAAATCCGTAGATATTTCAGGGCTTTTGTACCATTTGGGCACGGAAACCCTGATTACAAACGCCTTCGATCTGCTTCCTTTGGATGATACGAAAATTTTCATAGACGAATTGATTCACCGGATTCCTATTTTAATCAACCGTCTAACAAGAACAGTATTTTTACATGTTTTTTTTACAGGTCCAAAAACCGCATTATTTCAATTTGAATACCTTTCCCGTTATAAGGAAAAATGGTACGATGCTATTTTTTTTCAAGGCATGTTGAACGGACTCGCAGTTCTATATGAGTTGAAAGATTATAAAATCAATATGACCAAAACGAGGTTATTCGGTATCCATGTATCCCATAAGGATCTGGGAGATGATATTATTTTCGGGGCGGACGTAAACGAATACCGCTTAATATGGACAGACGAGCCATTGAGTCTTTCCCGTGCAATTGCAAACGAAGACCAAAGCAGCAGCAATCGGCACAAGGTCATGATCGTATCCAGAGGGGATACTTTGAATGAAAAAATCTCCATCATCGATATCAATGATGTTGTGGATAAATCCAGAGAACTTGCGATTGAAAACAGGGATTTGGAAGCTGCGGTCGAAGTTTTAAAATCTTTTAAGTTCGAATTGGAAAAAAAGCAATTGTCAATTGCCAAAGACCTTCGTCTTGCAAAGAACATTCAAAAAGGTCTTATTCCTCAAATCATTCCCGATTGGAAAGGGATTCAATTTTGGACCGCATATTA
The DNA here is from genome assembly GCF_004771005.1 of Leptospira ilyithenensis. Lineage (GTDB taxonomy): Bacteria > Spirochaetota > Leptospiria > Leptospirales > Leptospiraceae > Leptospira_A > Leptospira_A ilyithenensis. The sequence continues at coordinate 138,481 of NZ_RQHV01000066.1, forward strand.
TCCAATGCAGGAAGTCAGTGGAGATTATTACGATTATTTTCCGTTCGCATCTGATCGATTAGGTGTTGTTGTGTGCGACGTATCCGGTCACGGGGTGCCGGCGGCCTTTATCACCGCTTTGTCAAAGATGTTATTTACCAATTATAAAATGGGAAAGCCGTCAGAGACTTTTAAATTTATCAATCGGGACTTGTTGGATTTGGTAAAGCAACAAGGTTATACGACTTGCGTGTATGCTTTGATACAAGACGATTATAAAGTTGTCTATTCGACTGCCGGGCATCCCAGACCGATCCTACATCGTGCACGAACCAACAAGGCAGAAATTCTGGAAGGAGAAGGAACTTTCATCGGAATGTTTCCGGAAGGGGGAGATACCTATAGAGATCACTCCGTTCAATTGGAACCGGGCGATAAATTATTCCTTTATACGGATGGAATCACTGAAGCGGAGAGTGACAAAGGTGTTCCGTATGGCGAAGAACGATTGTTAAAGGCAATTGTATCTTGTGCAGATATGACGATCCAGGAAACCATCGAACATATCATGCAGCTTCATAAGGAATTCACTATGGGGACCGATCCTATGGATGATATTACTTTATTGGGATGGCAGCTTTCCACAAAACTTCCCGAATTTGACGAATATAGAAAGTTAGGTGACGAGTGCTACAAGGTGAAAAATTTTGAAAAAGCATGCGGATATTTTCAGCAAGCTTATGAGATTTTGCCGAGAGAATTGAATACTCAGCTGATTTACGGAAGAGCACTTGCTCATTCGGGAAAGTTCGAAGAAGCATCCTCTTTACTTGAATCTTACAATCGCTTTAAAACCAATAATTATATTTCTCATGCGGTGCTCGGTTTTTGTTATTATAAATTGGAATCTTTCGAAAAAGCGGAATTGGAATGGAAGAAAGCACATTCTCTGAAAGATGATAATTTATCCGTTCTTTATAATTTGGCAATGGTATATTTGAAGCTGGGCGCAAAAGCGAAGATGAAAGATATGCTGGATCGAATGAAACGAATTGATGAACAAAATCAAAACATTATCCCTTTAGAAAAGAAATGGGAATCAATGTTAGATGAAGAATAGATTTTTAATTTTAACCTATTTATTTTTCAACCTTGCTGCATTCAAATTTCCCGAAGATCATAACTTTCACGGAGACTATGGAATCGAATGGTGTTATTTCGTGGGTCATTTGGTTACGACGGAAAATCTGAAATTCGGATATGAACTTTCTTTTTTCAAAGTGACTTTAAAAGACAAAGATTCCGTTTCTAAAATAGAAATTTTCCCCGTTCATTTTGCAATCTCCGATCCGAACAAACAAATCCATTACAGTAACGATGTATTGCACAGAGGCTTGGGCGGGCTTGCGGGCTTTGATAAAGACCTGATTTGGAGTGGTGAATACCATCTGCAAATTTTGGGGAAGGATCGTTTTCATATCACTGCAAATCCCAAAGATAAAAAGATAAGCCTGGATTTTGATTTGGAAGGATCGGGCCGAATTTTATCGCATGGTAAAGACGGATATTCCGTTAAGTCAAGAAAGAGGTTGGAGATATTTTCGTATTACTACAGTTATCCGAGACTTAAAACAAAGGGTGGGTTTTCCATAGAGGGAAAAAAATATAATGTATTGTCCGGAGTAACCTGGATGGATCACGAATGGAGCGGGGCTTTGGAAGATATTAAAAAAGATCCGAGTATGTCTTATTCGCTTGGGGCACAAACAACAGGTTGGGATTGGATTTGTTTATCTGCGGAGGATGGCAGCGATTTGGTTGTTTTTCGATTCAAAGAAAATTCGACTGCAAAACCGGAAACATTCGGAACTTATCGGGATCCGGATGGGAAAATTTTTTCCTATTCCAAAGAAGGTGAAGTCAGTATGAATCCAGTCTCAGATGAGAAGTGGAAAAGCCCTGACACAAAGATCGAATATCCGCTTCGTTGGAACATTCGAACTCCCAATGCGAAATGGGAAGTCACTCCGATTTTCAGCAAACAGGAGTTTGATGCAAGAAAAAGTACCGGAACTATCTATTGGGAAGGAATGGTATCGGCCGAGGGAACTTCTTCGGATGAAAAAAAAATAAAAGCTAATGGTTATTTAGAATTGAAGGGATATTCCTATAAGAAGAAATGGTGGGAGCCTTAAACTTATGTGGAGATATTTTTTAAAGAGATTTCTTTTGATTTTTCCCACTCTGATAGGAATCACATTTTTGGTATTTTTAATTTCCCATTTGGCACCTGGCGGCCCGCTGGATAGTGAGATTGCAAAAATCAAAGGTGCGGCAAATCTCGCAGGCGCATCTGCCAAACAGATTTCAGCAGAGGAAGTCGAGCTCATAAAAAAGCGACTTCATCTGGATAAACCGATTCCCATTGCGTATTTATATTGGCTGGGTCAGATCGTTACATTTGATTTGGGAGAGTCCAGACTTCATTCCCGCAAAGTCACCGATTTGATCGTGGAGAAACTGCCGGTGTCTTTGACATTCGGATTGTCGGGATTTTTTCTCACGTACTTGATTTGCATCCCTCTGGGAATCAAGAAGGCGTTGAAAGAAGGGACTCTTTACGATTTGTATACGAGTTTGATTATATTTTTCACTTACTCGATTCCAGTATTCGCCTTCGCCATGTTATTGTTATTTCTTTTTGCATCGGGAGAGGTTTTTTCCTTTTTTCCTTTGGGTCATGAGGTATCGGATTATTACGAAGATATGGATACTTTGGGAAAAATAAACGACCGGTTGAGTCATATGTTTTTGCCTGTGCTTTGTTATGTGATCGGGTCGTTTGCCGTTTTGACTTTACTTATGAAAAACAGCCTCCTCGATCAAATAGCAAAAGAATATGTAAGAACGGCTGTATCAAAAGGACTTAGCTTTAAAGATTCGGTTTTCAAACATGCATTTCGAAATTCTTTGATCCCCATTGCCACAGGGTTCGGAAGCAATCTGACTTTGATCTTTTCAGGATCTTTGTTCATAGAATTGGTTTTCAATATAGACGGTATGGGACTTCTCAGCTTTGAAGCGGTCAAGGAAAGAGATACGGATCTTATGATGGGATTGCTTTTGGTTCAGAGCTTTTTGGGTCTGGTTGGAAAAATTATATCTGATTTTTGTTATGTGGCGATAGACCCGCGCATCAATTTCGAATAAATATGTTCAATAATCCTGCAAATATCCGCAAATGGAAAAAATTTAAGTCCAATAAAAGAGCTTATTATTCCTTACTTATTTTGTTTTACAGTTATATGTTATCTCTATTTTCACCGGTTTTGATAAACAACAAACCTTTGTTCGTATCACATGAAGGCGAAATTTCATTTCCTATTTTTTTCTTTTATCCCGATTCGAAATTCGGCGGGCCGAACCAAACCGAGCCGAATTATAAAAAATTAAACAAAACGGAAGCCTTTCAAAAACCAGGAAACTACATGGTGTTTCCCTTGATTCCCTTCGGTGTCAATGAAGACAATCTGGAAAGTTTGGAGGAAGGTTCCAATCCTCCTTCCAAACCTTCTCTCGTTCATTGGTTCGGAACGGATGATCGGGGAAGAGACGTATTCACCCGCATTATCTACGGTTATCGCTTGGCTATGACTTTCAGTCTGATTCTCGTATTGATCGAATTGATTTTAGCTTCCATCATCGGTGGAATCCAAGGATATTATGCCGGAAACATCGACTTGATCTGGCAAAGGATCATTGAGATTTTAGCCGCCATTCCTTTTTTATATTTGATATTGATTATGGGCTCTTTTTTCGGAAGAGGATTTTTGATTCTACTCGTCACCTATGCTTCGTTAAGTTGGATAGGACTCAGTTATTATATGCGGGGAGAATTTTTAAAACTCAGAAGCCAACAATTTGTGGATGCTGCGAGAACCTTGGGTGTCTCTTCCCGTTCCATCATCTTGAAACATCTTTTGCCAAATTCATTGACACCTTTGGTTACGTTTTTACCTTTTATTCTGATTTCGGCGATCTCAGTACTATCCGCTCTTGACTTCTTGGGTTATGGGATTCCCGCTCCCAATCCCTCTTGGGGCGAGCTCATCGGGCAAGGCAGGGAAAGATTGAGTTCCTGGTGGTTGATTACTTATCCTTCTCTTGCTTTGTTTATCACGATCAACTTATCTGCGTTTGTTGGTGAAGGTCTGAGAGATGCGTTTGATCCGAAGGAAAAGGTTGTCTACGAATGAGCACATCTACTTTGTTATCCGTTAATAATCTAAGCGTTCAATTGAATACGGAAGAAGGCAAGCTCAGTATCATCAAAGATATTTCCTTCTCCATTGCTGAAAGTGAAATTTTCGCTTTGGTAGGTGAATCCGGTTGCGGGAAATCGATTTCCTCTCTTGCGATGACGCGGCTCCTTCCTACAAATCAAGCAATCTATCCGACCGGTTCTATTGATTTTTTAGGCAAGGATCTGCTTCATTTGAGTTCCGACGAAATGAGGAAAATCCGCGGCAGGGAAATCGCATATATCTTTCAAGAACCGTTTTCTTCTTTGAATCCTCTCCAAAAAATCGGCGAGCAGATGATCGAAGGTTTTCTTCATCACGGTCTAGGCACGGAAAAAGAAGCATTGGCAAAAGCAGAGTATCTTTTCCAAACCGTCGGAATCACTGACGCAAAACAAAGATTAGGCCAATATCCGAATCAATTTTCCGGAGGAATGCTGCAAAGAGTCTGTATCGCGATGGCATTGATGTGCGATCCGAAATTACTCATCGCGGACGAACCGACCAGCGCAATCGACGTAACAATCCAACTTCAGCTCATTCAACTTCTTTTGCGTCTCAAAAAAGAAATCAAGATGTCCATATTGTTTATTTCTCATGACATAGGTTTGGTGTCTCACTTGGCACAAAGAATTGCAGTTATGTATGCGGGCAGAATTGTTGAGATCGGAACCGTAGACGAAGTCATTGATTCGCCGAAACACCCTTATTCGAAAGCATTGATAGAAGCATATCCTTCTCACGACAAACTGGGAAAAAAATTACAAATCATAGAAGGAATGGTCCCCAGTCCGAAAGATTATCCTGTCGGCTGTCATTTTCAAGACAGATGTTCTGTTAAGAAGGAAATTTGCACAACAACACAACCGATATTACGGAAGTTAAGTGAGACACAGTCCGCGTTTTGTTTTGCCTTAGGAGAAGAAAATGTTAGAAGTTAAAAATTTAACAGTCTCCTATACAAATAAAAAATTTCTCTCAAAGCCTACTTATACGAAAGCAGTGGAAGATGTATCATTCCAAATCGCACCTGGAAAAATACTGGGATTGGTAGGCGAATCCGGTTGCGGCAAATCCACATTGGGTCGCGCTATTTTAAAGTTAGTTGGTATTCAGTCGGGTGATATCGACTATAATGGAAAGTCGATTCATAAATTGAAAAAGGACGAATTGCTTTCCGTTCGAAAACAAATTCAGGTCATATTCCAAGACCCTTATTCTTCTTTAAATCCGAGACTTACCGTAGGAGAAATCATTACAGAAGGTTTGCTAGTTCATCACAAAGGTTTGTCAAAAAAAGAGCGTGATGATAAAGCAAAAGAAAGTTTGGCTCAAGTTAATTTGCCCGAGTCGATTTTAACCAGATATCCGCATGAGTTTTCGGGCGGACAAAGACAAAGGATTGCGATCGCACGTGCTTTGATTTTAAGGCCCGAACTGGTGATTTGTGACGAAGCGGTGTCGGCCTTGGATATTTCCACACAAGCACAAGTGGTCAATAATTTATTGGAATTGAGAGACAGATTTCATCTTTCTTATCTTTTTATTTCCCATGATTTGAATATAGTGAATCATATCTCGGATGAGATTGCGGTTATGTACTTGGGAAAGATCGTGGAAATAGGCAAAAAGGAAAAAATCATCAATCATCCCCTTCATCCTTATACAAAAGCATTGTTTTCTGCAAGTTTTGATATAAAAAAAAGAAATTCCCCTGAACGACCTTTAGTTGGTGAAATACCCAGTATTATTAACAAACCGTCAGGTTGTTATTTTCATACCCGTTGTCCGAATGTACAGGATATTTGTAAAAAAGAACGGCCTTTGGAAAAAACAATTTCAACAGATCAAAAGGTAGCTTGCCATTTTCCATTGCAAAATTAATTTCTAATTTGCATGTATATTTCTTTCAGGGAAAGAATCAAAGGATACGTTGGAACTATTTTTTTAGCATCCATCGTTATCTTTTCCATCAGTCTGTTTATGATTCTCTATCCTTTGATGGCTGATCCAGACTATTATAAAAATATAATACTAACAGAAGTTAATTCTAAATCCGGGCTTTCTTTCGATTACAAAGAATCAACCCCTACATTTTTTCCATTCCCTGGAATCGAACTGAGCCAAGTTACTGTTTCTAAAAACCAGGATCAATTGATACGGGTTCAGAAAGTTAAAATAGAAATTTATCACGGAGTTTTCATCGGCAAAGCTCTTCAGATCAGACGGATTTATTTGAACACGGGAAAGATCGAATTAAAAAGAGAAAAGAACGAATCTTTTCCTTTGTTTGCAAAGCTTACAGAGAAAAAAAAGGAAAACTCAGTATCAAATGTTTCAGAAACTCCGGTAGAAGAAAAACTTTTGTTTTCGGATATATTCGGAGGTCTTCCTAAAGGGCTCGAACTCAAAAATATAATGATAGAGTTTGACGATGAGCTCTATAGTAGAAAAATCAAATTTTATATTTGGGAAAGCAGTGTTGAAATTGATAAGGATTTAAGAAGTCTGGATTTTTCTCTGTACGGCAAAGTCAATGAAGATACCTTTCAAATATATACAAACGCTTCATTTTTATATGATGAAATGAATTTTGCGAATCTTCGCGTGGAAGGTTCGGCGCATTTTGATGAGTTCAGAGGCAGCAATTTGCAAGACATACTTGTGATTTTCCCCAATGCGGATTGTAAAAATGGAAAGCTTACGGGAGTTATGCCCTTCTACAAAAGAACCAATGAAGTGATCGCATCCAGAGCAGATAATGTAAATATCAAAGACCTTGCCATGAAAGGCAAGCATACATTTGGTGATGCTTATATCAGTGTTCTTATCGAGTATAATTTTAAGGAAAAGAAAATATCTTTCTCAGATATATCCGCCGAATGGAAAGGGAAGATTAAAATTTTCGGATCGGGCTATATCACTTTCGGAGAGATTCCTCAAATTTATTTTGAAGGAAGGTCGGATTATCTGGAAGTCAATGCTACTTTGGATATCATTAAGCTTTGGTTAGATGCTGATTTGGAAAAATCGATCCTTACGAGAGATATGCCGGATACAGGGTACGTGGATCGAATGCATGTGAATTTGGACTTTAATTTGAGAAGAGTCGACATTAGGGGAATCTTTGCAGATGAAATGAGTCTCGCACTCGGGTATCATAAAAGTTTGATGAAGATTAAAAGATTGAATCTTGCACTTTATAAAGGTAAATTATCATCAACGGGTAATGTGATTTTTGGTACGGAACGAAAACTTACAATTATGGGAAAGGCGGAAAATATCGCTTTGGGAGAAATTTTATTTCATCAATTCGGCAATTCTCCTATCACAGGAACTCTGGAAACAAACTTCGAATTGAATACAGAAGGATTCACCGAATATGAATTAACCGATAATTTGAATATTAATGCGGCCTTCAAATCAAAAGAAGGCGAGCTGCTCAGTTATACTAACATTCTAAAGCCGATTAGTTCCATTGGGAACCTAATCAGTTTGAAAAAATTAGATTTTACAAGAGCGACTCCTTATAAGGAAATCGAAGTGGATATGAATTATGGTTCCGGAAAATTTCAGTTTAGCAATTTTGTATTAAAGGCGGATGGAATCGCAGGTTCCGGGAGCGGAAGCATTACGATTGATAAAAAAATCGATATGGGTTTCACTGTCGCATTACCTGGATTAGCTGGTAAAGTATTGAAACTTCCCATTATCTACAAAGGCACTTACGGAACTAGCACCCCTTATATTGATCCGGTATGGCTTGGTTCCGTTTACGCTGGTACTATTTTACTTGCAGGACCTGCAGGTGCCACCGTAGGCGGGATCGCCGGTTCGGCTATGTCGGATTATGTGAACCGGGCCGTGGACAATGTCACGGATACGATCGGCTCCGGGATCAAGTCCTTTCGAAATCTTTTTTCCAATGAAGACGATACAAAAAATAAAACCGGCAAGTGAAGCTTATCCGGGGCGCTTCGCATTGATCTAATTTGGTGATGTGTTCGTATAGACGACCGCGCTCTCCGCTCCAATCTTCGCGTCCGCGAAGGATTTCCGCTTCGATCGCTAGCGCTGGGATTGTTCCAGCTCGGAAAAATTTTAGAAAGAATAGGGTGGTTAGGGTATTTGTATATATAATATTCCCCGCCCGATTTGGGTGGGGAACTAGACCCATCCCGTTACCCATAAGTAAGTAACTTCCACATGATTGCCGCAGATTGTAATTTGTAAAGTCCCCTAGCCA
>NZ_RQHV01000032.1 GCF_004771005.1 Leptospira ilyithenensis
TGATGCCTGCATCATTCAAACCTCCCTGGTTGGCTTTTTTATACACGCAGTCATCGGTTTTGTTGCAAGTATCAGCGAGCATTGTTTTGAACTGATCCACTATGCCTTGAATTCCACTTTTAACGACTGATTTATAGGAATCGATTGCGTTCAGATTGGTTTGGAAAGTAGTTTCCGATTCGTCCATAGACTCGAGAAATTTGCTGTAATTGCTTTCTATCGTTTGCAAGGAGGTTGCAAAGTCGTTGAATCCCTGTTGCTCATTCTGGTTGAAGTTCTGACTCCACTGGTTGCTTGCATTTGCAATTTGTTGTTGGAGCACGAAAGCTTGGGTATATGTGTCCTGCCCGGAAAGAGTGGTTTGCACTCCGATCCGGTTCAGGTAGGTCGTGTCCACTCTGTTTGTATTCAGCTTCAATACAAACTCGTCTCTGTTCCTAAGAAAGTCCAGATTCGCCCGGCTTTCCCAGGTCTGCAAAGCCTCTGTTTTCTGAGAGATCAGGTGTTTTAGCGCAGAGTCCTTATGCGCATTTAGATCGTTATACGCATCGCTTGTGTTTATGCCCGAGACGTAATCGTAAATGGTCCTGTCTGCCTCGGCTTCCCACTGGGCGCGGAATAAACCTTTCTGACGCAGCACCTGATCCATCCAGGCTTGCGTGGAATTCAGAAAATACGACTGAGCGTAGACCTGGTTCATCATATTCGAATTGTAAGGATCCATCTGCAACTGAGGGATCGTTGCCTGGGAGAAGATCGCTCCTGCAAAAAACAGTGAGAATACAAAGGAAAAAAGCGCGAGCGCGCCTTGTGTTTTTGTGAATCCTGTGAACCTTTGTTCAGATGGGTTTTCTGTTTGCATGGGGGACCTACGATTTGGTCAGCTAAGCCGCATTAAAGCGAGAAGTCAAAAAATTATGGAATGGCGGCGATCATTTTTTATTGGAGTTTTTTCGTTTTTTAGAAAAAAAATTCCCTTTTTGGAGGGGATGGATTTGGCAAAAAGGGATTTTCCGGCTGGGATATGTTTCGCTTCGAAATAACTTACTTTTCATGCCAGGGACCTACCCCATAAACTTCTACAAACGGAACATCTCATCAGGGGCCAAAGTGACAGAATATTCAGATAATCCTGAAAGCCCCCGACCTTGAGATCAGCTTCGCTGATGATTCTTCGAATACTTCTTCGCTTCTATTGGCGCGAAGAAGGGGTTGGGGGGTGAGGTTCACGGGCTTACAAAATTCCACCTAATACAGATTCAAGATTCCGCCTACACTTATTACCCTTGGTTCTGAAAATTTTCTACAAAAAAGTTCGCCTTTTTACCATTATTCTCCGGTAAATACCCGATCTTATCATCATTTTAGAAGGTTACCCCCGACCAGAGATACGAAGGGCCTGGTCCGCGCAAGGCGCGACCGAGCGGTTTTCCGCGAGCCCGTAGTAGCTCGGGCCCCGAAGCGAAAGGCTTCGGGGTGGGCGCCCGCAAAACAAAAAGATACGTCGTTCGATTAACACCTGTAATGTAAATATCAAATCCCTTTGAACAAATCAATGCACAACAATTCGGATTGGTATTTGAAAACAAGATATCCGTGAAAGCTGACGGCAAATCCTTCGATGGAGCGAAGTCTCACTTGGTTTATTTCTTTTCCCTCCGGACTCCAGAGAGTTACCAGATAATTATCGTTAACTCCATAGCCGGTATAATTAGACTGAATGAAACAAATGTTCTTACCATCAAACGTAAATAAGTTGGTAAAAGGAACATCCGAAGGCAAGACTCGAATTTCTTCTCCTTCCAAAGAAAAGAGACGGATCTGTTTGTAGTCTTCGCAAAAGACAAGTCTGTTTTCCGTAACAAGAGTAGGTTCCGGCTTATCATCCAAAGCACGAGAGCCTAAAATATCCGTGGAAGTATATGGAATTTTTCTTACGATCTCCAAATCAAAATTCAAAATATAAGATTCGTCATAAGCGAAAGGAACAAAATATCCGTTTGGCAATAGCACGGGAGTTGCCATTAGGAAATGAGTCAAACTCACTCCGCTCTCCATTTTTTTCTGAAACTCTTTTATTAGATGGGTTCTGGGATTTTCAACATGCGCATAATAGTAGAATACATTCATATTCGAATCCATAAATACCGGATGATACCGAGACTTCCAACGGGAGAGAATTTTCCAATCTTTATCGTAGAGAATAAAACCTTTCATGGTATAGATGATGATCTTCCCATCTTCATCTATCTGTAGCTTGCCGGAAAATACATGGCCGTCAGGAAGAGAAAGATTCACAACCTCTTTTCCATTTTTTAAATCGAAAGCTTTTAAAGAAAAACCGCTCGGTAAGTAGAGAATATCGTCCCAAATCGTGATCCTAAAATTATGAACGGTTCTATTTTCGGAATAATCCCTTTCTTCCGGTGAAATCACTTCGTAGGCTTTCCAGGAAAGATGTTCTTCTAACAAAAGTTCGCCGTCTTTGGAATGAACCAGGAGTCGATCCGGACGGTTCAATCGAGAATAGTGTTCCGATCCAATTTGCAATCCATGCAAAGTACAAATATAACCGCGTTGGTAAAATAAAACAGGTAGCTTCATACCTCTGGAAAAGGATGTCGGCAAATCCGTTTTCCAACCGGCCTTACCAGTCTTCTGATTCAATGACTGCAAATACGACCGACCATCCTCGCCTTCTTCTATCCAAATCACAAGGTCTTCCAAAGTATAAAACTCGGAAGAGATGATCTTAGAATCCTTGGGTAAGGAATAAATGGATTTTGCGTCAGTATGAAAACCGTCTTCTTTGAATCTGCGAAATTCTTCCGGGGCAATGTTTTCATACCATTTTTCCAACCAATGTTTGATGCCGCTGTCCAAGTCCGGTTTTTGTTCTCTATAAAGTTGAATGAGGTTTTGTTTTTCCTTTTCTTTCAAACTGTCCAAAACCGATGTCCGAAAGTCATAAGGCATGGGAATATCACCTAACTTAAGTATGTTGTCTAATGTAGGTTGAGCTACGACTTCCCTTTCCATTCCTTTCAATAAAGTTGCCGTTTGTTCGTAATACTCCGGATAGGTGGAACGGGGATCTCCGGTACCGCGAGATTGGATTTTCCAAATGGAATCGCAATCGGGACAGCGAAAGATTTCCGAAAAAACCTGAATTGCGTTTTCTACCAAATCATCGATCGGAAAATCATGGTAGTAATCTTCTCCGCTCAAAGGAACGGAGCGTGAAAAAGATTCTGATTTTTTGAGACAATAGAGGCAAGACATGGGAAAAGAATATCTATCTTTCCCCATCTGTCAAAGAAAGCATTTACGATCTCATCAATTTATTGCCGCTTGAGTGATCACAAGTTTCGTACTCGGTTCGATCCAAGCTTCTTTTGCATCCGAAAAAGATGCCACCTTCGTTACAATCGGACCCGGATCATAGATCCCGGATTCAATGAGCGACAAAATCTTTGTCATATATTCTCTTGAATCCACACGGGTAATATGCAGTTTGGCCCCGAGATTATAAAGTTCCAAATAGGGAATCTCCCATTTATTGGTCCAAAAAATAGATGCGGAAGTGAACACTCCGTTCGGTGCAATGGATCGCATTGCCATGTCCCAGCCTTCTTTGGTAGAAGCACATTCGCAAACCAAATCGAATCTTCCGGCAGACTTGGGAAAAGTTTCAGTATACTCGCAAGGAATTCCGAGCGAGCTTGCAAGGTCGATCCGCGCTCTGTCAGTGTCCCAATAAACGACTGTTCCTCGGCCCATTCTGTGGGCAAGTAGTGCAGTATATAAACCGATGCTTGCGGCCTGTCCTCCGACTACCAAAACCCGGGAGTCCGGCCTTGTTTCCAAATATTTTCCCGCAAGCTTCCAAGCCTCTGCGATATTATCGGACAAACTGGCAACTGCTACAGGATCGGTAGACTCTTTCATAGGAAGTAACATCTGTGATGCGTAGGGAACTAGAACCGATTCGGCAACGGCACCTCCATAGATTTGCGCACCGGGAGCCATTCCAAAACTAGTGATCGGGGGCAAAGTAGTGCAGGATTTCGAGTCCGCTGCGATACAACTGGGGCAGGTTCCGCAGGAAATCTGAAAAGATACAGCAACTCTCTGTTTGGCGGTAAACTGTCCGGTCAAATCGTCGGAGACGGAAATGACTTCTCCCACGAACTCATGCCCCAAGGGAAACGGAGGGCGAAATAAGGTTTTTCCTGTAACAATCCCGATGTCCAAATCACAACGAGCGATGGCGATGGGTCGGACCAAAGCCTGATTTTTACCTGTGATTTTGGGACTAGAAACCTCTTCCCATTCCAAGATTCTTTTTTTCCGAAATACTAAGTGTTGCATAGAATTTACCACTAGACAGATTTGTCTAAATTTTAAAGACTGTGAAATTTTTGTCGAGAAAAAATTAGACAGTATTGTCTAATTCAAAAGAATCGATTTTATGAGCAAACAAAAGCCAAAAGAAAGGATACTCGCCACTACAAAATCCCTTTTCTACCGGCAAGGGTATGATCGGACGGGAATCAACCAAATTCTGGAAGAGTCCAATTCCCATAAACAAAGTTTGTACCAGTATTTTCCTTCCAAACAAGAACTGGGAAAGGCGTATATCGAAGAACAAAGGTTAGATCTACTAAACTTTCTCCAAGGTCTTTCGGAAAAAAAAGAAAATCCCAGAGAATGGATTGCTGCTTGGGTAAACGTGTTGAAGCGACAGGCAAGAAAGGACGATTTTTTCGGATGCCCTTTTGCCAATTTTTCAGCACAAAGTCTGGAAGAAAAAAATATCTTCCAAGAGCAATTGCAAACCGTGATCAAAGAATGGATTCTTATGTTCGAAACAAACTTCGACCGATGGAAAGAGAAAAAATATATTTCACCTAACTTAAACTCATCGGTCTGTGCAAAAAAATCATTGGTGATTTACGAAGGCAATATCCAACTCTTCCTGATTACAGGAAACAAATTCTATCTGGAGTCCATCGAATCCGATTTTCTGGATCTGATCGGAGGAACTGCCAGTGAATTCTAAAAGATCAAATCAAGGAACCGAGTTTAAAACTAGGCCAAGCTCCGAACCAAGTATGATAGTAAAGTACATAGATACCGAATAACAACCCACATAAGATTAAAAAGATCGCGGTTTTGCGAAATACCAATAGATTTCCCATTTCCACGGCAATCTTCAAAACAATCTTTGTCAATTTGTCAATGATGGAAAACAAAAACCAGAAAAGCAAAAGGATCACTCCCATACCGATCAAAGTCACGATCGGCTTTTCATAAAGAGAGGTAAGAGTTAAGACCCGCCCGTTGATGTTTGTTACAATCAGATCGACTGCAAGTATGCAAAGTATGCGAAAATAAAAACCCAAAAAACGATGAAAGAGAGTTTGTTTCGGTAAAGAGGACATGGAATAAAAACATAGCTTCCGATTCGAAATGGCAAGTACGATTTGTCAAAAATCTGTAGAAAAACGAAACTTTTTATAATCTCCACAAAAACAATATTAGGTTTGTGATTCCTCCGAACCACATGCCTAAATTGCTTTCGGAATTCACATGTCCTTTTTTTCCTATATTTTTAAATTCAGCGCCCCAGTCAAAGGCAAGCTGTTCGGAAAAGGAAATCTCCGCATAAGGATCATTTTCACTGGCCAAAATCAGGGAAGGAGGAACCAATCTAATTCTCGTTAGTTTGGAAAATTCCACCGCTTGGGAAGGAAAGACCGATGATTTCGGATTAGGCGGAGCAACAAGCAGAATGGAAGCAACATAATTTTGGTGAATTTGATTTTCAAAAAAATAATGATGCACCAAAAGGCATCCCAGGCTATGGGCAATGATTATTTTTTTCCGATTGTTGCCCAATCCACCCAACAGCTCACCTAACGCAGACTCCCATTCCTTAAGATCAGGCCGATCCCAATCGGAAACGGAAATACGATATGCGTTCGGTAAAAAATTTTCCCATTTGGATTGCCAATGGGTTTCGCCTGAATTTCCTATCCCAGGAACAATAATAAAATCATATTTTTGAAAGAAGGGTAATTTCATAATAGAAAGCTTTTGATCAAAACTAATATAAAACCTTTGGTTGAATCAGTTTAAATATCGGAAAAAAAATCAAACTATAAAACGGAAGCGACACAAGAGTATGCCAGACGAGTATATGAGCCGCAGTTTCATCGGCGCACAAGAATGAGATCGCCATTTGAGCCAATGTAAAAGGCAGCACGAATGCGGAAAATTGAAATAAAAAGGTAGGTTCGACAAAACCTTTTCTTAAATGCAAATTCAGTAAAATCACAGGAATGATTGTCATTAACAGGACCACTTCCGCACAACCAGGCCCGTGACTTTTCCAATTCTCGGAAAGACCCGCAAACAAACCTTTCTCCGTAAATGTGGCTGTGATAATCAAAAAACAAAACCAACTAAGTAGAATTAGATTGTGAAATAGATAACCATAATCGAATTGTTTTCCGGGAATGTTTCTTTCGTACAAAACAAGACCGCAAGAAACAAAAACGACCGCCAAAGTAAGAATGGACTCCCAAAGCTTGGGAATATGATATTGCCCGCGTATCACTGTAGAGATGACCAAAATAACAAATATACTCAAAACGGAAAATAATGCCCAAGTCAAAAATCGAAGGAATGGGCTTTTCAAAACACGTATTTTCTTATTATCTTGTGTAAGTATCTCAATTAATTCTAAGGTTTTCATAATCTGCCTCCCGGTTGAATACGAATGATTTTATAAATTCTATGCGCCGCCGTTTTTACCGCAGATTGGGACATAGACATTACCTTCGCCGTTTCAGCGACGGACATCCTTTCCAGCTTTAAAAGACGAATGATCAATCTCTGTTTTTCGGAAAGTTTGTCCAAAATTTCCTCAATATATTCCTTGATATCCTCTTCCGAATCAAAATATTCCTTTTCCGGCAGATACTCGTTAGACCGAATGATTTCTCTTTTTTTCATCCGCTCTTTTTTTCTGATATAGTCGACTATCTTATATTTGGCGATAGCGGACAACCATGGCAAAAACGATTTATCGGGTAAGAAAGTATGTTTGGAAAGATGGATGGCAATGAGAATTTCCTGAAGAACGTCTTCTCTGTCATTCGGATCGTAAATTTTTATTGAAAGTGCCTTTCTTAGAATTTCGCTTGTTTCTTCCAGAAGTTTCCGATAAGAAGATGAGTCGCCTTTCTGAGAAGAACGCATCAAACCGGATAATTCTTCCGGAGCAATCCTATTCTGAGATAATTTCAACACTCTTCATTCACCTGAAAGTTCAGTTCATAAATCAATTTATTTATAGAAACCAAATTATTTTTTCATCGCTGTAACTTTTTCATCTTTCAAACGAAAGAAAATGCAAATCGAACGCGGGAGTTTATTATGAATTACAAATCAGGAATCCTTATTGGCGCAGCCTTAGCCGGACTTACTTTCACGTCTTGTATGAGCGCGAAAACACAAGTTGCGGAAAAAGCGGAAGGAGAATGTCACGGAATCAATGCCTGCAAAGGTCAGGGAGATTGCGGAGGAAAGGGACATTCGTGTGCGGGAAAAAATTCATGCAAAGGACAAGGTTGGAAGGGAACTTCCGAAAAAGATTGTGCATCGAAAGGTGGAAAGTTCGTAAAATCTTAAAACCCTTGGAGCATCTAACTTCCATATACGGTGTTGGTCTCAGACGAGAGCATTATCCTTATCTATTGGAAAAACCGGATACGGATATAGATTGGTTTGAAGTCATCAGTGAAAATTATATGAACACTGAAGGAAGACCTATGTCCGTATTGGAATCCATTCGTAAGGATTATCCGGTAGCATGTCACGGAGTCGGCATGTCTTTGGGAAGCGCGACAGGAATCGATCGTAAGTATCTGAAAGATTTAAAACGGCTTATCGAAAGAGTGGAACCTTTCCTGGTATCGGATCATTTGGCTTGGAATGACCGGAACGGAATCAGATTGCATGAACTGATTCCCGTTCCTTATCATGAAGAGTGTCTGGAGGCAATAACAAAGAATATAGATAATGTACAAAATGAACTGCATAGACAGATCGCAGTCGAAAATATTTCCGCATACTTTAACTATACATCTTCTTCGATGAGTGAATGCGAGTTTGTAAGTCAATTGGTCCGAAGAACCGGATGTTTATTGCTCCTGGACATCAATAATATTTATGTAAATGCAAAAAACTTTCATTTTGATCCCATGGATTTCGTCAGATCCATTCCAAAAGAAAGTATAGCTCAGATCCATTTGGCGGGTTTTACCGACATGGGAAATTTCCTCTTCGATACTCATGCGGAACCTGTACATCAGGAAGTCTGGAATTTATTTGAAACATCTTTAGCATATATCCCGGAGAATGTTCCTATCATGATTGAATGGGACGAAGATGTTCCCGAGTTTTATCGGTTGGAAGAAGAGCTGAACAAAGCGCGGAAGATTGTAAAAAGAGGACATAAAAATGAAGCTGAAAAAACTTCAGAATCTGTACTCTGACAGTATTTTGTATGACAGGGATATTCCTTTTCAAAATCAAATTACCGCTTGCGGTAATCTATCTCCGAAAGAAGCAATATCCGTTTATAAAAATGCATACTTTTACCGGATGAAGGAGGTATTGGCGGATAATTTCGAAGCCGTAAAATATGTATTAGGTGATGAATTGTTTACTTTCGTTGCGGAAACATTTATAAAAAAGACCCATCATAAGTCTTACGATCTATCCGACTACGGAGAAAATTTTCCAGATTTTCTGATAGAAACTTATCCCGAATTACCTTATCTGAAGGATTTGGCTAAGTTTGAAGCGGACTTTATGGACAGTTTTCATAAGGAAGAGCACCAAAGTTTCGACTTTTCGAAAATCGGAAATCAAATCGATTTGGAAAATTCAATCTTCGTATTCGGCAAAAACATAAAGCTCATCCGAAATCAATTTTCGATTTATCCGATTTGGAAAAACAGAAAATCAACTCAACCTCCCGATTTTTCCAAAATTGAAAATCAGGAATATTTGCTGCTTTACAAACAAAATTCGGATTTATACGTTCTTTCTCTGGAACCTGTGGAATATTTTTTTATCGACTTACTACGAAAAGGCGACCTGATCGGAGTTTCTTTGGAAAAAACGGCTGCCTGTTTTCATTTGAATCCTGAGATCATATCCGCCTTATTCGGGAAAATATCAGCCTCCGGCATAGTAATGAATATTATCTGACAAATCGAAGATTTGCCATCAGATGATTTTATTTACAAGTCTTTTTAAAATGGGATGGTTTTCTTCTTCCACGCCCACTTTGCCCAAAAGGTAGTTCGCCCTTTCCTTATCTCCCTGCAATCGATAAACATCTGCTAGGTGAATTAGGTTTTTAACATTCCTCGGATCGCGCAATCGGACTCTCTCGCTTAATTCCTGTGCCTCCCCCAGATAAGTCATGGATTTTGTTTGGGCGAAAACTCTTTTGAACAGTAAGGAAGTATGGAGCAACCAAGCCGTATCCGAAGGATCTATTTCCGGAACCATGCCGGCATATTCCAAAGCTTGGAGTAAATTTTCCTTTTTTTCATACAATCGTGCAAGAAGTTTCAATTCTTTCGGAGAAGCGGCGATAGGATTGAAACTTTCGTTCAGCAGACTCAATGCTTTTTCGAAATCGTGAGCAAGCATTGCATCCTTTGCTTCAAAATAATTTTTACTCAGTTTAAAATGATTTTCACCGGTATATTCCAATGAAATCAAACTGAAGTCATCTGAAAAAGAACCGTATGATTTCAATCTGGACTCCATCTCATAAAGATTTCCGTTTGCTTCCTCCAATCTTTGCAAAAATTGAGTCTCGTCTTCATTGATAACTCTCTTTCCGCCGGAAGTTTCTTCTATGACGATATCGTCTTTTCCGTCCGAGCCGCAAAATATTTTATCACCTTGTTTCAACTTAAAAACGCTGATGGAGACCTGAGTCCGAATTCCGGTTACACCTAACTTATAAAAATGATGTTCGTTGTCTATAAAGCCCGCTTTGCCGTCGCGGAATAAAATCATCCAGGGGTGTTCCAGATTGATATAATACAATGCGCCCGAAGTTTCTTCCAGTAGCCCGAAAATAGCGGATACAAGCATTCCTCCGTCAAATGTCTCGAATACTTTCTGCAAATCCATAAAACAATCCTTTAACCAGCGTTCAGGGCTTCGGTTGGAGGAATTGGGATCCATTTTGGAACGAATGATGATGGAATTATAAACCGCGCCGAGTACGATAGCTCCTCCGGCTCCCTGAATGGATTTGCCCATGGCGTCTCCATTGACAAACGCTTTGTATTTTTTCCCCTGCAGGATCAAATTGTATACGCTGACATAATCGCCGCCTAATTCGTATTCCTTGTCGCGGAATGAAAACTTTTTATGCTGGCGGATCGTATAATCGATCTTAACGAACCCGCTTTCCATTTCCTTCCCGATCAAAGGATCGAATAAGAGCGTAGTCAGAAAATAATCCCCATCCTGTTTCGTTTTTAAATCCTGAATCTGCGCCATAGACAAAGATATCTCTTTGTTTTTTTCCAAAATCCTATGACGGCTGATGAAAGTGGTAAAACGAAACCTTTCTATGATGAATCCGCTAAAAAAACCCACAAGATAACTGATCGCAAGATTTTGCATCGAATAGGAGGCGGAGTCAGTGGAAAGATCGGGATGAAAAATCAGAACGGATGTTAAAAAACAAAAAATAGATCCGATATAAAACAAAATGATGGTTCGTCTTTGAAAAGGCATAAAGACGAGGGTCATAACCGCAATCTGAAGCCCGGAAACGTAAGTCGGATCATCCGCAATTCTGCCTGTGAGAAACGCAGTGGCATTAAGGAGATAAAAAAATAAAAAATACGCCCAGCCGAGTCCTTTTCCCCTCACTCTGATTTTAAAATACTTATCAACAAAATAGAGCATTAAAAAAAACAAACAGATAAGAGAGAGTCCGATTCGGAAATAGAACAATTCCGGAAATTCAGGATGCAATTTTTGATCCGTATCAAAAGCAAAACCCAACCAAACAAAGAGTCCTATGACGGAACCGGGGAGATGCAAAAGTCTCGCCTGCCTGTGTAAGTCGTCCAAATATTCTTTTGCATATTTTTTACGATCTTCATCCAACTCGAATAGAGACTTAAATATTTTTTTAGTAAAGGAGAAAAAGGACATAGTAGATACGCTTATTTACTATAAGTTATCGATAAATTGAGAAGATCAATTCGAATTAAAATCCGGCTATAGCAAAAAGGCTCCGATTTTAAGTAATTCTCCGCAAATAATGCTACCTTTCGAATCGTACCCACTCGACGATGTTTTGCGGTCTTTAAAAAAACTTTGTGAATTTGGTCTTGCTATTTTCCCAAATTGGAATAGCGTCTTGGAACGAAGTACCCCTATGTTTTATATTGCCATTCTGACAATTTTTACCGGTTTTATTATGGCGATAGAGGCAAATCCTTTGGTAATCAAGCCGGCTGGAACTACTTCAGCACCGGACGGCTGGACATTCGCAGCAGAGGGACTAGAACCTGTGCCGATCCAAGTGGGGAAAAGTCTAGCGTCACAAGGCTTCAAACCCCCCACTCATGGTAAGTACCACTTTACATTTTTTTTTCCGAAAACTGAAACGATTCTTGCACAAGGCATTTACTTAAACCGGGTTCAGGAAGCGGATAAAATCTTTTTAAACGGAACGTTGATCGGAAAAACTGGAAGTTTTCCCCCAGGGGAAAAGTATTCACCTAACTGGTATTTGAAGAGATTGTATTATCTCCCCGACTCCCTTCTTAAAAAAGGAGAGCTCAATACATTGGAAGTGGAGATCTACTACCAGAACCAAACTTTCCCCGGAGGATTATTCCGCACAATCCCTGAAATCGGAAATTTGGATATGTTGTATTCCCATATCATCAAAGAGGACGGAAGGGATTTTTGCATCATCATGTTGTTTTTCGGGATCGGAGCTTATCAGATATTTTCCATTCTGCTTCGAAGACAACCGAAAGCCAATTTATATCTGCTTTGTTCCAGTATGTGTTTTGTTTTGTGGAGACTCCCTCTTTTAAATGTAACTCACAATTTTTCAGGACTGGAATTCAACACTCTGATCCGGGTCTTTTTTATTTTCCAAACATTACTTCCTGCCGCATTACTACTGTTTAGTTATTCTATCTTCCGGGATCCTTTGCGTAACAAGGAAATAGCAGTGGTCGGACTCGTTGTCATTCTTGCATTAATTCAAGTGTTCAATATAGAATATTCAACCAGGATTATTTGTCTCAGGATTTGGGAGTTTTCCCTGCTCTTTTTGGTCGCCTTTGTAATAACAGGCGTAATCCGTGCAGCAAAACAAAAGAAAAAAGAAGCAAGTATTCTGGGAATCGGTTTTTT
Source organism: Leptospira ilyithenensis (assembly GCF_004771005.1). Classification (GTDB taxonomy): domain Bacteria; phylum Spirochaetota; class Leptospiria; order Leptospirales; family Leptospiraceae; genus Leptospira_A; species Leptospira_A ilyithenensis. The sequence goes on from NZ_RQHV01000032.1 coordinate 12,490, forward strand.
ATTTCTATGTATCGGTGGTGTAACGGACATCACAATTGATATCACTACGGGAAAAAATATTTACTTAAGCCAATACGGATTTTTGGTTCTGATGATTCTTTCCGCTGTAACGATTTCATTTCGAAATGCAAAAAACGAAAAAGAACTTTCCTTACTTACCAAAGATCTGGAAGCAAGAGTGCAAATCCGCACTGAAGAATTGCGTAAAAAAAATAACAATCTGGAACAGGATCTGTTTTTTGCCTCGCAATTGCAAGGCCACTTACTACCAAAAGATTCTCCTTCCGTCAAAGGTCTGAACTTATTCGCCACTTACCTTCCCATGGAACAGGTAGGAGGAGATTTATACGACTGGGTGGAAGTCGATGAACATCAGTTATTGTTTTTAATTGCGGATGTGGCAGGCCACGGTGTACCTGCAGCACTTGTATCTTCCATGGTAAAGGTCCAATTCAGGGAAATTGCCAAAGAAACCCAAAACCCTGCAAAAGTTCTTCTCAAAATGAACCAAGCTTTGGTTTTTTTGGTGAGCAAATATTTCATTACCGCCTCATGTGCATTATTTGATACAAAAAAAAACCAGGTCATCATATCTTCTGCAGGACATCCGAATCCTTTGATTTATAACGGAGATGATTCCAAATTCAGTTTTCTCAATCTAAAAGGTTCCATACTCGGCTGGAGGGAATCGTTCCAATTCCAAAACTGGACTCAAACGATTACAAAAGGTGACAGATATTTCTTTTATACCGATGGAGTGACCGAAGCGAGAGCCGACGGAAAATTGTTCGGAGAATCCAATCTACTCCGCCTTCTCAAAAAAACAAAATCAAAAGACATTCAAGCGGTTGCCGAAGTAGTACAGGAAGAAATTACAAAATATTCGGACAAAGAACTGAAAGATGATGTAACGTATGTTATTATCGAAATTATTTAGGTAACTGCTTTTCCGAAGAGCCGGTGAACCCTTCTATCGCATCCGTCATTCTGTCTTTCAACAAAACTCCCGATCTTTTTTGATCCAGTCCTTCCTTTAACAGATACGATAACTTTTCCGAAGCTTTTTCATAAGACAGACCTTCCTTACGAACGTTGGAAATGCAGTTTCGTCTTTCATCGGTCGAGCCGATCGTCGGTTCATAAGTCATATAAATTCCCAAACTGTCCGCAGATGTCAGTCCCGGTCTTTCCCCGATGAAAACGATGAGCATCTTTGCTCCGAAAACTTCGGCCACCTCGTCTCCGACAGCCACTCTCCCGTTCGTGACACAAACAATAGGAGCGATTTTTTTAAATAATACTTTCAGCTCTGGCCCCAAGAGATTTAAAAAAGGAATTATATTTTTGCGGATCGCCAAAGGAGACAAACCGTCTATGATGCAAATGGATAGATCATAATTCTTTTTCTGCAAGGAATGGGATTTGAGTTTTCCAACGGAATCTTCGCTCAAACGTCTTCCCTGATCCGGGCGGAGCAAATAATCCTGTCTGGTAGCTGCACAGGAATTCACTTCAATGATCCCGGGCCAGTCCTGCTCCTGCAAACCTTCGATGATTTCCTTCCAATTGCAAGTTTCCCATACGGCATCTCTTGCACCGGCATGATCCCATCTTAGCTTTAACATCTCTTTTGTGGGAAGTGAACCGCCTGCACGACCTAGACCGATTCTTGCAGAAGTGTGCTGTTTGATTTTTTCCCAGGATAAAGAATCGTTACCCATGAAATTCTCCCGCAAACCCGGGAAGGAGTCGCATAGAGTCCTCTTTCCAAGTTGGCAATTGGTTTTTTCCCACCACTCCCATCTTTTGAAGCCATGCTTCAAACTCAGGCGCTGGTTTTAAATTCAAACTTTGTCTGAGGTACAAAGCATCATGAAACGATGTGCTTTGATAAGACAACATCACATCGTCCGAGCCGGGGATTCCCATAATATAATTGCATCCGGCGACGCCAAGCATGGTTAAAAGCAAATCCATATCGTCGGAATCGGCATCCGCATGATTCGTATAACAGATGTCAACTCCCATGGGAAGACCCATGATTTTCCCGCAAAAATGATCTTCAAGACCAGCACGAATGATTTGTTTTCCGTTAAAAAGATATTCGGGGCCGATGAAACCTACGACCGTATTGACAAGTAAGGGAGAAAATTCGCGGGCCACAGCATAGGCACGGGTTTCCAGAGTCTGTTGGTCGATTCCGAAATGGGCATTTGCCGAAAGAGCGCTGCCTTGTCCCGTTTCAAAATACATTACATCGTTTCCAACCGTATAACGGTTCATAGACAATGCTTGTTCTCTTGCTTCTTTTAAAATACCAAGGCTCACTCCGAAACTTTCATTTAGTTTTTGAGTGCCTCCTATGGATTGAAACACCAGATCCAAAGGAGCATTTTCCGACATGAGTTCCATGGAAGTAGTGACATGACAGAGTACGCAGGATTGAGTGGGAATTTCATATTTGGTTCGAATGGAGTCCATTAGGTGGAGAAGCTTTCGCGCAGTAGGAAGATTGTCCGTAGCGGGATTGATACCGATTACTGCGTCTCCCGCTCCCAAGAGAAGACCGTCCAGAATGCTTGCGGCGACTCCGGTAAGATCATCGGTAGGATGATTCGGTTGCAGTCGGACGGAGATCCTTCCTTTTTCTCCGATTGTGTTTCTGAATTTTGTGACCACTCTGCATTTTTGCGCACCCAAAACCAAATCCTGTAAAGACATGATCTTTGAAACTGCCGCCACCATCTCCGGGGTGAGCGCATAACGAATGCTAGCAATAAAATCCGAATCACAATCTTCCGATAGGATAAAATCCCGTAAGCCACCGACGGTAAGATGATTTATTTTTTTGAATGCGACCGGATCGAATTGTTTTTGGATGAGTGCGGAAACGTCGTCTTTTTCACTGGGAAGGATTTCTTCTTTTAAAAATTGGTCTAACGGCAGATCGGCCAAACAGAATTGTGCAGCAACTCTCTCTCTGCCGGATTCAGCGGCAACTCCCGCCAGCTGATCTCCTGACCGAAGGGGAGTCGCTTTTGCAAGCAGTGTCTTAAGATCGGCAAATTGAAATCGAAAAGTTCCAATACTTGAACGAAACATCTATTCTGATTGAAAGAAGTTCTCCAAAAAGAACAATGAAAAAAAGAATTGAGTACAATATAAAATGAGATAGAGTATCGCCTCTATGAATTTTTTTTTGTCAAAATCTTTTCAAACCTTGTTCTTCGCTTTTGTCATTTTATTTACAACGCGAGTATTTGCGGAATCCACCGCTTCCATCGAATGGAAAAAAAATTTAAAAACACTTCCTCTCAGTCCCCGGGCAACATATTGGGAAGATCGGAATAAAACGGAAACCTTATCCAGTATATTAGAAAAAGCCAAAACAGGTAAAGATGCAAAATCCGCAGACGGAAAATCACTCGGTTTCGGTTATTCTTCTTCCGCCTACTGGCTTCATTGGTCTTTCCAAGTTGCAGAAGGAGATGAAGAAGAACTATGGCTGGAACTGGTTTCCCTGATCGATTCGATTGATTTGCATTTTTTTTACAACGGAAAGGAAATTCTCTCAAAACATACGGGAAGAATTCTACCGTTCTCTTCCAGGCTGATTGAACATAGAAATTTTTTATTCCAACTTCCTTTTACAAAGCCGGGCCATTATGATCTTGTTATGCGGTTTGAAAGCCAGGGCTCGGTCCTGTTGCCACTTACACTTTGGGAAAAAGAAACCTATCTGGAGGAAGAGGAAGCCAAAACCATTTTATTCGGAGCATACTTCGGAGTCATGGGAGTTGTATTTTTTTACAATTTGTTTTTATTCTTCAGCATAAAAGACAGAAGTTATCTTTATTATATTTTTTATATTTTATTTCTGACCTTGATCCAATCGGGAATCTGGGGATTCACTCACGCTTATGTTTTTCCCGATTTGCCCGCATGGGCGGATCAGACTTTTCCCGTTTCGATCGGACTTTCTTGCACCTTTAGTTTGTTATTTGCTCGAAAATTCGTGGAAGCAAAAAGCAAAATGCCGAAATTGAATATCTATCTTACCATTTTGGCATGTCTTTCCGCTTTGGTGATCCTCCCTTCTTTTTTCGGATATTACCGACTTGCAGTGACTCTGACCCTTTTCTTTGCAGTGTTGAATTCTCTGACCTTATTCGGAGTCTCCTCGTATGCGTGGGCAAAAGGTTATACGCAAGCTCGCTTTTTTCTGTTAGGTTCTTCCGTGGTTCTAGTGGGAGCAATTGTTGTGGGACTTCGCAATTTCGGAATCCTTCCTTATCATTTTCTCACCAATTATTCTTTGCAGATAGGCTCGGTATTGGAAGCGATTTTTCTTTCCCTTTCCCTAGCAGATCGAATCAATATCGTTCAAAGGGAAAAAGTGGAAATCCAAACGCGGTCTTTGGAAGAACAAAAAAGCCTCGCCGAAGCATTTTCCAGATTCTTTCCTTCCCAAATCATTCCCTTGTTGAACAAATCGGATGTGCGGGATGTTTCTCTAGGTGATGCCGTAGATGGAGAAGTCGCCGTTTTGTTTTTGGATATCAGAGGTTTTACATCCATTTCCGAAAAATTAAACCCAAGACTTACATTTGATTTTCTAAACGCGTTTATGAGATTCACAGCGCCTTCCATCGAACGCAAGTCAGGTTATATTGATAAGTACATCGGTGATTCGATTATGGCCTTTTTCCCAAACTCTTCCGAAAACGCACTCGCAGCCGCAAAAGATATGATGCTCGGTTTGGAAGAATTCAATCGCAAACGGGAAGAAACAAAAGAAACCCCTGTGAAAATAGGAATCGGAATTCATTATGGCAAGGTTCTGATCGGAACCATCGGCCAGGAAAGCAGAATGGACGGAACTTTGATCGGAGATACGGTCAATACTGCATCCCGTTTGGAAGGGAAAACAAAAGAATTGGGAACCACCGTCTTACTCAGTGAAACCGCATACAACAAACTTTCCTCCGAATCAAAAGCAAGTTTGAAATCCTTGGGAGAATTGGAACTTCGGGGAAGAAAAGAAAAAATTGCAGTCTACGGACTAAGTTAATTATATGATCATCATATGGGCGAGGAATCATCCTATTCGGTTTTAATCATAGAAGATGAATATCCTGCCCGTATGCTGATGATGGATTATATACTGGGTTGCCCCGAGCTCAAACTTGCCGGCATTGCAGAAGACGGAGAGAAAGCTTTCAAACTTTTGGAAGAGAAAGAATTCGATTTGGTTTTTTTAGATATCAACTTACCTGCAAAATCAGGGATAGAAATTCTGAAATCAATCAAAAAGCCCAAAACGTTTTTCATACTAACGACTGCCTATAGCGAATTTGCAGTTCAAGCATTCGATTTGGAAGCACTTGATTATCTATTAAAACCATTCTCTTTCGCCAGATTCAGAAAAGCGGTGGACAAGGCGTTGAAATACTGGAAGGAAATGCCTTTCACCAAAGAAGATTCCGACACAAATGACCACCTAACATTTACATCCGAATCAGCGACCCATTTGGTGTCTTATACAGAAATCCATTTTATCTCCGCAAACAACAAATCCTCCATCATCCATACGAATGCAAGAGACTACGAAACTCCCAAATTATTGAAAGATCTGGAAGAAAAGCTACCATCAAAACTTTTTATACGGATTCACAAAGGATATCTTGTAAATATAAAATATATTACAAATTTGAGATATGATAAAGGTGGAGCCTACCTTCTCCAACTGAAAAACGAAGACGAAACCGTTCTACCGGTTGGCCGCGCATTCGCGGGACAACTGAAAGAAACCCTCGGATTGTGATTTAATTTTCGTTTATTCCTAAGTACGTAGCGTTCATTCCCTTTCAAGTAGTTAATGACGGTTATCTGATTTTAACCATTGACAGTCATTCCTATCGGAGGAATTTTCCTTCAGATCGGAGTTATTAAAAATGAAAAAAACCTCTCTACTATTGTGCCTATTCGCCTCTTATTTATTTTTCACAAATTGCGCATCCTCTACCATAGGAATCGCAGCAAGCAATCGCCCGTTGCCAAATATTCCTTATGAAACGGTCAAATCCGTAGAGAAAAATTTTTCATGGTTTTCATTTGATATAGGAATCTTCGGAATCCCGACGACAACTCCTCCCGCAGATCATGTGATTCAATCCCTTATGGAAGGAGAAGATGCCGACGCTGTGGTGAATATCCGATATTGGAATGACAAATCCGTCTTCGGACCCGTGACAAGACATCGATTCGGAATCAAAGGAGATTTGGTGAAATTCACCGCACAGCAGTCTCCCGCCACAACCAAAGGTAAAAAATAACATTTAGGCCAGAGAGTATGAAACTTCGCATCAATATACTTTTTCTTTTATTCTGCCTTACAGTCTTTAATGCATGTTTGGGGGCAAAATTGCAAAAAGAAATCCATCTTTTTGATTCTGCCACCATCATAAGAAGCAATGATTATGTGATTCTAGGCAGAGGATTCGGACAGGATTCCGCATTCTACATCCTGGGAATGATCCCTGTTACACGGGAGCCGAACGTGGAATTGGCTTTGAGTCAAGTCCTCGAAAAATATCCCGAAGGCAAAACCCTGATCAATATTCAAATCCAAAGAATAGACAAACCCTATTTCCCTCTGGGACTCGTGACCATAGTGTCGGTGAGCGCCGATGTGGTCGGCAGTCCCAAACTAGAAGAAGTCGTTGAGACTCCCAAAGGAAAATGAAAACAATGATATTAAAATATATCAAAATTCTAATTTTATTGTTTTTTCTGGGGACTTTTATGCAATGCGCCTCCCAGGAAGATACGGTTCCTGTAAACGAAGCACAAAGCCAAGTTTATGCGGCTGCAAAATTTGCTGCCGAAAAATGTGGAACCCCCATTCCCAATCCTCCGCTTATCATCGTAAATCCTCCTTTGCAAAGAAATTTGGATTTATGTTCGATATCCATTACCAGAGTCGGCTGTCCTTTTGTCGGTTTTCCGATCGCCTGTACTTTGATCTACCTTCAAAAAGACCCCGGAAATATCCCTTGGTATGCAAACTTCAATGAACTCAGCAAACAACAAATTAAATAAATATATTATTCTAATATTTACATTCATGCTAATGGGATCCCCCTTGTTAGCGGTCAGTGTAAAAATAAAATTGTATAACCAGAAGAAAGAAGAGGGTGAGAAAAATCTATCCATTATGGTTTTTGAAACGAAAAAGTTTTTTCAAACCGACGGAGAAGGTAACGTTACTTTGGAATTTCCCGCACCCGGAGAGTATACTTTAAGACTACTCAGAGATACCGGTATGCAGGAAATGAAACTTTCCGTAGGTGCGACGGACGAAGAAAGAACCGTTTATACGGAAAAAAAAGTAGTTCCTAAAGGTGGTATCGTAGTGGAAGGGGAAAGGGAAAAAACTGTCTCATCCAGAACCAAAGTCCGCTATGAAGAAATCAAAAGGATGCCGGGAACATTCGGGGAAGCATTGCGGTCTTTGGAAACTTTACCAGGAGTCATTCCCAATATCGGATTCGGAGGGGGAGCCAACGGAATCATCATCCGAGGTGCTGATCCGCAATCCAATACGTATTTATACGACGACCTTCCTATTCTTTATCCTTACCACTTGGACGGATTGACATCAGTCATTCATAACGACTTGATCAAGTCGATCGACTTGTATCGAGGAGCATTTCCAGCTAACTTTAACAACGCGACAGGTGGGGTAATCGAGATCGAAACTGTCGATACGATTCAAAAGGCAAAAGGTGCGTTTCAAGTTTCCCTTTGGAATACTACCGCTTACAGTGCGACTCCTTTTGCCAATGGAAAAGGTTATGTTGCCATAGCGGGAAAATTAGGCTACTTGGACAAAACATTGGGAGCTTCCGGGCTTTTGCCGGAAGGAATCCGACTTCCCAGATACAACGATTCCCAGATCAAACTGGTTTATAATTTCACTCCCGAACACCAGGTAGCACTTTATAACTTGACTGCTCAGGATAATTTCGCAATCGACATTCCTAACAAAGCCGTGAATGATCCTACAAAAGATCCCATCTCCACTTTTTCCGGAGCAAGAGCGAATTTCGGACAGAGTTTCAGAACTACTGCGTTACGTTACACTTGGGTTCCGGGAGACAAATTCCAAAACCGCATTACATTGATTAACTTTGACCCGATCACTCAGTATAATGTCGGAGTGGGAAGCATTCAGGGAAAACAATACGTGCGACCTACTTATGTAGGGGTAAGACAGGATGCAAACTGGCAAGCCACCGATTTTCTAAAAATAGATTTCGGATCGGAATACAGAAGATTATCATTTAGAGATTACGGAGATCAGGTAAAACTGAAAGATCCGACGAATGTATCGCCAAACCCATATAACACTGCCGATCCGGATTTTATTTCCCAGCCTCTCAGTGTAAAAGGTTTATCTGGATATTACAACGGTTATACTACATTACACTTCAAGTTCGGGAACTTTTTAATCGAACCGGGAGTCCGTTACGACCATTTGGAAATCACAAACAACGGGGCATTGGCTCCCAGAGCCACCGCTTCCTATACTTTTCCCGAAATCGGAAAAGGTTTAACTATCTTCGGAAGCGGCGGTGATCTTGCACGCTTTCCTCAGACCACAGTATTCAATAAAGAAACGGGAAACCCCGATTTAAGATTTGAGAAAGTAAGAAAGGTAAGTGCAGGTTTCGAGCAAAAGTTCAATTCGGTGTGGCAGGTTACGTTCGAAGCATTCAAGAACGAATTTCGGGATACAATCGTAAGTGATCCTTATATTTCAACTCCTCTCGGAATGAACCCCGACAAATCAAGGTTACTCGCCCAACCATTGGTAACGAACAGATCTTTGAACTATTCCAACAGACAGAACGGTTGGTCCCATGGTTACGAAGTAATGATTCGAAAAAATTCAAAACCCGGAATACGAGACTGGTTCGGTTGGATCTCTTATACATGGTCTCAGTCTTTTGTGAATGATAATATCAACAAAACATATGATGGAGACAATTTTCAATACTCGACAATAGAGAAAAAAGTTATCGCGGAATACTTTCCCAACTCGAAGGAACAGCTGGCCACTTGGGATAGAACCCATGTTGTCAATGTGATCTACGGTTGGAGATTTACGGAAGAATACCAAATCGGAGGAAGATGGAGTTATCTTACATCCGTTCCTTACCAACCGATTACCGGAGACGACGGAGGTAGATATTCAAATCCTTTGAACGGTCTAACTTATTGGAACCCCACTTATTCCAACAATCCGTATTCATCCGATTACGGAAACGTAAAACGAGGTGCCGACTATCATAGATTAGATGTTCGTATCGACAAGTTTGAAAATTATTCCTGGGGTTATGTGAATTGGTATGTGGAAATCGTGAATTTATACCTGAGAAAAAATACGAACGGAGAAGGATTCGACAACTCCAGACCTTTCTCCGCCACCAACCCGACTCCAAGCCAGACCTTCGGAACATTGGAATTGCCTGGTGGCACGGTCATTCCGTTTTTTAATATCGGTATGGAGGTTCATTTCTAATGAAATTTACCAAACTACTTTATCTAACAGCAATACTATCCGGTTTCGCATTTTGCAAGGAAGAGAGCAAGTATGACGATGATTATGCGAGAGTCATCTTATTGCAATTGGCGATGTCAAATCCGTCTGCTACCGCTTCATGCTCCGCGGCAATTACGAGAAATACGGAATGTTTTGCACTCTCCATGGGAGTTCCTACTACTAGCATCGCTCTTTCCGATGCTGCGATAGAAGCGCAATGTAAAAACTTAAGACAAACTACTTTTAATAATATGTCGGAGCGTGCACAAGCATGCCTCTTCGACTGTCAGGAAAAAGATTGGGGAAGCAAGATCAATTCCGGTTCCTGCAAAACACAAACAACAACTGCATTGCTCGCTTCGGTTTCAACCAGTGCGGATTTGAAAACATGCATACGTTCCTGTATCCAAACAACTGACAACCTGGTAAACGATTCTGAAATCAATAACCTTTTATTATATAATTTTATTCAAATAGGAGAATAATATGCAAGAGTACGTAGAATTAGGTGAACAGTTTATTTTTTTAGCGATGGGATTTGCCAGCATCCTGGCACTCGCTGTCTTCTTGGAAAGACTTTTATATTTCAGAAAGTCTTTAGGCAAAACAAACGATAGTTTTTTATCGGAAGTAAGAACATCTTTACAAGAAGCTTCGGAAGTGAATTGGAAAACGGAAACGAACGCAGATTCCATCTACTCCAGGTTCGTTAAATTTGCACTCAGACAATTGAGCCTCGGTAGAAAAGGTTTGGATGAAAGCCTGGAAGGCCAAATCCTATCGGAAAAATTGGAGTTGGAAAAAAGACTGCCCATCTTGAATACTTTGGGAAACAACGCGCCCTTCATCGGACTATTGGGAACCGTACTCGGAGTGATTAAAGCATTCTACGGTTTGGGAACATTGGGAAGTTCCGGTGCCGAAGTTGTTATGCGATCCATCTCGACTGCCTTACTCGCAACTGCTGCAGGTCTTGCTGTAGCGATTCCGGTGGTAATGGCCAATAACTACTTTTCCCGCAAAGCAAAGGTTATACTACAAAATCTTGAAATTCTAAAAACGGAATTTCATTCGTTTTTGTTGAACAAAACAAAAGGATAAATCCATGGCTGCATCAAGTTCACAAGAAGAAGAAATCGGAAGCATAAATATCACACCGATGGTGGATGTGATATTGGTTCTCCTGGTTATATTTATGGTAACGGCAAATTTTCTGAAAAAGGAAAGTTTGAATATCAATCTACCGAAAGTACAAGCAGCTGACCCGAATGTTGCCGAATCAGTCCAAGTAGCCATCACAAAAACAGGTGTTATCTTTTTAGAAGGAAAGGAAAGTACAATTTCCTCTCTTGTAAAAAACCTGGAGAGAGACTCTAAAATCAGACCAAATATGCGTCTCACTCTTTCCGCCGACGAAAATCTTCCCTATGGAAAAATTACTGATCTGATGGGAGTGATTCGCAAAGCAGGCGTTACGAAAATTGCACTTAGTGTAAAAAAATGAAAACTTACAAGGATTATATTTCCCAATTCCTCCAGTCCTTAAAGGACAATAAGGAAAGACTGTTTCATCTATGTCTAGCATTCAGTTTGTTTGTTCATACGGGGACGTATGCAGGTTATAAAATCAGCCAGATGCAGACGGAAGAACCTTTGGAAACATCGGAGTTTGAAGATGTGGATGTTAACTTTGAAGAAATTCCTCCCGAATTGATAGGAGGAACTTCTTCACCGGCTCCCGTGGAAAAACAGGAATGGGTGGAAGGCACAAGCAAAGATAAGAACGACGCACCCGATGACTCGGACATCAACCCGAATCAACTTGCAGGAAACGGAACCGACAAAGACGGATACCTATTTTCATATAACGGAGACAAGACGCCAACTGCCATTATTGATTTTAATCTTCGTGATTATTTTCCTCCCCAGGCAAAAGCAGCGAATATTACGGAAAAAACCGTCATAGTTCTTGTGCAGGTGAATGAGGACGGAACATTGCAATCTGCAAAAATCGTTTCCGGCAAACAAGGATACGGATTTGAAGACGCTGCGATGAAAATCATCCATCGAGTAAGATTTAGCCCTGGTTATGTGCAAGGACAACCGAGAAAAATGTCCCATCGTATGCCGATAGTATTCTCATTAGAGGATTAATTGAATTTGGAAAAAATAACGGATTGGCTTCGATCTTATTTATTAGACAAGCCATATCTGTCTATTTTTGCACTTTTCATCAGTTTAATAGGCATACTTTTATTTGTAGCTCAAACCTATTTCAATGTTAATTTGTGGTTTGAACATAGAACTCCCAAAGAAACTTCTCATCATTATATCAACATCACTGCGGACTCGGAATACATAGCGCATGATCTGGAAGCGACCGGAGATTCCTATGATTTTAAAAAAATCAAATACCTGAATTGGAGAACACTCAAACTCTGGGCAGACACAAACGATTTGCAGGAGATCGCCCAAAATTCGTATATCTGGATGAGATTCGAAGCCAAGAATATCGATCAAATACCTGATCCCTACTGTTTAGTCGAACATGTAGGAGCCAATTTTCAAGTTTTCAATGATTCGGGCGAACTTTTGTTTCAAAGCGGAAAGATGGATTTTAGCGAAAAGTTGCCTTCGCAATTGCAAGGTGAGTTCAGCTGGATCAAACTGAACCACATTCCAACCGAATATTATTATGTTCGATTTTTACATAGAGAAGGATTTTTATTCGGTTTTACCGCCTTCGATAATCGTATCGATTCGCAAAGTTCCATTTATAAAAATTTTGCAAAAATCAATCTGCTTCCCATTATATTTTCCAGTTTTTTCATTGTAGTCGGCACCTTATGTGCATTAGTTTATTTTATTGAATACAAAAAAAAATATTACAAACTGATCGATCTAGCCATTTTTTCATTCCTAGTGGGTTTAACCGAGATAACGAGAAATCATTTTATCAGATTCATATTGGATAATAGTGAAGCCTTGATTTTGATTTCCATGATCGTACCGAATTTCGTATTTATTTCGATGCACTCCGGTCTACGTAGACTTTTCGGAGCCGGGAAATGGAATATTCTCAATATACTCATTTATATCAATCTTGCGATGGCTATTTTCAATTCTATCTTAGGTCTTCAAATTGATCGCTCACCGGAATTACTTCAGTTTTTCATCCAAGTTCGCTTTTTTTTCATTTCTTTAACAATCATTAATATACTCGGACCGATCATTGTCTCCTATCATGCTTGGAGGAAAGGAGACGAGTTGGGTCTCGGACATTGTATCAGTTTTATCATCGTGCTATTTTTAGTGATTATAGAAATTTATATTACTTTGAGTAATGACTCCAGCAGAATTCCGGTTACATATTGGGGAATCCTGATAGGTGTTTTTGCACAAGGACTATCTCTCGAAAAATCAATCTTTTCCAATGGGCAACAAATCCAAGAATATAAAGCGACTCTTTTAAAGGCGGAAAAATCCCTGAAGGAAGCGCAACTAAAGACTTTGCAATCGAAGATGAGTCCTCATTATTTATTCAATTCGTTAAACACAATCCATGCACTTCATAAAACTAAACCGGAGTTAATCGGTGATGCGATTCTCCGACTGGCAAATAATTACAGATACTTCATGGACAAAACGGATAGGGATCTGATTCCTTTTGAGGAAGAATGGGAATTCACGGACGATTACCTTCACTTGCAAAAATTACGGTTTTATGATACGGTTCGGATTGAATTTCGGAAAGAAGGGGATTTCAAAAACGTATTTCTTCCTCCTCTCGTATTACAGCCGATAGTTGAAAACTCTTTCAAACACGGTTTTAGAACTTCAGCCAAGTCTAATTGGTTGATCCACATCAAAGCAAGTCTGACTCCCGAAGGAAAATTTCAATTATTGGTTTATGATAACGGAGCGGGACTGAGCAAAGAAATTCTATCCAACCCGAATAAACTTTGGGAAAGATCATTAGGAAATATCAAAGAGAGAATCGAACATTTGTATGAGAAAACCCATTTCGAAATTGTGCAAAATTTCCCGAGCGGAGTCAGGATCAGTTTGGAAATAGAAGATATTATTTCGGAGAGCCCGATTCTCTTAAACTCGTAGCGATCCCGGTAGCCGAGGTTCCCCCTGGCATTTTCACAATTTGGTTCAGATTTTCATCGATTACATAAATCAAATTGGAATGATCTATCGCATAAGATCCGCTTGTTTTTATTTTTTTACGGATTATACCGAATAGATCTGCAATTTTATTCAGGCTTTCCAAATCGGGAGAAAGGGCAGTCAGATTTTTGCCGGGAAATCGGTTGATATAATTTTTAAGAACCCCGGGAGCATCCCGATCTGGGTCAAGAGTGATAAAAACAAATTGATATTCCTTATTTTTATCACCTAATATTTGTGATGCTCTTCCTAAATTGGTAAGTGCCATCGGACACATATCCGGGCAATGGGAAAATCCGAAATACAATACGGATTTTTTATTAGTCCAAAACTTCGGATCTAAAGATTGTCCTTCGGGATTTACCAATTTTAAATTTAAAAAAGAATCTGGAAGTTTATTGCCGGTAGAAAACTGATTTTTACAGTGAAAGACAGATATAAAAGCAAGTAGCAAAGCGGAATATTTCCACAGTGTTGGTTTCGAAAAAAAACTCATATAGCGACGATCCAACCCATTCCTCCATTTTCAGCCATATGAGTTTGATGAGGATGAAACATATAACGACCTTTTTTCGGCAAAGTGAATTCGATCACAGCTCTTTCCGTAGGACCTAGAGTGATCACATCCGAATGTCCGTCCGGTTTTGTGCTTCCTAAATTCCGAATGATATCGAAAGTTTGGGCATGCAGGTGGAATGTAAAAACCGGTTCCAATTCCAAAAGATTTTGAATATAAAACCGAACTCTTTCTCCCGCAGGAACTTTTATCGGATAACGGTCGTAAAGTCCGGACACCCCATTCCAGGTATAAAAATCGTTTTTACCCGCTCCTCTCGTATCCCAACCTGAAAAAGTAAGTACAAATTCATGGGCTGCTGGCCTCGGAGTCGGAGGATCGACAAGCAAAGCACCAAACAAACCTTTGGCTGTATGTATCGTCAGAGGAGGAACATGACAATGATACGGATGAAGCCCAACGGGACCTGCTTTGATTTTATAAGTCTTCTCCCCAAAGGAAACAATCGGTTCCCAACCGTCTTCTCCGGGATCATGAGTTCCGTGAAAATGAAGTGAGTGAGGGTCGGGGCTTGAATTTTTAACCTTGATGATCAGATCATCTCCCAATCTGGCACGAAGAATCGGACCCGGAACCAATCCGTCAAACGTCCATGCCGAATAAGATACGTTATGTGCAATATCCACATTCAAAGGAAAGACATTCAATTCAAAGTTTTTTGTCTTTAAATTGGAAGTTTTAAAATTAGGAGGAAAATAAAACCTTTCCGTATACTCATTTGTAATATGAAAAGGAGGGTGAGCCATACTCCCGTAGGAATTGGTGGCTCTCAAACTTCCATTCGCTCCTATTCCACCTCCCGTGCCTCCACCATAGAGGTTCGAGGTCGGTTGTAGGTTCGCCGCATTACTGACATTAGCAGTCGGGGAAGAACAGATTTCTCCGTTCCCGCCATAGCTTGATCCGTCTTTCCGGGAATAGGAGCCGAACAAAGCCCCTATGAACCCGGAAAGACCGAAACCGAGAGTGGTTAAAAAACTTTTACGATCCAAGACCGTTTCCCTAGTATAAAATCCGAATTATATTTGAGATAAAATACTTAAAATCCAAACAACAAGTAAAACCGCAAGTCCGCCAAGCACCGCAGTCAGACGAAATTTTTTATCAAAGCCAGATTCGCCGAATAAAAGATAGGCGCCACCTCCGAAAATAGGAACAATGAGTATCGCAAGAGCCCAAAGATAAATCTTGGAACTTGAGAGATCTTTTTTTCCGGAAAGATCAAAAAGTGCGATCGGTGCCCAAATGGATGTTAAAACGAAAGGTAAATAGTAAGCATAAGAACCTATAAAATAAGTCCAAGCTCCGGGTGTTGAAATTGTAGTTTCCATATTGAATCTCCTTATTATACCGCAGGTCCAGTCACAGCAAACATTGCATAGATGGTCATAACTAAAATTGATAAAAACAAACCGATTCCTCCGAAGACGACAGTATTTCGTACTTTTTTGGATACCAGGCTTTCCTTGGAAAAAAGAATGAATAAAGCGCCAATAAAAGGCAGAAGTAAAATCACCCAAAATGACAGATCCGCTTTCAATCCCGAGGAACCTTTTCGATTCAATTTGTCCAAGAGGGCAAGACCTGTCCAAGAAGCAAAAATTCCAAACGGCAATAGATATCCGAAAATATGGAAGAACCATGTTTTGAAAGTTGCAGGATAATGCACTCGGAATGCGGAAACATGAAATTTGGAAGATTTTTCAAAAGCTTCTAATTCTTGTTTGGTCTCCGGAGGAAGTTCCGCCTTATCAATCAGATACTTGTTCTTTTCGAATACATCGTTTGCCGGTTCGATTTTTGCCAATAGGTCTTTTGGCATTTCTTTTTGTTTCGGAGGTATGGGTTGATTTTTATAGGAAGCAAGTTCAAAATCTCCCATATTTGCCTGAACGAAAAGTGCAAGTAGACCGATCGTAGAGGACATATCGCCCGTTAGTGGGTATCGAATCCCCGTGCAAGGTTGCAAGGTATCCAAAAAAGGAGGACTCGACTGGGAAATGGTATTGTTTTCAAAACAATTTCCAACACTCACAGGCCCGCTCATGGTGATATCCCCTCTTCCTGAAGACAGAACTATGTTATTTTTAATCTTATTATTATTGGAAATCCAAATGTTCTCATCGATATTCGGAGTCACCAGGATTCCGTAGTTTTTATGATTGAACACTACGTTTCCCTCAACCAGATTTTCCAGACCACCTAACACACCAATTCCGTTTCCGATGGAAGGAACTTCCAGCCTTTTGGAAGGTGCATTATAATTATTATTATCATAGACCAAATTCTTTTTCACTACAATACTTTTTTGAGGAGGAAGCAATTCCCGATCCAATGTATTCGGTCCGATTCCCAACTGGTTTCTTCTCCAAATGGAAGATAACAGATAAAGGTCTCCGCTGGAATTGGTACCTGAATACCCAAGAGCATTATTTTCCGAAATCACATCGTAGATAATCGACTTACATGGATTACACTGTCCGATGTAGATGCCCGAATCAGGAGATCCCGAAGCGAATGAATGTTCCAAAAGTCCATCCACGGAATCAAAAGCATAGAGTCCGTAGTCACCGTTGTTATAAGCGGTAAGGTAAGATCCGCGGTATCCTTTTACGCCGGTCCAATACACTCCGTTCAATGTAGCATTACGTGCCGTTAGGTTCTCTACAGCCACTCCATCCGCACCTACCACCATGACTCCGTTGCCGCGCAAAAACTCACCGTCGATGATGGTCTCTGCACGATCTTCTCCCCGGATCACCAGGGAAGGCGTAGTTACCACAACTTCTTCTTTATAAATTCCCTTTGCAATCAGGATCAAATCTCCCGGAAGGGCCGCATCAACAGCATTTTGAATCGTAGGATATTGGCTTGGGACCTTACGAGTTACACCGGACCAGGTTTTGGAAATTTTCGACTTACTTGCATTAGTTTGTGAAGAATAAACCGCATTCCCTACAACGGCAACCCCTGTCATTCCCACCTTACCGTCCGGAGATGCATGAAAAGTACAGAAATAAGGAAACACTCCTTCTTCCGGGTAATATACGTCCGTCTGTGCGCCGCGAAACATCGCGGACTGACCATAAGTAGTTTCCGTTGTCCAAGATTTATCCAATGCCACAGCATTATGAGGGTTGTTCCCTTCATTTACAAATCGAATCTTACTTCCTTTCGAAGTCCGAATCACCGGTGGATAAAACGTGTTGTCCATCATTGTGACATGAACAAAAGGAACGTTCCCGGATTCATCCGATTTACAAGCAACTGTGCCTACGAGAAGGATAAATAGTAGAAACTTTGCAGGTAAAAGAAAATAGAGTTTCATACAGGCTTTCCCCAAATATGAGGTATCCCTCACATTTATCAGAATTTAAAACTCTCCTGCAATTAAGTCAATGAAAAATTGGAGCTTTTTATAAGTTTCGGATCGGGAAGGTTATTTTAGCTGGCTGAAATAGGAATATAAGAATCGGCCGAGTTCCGCGAGGATTTGTTTCTTTCTCATCTTGGAAATTTTCGATTCCCGCAACAAAGATTTGAATACGGAATCCACCGCTTCTACTGAAATAAAAGCAACATCCATAGCTTTCTGCTTTTTCAATTTGGGAAAAAGAGGTAAAAGCAGTTCGTTTACAAGCGAGCTCGCAAATCTAATATTGCTCTCTTGATCCAGCTTCTGCAGTTCAGGATGGGTGTGAACGATAGATTCAATCGTATGATACCATTTCACTTCTACAAGCGACTTTTCAAACATCAGTAACAATTGTTCGATCAGTTTTTCATCGAATTTTTTCCTAGTTTTCATTTCTTCTCTTACCAAAGAGAAAAAATAATCGTGTATGTTGATATAACTTGCATCCGCCAAAGAATACAGTATGGCTTCTTTGTTTGGAAAAAACTGATACAAAGAACCCACAGAGATCCCACATTCCAAAGCAATCGCGTCCGTGGTAATCGAATCGTAACCCACATCCTGCAATAATCGAATGGTGGAATCCAAAATTTTTTGGACACGTTCTTTGGAACGAACTTGTTTCGGTTCTCTTCTGGGTAAGGCTTTGTATTTCATCTATTCGTATCTTAATGCAGTGATAGGATTTAGTTTTGCAGCAAGTTCAGCAGGCCACCAACCGAACAAAACTCCGATTGTCGTGGAAAATAAAAGAGAAATTCCAATGGAAGAAGAGGTAATCATCGCAGTCCAACCGGCGAACTCTTGTAACATGCTAATGGTAAACACCCCTATAAAAACCCCGACTCCTCCACCAATGAGACTTACTAAGACGGATTCAATTAAAAATTGAATCCTAATATCGTTGTTGCGGGCGCCTAGTGCCTTACGCAAACCTATTTCACGTGTCCTTTCTTTGACGGAAACAAGCATAATATTCATAATTCCGATTCCACCGACTACAAGAGAAATTCCTGCGATTCCCATAAGAAGAGAAGACATGGTCTGGCTTGTTTCCGAAACAGCAGCTTGGATATCGGCCATACTCATGATTTGAAATAAATTCCCCATGGTTTCATTTGTATTATGCCTCTGGTGCAATAACGTTCTTAGATCGGACGAAAAAATATCACGATCGATATTCGGATCCAATTCCATTTCAATCGAATCGATACTGTCCCGGTTCATCACTCTGCGAAGTGCCGTTTGCATGGGAATCAAAACCACATCATCCTGGTCCCTAAACCCACCGTTTCCTTTTTCAGGAAGGATTCCAATCACCTTAAAATGAATCCGATTGATTTTAATGTATTTTCCAAGAGGATCCGCTTCTCCGAACAATTCCCGTAACACTGTGGCTCCGATCAAAGCGACCAAACTTCTCTGATTGTTTTCCTCTTCCGTAAAGAATCTTCCCACAGTAGGCAATGAATTGCGCAATACTCCATAGGAAGGCTGAACTCCCATAATCATAGTATTCCAGTTGCGATTCTGATGCACTGACTGACCACGGCCCGTGATCGTACCGCTGATATTCAGGACACCAACTAATTTTCGTTTAATGGCTTCCACATCTCCCAAATCAATCTTTGCCACGCTTCCTGCTTCCAAAGAAACTCCGCCTGACCTGGAGCCGCCTGTTCTTACGATAAGCAAATTGGAACCCATGGAATTGAACTGGTCTTCGATACTTTTTTTGGCACCTTCACCTAATGCAATCACTGCGATAACAGCTGCCACTCCGAATAAAATTCCAAGCGCGGACAAAAAGGATCGGGCTCTGTTCGCAATCAGTGTTTTTACGGCAGAGCGGAGGGATCCGAATAAAATGGAAGAAATCTTTCTTTGGGAATGAGGAAAACTGAAAAAGGAATCTGTTTTTTTGGTTCGATTCCTTTTTTCCTCTTTGACAATCTTTCCGTCGGAAAAATGAATCAAACGATCGCAGTACTCCGCCATTTCGTGTTCGTGAGTTACCATAACGATCGTTTTGCCCTCTTTGTGGAGTTTGGACAGTTCCATCATGATATCCAATTTGCTTTTGGAATCCAGATTTCCCGTCGGTTCATCCGCAAAAATAAGTCCTGGACCGTTGAACAAAGATCTTGCGATCGCTACCCTCTGTTGCTGTCCCCCCGAAAGTTCATTCGGTTTATGGTGTGCTCGGTCTCCCAAACCCACCTTGTCCAAAAGAGAAAAAGCTCTTT
This sequence comes from Leptospira ilyithenensis, assembly GCF_004771005.1. Lineage (GTDB taxonomy): Bacteria > Spirochaetota > Leptospiria > Leptospirales > Leptospiraceae > Leptospira_A > Leptospira_A ilyithenensis. Next base: position 32,511 of record NZ_RQHV01000032.1, read on the forward strand.
CTTGTCCTTGATCCGAACCCGAATACAATCCGGGCAAACCGACATTCTCCAAAGCAGTAGTCCTTGCGAGTAAATGAAATTGTTGGAAAATAAATCCGATCCGACTGGAACGGAGAAAAGAAAGTTCGTCCCCGGTCTTTTTGGAAACCTCTTCTCCGAAAAGCACATACGAGCCGGAATCAAATCCGTCTAACAAGCCTAAGATTTGCAGAAGGGTGGATTTTCCGGAACCGGAGGCTCCCATGATAGCGACAAATTCTCCTTCCTGGATGGAAAGGGAAACATTGTCCAATACGGAAAATGGAATCGAACCGGCGTTATATGTCTTTACGAGATTGGTGATTTTGATGACATCCAAAAGGTCATCTCCTGGAAGGCATGCGCGGTCCCTGAAAAGGACCACCGCTTTGCGGTTGTTTGGTTTTAGGTGCTATCTTTTGAATCAATATCACCTCTCCCTCTGACAAACCTTCTTTCACCTGGGTAAAACCTTCATCCGACAGACCGATCTCAATCTTTTTTTTCAACGGGGAAGATTCTTTCTCATGGTCAGGGGAATACACAAAAGATTTTCCATTCTCTTTTAAAATGGATTCGTTCGGGATCAGGAGAATGTTTGATTCTTCCGCAAAAATAAAATCGACTGTGGATGACATTCCACTTCTAAAAAAGTCGGGAACGCGGGAAGGTTTCACTTCCACAGTGTAGACAGTCACATTATTTTCAGTGATGGCTTCATAAGCGATATGGGAAACAAAGCCTAGCACCGGTTCGCCGGGGAAAGAATCAATGGTAAGTAACGCTTTCTGTCCTTTTTTAACACGAGCCAAGTCCGTTTCATCCACTTTTGCTTGTACAAGTAAAGCGTCAGACAGTACAAATAAAATATCCTGTTGTGTTACAGTTTGACCGGTGCGGATATTGTTTGCAATGACAAGGCCTGAAAGTGGTGCCATCACAGGCGTGGGTTTGTACAGATCTTCCCATTCTTTCAACTCACTGGCCCCTTTGGCCCTTGCCGCATCAAGTAGTGCCGCCCTCTCCGTGGAGCTCATCCAGGCAAGAATTCTACCTTTGGAAACTGTATTTCCTTCTTCCAACAAAACGGATTCGATTCTTCCTGCGATCGGCGGTTTGATTTCCAAACGATTTTGCGGTTGTACAGTTCCCGAAGCCCGCACAAATACTTTCAGATCCCCCCGTTTAACAGTATGACGTTGGTAACTGACTCCGGATTTTTTTCCGTCAAAGAATTTAAAATAAACGAATGTAGAAAAAGCAATAGTTAAAATAGAAATTAGGAAAATCCATTTTTTATTCATTGGAAATACTCTTACCAATATTACGAAGCCAGGTTGCATTGGCAAGCTCTGCTTCCCTTTTGCCGGTGAGCAAGGTCTTCTCCCGGTTGATCAAATCATTTTCGATGATGTCCCAGTTTTCAAAATTGAGTAACCCGTTTGAATATTGCGAACGGGCGATCTTTGCCCGAGTCTCCGCCGCATGAAAGTAATTTTCCAATACTTCCACATTATCAATCGCATTTCTTAAATTCTGATAGGACTGTTGCAAGGAGAATGTAAGCGAATTTCTTTTGCTATCCCTTTGATGAACTGACTTTTCATGTTCCGTTCGTGCAATCTTCACATCATAATAATCCCTGCCTCCGTTAAATATAGGATAGCTGAAATTCAATCCGAAAGAATATGTTTTCGGTTTTGGCAACCAAACATCGTCTTGGCGGGTGATCGTTGCGCTCATACTTATATCTGGATAAAACTTGCTTTCCGCTACGGAAACTCCCGCAAGTGCCGCTCTTACCTTCGCCTGTTCCGCCATCAACTGAGGATGACCTGCAACAAATTCTTCCCAGTTTTCCAATTTAGGCACGGATGGTGTCATTAAATCACCAGCTAACTGGTATTTCATTTTATCGTCTTCTACGGAAAGAATACGTTTCAGTTCCGCAAAATTGACGGACTCCGTTCTTTTGGATTGTTCCAATTCGAATTCCGCCTGCTTTGTTGCGGCTTCGCTCATCAGATAAGATCCTTTGTGCTCTCTTCCGCCTTCGTAACGAAGTTTGACCAAGTTACGGTTTCTCTGGCGGCGTTCCAGAATTTCGGTGCTTAAAGAGGCCAAACTTTTTGCATATAAGACTTGCGCGTATGCATTTCTCAATTCATATGAGATTCTGATCTTTGTATCTTCTAATGTTTGTTTTGCGGCCTGCACCAGAGCATCTGCCTGATCGACGGAACTTTTGTCCTTAAACCCTGCAAAAAGATTTTGGTTGGCAGTCAACCCCACAGAATATCTGTTTGATGCTCCTGTGGAGCTGTTGTTTGATTGAGTTCCAGTGCTACTTGAAGAGTTTCCTTGCGATTGGTTTGCAGTGACATTCGGATCAACCAAAGTTCCCGATCCGCTGAAGTTGTTTGTCAATTGTCTTGCAGATGCTTGTGCCGTAAGCGTAGGTAAGTACCCGGCATAACTTTTTTCATATTGAAAGACCGCTTTCTCCAATTCCGCTTTGGAAAAAGCCAGATCGGGATTTCCGCGAAGTGCGTCTTTCCAAAGAGATACAAGCGTGATTGCTTCCGCCTGCAACGAGACAAAGCCGAATAAAGAAATACCAATATATACTGATTTTCGAAATAAGAAAAGATTCACTATGTTATTTACCCAAGTTTAGGAAGGGAGGTTCCCAAATAACGAAAGAAGACAATCCGTTATTTTTAGTCCCTTTCTAGAATTTTAAAACATGGGAAAGAATCCATCTTAAAATTATCACTCGGAATCGGTCGATAGTGTTGATAGATATTACCAGCTTCCCGAACTTCCGCCACCTCCAAAGCTACCACCGCCTCCTCCGAAACTACTACTGCCGCTGCTACTGCTGCTCCAACCGCCACCAGAAGAAGAACTACTTCCCCCACCGGAACTGCCGAATGAACTTTCCTTTTCTTTCATTCGCTTTCTACCATGTGGTGTAAGCAGATGATAAAGTTTCCATAAACCTATACCGATTGCATAAATCAGAAAAATGCTAATGCCGATATCTGGTCCGTGTAAGGCGATGGGAAAAAGACTCCAAAAAGGAAATAGAAAAAAATAAAGAACCCAACCGAAAAAAGGAATGTTGGCAGCAAGATAAGTGAATATTCCCAAGATCCCAAAAACGAAAATGCTACCGAAAATTCTTACGGTAATAGGTATGTTTTCCCCACCTCCGTCCATCTCTCCCAAAAAAGCAAACGGTCCCAAATAAGAATAGTCCTTGGGAGGAGGAATCGTATAAGTTCCCGCAATAGCATCTAATATTTTATGAACACCATTTCGGATCCCTTCTTCAAAATCACCTGCTTTGAAAGATGGTTTGATTTCCTGTTCGATGATTCTATGGCACAAAACATCCGTTAAAGTACCTTCCAATCCGTAACCGACTTCTATTCTGAGTTTTCTATCATCCTTGGCGATGAATAACAAAACACCGTTGTCCTTTCCTTTCTGGCCTAGCTTCCAAGTCTCCGCGACCCGAAGAGAGTATTCTTCCAGATTTTCGTCTTCTAAAGAAGAGGTAAGTAAGACCACGACTTGATTGGAAGTCTCTTTTTCATGTTGAACTAGGAGATCGTTAATTTCTTTTTCAAATCCGGGTGTTAAAGTCCAGGTTTCGTCAATGATATGGGAGGAAAGTTTCGGAACTTCTTTTGAAATCAGAAGGTTCGGAGAAAAAAGAAAGATCGGTAATAAGAAAAAAAGAATCCTGAATCGGAAAAATGCTACTCGAAGGTTTTGCATAGGTTAGAGCCGGGCTAATCCTATGCAAAACTTAGATTTTTGACAATCTATTTTTGATCTGTAAAATCTTTATCGACTCAGACCAACCTTCTGGATGACTGAGGGTGATTGGAAATCGGTTTCAGATCGTCCACTCCGGAAATGATTACCTTTCCGCCATCGGATTCATAATCGTTTTTGAAATCGTTCAAAAAATCCAGTGCGGAATACCCTGCAAATTTCAATGACTCGCATTTGATTTCAATCGACTTTCCTCTCGGCAGTTTGTTTAGGGTTCTTTTCACACTCAGCATATTTGAAAAAATCAATGCTTTGCGAATATGCAAAGTATAAGAATCTGCCTTTTCATTTATCTCCACATCGGAAACAAACATATTGCGCAAAGGAACACCTAATATCAGTTGGATGATCAATTTTGTAACAATACCGGCACCTACACCCACGAGCAAGTCTTCAAAAACCGTAAAGAAAACAGTGACGAGAAATACAACGATTTGATCCCAACCTTTTTTATAAGCATGAATGAACTCAGCCGGTGAAGCAAGTCTTACCCCGACCATAATCAAAACCCCGGCAAGAGATGCCAAAGGGATCTTATGAATCAGTCCGGGCAGCAGAACAATGAACACGAGCAAGAACACACCGTGGAAAAAATTGGACCATCTTGTTTTTGCCCCGTTATTGATATTAGCCGATGATCTGACGACTTCCGCAATGATCGGCAAACCACCGATCCATCCTAGAAAAAAGTTACCGATACCTTTCGCTACGAGTTCCTTATTCATATTGGAACGTCTGCGATATGGATCTACTTTGTCAATGGCGGATGCAGTCAAAAGAGATTCGATACTTGCAATGAGTCCGATCGTAACTACCATCAGCCAGAAAACCCCGGTTCCGATCTTATCAAAGTTAGGGTGAATGATTCCGTCAGTGATATGTGCAGGAAGAGTAACGAGGCTTGTAGGGCCGATTTTGTAGATTTGATCCATAAGAGAATACGAATGTTCGTCTTCCAAATCGAATACAATCCCGAGCACCACTCCTATAACTACTGCAATCAGAGGAGCCGGAAGTTTTTTAATAAAAGCATTTTTGATTCTACCGAGTAAGACCAAAACAAGAATCGTCGAAATCCCTATGATCGCAACTTTCGGATTTATTTTACTCAGACTGAACGGCATTTCCAAAATCAATCCACTGATCGTTTTTGCCACAGGAGTGATTCCCAAAGCAACATAGAACTGCTTGGATATAATGATGATACCGATAGCAGACATCATTCCGTGAACAACGGAGATGGGAAAGAAAACCGTTAGGTTCCCCGCTCTCAGTAGTCCCAAAACGATTTGAATGGCACCGGCGATCACAATCACCGCAAGAGTGTATTCAAATCCCAATCGGTTGTCGCCACCACCAAGCACGGTAATGGAATGAAGAACAACGGCAATGAGACCTGCTGCAGGTCCGTTGATCGTAACATAAGAACCACTGAAGAGAGAAACGATGAGTCCCCCCACGATTCCGGAGAAAAGTCCTGCCATCGGAGGAGCTCCGGAAGCAAGAGAGATTCCCAAACAGAGCGGCAATGCGATTAAAAAAATAATGAAGCCGGATATTAAATCCGATTTCCAGTTTTTCCTTAAACCTTGTAGACCATCATCAGGTATAGATGTACTTGTCATAAACAATCCTTGATTACTTACTTTTTCTTAATTAATTCGCTTAACTTTTGTCTTTTGCCCTAATTCTTGTTTGCGGTATTCATTTGGATTGATACCGGTTTGTTTTTTAAACTCCAAATAAAAAGCAGACCGAGATCCAAACCCAGCCTCTCTCCCTATATCCGAAATATTCTTACCTTGTTCTTGTAATAATAATTGTTTCGATTCCAAAACTCTGTAATAATTCAGCAGAGAAGGAAAATTCATTTTGAATTCCGAATTTACAAGTTCACTTAACTGGTGATATCCGATTCCTAAAGATTGAGCAATTTGTTCCTCGTTGCAATCTTCCGAAAGGAAAATCTTATCCTTTTCCAACATCTCTTTCAAATCGGAAGTAACCTGAACCACATCGATCTGGGTTAAATTCGATTTTTTAATGATTTGTGAAGTATCTGTTTCCATTTTGTCCACCTGTAAAAATGCAAATGATGTGAAAAAAGGAAGATAGAAGATTGCACCGAAGTTTGTGAAAAAATGATAAGGATAAAAATCAAAATGAAAAAGAGTCATCAGAAAAAAGAAAAACAGAAATATTCCCCAAGAAGTTACGTAACCCAGTTTATTCCGATGATTGGAAATCATTAACGCAAAATGGCTTTTTACAAAATAAAAAATCATCCATCCGAATACGAAGGACAGTAACAAGATACGATGTTCGTACCAAAACTGAGAAACGGGAACCAATAGGTAAGCGAGACCGGATAAAGAAGTAAGCCAAAATGTCTTGGAGCTAGTCAAATTTCCCGATTGAAAATGATCCCATAACAGTAGATAAGCGGAAAAAGCAAAATGATTCAGACAAAGTAAAATAAAATAAGCATGACGAAACAGATTGTTTTCATTCCCGAAAACATCCGCAAACTCTTTGCCGTGGATGAAATAAACAAGCAGAGTGAATAAACTATAATGAATGCTTAAACCGATATAAACAAATCTTTGTTTCTTGCGAAAATTGATCCCTGCCCAAACCAGAAAGACAGCCATCATAATGAATAAAAGTATAAAACCAGTCCAGCGAAACTGCTTAAACCAATAATAACCGGTTCCTGACATCAACCGAATCGGATAATTTAAGTCTTCATTCGATTCAATTCGTAGATAGAATGTTCTGGTTTCTTTTGGTAAAAGATCAATATTGAAATGAGGATAAGGGGATAATAATCCAAAAAGGCCTGACTCGGTAGAATACCCGCTGAAGGAATCCTCTGTTTCCCCTGTTCTAGACTCGGAGCAAAGTTCGGCTACAGGGACATTGATCCACTGAACCAAAATGGTTCTTTTCAAAACCAATTCGGAAGGATTTGATAAAGTAAAACGAAGCCAATTTCCCCTGGGGTTTCTTCTGGAACGAACGGAGCTACCCAAGTTCTTGTGCCATTCAACCCGCTTCAATTCCTCGATGGAATCCAAGGAACAGGACTTAAGGCTCAGGTGACCATCGTAACGATATTCAACCTGCTTGGATATATTTTGATCAAACTCCCCGCTTGGTCCCAAGTCCCCACAGCTCATGGAGAAAATTGCAAATAAGGAAAGTGAAATCCTATTTCGCCAATTCATTTTGTTCCGAGCCATCCCATATCGACTGATTTTAAAGTTTGGCAAAATTATACAAGTACAATAACTTTGTCTAAGTTTATATTTTTGGACAAAACAGATTGTCTAATTTTATAATTCTGGAGATACAATGAATCTTAAACAAATTCCTTCCCCGCTCTCTTTTCCCGGCATTATTCTATGTGCATTACTGATTTGCACTCTTTCCTTGGGCGCAGAAGAACCGGCAACAACAGCGCCGCCTGCGAAAGAAAAATACAAATCCCCCATGATAGAGAAAGGAATCGACCCGGAATTTGCCAGACATATGTTTGTGGAGCCTGAACTTGCCAAGTCGGTCAACAAATCCGAATCTCTCTGGATCAACGATGTTCTGAGAGTGGGTGCTTATCTTCGTCCCCGTTTCGAATCCAGAAACAATCTCAATTTTGATAAATCCAATAAAGAAGTGATAGATAGAGCCGTTCAAACCACTTCCATTTTCTTTCTATTTGATCCTAGTCCTTATGTATCTGCAAAAGTAACAGTGCAGGATGCAAGAGTTTGGGGAGGGGAAGCTCCCGCCTCCTCCGGAGACATCCGGGCCAATTTTTTCAATAACACTCCGACTCAAATTGCCGCAGGACAGAGCAATGCAGCTCTGAATAGCACTGATATCAGAGAAGCGTTTCTCATGCTGAAAAAACTTCCTCTGGATATCAAAGTTCAAGTAGGCCGCCAGATTTGGGCCTATGGCGACCAACGGATGATAGGTGGTGGTAACTGGACGATCAACGGATTGTCCTATGACGGTGCAAGGATCATGTTGGAACGTTCAGATTTCAAAGTCCATCTGTTTGCAGCCAGACCTTTTTGGACCCAAAGCGGAACGAACGGAGTTATTTCCGCAAACGATCCCACTCTCAATTCCGCATCCAAAGGAACAGATACCACATTATTCGGAACTTATAGCTCGGTCAAAATTCTGGATGCAGTGACTGCGGATGTCTACAGCATCAATGTAGTTCGCAAATGGAAACCCAATACATACAACACCACGACCAATCTCCCCAATGCATCCGCAGACGATCCTCTTGCCATGAATCGTTCCAAACAAAATGAAGAATTGTACACTGCGGGATTTCGTTTAACCAATCGAACTGAAAACAACAATTTGCCCAAAGGATCTTCCTGGGATTGGACTTTGGAAAGTGCCTGGCAATCAGGTTTTACAGGAAAAAGAATCCGGGAAAAAATGTTAGGCTATGACCTACCTACCGCTTACCAAAACTTAAAAACGGAAAGGGAAAAATATACGGGGCAATTTCATTTCGCTCAAACAGGTTATACCTTCTTCGAAAAACTTCGAATTGGCGGCCAGATTCAATATGCTTCCGGAGATGCAAACCGTTCCGATGGCAGTGCTTCTACGTTCCAAACTTTATCCAACCCAAGATTCGGTGTGATTCCTTATTTCAATACTGTCGCGGGGATTTCGGAAAACATAGATACCAAAAACCTGATCTCAAAAGGTGCAAGTATCTCTTATAAAACCGACGAATACGGAACATTTCAGGTTTCCTATTTTGCCAATGACAAAGCGCAAAAACAAGATGCTTGGTATGCAGTCAGCGGTGCAGCTAACTCCGTATCAACGATCGGATCCGCAAATTCTTCACCCGTTGATACAGCAAAAGGAAGTACGGAAAGTTATACCAACAACGTATACACTCAAAGTTATTCTTTGGGAAAACATATCTATACCGAGATCGACTTAACCTGGATGGGTAAAATCAACGATAACGTATCCATATGGATGGGTGTAGGCTATCTCCGTGCAGGCAGTGCAATTACCAACTACCGAAATGCTCTTTTCACTTATGATGCGAACAGCAATAGCTTCGGGATCAACCCCAACTATATATTGGGAAAACATAAGGCGGCAACCGACGGAGGGATGGCTTATCTGCAAGTCAACGGCGCCTTCTAACAACTTTGGATTATATTCGTAACTGAATAGAATCATATTTTGACTCATCACTGGATGCCCTTTTGGTTCCCTCCCCAGAGAACCAAAAGGGCGTTTTTTTATCAAAAGGAGAAATCCGATCGGGAAATGTGAAAATTGTTTGACAAAAAAAGAACGATCGTTCGTATTGAAATATGGGCAAGGGCGAAGAAACAAAATCCGTCATTTTGAACCGTGCCGTCCAAATCGCAAGCAAGGAAGGTTTGGATGGGCTTACCATAGGAACTCTTGCGGAAGATCTGAATATGTCCAAAAGCGGGATTTTCGGTAAATTCCAATCCAAAGAAACCCTTCAAATCGAAGTGCTAAAAGTCGGATCGGAAATGTTTCGAAGAAACGTTATCTATCCTGCACTGAAGTCGGAGCCCGGTCTCAAAAGAATCAGAACCTTATTTGCTGCCTGGTTGGATTGGGTCGGAGGAGATGCATTGCCGGGAGGTTGCGTGGTTTTGGGAAGTCTTTCCAACTACGATGACAAACCGGGAGTCGTAAGAGATTATCTGCTGAAAGTGGAATTGGAATTGTTGAGGTTAATCGAAAGATTTTTATCCGAAGTCAAAGAGAGCAAAATCCTAAAACCCGGATTCAAATCCGATTTATTTATCCAAGAACTATGGGGAATCGTACTGGGCTTTCAACTCTACCATCGGTTTTTCCAAGATGCGAAATCAAAAGCAAGGGCCAAAGCAAGTTTCGAAGAACTGATTCAGAGATCTTTGGCACAATGAAAATCAAAAAAATAAATTAAAACATTACAGATGCAATTTCAAATATAAGGAGTAAATTATGGAATTAGAAATAAGCACGAACGTTCGATCTTTTCCAAATCAAGTTCAGAGGAAATTGGATTTTGCAAAAAGAAGACCTGAATTTTTTGGCGCAGTAGCTGAGAACCTCTTCTTTACACCTACAAGATCGTTTCCTTCCCGAAAAGAAAAAGACGTTCTAGCCACCGGAATGGAAAAAACCTTTCAAATGGGTAACAGGGAAATTCATTACTGGCATTGGGACCAAGGGGGTGAATTGATTTTTTTGATTCACGGGTGGAATGGTCATAGCGGAAATTTAACCAGGTTCGTTGAACCATTGCTAGCTGGAGGTTATTCCATAGTCAGTTTTGATATTCCCGGTCATGGTGCTTCCCAAGGAAGGTATAGCAGTTTGCCACTTTCCGCTAGAGCTTTGACTCAGCTTACACAGATTATAGGCGTACCTTATGCTTTTCTCACTCACTCTTTCGGAGGAGCGATCGCAACCTTAGCGATGGAAACGGGACTTGAAGTAAAACGAGCTGTTTATATTGCTCCGCCATTACAATTGGAAGATTTCAGATATGAATTTTGCAATTATATGAATTTCGATTTCAATATTATGGAAAGCATGAGGGTAAGAATAGAAAAAAGATTTAATTTTTCTTTAAAACGTTTGAATACCGCCGAACTTGGAAAAAATTTGAATACAAAACTTTTAGTCATTCATGATAAAGATGATACCGAAGTTCCATATTCGAAGGGCGAAGAAGTAGTAAAGTCATGGAAATCTGCAGAGCTCATCTCAACGGAAGGACTAGGCCATAAAATGATTCTGCGTTCTCCTGATGTGATCGAAAAAGCAATCCGGTTTATCAAAGAGGGTCTTGTTTCCTCGGATTCCGGATTGCTTCAAAGGATTTCCGCTCTGGGAGTTTAATCAAAATCTTAAGGGATTTAGTGAAGGGGCGGATATAAGTGATTCAATATTCGACCTTTCTTCCTGAAATACAAACATATGTTAATGTAAACTAGCGGGTGCTTCCGAGAAATATCCATTTCCGATTTCATAGAATAATAATTCACAAATCCGTTTTATAAGAAATTAGGCTTGTTCCCATTTCACTATTTAAAATAAAATCTAAGTAGAGTAGTGATTCCTTAGTGAAATTAGGTAACCGTACACGTCGTATTCGAAATAGCCTTTCGCGGGAAGAAATCCGCGAAACTTCCCTTCTGATTCTTCGGGAAGAAGGATTGGAAGGTCTTTCCATGCGTAAGATTGCACATCGTCTCGGTTGCAGTGTGGCGAGTCCCTACTCTTATTACGAAAACCAAGTCGACCTGCTCAAGGATCTCATCAAACACGGTGAAGACGAACTACTGGGAATGTTACGAAGATCCATCCCGGATGAAAACGCAAATACGACTTTTCAAAAATTGGCGGCGATTGCCCGCGCTTATTTTTATTTTGCGAGTACAAACAGAGAACTTCACAAAGTTATGTTCAATACGGATTACAACACAGTACATAGAAAGGCATTTCCTCAGCTTCCTAAAAGTTATCGTTTCTTTTTAGAAACTCTTCGGGAAGGATTTGAATTGGGAGAGATTCGTTATCCCAAAAAAGAATATCCTGCGATTGCCCGGATGATGTGGGGTTGGATGTACGGGCTTTTGGTTTTGGATATGACGGGGATGCTGAAGAAAAGACGCGGAAGCGACAACCCAATAGAAGAAGGGATTTCTTATTTTAAAACTCTGCTCGAAGGGACTTCACCTCGTTAGAATTTGTGGGAGGTACCACACATTCTAACGAGCCATTCTTCGTTAGAGGCAAAAAGGCGAACTAAAAATCAAAAAATTTCCGAAGTTACAAAAGAAGATTGCAACATCGCCTGATATATGCTAAATGAAACCCATTGGGTGGCGGGTGGTTCACCCCTCCCAATTCAGGGCGGGGATACCAAAATCCACACTTATTTCCCCTTCCCCGCAATCTCTACATCAACTCCAACGTCGATCGCTCTTCTTTCTTTCAGCCGCAAAAGCTCTTTGGCAATGTATTCCATTACCAAGTTTGCATCCATCGGTTCCCAAATCGGATTTCCAATTGTGATGCGAAGTGGTTTATTTAAATTATAAGCCTCAATGTACATCGGCAAAATGGGAAGATTGTATCTTTTGCTAAGAACCGCCATTCCACCTTGCAAACGTCTGGATTTACGAAAACCACGAAACCAAGTCCCTTCGGGAAAGATACCCAAGCCGAGATTGCCAAGGTTGATGCGCCTCTTAACCTCTTTGATAGTTTCAGGATCGCTCTGATTCCGATTAATCGGTATTAGGTCAAGAGAAGTAACGATGCCTTTTACCAATTGTTCCTTTCTGATTTGTGCAGGAGTTTTTTTCCCCTTTTTGCCAGAGTCAAAACTAGTAAGCGCTGTAGTATAAATACCATGTCTCTTTAACATGGCACGAATCATAAATGCATCATAAGGCATAGTGACCATACGCAAAAATTTATTTCTTGGTTTGATGTGATTGGCAACCAAAATCACAGACTTGCCCTTGAAATCTTTTAGAATATGCTCATTTTCATACGTACATTTTTTACGTCCGTAAATCTGTCGCATAGGCTTGACAAGCGCCCACATAAATATCAATCCGAGAAATCTGCCTAAATAATACAAAGCTCTATCCTTCCTATTACTATCGTTCGAACGAATTAAAGTGACTTGGTTGCAAATTTTTTCCACAAAAAAACTGATCCTTACACCAAAATGTGTAAACGATCGAAAATTGGACAGAAAGATGATTTGACCATTTTAGGTAGTTTTCTCTGTTTGGTTACTATGTTTCTGGAAATGAAGTTGTATTCCAACAAAGAGTTTTGCAAAATATTTCTGTCGTTAACTCTTGTTTGTTTATTTTCAGCATGTAACCCTGATCCGACACGAAGCAAAAATCAAGGTAATGACAGTACAAACTTATTGATTGCCTATCTGCACCAACTGCCCGGCGGAGCGGAAATCCAAGCGGAAGCCAAGGCAAAAATCGGGTTATTGCCGGCAAATACTCCCGGCTCGGAATCGGACACTCAGGCACAGATCACATTAGGAAACAAAATTTTCAGAGACAATACCTTGTCTCTCAATCATGTTCAATCCTGCCACACCTGTCACCCGTTAAATGGAAATTCCGCGGGCATGGACGGTCAATCCACATCCCGTGGCACCTTCGGTCAGGAAGGAAGACGAAATGCACCGACGATTCTCAACGTGGGGTATCTTCCTATTATTTTTTGGGACGGAAGAAAACAAAGTTTATTCGATCAGGCGGTAGCGCCTTTTCTCGATTCATTGGAAATGGCTTTGCCTTCGGAAGCGGAATTATTACTGAGACTACAAAATAACTCCGATTATGCGTCCTTATTTCAAAGCGCTTTTCCCGATTCACCTGCAATCAGTATCGATTCTTTGAGAAAAGCTATTTCTGCTTTCGAAAGATCTTTGATTTCCAAATCCAGATTTGATGATTTTATAGAGTGGGATTTGCGTGCACTGAATAATGAAGAGAAACAAGGATTAAAAACCTTCTTGGATCTGGGTTGCACAAATTGCCATAACGGATATCTGTTAGGCGGCACTCAGTTTAAAAAATTGGATTCTTTTTATTCCTATAATCCGAGTGATTTGGGCAGATTCGAGTTTACCGGAAATCAAGACGATAAATCTTTTTTTAAAGTTCCTCCCCTTCGTAACGTAACATTGACCGCTCCTTATTTTCATGACGGAAGCGTTAGAACTTTAAAAGAAGCGGTAACAAGAATGAATCAATATGAAATGAGCCGGCCGATGACCGATTTGGAAATTGATTCCATCGTAACATTCTTAAAATCTCTTTCTGATAAAACAAAATCTAATTAGATTTTGAACATTGACAGAAAACTGTATGGTTACGAATCTGGCCTTATCCTTCAGGGAGGAAACAGGTGCAATCCCTGTGCTGACCCGCAACTGTGATACGTCAATGAAGCCTATGCTTCGTTAGATGGTAAGCCAGATCTTCCCCGCAAAGAACACTCCGAGGTATGGGAACTTTGCACACTTACCTATGACTCTATTCTAGAGACATAGGTAAAGGGGCCCCGAAGGCTAAATCGGGGCACCCGAATGGAAAAAAAGTTACTTACTCTCTCTTACTTAGAAGTCAAGGCTCCTCGTTTAACAACGAAGATATACCTATTTCCAAATGGCGTTCCCCTAAATTCAAAAAAAGATTTAGGAGAATCTAAATGAAAACAATTTTAAAACTAACGATTGCTATGTTGGCAATTTCTCTTTTTACGGCCTGTGATTCAGGAAAAGTAAACAAATCCGATGCAGACTCGAATTTGCTAACAGGTCTTTTTATCGGTCAACAACAAGGACAAGCACAAGGTCAATCCTCAATTCTTAATTCCTTAATAGAAATCCGAGGCTATTGGAAAGGCGGATTTTGCAGCGGTGGAACTTGCACAAGCTTCACATCAAATGTTTCCATCGCACAGGACCCGACAGGTTTCGGAGTATGGGCGTCTGGTTCAAGTTATACGCGAATCATATCTGCTGATAGCTCTGCACGAACTCTGATTTATCAATATACACCGACTGATTCATTCAGCCCGAGTAAATACACGAAAGTTCTTTGGACCGAACCTACTTCTACCGGTTGTGAAAACTCTGCTACAAAATGTTTCTACTATTGCACTGTGTTTCCCAACTTTGCAACTTTAGCGGAAGCTCAAAATGCCAATCTGTCGACATATAGTTCTACAGATCCGACTAAAACCGGATGCAGTGGATTCGGATGGAGTAAAGCTCTCTTCGTATCTTCCAATCCAACAAGCTGGAACTAAGCTAAATTTTTTGACCCTGTTTTGTAAAACAGGGTCATTCGGAGAAAAAAAATGAAGTTTAAAATCAAATCATTCTTTAAAGAATTAATTCATTTACTTGTACTAATTCTCTTTCTGTCTTGCTCGGGGGAAAAAAAGAATAATGAAACCGATTTACTACCATTGTTACTTTTGACCCAAACATCCTCTACCAGCTCTGCCACCGGTACCTGTCCGCCTTCCTCTTTACCTTCCGATATCCCGATTGCAACTACCGTAGTTTCGGCAAATTCTACAGTGAGCGGATTCAACGATCCTACAAAAGCCATCAACGGAATCTGCGGTGGTGGAGAAACATCCGGCTCTCTCGATGTGTATTCACTTAACCTAACGGGAGCAGGTGCTACAATGATCCTCTCTTGGGGAGGAAAAACGGTAAAAAATGTTTCCGGAACGGATTTCATCGTCTACGAAAACCCGTTCAAGATCAGTGACACTAGCGATCGTTATGCGTTTGACCCGATGGTGGTTCAAGTTTCCTTCGATGGCTCTATATATTGCGGATTTAATTTAAGCGGATTCGGAGGAGGTCTTCCGAGCTCCGACAATAATAAAATCGCTTACTGGCCCGGTTTTGGCGGCCTTCGCCCTGTAATTTACAACATGACTTCGAAATTATTCACTTTGGACCAACTGTTTACCGCTAGTGGAAGCGGTTTCCTTACAGGTGGCGGTGACGGATTCAATTTGGACGATTTGAGTGACTCGGACACAGTAAACCCTGCTTGCAATAACACTGCAAAGACCAATATCCAAACGAACGGATTCAAATATATTAAAATGATATCTGCAACTGCAGTTACAAACCCCGCTACTTCTGCCGGCTATGTGTACCCGCACGCGTATACAAATGGACCCGATATAGATGGAGTCGTCGCAAAATCGGTGGAATGACTATTTTTGAAAGGATATGCTTTCGATTTGTGCCAAAATAAGATGAGACATAACAAATATTCAGACAAGAGCCGTTTAAATACTGGATTCAGGTTTTTTCGGAACTCTTTAGAAGGATGTAATCTTCCCTTGTTTTTAGAAAAACGTAAGGAGAGAGTTTAGCCACTGCTAAACGATCCTTTTGATACGCCTTCCAGGGTTCGATTTCCTAATTTTTCTTGTCTTTTTACGGGAATTGGTCTATTCTTAACAATTATAACGATTTGGCGAAAAAACTTTGAGAATTCAGTTGACCAAATTAAAAAAAAAGGATTCTTTTTCTAGAGCTAGATCGCGTTTGATTTGAGATTTTAACTTTGAGCGAAAACTTTTATACACAAAAAATTTCCATCCATGACGAGATGCCCAGACTCTCCGCTCAAGCAAACTTGTTTCGTTTGCTTCTGGATCCTTTCTTTGATTCTATACATTTTGAAAAAGAGTCAGGCAAGGGATTGGACGCCGGGGCTGGTCCGGGAATTTTAGCTAGTTTTCTCACCAAAAAAAACCCGAACCTAGTTTGGTCCGCATGCGATATTTCGGAAGAAATGGTTCAATATTGCAAACTCTCCTACCCCAAAATAGATTGGAAGGTTTGCGATCTGCATAATCTGGATTACCCGGACAACAGTTTTGATTTTATATTTAACTCCATGGTTCTCATCCATATTCAAGAGCCTGAAAAGGTAATGAAAGAATTCTACCGAGTCCTCAAACCTGGTGGAAAGTTACTCATCACCTGCCCCAATGATAAAACTTTCGAAGGGCCTCCCGTTCTTTTGGAAATGGTTGCAAAACACGCAGAAATCCATCCTGCTGATAGGTATGTGATGGAAAAGGTTCCGGGCTTTGCCAAAGACCTGGGCCTGACCTTGGAAGCCAGAACCGACTTCATTGCGAGTAACGATGGCAATGACGACAAACCGAAATTAGATTACCCGACCATTCATTTAGGAATGATGACAGGTTGGTCTATGTTATCATTTATGGGGCACCCGGACGGTATGCAGGATGTATACTCTCGTTGCCAATCGGAGTACATGTCCAATCGTGTACGTTTTTCATTGAAATTAGAAACTCATTTGTATCGGAAATAACGGAGGCGGAATTTGAACGAGAAAGTACCGAAAATAATCGGTGAATTTCAAACGATACCAGACAATTTGCCAGCTGACGGGCAGTTAAAATTGATCTTTCAGCCAATTGATATGACTACCTACTGGCGTCGATGCGGTCTTACTGCCAATTTTGTTGCCGGTTTTTATTCTTATTGTTATGAAGCAAGTGATACCAAAGCGAATTCACTTTCTACAATTATCAATGAACTATTGGAAAACGCATCCAAGTTTTCCAAAGCGAGAGAAGGACGCATCCAAATCGAGCTAAAACATTACGGAAATCTTTTGAAGGTGGATGTTTCCAACATCGCCTCCAAAAACCTTCGCGAATCCTTTGAGGCATTCGTGAGCAAACTACAAGCGGAAAACGTAGAAGAGCTTTATTTTTCTACTTTAGAATCGAAAGAAGATGGCGACACAAAGTCAGGACTTGGACTTCTCATGATGTTGAAAGACTATCCTGTCCGGTTCGGTTACAGTTTCAATGAGATTGATGCCGATACTCATGAAATAACGGTGCGAGCCATCATCAACGTAGAAGAGATATAACCAGGCGCAAAATTCATGGAAATCAAAGACTTAGACTACCACATTCAATTTGACGAGGCGACGAGAACGGTGAAATTCGTCGGTTCCATTCGACTTCAAAACTTACCAGCATACGAACCAATTAAAAACTTTTTACGTGATGTCGCCAAACTATGCCAAGGCGTATCTTTGACGATGGATTTCAAAGAGCTTCAATTTGTGAACAGTTCCGGGATTACCACACTGTCCATGTTCATTATTGATTCCAGAAAGAGTGCTTCTTACCAAATTAAAATATTAGGTTCTTTGAATGTATCCTGGCAATCCAAGTCTCTCTCCAATTTTAAGAAACTTTGGGACCAGGTTGTTTTGGAAATAGCTTAATTATTAATTTTCTACGTCTCTACACCGCCCATCTCGTACAATCTACGATAATCGAGCATGCGGCGGGACATTTCATTGAATCTCTGTCCCAAAATCACAAACAAGTTCGTTAACAATTTCATCGCAAGACTCGGGCTTTGTAGTTCCAGTTTTTGAAACTCGTTCGGGGTTAAAATCAACAGTTTGGCCTTATCCCGGACAACAATCGTTGCATTTCTTTGTGTTTTGGCAACAAACCCCAGTTCACCGAAAATCTCCCCTTGGTTTAAAACGGCAATCGTTGAATAGGAACCATCCTCTTTTTGCACAAGCACGGATACGGCACCTTCCAGAACACAAAACAAACCCTGGCTTTCCTGGTTTTGTTTGAACACTACGGCCCCCGGCTCATAAACGATTAAATCCAACATGGAAAGAAGTTTGGAAGCTTCCTGTTCCGTAAAATTGAACAGGAAAGAAAGCGCTTGGTTGGGAGGAAGGGCCATATCTGTAACGATATTGCTCCAGACTTCTTCTCCTTCCATGGAGAAAAGAGGCCGAATGTCTCTGTAATCGGGAAACCGTTCCTTAAATAAATCGGCAAGTTCCGTTCCCGCCGGATATCTTTTGGCAAGTCTTAAGAAAGGAGAATGAATCTGTCTTAAATATTCATGATCATCCAGAAGAAAGACCATAGGAATCACATTCCCGTAATCAGGATGATCTATATTTTTTTTGTACAATCTGTATCCTACTTGGCTGTACAAGCGCACGAGATGCGGGTTTGTGTCGATAAAGTCGATCAGTATACCATTTTCCCGGGCATGTTCATAAATCTTCATGCAAAGCATACTTGCTGCGGCAGAGGAACGGTATTCCCGACGCACCATAAGCTTGGTAGACATGGATACTTGATTGGGGTAGAAAGGCTGAAAATGACCCATGTCATAGAGGTTTTCACATTCCAGCTCCCCATCCTTGCGGAAGTTGATTCTAACAGTTCCTATGACCTGGTCATCATCTTCGGCAAGAAATAAATGACCAGTGTCGTCATACGGTTCATGAATTCTAGCTTTCTCATGGTCAGCAAAGGATTGTTTTCTGTTCATTTCTTGAACATAGATATCATAACGTAATTGGAAAATTTTTTCCCGATCTTCTGAATTTTGCGCCAACCGAACCCGAATTTGACCCATTTGCGGTTCCTCCTAAAAAAATGAAAAATCATTTGCAATTTATGCAAAATGTATGACGTTATTAGCTAATTTTCCTCATTCTCAATATCGAAATATAAAGAAAGAAACCTGTAACCTATGTCGCAAGCCCCCGCTACCGAAAACCGATTCGTCCTCTCCGATTACTACAAAACACAACTCAAAGAGATTGCTTACCAAGGTGAATTTCGTGCGGAAACGTTCGCTACGAAATTCCGTTTCTTCTTCCTTGGCTTCTTAGTAATCTTTGCCACCCTCGGCCTCGTATCGGGCAGACCCGTTATCGAGTTCTATTTTCAACTGGCTGCTATTTTAGTTTTACTTGCTTATAATTTTATCGTCTATTACTCCCTAAAAAAATCAGGCAATTACTTAAATATTTTTAAATTTCTTTCCTCTTTTTTAGAAATCTCACTTCTAACGTTTGTTACAGGGTACAGCGCTTATACACAAAAGAACCCGAGTTTGGTTTATGCCGCTCCGATGGTCTATGTCTATTTCATTCTCATTGCATTGGCATCAATTCGTAATAATACGAAAACAATTATATTCGCATTGATCGTTTTATTCATTGAATATGCCGCATTAACGATCGTATTTTTTCCGCAGATGTCCCAATTCAATGAGAAATTGATGGAGATGTCGGATATTTTGAAACCTCACTTTTTGGAAGAGCAAGGTTCCTTCTTCATAGTCAATGCAGTACCGATGGGAATTTTTCTTATCTTGCTCTATATGATTGTTACAGGCGGTTTGATTTTATACGCAATCGTAAACACGTCACGTACAACGCAAGAACAGGCAGACTTGATTTCCAATACGGAAAAACAAGCCATCCTGGAAGAGAACATGCGTTTGGGAATGGAGTTGGATGTAGCAAGACAAATCCAAGCGATGGTTCTCCCTCGTACGGAAGAATTAATTGAAATCAAAGAATTGGAAATTTCAGCAAGAATGGATTCGGCTAACGAAGTGGGTGGAGATTACTACGATGTCATTCCTCATGAAGACGGCACGATCTATATCGGTATAGGAGATGTAACGGATCATGGTTTGGCTTCCGGTGTTGTAATGCTTATGACTCAATCTGCATTTATCACAACTTTGCAGGCAAAAACCAAATCTTTACGCGAATCTCTAAAGTCCATTAACTCTATCTTATTTTCAAATATTCACATAAGGATGAAAGACATTAGAAATCTCACTCTATCCTTGTTTTCCTATAAAGACGGTGTTTTTACAACAGCCGGCCAACATGAGACCATTCTGATTTACAGACAGGCGGCAAAGAAGACAGAGATCATCGATACGACCGATCATGGTATGTTAGTCGGTTTGACGGAATCCATTGACGAATTCATTTACGAGCACAAAATCGAGCTCGGCCTGAAAGACATTATGCTTCTTTATACTGACGGTGCCACAGAAGCGGAAAATGCAAACAGAGAACAATTCGGTTCCAAACGTTTGGTTGAGTCCTTGGAAAAACATTCCGGTCTTCCCACTACGGATGCCATTATCGAAGCAATTTACAAAGACATCTACGGATTTATCGACGGAATGCAATTGTATGATGATATTACCGTAATGGTAATGAAAAGAAAGGTCTAAGATTCCTGTGAGCAGCGAAGATCTAAAAGCATTGCTGGAGGAAGAACAGGCCAAGTATGCCGAGCTGGAAGTACTTTACCAAAACATTATAGATCATTCCACGGAAGTGGAAAACGAACTTCTGGAAAATAATAAAAAGATCCAAATGTTTATGGATCGTATGAGGAAATATCTTTCTCCTCAGCTCCATGAGATGATCACCGGTTCCAAAGAAGACGAATCATCAATCAATTCTTACCAACGGCGCAAACTCACTATCTTTTTCTCGGACATTGTCGGCTTCACAACCATCACGGATTCCATCGAACCGGAAATTCTTTCCGATTGTTTGAACAAGTACCTGGATGTAATGTCCTCCATTGCCATCAAATACGGTGGAACTATTGATAAGTTTATCGGCGATGCCATTATGATCTTCTTTGGGGCACCGGTTTTCGAAAACGATACTGCTCATGCATTGAATTGTGTAAAAATGGCAATTGAGATGAGAGATAGTCTTCCTGCTTTGGATGAGTATTGGAGAAAATCGGGGATCAACCACAGCTTGACTTGTCGAATTGGAATTAATACAGGTTATGTTACGGTTGGTAACTTCGGAACCAATGAAAGGATGGATTACACCATCATTGGCGGTCCTGTGAATGTGGCTTCCCGACTGGAACATGCATCTGAACCCGGCGGAGTACTGATCTCCAATGCAACTAAGTCCCTGATAGACGAATTTATCGAGACCAGACCGAAAGGGGAAATTGTAGTTAAAGGTGTTCACACTCCCATAGAAACCTACCAAGTGATAGGTTTAAAAGAAAACCAAGAGAAGAAGGAAAATCCATTCCTTAAATTTGACAGTAACGGATTCTTGCTGAAACCGCTACATTTTGATAAAATCAGTACAGATCTGGAAGAAAGACGATTAATGCGATTTGCATTAGAAAAAGCGCTTGCGGCTTTGAAATAATACTATATCCTATTTTCGTTATACACGAGCATTATGCGAAAGTACAGTAATCTAAAATCAATAGACATTTTAAAAACAGAAGCAGATTCCAGGATCTCGGTTCATTTGAAACCGTTAGACTTAATGTCCCACTGGAGACGGATTGGGATTCTTTCCGACTTTGTTGCTTATTTTTACGGGTTTTCTTTCATTCCCAATGAAACGGCAACTCCGGAAGCAATGAGAAGTTCGGAAATTGTGAATTCCATCTCAACTGTGTTCAACGAACTTTTGGAAAATGCTGCAAAATATTCCTACAATGACAAAGCGGATATTGATCTCGAGTTAGCGTATCGAACCAGCTGTTTTGAAATGGTTGTCATCAATTACACAAATGACAAAAGCCTGGACACTTATGAAGTCAATTTAAAGGAAATCTTCGAGTCGGAAAATCTGGACGATCTTTATATTCAAAAATTAGAATTGAATGAAAATGATCCCCACCATTCAGGCATAGGTTTGGTAATGATATTAAAAGATTACCCGATCGAAATGGAAGTCGTTGTAGAAAACAAAGGAGAGATTTCAAAAGTTACAAGCAGGGTGATTTATTTTACGGATTGATCCGAATCCCATGCACTACTATCTCCAAAAGAGAATTCATTTGTTTTTGTATGATTTCCCTCTCTTCTTCTGTTTTTGTTAAACGCCAGTATCTTTCATTAATCACCGCAAACCCGTGCACAGCACTCCAAACGCTCATAGCAAGGGTTTCCGTGGTGAAATCATTTCTGAAAACATTGTCGGCTTGGCCCATCTCTACAATTCTATATAAACCCATATAGGCTTCTTTGCCTACTTGTTGCAGGTCATCAGGAGGTTCCATATCGCAATTCACCTCTCCACCAAACATCAATTCCGTCCTTCTGGGATGAAGAAGAACCAAATGGATATAAGCGGCACCTGCGGCATTCAGTTTCGGGATAGCACCTTCATTTTCTTTCCACGCGAGGTCCATAGCATCACGCAGATCGGAGAACCCGCGGGTAGCTAAAGCAAAGAGAAGATCCAGTTTGCTTGGAAAGTGCCGGTAAGGCGCTGAATGGCTTACACCTAAATCTGAAGCGACATCCCTGAGACTCAAGGCTTGTACCCCTTTTTCCTCTAAAATCGCTTCAGAATGCAAGAGAACCATGTTTCTTAGGTCACCATGGTGGTATGACTCGGAAGTCTGTTTGGAAGTTTTGTTTTCTTTTTTTTTCATAAATGTTTGCAGTGTCTACTTTTTATGTTGACATCGACTACTTACATATATACACTGTCAACATCAAATTGAATTCAAAACGCAGAGGAGTCAACCATGTCTTTTATTTCAAACCTCGCCTCAAAAGGAAAAAACCCGTTATATGCAAACGGGATGCTTATGGGAATTGCATTGGTCTTTCTTCTTCCTTTGTATTTCTTAGATGAACGAATGATACTTTCCGTCCCGATTTGGACAAAGCCGATCAAGTTTTCAATCTCAGTGGCTCTCTATTCCTTCACGTTGGTATGGATTTTACAAATTTCCGGACTTTCAAACAAATCCGCGCATCGTTTGTCTTGGATACTCACGGTCACTTCCCTACTTGAAATCGTATGCATTTACCTCCAATCCGGTAGAGGTATAGAAAGCCATTTCAACGTAAGCACTCCTTTGAACGGTTTTATTTTTTCCTTAATGGGAATTAGTATCACTATATTCTGGATTGCTCATCTTTTGATTGCAGTCCTTGTAATCCGTAAATCAGGAATCCATCCTTTATTAAGAGAAAGTCTGGTTTGGGGACTGGGAATCGCAGCCTACGGAATGATCTTAGGTTTTGTTATGACGGAGCCCAGACCGGAACAAATTGCTGAAATGCAAAAAGGAATATTTACCGCAAGCGGCGGTCATACATTCGGAGGGGCGGACGGCGGACAAGGGATCAGTTTTTTCGGATGGAGTAAAGTAGCGGGTGATATGCGGGTTCCTCACTTTTTCGGAATGCATGCTATGCAATTTTTTTCAGTCCTGGCTTGGATTTTTTCCATGAGAGAAGGATACAAAAAGAATCTCTCGGATATTGTATCGTTACGACTGTTCGGAATTTCATATCTTTCAACGACAATCCTAATGCAGATACAAGCATTAGCCGGTGAATCTCTGTTCGTCCCTAGTTTTAAATTCCAAATTGCATACTCGACATCTTTGTCTCTTTCCATTTTAGGAATCATTTTGATTGTCTCGAATTTTAAACTAAAAAAACAAATTTCAAAACCAGGAGAAGTTTTATGAATCCAGAAACGGTATTTCAAATAGCAAGCAAGGTTGCAGTGATCGGTTGGCTTATATTGATCATTGCACCGAACTGGAAATATACAAAGAACATCACTACAATCCTAATCTCAACCCTTGCTTTCGGAGGACTGTATGCTTTCTTTATCGGAACCAGTTTTGGTGAAGCGGAAGGCGGCTTTAGCAGCCTTACAGACGTAAGAAAGTTATTTATGAATGACCGGGCCCTACTCGCCGGTTGGATTCATTATCTGTCTTTTGATCTGTTTATAGGAACCTGGGAAATCGAAAATGCAAAGTCTCTCGGTGTCTCAAGATGGTTCGTTCTTCCTTGCCAAATCCTTACCTTTCTATTCGGGCCGATCGGTTTGTTATTGTATTTTCTGATAAGATTGGCGGTTACCAAAAATATCAAACAAGGTAATACATTTGCCTAAGCTAAGGCAAAAAGGCGAATGTATTTGAAAAATTTTGTAGGAGTTCGGGGAAAGGGAGGACTATTTAGCGGGGTTGTGTTAGGTGGGAGTTTGCAGCCCACGACCCTCACCCCCCAACCCTAAACAGGGTGGGGGCTTTAAAGACCCGCTTCCCTGATTATGTCATATTATCATCATCTATGCAGAAACGAAACCAACTAACCACCATAAACTGCAAGTAAAGAAAGAATCCTTTGAAACTTGGCTTTTTTTTCCTCATCCCCTTCCAATTCCGCGTTTTCAAGTTCGTGAGTGGCAAAGTCCCTTCCGCTTTTTCCATTTTTTCCCAAAAGTTTTGCATCAGCGCCCGCTTCCAATAATAAAGCTAGTACGGATGTATTTCCATATCTGCACGCTTCATGCAATGCAGCAAAACCTTGGTTATCCAGGAGATGAATGTTCGCACCTGACTGGATGAGTTTTTTTGCTATAGTCGGTTCACAAAACATAGAACACCAATGTAGTGACGTCATACCACTGTTAGACTGATGATCAACATTGGCGTGTAAAGGCAATATCGCATCGAGAAGTAAGACTTTGTCTTTGAGCGCCATTTCATTATTTTGGCAAATTTTAAAGAGAGGAGTTTCTCCGTTTTTATCCAAAAAGTTCGGATTTGCCCCTTTCTCCAATAGAAGAAGTCCGCACTTTGCACCAAGCCCGTAAAATGATTCATGTAAAATATTAAAACCGAACGGATTTACCTTTGTATCCTCAACCAGATAATCAATAGGTAAACCGGAATCCAATAATGCGGAAAGACTTATATGATCATCCTTTTGGATGGCGACGGAAGGGTCTCTTTCCAAAGGACCAGTAGGTGTTTGTTCATTATTTCCTGAAATCTTCTGGATCTCATCAGGAAATCTTTTTTTAAATACCTGTAAAAACGCAAACTCGAGAGAAGGATGATTTTTTATTTTACCTTCAATGATCGCCCATATAGAGTTAGACGGCAATACATGATTGGCAAGAAAAAAGACAAGAGATTCCATCATCTTCTTTTCCGATAAAATAAAGTTGAATACCACATTTTCAGCAGAGAAACTGAACTTATGAGAATCCGAAGAAGAATCAACTACCCAGGATTCAATCAAAAGTTCGAGTAATTGTAATTTCTCTTCTTCCGTAAGTCGAGTGAAACATTCCTGAAGATATAAAATGCTTCCTGCCAACGAATAGGCTTTTGCAGAAACAAAGTTAGACAGATAACTCGGAAGATTCTTATCATAGCTACCGTTTTCCAGAAAGTTGATGATATGCATCTTTTCCGCTTTATAACGCCCGTACAAATACGTTTTATCCGGATCGGGAAGTGCCAGATAGATAAGTCCTGTGACTGCGGATTCCGTTTCTTCAATTACGGTTATAGAAAGTCTATAACTGGAGTTAGTGGAAAAATTTCTAAGTCCTAAAATCTGCCTTTGAGGGCTGCCCGGATCCCCGGGAATCACATCAAATCGGAAACCTTTGATTTTTCTAGGATATGACAAACCAAGAATAGAAATAGATAAGTCCTTTTTCAAATTTCCGGCGGAAGAAGGAATAATTTCCAATTTATCCTCGATCCAACAAAAACTTAATTCTTCGTATTTTTTCCCTTCAAACCAACCGATGACAGGATTTGTAGGCAAATCACCTGAGAAGTTTAGATTATAAGAAAACGCTGAACCGATTTGGGCATTGGTACTTTTAAAATTAAAACTATTTTCAAAACGACAAAACTTACAGAAAAATTTTCCTTTTTTTCCAAGGATCTTAGCTTCTGAAATGTGATGCTGCGCACGGCAATGAGTGCAAGTAAGAACTGCTTTCATGTCAAAATAGGTACTTATAGAAAAGATCGTTTTTTAAAAACAAGCAATCCAATTTTCATTTTTAGCCACTTGACAATCTGGAAAAAACAAATCACCTGAATCATTTATGTCCAAGAATCAATATCTTATCGTTGGTGGTTCCGGGGAAGCCGGACAATCTGCCCTTCAAACCTTACGTAATATTGCGCCGGATGCCGTTCTCATTGCATCTACAACTAGCGAATCAAATGTGGAAGGTGCGGATATTACCTTAAAGCGAATTTTCGCAGATCAGAATATAGTGACTAGTGTAAAGGAACAATTAAAAACAAACCATCTCTCTTCGGAATGGGAAGCTATCATTTATACGCCTGCCTTAGGGGAAGTGGGATTTCCGATCCGGACTACCACAAAAAAAGCACTGTCTGGCGCTTTGAGTATTTCTTACGATCCGATGATCCTTCTCGAAACCGAATTCAAACCAAGACTCACTGTTGCTTACTCTGCATTCTATTGGCTACCGCATACATATTCCTTTTACGGTTCGATGGGATATGTAAAAAAGAAAATGGATGAATGGGCGTTCGCTTCCCCGACTAACAGAAGAATCATTCGTGCCGGAACTTTTTTCTCAAAAAGCGTTCGAGGAATCTCTTTAATTTTGCAACGATCCATTAAAAAAACGGATCATCCGGAAATGAACCTATTGAAAGAAGAATGGGAAAAATCCGGTAAAAAATTCCAAGACTTCTTTTTGGATTATGCTTGGATGCACGAAAAGAAAGCCTTCCAAGAAAAATTTCCGAATATTCCCTATCGACATACAAGTAGAGATGATTTAGGACGCGGACTTAAGCTTGCCTTGCAAGGGAACTTCCCTGTTACGACCGTATTAGGTGACTGGGAATGGACGGAAGATAAGATGCCGGATTTGCCCGAATGGTTTCAATCTTCGTCCGAATAATTCTATATTCAAAAAAATAGCTGCTCATTTTTTAAATAAACAAATCTTATTTGATGGAATACTTATCAAGTGGCGAAAACCATTTGATAAGTATTCATTTTCTATAATCTCCTGATCGATTTAAGTTCCGTCTGATTTTTTTTCCGGTGGTTTGATTCCGCATTTCTCAAATGCAGCCTTTGCCAGTTCCGGGTCTCTTTTCGTCCCTTGCGTCGGTTTTCCGAGACTTTCATCCAAACATTTCTTTTGTTCTTCCGTTAATTTTCCTCTAGGTTCACGCCCCTCCCTTTCTCCGTTTTTACCTTCTTTCCCTTCCCAAGCAAAGACTGCAAAACTCAAAAACATAACGACCATCAATTGAGTTGTTCCTAATACCGCTTTCATCAATTCTCCCGTTCGATTCAAAAGATTGAAATCAAATACATATAAAAGAACCCATCCGAGGGCAAAAGGTTCCCGAAATTCCTACAAAAATAAATTTTATTTAAATCAGGAAAAATACGCAACAAAAAGGTTGCCTTTTTTGACTTACCGGATATCATGCAATCAAAAGGTTGCATGATATGAAAGATCGTATTGAAAAAAGCATAGAACTGAAAGCACCGATTTCCCGGGTTTGGCGCGCGTTAACAGATCATCGTGAGTTCGGCGAATGGTTTCGGGTGAAACTGGATGGCCCGTTTGTGCCCGGCCGGATTTCACGGGGACATATCACTTACCCAGGCTACGAACATCTCGAATGGCAGGTTACAATTCAAAAAATGGAACCAGAACGATTCTTTTCCTTTACTTGGCACCCTTATGCAATCGATCCGAAAGTCGATTATTCGAAAGAAATACCTACAACGGTGGAATTCAGATTGAAGGAAATTCCCGGTGGTACATTGCTATCTCTTACCGAATCCGGCTTTGACAAAGTACCAAGTGATCGCAGGTTCGATGCATTCCGTATGAATGAAGGCGGTTGGGAAGAACAAATGAAAAACATAGAAACTCATGTCGCGCGTAACCCGTAAAAAAACTTCCTCAAAACGGAAAACGCATGCACCTGTTTTTGCAGCACTCGGAGATGAAACACGATTAACCTTAATCGCAAAACTTTGTTTAGGTAGGCCGCGTTCCATTTCTCAACTCACGGAAGGCACAAAACTTTCGAGACAAGCAATCACCAAACATTTATTAGTATTAGAAAATGCGGGAATCGTAAAAAGCGTACGTAACGGCAGAGAAAGTCTGTTTGAATTTGACGCTAACCCGATAGAGGAAATCAAAGGATACCTGAACCAAGTCTCCCAACAATGGGACAAGACCCTTCTCAGATTAAAATCGTTTGTAGAGAATGAGGATTAATTTTTCGCGGAAACCTTTGGAATATTCGGTATTCCACCGCTTCGGAAACAAAAGAGTCTTTGCAAAAAACGATCGGCTGCAATTAAAATTGACAAAAAATTCGATCTGAAAATACTTAGGTAGATGCCTAACAATTCTACTGCCATTAACGCAGTTTTTCATACTCTGGCTGACCCTACTCGCCGTGCCGTAATAGAACGGCTCAGTGAAGGGCCGGCAGCGGTAGGAGAACTGGCAAAGTCGTTTAATATGGCGTTACCATCTTTCATGCAACATCTATCGGTCATGGAAGAATGTATGTTGGTGCGATCCCATAAAACCGGAAGAGTCAGAATCTACCATCTTGTACCCAAACAGCTCAAACTGGCGGAACACTGGATGATAGAACAACGTTCGATCTGGGAAAAGCGGCTGAACCAACTTGATAATTATTTATTGAAACTAAAGGAGAAAGAAAAATGAATCAGATACAGTTAAATCCAAAACTTGATCTTGTCTTGGAAAGAATTGTCGACGTTCCAAGAGAATTGGTATGGGCTGCGTGGACCACACCGGAACATATCAAACAATGGTTTACCCCTGTGCCATGGCAGACTGTGGATTGTAAAATCGATCTACGTCCGGGTGGAATGTTTTTCACCGTTATGCGATCTCCGGAAGGACAGGATTATCCGAATACAGGTTGTTATCTGGAAGTCATTCAAAACGAAAGGCTAACTTGGACAGACAGACTTTCACCGGGCTTCCGCCCTTCTTCGAACAGCATAAATGATCATCCTTTCTTTGTTACGGCAAGCATTACGTTAGAGCCACACGCAAACGGATGTAAATACAATGCAACGGTCATGCATAGTGATGAGGAAAGTCGAAAAAAACATGAAGAGATGGGCTTCCACGAAGGATGGGGCACCGTTCTTGACCAGCTTGTTGCATTTGTTAAAAAAAAGTAAACTTATCAACAATATCGGCAGATATGTAAGGTTCTGTTGATATATGACATGAAGAGCAACTTGTATTATTTTAACTAAAATAATATTAACAAGGGATATTAAAGTGAGAAAACTAAAGCTACAATTACAAATGAGCGTTGACGGATACATTGCAGGACCGAACGGAGAAATGGACTGGATGGTATGGGATTGGGACGATGAACTGAAAGCATATGTAACAGGAATAACGGAACCTGTCGACTGCATAGTTCTCGGACGAACACTTGCGCAAGGTTTCATCCCACATTGGGCTTCCAATCCGAAAGAAGAAGGCGCCGACAAAATGAATCAAACGGCAAAAGTTGTTTTTACCAAAACACTTGAAACTTCCGAATGGGACAATACCGTTCGGGCAAAAGGTGACCTTACCGAAGAAATCACCAAACTAAAAAAACAAGATGGAAAAGATATCATTGCGTACGGCGGCGGAACCTTCGTATCGGCTCTTATCAAACAAGGACTGATTGACGCTTCATTTGTTTATTAACTCAAACGCAATTGGCAACGGAATACTGCCACTGACAATTTCTTTTCCAAACATATCCCGCATAGAAACGAATAATCGTAGTTATGTGAATCTAGAATACCACGGGATATAAATGAATCTCAAATGCAATGAGCACGATCTCAAAGCATAAAACCTCCGGAAATCTCGATATCTTGAGCAGTAACCCAAGCAAAGTCATCAGATAACAAATGTACAATGACTTTAGCGATATCCTCTGGCTTGGCAATTCTGCCAAGTGCAGTCTGTTCAGCCAAAGGTTTAATGTATTCAGGATGTTTATCAAATGCCCCATCACCAAAATTACTGTGAACAGGCCCGGGAGAAACTGCATTCACCCGAATTTGCCGAGAGGAGCAAGTTCTTTGGCCAAATAACGACTCCAAGTCGACAACGCGGCCTTTAATGATCCATAAGCGGAATATCCCGGAGGTGTTATGGAACTTGAATACTTTATAGAGTCCTTCTTGGTCCGCAAGGGTGGCGCTTAAAACAGCTCTGCCTGGTAAAGAAAGGTCCGAGTATAAATCAGGCGATTCAGTGGATTCAGAAAAATTACACCAAGCCGATGGAAATAAAAAGAATGGCTGCAAAGTCCGCCATTAGTGTTACTACGTTTCACCGCCAATTCAAACAGATAACCGGCTTAAGTCCCGTTCAGTTTCAAAAGCAATTGAGGTTACTTGAAGCGAGAAAGCTTTTGGTTTTCAGCGGTTATTCCGTGTTACATGCAGCTTTTGAAGTTGGCTACGAAAGTGTATCGCAATTTAATCGAGAGTATTCCAGGTTCTTTGGCGCCCCACCTGCCAGAGATGCTTCGAGTTTGAGACAAATGGAAAGTATAAGACAGGAAATGACATCCGGTTAGACTCATCCGATCGTATGATATATGATAACCAAGCCATTTCCATTACTTGAGGTAGGGAAGTAGAAATTTCGCTTCCAAATAAGCCAAGCCGATAACATAAATCCCTTCAAAACCAAGCTGAGAGAGACCATAGATAGAAGAAATATTTTGCAGATACCAGATTTGAGTGAAACAATGTCCGGCCCAAAGACAGTTGGCCAGAATTAAAATAATCACATTTTCTTTTAGTATGAAATTCCCCGATAGCAGTCGAATACTAATGAATCCCGAATAACATCCGTACATAATATTAATAAAACCCATAAACAAAGTAAGCTCATCGGGCCACTGATACCAATCGGAAATCTTTGAGGATAACGCTAATGTAAAGAGACCGGCGATTAACGCTGAAATCGAATCTGTCAATATGATGAGTTTTTGGTTTTTCATAAGTTAATTAGTGTTTCAATGTCGAGAAAGTATTGGCGATCCCTTCCAATACTTTGAATTTTTCTTGAGTAAAATTGTTTTTGTTGTAATCATCCGCAAATTTACCCGATTTAACAATGACAGCGGAAGTTTGAAAAATCAATTCTTTAAAAAAAGCATAAATTTATCAATCCTTACTTCGGATCAAATATTAAGAAACTAAAAGGAAATTTTGAGGGAATCTATAGATATCGAATTGGTAAATTTAGGCTATTTTATATAATTAAAGATAAAGAATTAATTGTTATCTTTATCGATGTAGACTTGAGAAAAGACAGCTATAAATAATTTGCCATACCAACTAATTGGTATAATGTTAATCTACAGGGAAGTCAAACTTTTATAATCCGGTCGGAAAGATTCTTTTGCAATAGCAAATGCAGCTTGTTTGTCACCTTGTTTCTCCTTCAAAGAAAGAAGAGTGTCTTTCCAATTTGCGACTACTCCCAATGGTGTTTCGGAGCGAGTGCAATGCCTTCCTGAATCAGTTTTTCTGCCTCCGAAAATGCTCCCTCATTGATTTTTTTATTTATAAATATTTTTCTTACCTCAGGGATTTTCATATATCCTTTAAGAAACTCAAAACCTTCATTTTGTTTATTTAAAATATCATAAATTTTAAATATTCTAATAACCGAATAGGAAACCCTATAAGAATCCGAATCATATTTCGCTATTTCGTTTTGCAATGTAAGCAGGATCTCGTTTGCCTGATTGGAAGAAGACCCCAACTCCAAAGCCAGATCGATAAAATATTCCCAAAAATCAGAAGAAGAGGACGTATAACTTTTATAAAATGAAATGGATTCCTGGACAACGGCTTCTTTCCGTTCAGGCCATTTTCCTGCAACGTCTCTGAATAAGGAGACGGCTTCCGACAAAAAAGAAAGAATACTTCCATTGGAATCATCCATGTTTTGTATAAGCTCGGGCAAAATATTCAGGATCGATCCGGCGGTAATCAAAGTTTCTTCCGGTTGGAAAGGAATCAATGTTCTACCTTTCATCAAAAGCAAATTCATTTCCCTTTCCAAAGAAAAACTGGAACGATAGTCAATAAATCCGTGCCTATCCTTATGGGAACGAACGATGTTGTTTATTTCCTTTTTATAAGCGAATTTTAAACTAACAAAAACATCTTTAGTCCGTTGGGGTTTCGCAATGTCAGGAACTGAACGATCCGATAAGAATTTTTCCAGTACAATCTTTCTAAGCTCTTCTATTGTCAGGTTTTGAATTCTATCCTCTATTGATTGTCTCATTTTTTTATCGATCGCAAGCAAAACGGCAACTCCGTGTTTGCAGTAAACATCTTGTTGATAAGGGCAAGTGCAGATAACGGAAGGTTTTGTTTTCGATTTCGTAGTATAAACGGAAACTTTATAACTACTTGTGTTTCCTTGAACTTCAGCCGTATAGAATCCTTGATCCAACTCTTGTAAATCTTCAACGGCTCCTTTGTTAAATAGTTCCAATCCCCTTTGCAAAACTCCTTCATCTACTGAAGACTCATTCGCAAGGGCTTCTATAATGGCACGTATTTCAAGTAAGTTGGTCATTTCCTTTTATGCGAATAAAAATTTGCCTTTGGGCTTCGGGATTTGTCTTCCTAATTGCGTAGCAGTTTCTATCCAATCATGAATCAAAATTTGAATATTCCGAAGCATCTCTTCTTGCGATTTAATAATTCTTCGATTTTCTCTAAAAAATTTTACTTTGTCAATACGTTTCTAACCTGCTTGACTTGATAAGCTTTTGCCAAATTTCCAAGAGGTTGCAAATTTAATATCCCGGAAACTTCCTCTTTCCAGAAAGAAAACGAAGGAGAAATTTTTATTGATAAATGTTTGTTATGCGGAAGATGCCAAAGTAAGGGACAAAGAAATGTTCGCAATTTCTATGGAACGGGGAATTCATAATGGAACACTCGCAGTCTTCTTCGCACTTTCTCTTTTGAGACCTTATGAACTTGCACTACCTGTGGCAGTTTACAGTATATTTATGTTTGGTATCTTTACTATGATTCTGATCAAAAGAAACAAACCTGCGGCATTCAAACACCCATTATATAAGTTTGACGGGGCAACGCCGGAAATATATAGCTCGCTCGGAATCCCTAACGGATATTTGGGAAAAGAAAGTTGATAGTTTTAGAGAATCAGTGCACCGCACGACAACAGCCCCCTGGCGTATTTTACCAGGGAACGCCCGGGTGCAGAAAACAAATAGAGAGCAATTAAGGAGTTTCTTCCGTTGTTTTTTCTTCGGTTCCTGGATTTTCAGAAACTTCCGAAGTTGTTTCCGGATTTTCTTCCCCTGGAGTCGCAGGTTTACTTAACTTTTTCTGGCGCTTTTCTTCCTGTTTCTTCTTCTTAGCTATATCTTTCTGACGTTTTTCAAACGAATAGTTATTTTTGGCCAATCTTTCATCCTTTATGTATCACTTGCAAAATCTTCATCTATAATCTGATTAGACTGAGTATCTATAGCAAATTACCTTCGCTTTTTCCATAAATGCAAATGGCTTTTTATTTGATTTATAATAAATTTTAAATATTGGATTGTTTGGAGCTAAATTCCCGGAAAAAGGATGACTTTTATCAGGTAGTTTAACCATTTGAGCGGTCACAGGAATTGCCGAATCAGAATCCTAACTGCCCAAAACCGGGAAAACAATATTCAAATTATTTTAAATACAGTTCCAAACTTTCCAGCCCTTTACCGAACCAAATTGTTTTGTATTCTTTGGGAATGCCCCTATCCTTATAATTCTTAATCAATAGAAAGGAACCGTCTTTCTGAAATTCTATCACAGAAAACAAAGTCGATTCTTCGACTAACTCAGTTATATGCCCTCACTATCGCGGTATTCGCATTTGGGAATCCGATCATAGTGATAGATTTTAAAATTCTTTTTATCGATACGATTTCGGATGTGAAACCTTCGGCAACATCCGAACAATGCGGTTCTCTATCCTTCAACGGAAAACTCAGTTTTTTAATGTCTTGTTTTAAGAAATATAAATTATAATAGTCTTCATACCGCCCGATTTGAAACTTTTTCACAATTTTGGAAAACGGTTCCGATTCGGATTCCTCTTACTTAACAACACTCTCTATGTTCGGGCCGTTTGTCCCGCCAAACACAAGAAAGGAATCAGTTTCAGTTTGGTTTTCATAATCTTCTTAATCATTTAGTAAACAGATTAAAATGGGAATCTGATTTTGTCTTTTGCCAGTTTCAAGTCTAGATAGTTAAGCCGATCTAACATTTTATTTTCATCGAATTGTACAATATACCTTCTCGTTTTTCTCCGATTTTTTTCGAATGCAGGCTGTTTGGGTGTGAGATTGAAATACTCATATTGCATTGACTTTCCAACCGGGAGAGTTTCATTCTTTTTGTTTTTTCCGTTCTCCTGCGAATCATCGTAATTATAAAAAACAAGTATCTTTCCCGCAAAATGATTCAAATAAACTTCCTCTAGTTCAAATAAATTTTTGGTATACGGATTTTCGGATTCAACTACGAGGAAAAAAATATGTTTTGAAAAATCCCGATTGAATCGCATTACGCGAACGGAATCCATTTGATTTTTCGGATCCTGGAGGATGAGATCGAGTTGTTTCTCCGAAACAATCCGATAAAGCTGGCAACGATTTCTTAAGATAAGACTTTGTTTCTCATCTTCAATAAACGGATTTTTAATTTCATCGTCGGAAGAAACTCCAGGTGAGATGATACGAAAGGAAGAACAATTTATAAGTGCAAAAAACAAAATGATTTTTGCAAAACAAATCAAAGCAAAGGATAAATGGAACTGTAAACCCATACGCAAAAAAACATAAGACTTACTTATTACAGCAAACTCTCACTGCTTCCATCAACTGAGCCGGGTCCCAAGGTTTTGGCAACACCGCATACGTTCCCGCTTCTTTTTTCACACGAGCCACCGCAGCTTCATCAATATGACCTGTGATCATAATGGATTGGATCTTAGGATACTTTTTATGAATGGAAATCAAAAATTCATCCCCTTTGATACCCGGCATAAGCCAATCGGATAAAATCAAAATCACATTTACACCTGTGCCAACTAACTCATCTATGACGACCAAAGCTTCGCCTGCATTAAGCGCCACTTCGTATTGAAACTCATTTCCGAATTGTTTCTTTAACTCTTGTTTCAGCGCAATCAGAATGATAGGTTCATCATCAACACATAGAATCGCGCTTTGTTCCAAAGTAGTATCCATCAATAAAAATCCTTTTAAATAGATGACGAGGCGGATCTCAGAAAAACGCTGAATTTTGTTCTGCCGGGAGAACTTTCAAATTCGATTTTCCCATCCAGTTTTTCTACAATCTTCTTGGAAATATCCAATCCGAGTCCGATTCCTTCTCCGTGTTTTTTGGTAGTAAAAAAAGGTTCAAAGATTTTATCCTTGATATCATCCGCAATGCCGCTTCCCGAATCAATAAAGGAAGTTACAATCCAGGAATCCTGTTTTTCAATACGAATTTCCAATTTACCTTCGTAATTCATGGACTGCAAACCATTATTTAATAAATTAATCCACACTTGATTCAATTTATTTCCATTGCCCATACATCGATCAGTTGCTAGAAAATTTTTGATCACTTCCACTCCGTATTTGATTTTACCGTGATAAAGAGTCAGGATCGATTCAATCTCGCTGATAATATCTACCGAAGTAATCTCTTCCTCTTTCGCATTATCGTCGGGATTCAAATAGTTTTTCAGTGCTTCCACCACATGCGATGCTTTTCCGGTCGCAACAGAGATAACATTGCTTAAACGAACAATTGTGGACAGAGAAGAAACCGCTTTTAAAATTTCCAGATTCTTTTCCGTATTCAAAAGCTCCGTCAATTCTTCACCCAAACGATGCACACCCAGATCCATTACCGTATCCGCAAGGTTATCGTAATTTTTGATGCCTGCGAACTTGAAAGATTGGATGAATTGTTTCTTAACAACCCGATTGGGTAAACTTTCCGAAATAGTGGCGTCCGTTAAACTCTCCGAAAGAATTATTTTAAATCTTCTGGAATCGTCTTCATTCAAGCCCGATAGAAAATCGGGGATCTCTTTCAGCTCATTATTTAAAATTCCAAGTATTGCCCGATTGGAAGAAACGATGGCTCCCAAAGGAGTATTCAATTCATGGGTCATCCCGGCAGCTAACTGACCTAAGGCAGCCAGTTTTTCCGATAATAAAAGCTGGCCTTGGGTTTCTTCCAATTCTTTCATCACTCTTTTCTGATCCTGAATCGAAAGTACCAAATCTTCATTTGATTTTTTAAGTTCTTCCGTTCTAACTTCAATCTTTCGTTCCAGATTGGCATTCAAGTCCAGAATGGCTTCTTCAATATGTTTCCTCTCGGTAACATCCACCATAACTCCCCGAAGCCACTCGGGTTTTCCATCGGATGAAATCACCTTCACCAAATCATGAAGCCAAACAACCCGACCGTCTTTGCAAATAAATCTGTATTCGAAATCATGCGCTTCCAAACGACCTGTGCAAGAAACACAGTATTCCACTGCTTTTTCCTTATCATCAGGATGCAAATGGTTTGCCCAAAATCCGGGCTCTTTCCATTCTTCAACTCGATAACCTAACAAGTTTTCCACTTGCTGGCTTACAAATGTAAAAGTAAAAGTAACCGCATCGGCTTCCCAAACGATTCCGGGTGTTGTATCTACCAAATCACGAAATTTTCTTTGGCTTGCGAGAAGAGCCTCTTCCGATTCTTTTTGTTCCGTAATATCACGGGCAACACCGATGACTTTGTCAAAAAGACCATCTTCATTCTGAATGGCAAAACCCTTGTCTTGAATCCAACGGATCTCTCCGTTAGGTCTAAGGATTCGGTATTCCTGATCATAAACTCCGATCCCTTGTGATGCGCTTGCCTCTTTAGCTCCCTCTCTGTCTTCCGGGTGAATTGCATCCAACCAGGTATGAGGATCCGCATACAGGCTTTCACAAGTTCGTCCCCAAACTTTTTCATAGGCCTGGTTGATGTACAATAACTGTTTTTTATCGATAGTGGTGATCCAAAAAACTTCCTGGACATTCTCTGCAAATTTACGGAATCTTTCTTCACTCGTTTTGGTTCTATGAAAGGATTCCTGAAGTTGTTCCGCCATGTGGTTGAAAGAAGAGGAAAGAGCACCTAGCTCTTCCAGACGACTGGGAGGAACCCTTTGGCTCAGATCTCCCGAAGCCATCGCCTGACTCGCACTTGAAATCCTTTGGATCGGTGTCGCCACAATTCCCGCAAGAATGACTGCGACAAGCAAGGACAAAGTCAAAGCAATCGCAAATACCATCGCCGACTGGCTGTTACCCGCTCTGACTCCTTCCAAATAATAGGCGGCAGGCATTGCAGTGACAAGAAGCCAATCAACATTCTTGCTTGAATCTTTGTAAGGTGATACTTGAGTGAGCCATGTTTCTCTGGAAAGCGGTTTTGCCGTAACTATATCGAATCGAAATTGATTGATATTTTCCAACAGAATCAAATTTCCGAAATTATGATTTAAATTCCGGACTGCATTCCGAATGACCAAATCTCCGCTATTTGCCGCAGGAAATGGTTGTTCCGTATTTTGAATTATTTCTTGCGAAGAAGCGACCAACATACCCGACCGGTTGATAATAAAAGCACGCCCATGTTCGGTGATACTTGTTTTCCAAAGCAAACGGTTGATATCATTCTGATTTGGAATTTCATTTTTCCGTTCCGGTCTGTCTAAATAATTATCCAAACGAAGACGAATGTGTTCTGAAATTTCTTCATGAAGACGGCAGGCAAGTTTGTCCGCCGCATTTTGCGAACTTGTCAAAGTCAGATAAGCCGTGGTTGCGACCATCACCAAAACCAAAACAATGAAAGGCGTAACAAGAAAAATCCTGATGGGCATTCTTCCCTGCTCATTCCGGTTTACATCTTTTAACACCTCGCCCTTGCCGCTTTCCCAAACCCATTCCTTATAACTGATCAATAATTCTTTTACGTGGCCGGGAATCTCCGCCCAAAACATCCCGTATCTTTTTGCCAGGGGAAAGGCAACTAACATCGCAAATGGTGCTATCATCCAAGTGATACCGGTCGTAAATAACAAAGCAGGCGTTATGTTGCGATAGGAAATTTCCGACGTAAATTGTTCGGAACAAAGATAGCCCCAAAGCACGGGCTCAATCGCAAGAAAAACCAAAACAAAAAGAAGATACTTTCTCCAGGTATTGATTTTTCGAAAATCAGGATCTCTCCCGATTGCCTGATAAGCCAACCAAAAACAGGAAGGATTGATGAAATAACCTAAAACCCAATCTCCCAAAAACTCAGGCGGAACTCCCTCGATCAGATCGGAAAGTCCGTAGGCAAACGGCACGGCAATCAATGCGGGATATCCGAATAGGACAATGCAAAGAAAAACAGACAGATCCTTGAGAGACTCGAAGGTTTGCGCTCCCGGAACGAGAACGATAAAGGACCCGAGAAATCCTGTGACGAAGATCAGGATAAAGGTAAAAACGATGCTGAGGACTGCCCTTTCATCCCAGGCTTGCCTTTCCCTGCCGAACCCCCATCTCCCTCCGGGACGAAAAGTGAAACCGCCAAAGGCAGCAACCATAATGAAAATTCCTAAAATGTATCCAAATCTGCCCCAGACCTCCAAAAACGGTAAGGGAATTGAGCTAAATATGGATTCGAGCCAATTAATCGCAGTATGCATGCCTATTGATTTTGCCTTCTCCCTAGAGAATACAGACGAAAGTTCTCCAGTAAAGTAGGTAAATTTTTAGTGAAATAAATTTCCAGCGTATTTCTCTCTACTTAACTTCTGTTCGTTGCAATAATTCCTTCCATCCGGGAAAAACCCGGTTCCCATCAGTAGCCGCAGGAGGTACCACCCTAACCTAGCGGTTTTTTGGGCTTTTCTATTTTCCCTCCAAAGACCGTCCCGAAAGATAACCTACTTGAAATATTCCTTCCCTTCTATTTCATGTGACATAGTATAATACCAGATGATTTGGAACCGATTTAGCCGCAACGGAGAGGCCCTATCTGTGGGTTTTATCATTTTATTCTCCTTCACCTCCCTGATCTGGAATGGAAATTTCATGGTCAGAGGGATCGCCAGCTTTCAAGGAGTAGGTGACTTTTTCTCAGGGTCCTTTGACTCCTTCGGAAGTTTGATCAAAAGCTCCTATAATAAACTGGAATCCTTCGAAAGAGTCAGAGAAGAGAGAGACTCTTGTTTGAACGTAATGGAAGAATACAGACAACTTTCCAAAGACGTAGAGCGTCTCAAGGCTGAAAATGCAATCCTAAGACAGGAATTGAATTTCCCTCTCAGAAACGATTACCCTTCCGTGCGGGCGGAGGTTTTAAGCGTTCGTCTCAATGCAATTTATAGAACCATCATCATCAACAAAGGAAGCGAGTCCGGTATCAAACCGTATATGCCGGTCGTAGCACGCGCATTAGACGAAAAAGGAAAATTCGCAGAAGCACTTGTCGGAAAAATCATCGCTGTTTCCAAAGGCTCTTCGGTCGTTCAACCTCTGATCAATTCCAATTTTTCCATGGGAGTGGCAGTTCCCGGAACCAATCTTTGGGCTTCCCTGAACGGAAACAGTGGTCGCGGAACAGATGTTTTGTTGGACTATATTGATTCCGGAATCGTAATCGACCCGAAAGCAATCGGTTCTTTCCCTATCGGACCCGTACAGGCAACTCCCGGTAGTGCTTTTTTTACGGAAGGATTCAGTAAAATAGGAAAAGCCGTTTATAGTTCCGGGGGATCGGGAGTTTTCCCGCAAGGTATGCCAGTCGGAATCATCATCGAAGAAGGACCGCGCAATGGATCGTTTAAGACGGCTTATGTGAGACCCTTTGTCGAATTCGATAAATTATTAAACGTAATCGTAATCAAAAAACTTCCTGAAAAATGGAAAGAAGAATGGCCGGCGGAAAAAACCATTCAAATCGAAGGTCCTTATTTCGGAGAGATTGATTTTCCGAGAGAAAAAGACAGTTCGGGGAAAAGCCAAACCAACACCCGCAAACCAAATCTTCCACAAGGGCAAGGCACTGTACAAAAACCGCAAAACACCCGTAATGATTCTTCAACTCCTGTTATCACAAATCCTCCGGATACGGAAACAGGAGCGGAGGGCGCACCATGATTTTGGATAAAGTATTTATCTTTCTAGCTATGTTACTCGCCCACTTCCTAAACGGGTCGAACATATTTGAACTGGGAAATGCAATTCGTCCCGACTTTATGATCATCATCGTGATCTTCTTTGCATTCCGAAAAGGTGCAATGTACGGACTCTGGCTCGGTTTTTTCGGAGGACTTCTCACCGATACTTCGCTAGGTGGAGAGATCGGTGCGGACAATGCGGTTTATTATAAAATCGGACTTCATTCTTTGTCCTATGCGATCGTAGGTTACGTCATCGGCAAAGTTACCCGCAATGCATATACTGAAAATTATATTTCAATCACTATCTACGTGATGGGATTTACATTTTTGTCCAGAGTAATTACTTATTTTCTATTTTGGATGTTCTTTTATTCCAATCATAGTTATTCGTTTGTTTATGTTTCGCTTTATAATGCGTTCATCGGGCCTGCGATTTTTTTCCTACTGACTTGGATTTTCCGACTGGAAGCGGATGAGGTAAGACAATGAGTCAATCCGCATCCGAATTCAAATTAGAAACCTCCTTTCGGAAAAGATTGTACTTCTTTACAGGATTGATTGTATTCACTCTCACTTCGTACATACTTCAGTTATTCAATCTTCAAATCATCCAAGGAAGTGAAAACTCTCTCAAAGCGGAAAGATTTGTAAGAAGAAGCGAATCCATCCCGGCGGACAGAGGCCACATCTTTGACCGGAATTTTCTCACTCCCGAAACTTCCCAACCTCTTGTATCCAATTCCGCTTCCTTGGATGTGATCTTAAACACAAGCTTATTCAAAAACGATCCGAAACGAATCAAAGAATTTATCTACAGATTCTGCGAATCCCTTTCCATTCCGCTCGCTTATTATGAAAAAGATCTACAGGAAAACCGACTGATCAAAAAAATCAGAACCAGAGAACCGTTCGTACTTTTGGAAGGGATCTCCCGTGATCAACAGGAAAGAATCCTGGTCTTGGATAATATCAATCGATATGTATATTTGGTTTCCTCGCCTGCCCGAGTTTATCATATGGGACCGGCACTTGCGCATGTTTCCGGTTATGTGGGAAAACCTACAACAAATGATATCCAGGAAAAAGAAATCAAATCCTATCAACTGGTGGGAAAAGGCGGGATCGAATCTCTTTATGATACGATACTTCGCGGACAGGACGGATTTCGAATTCAAAAAAGAAATACGGAAGGAAACATAGAAGAAGAAAGAGTCATCGAACATTCCGTTCCCGGAAATAACCTGATTTTAACCATCGATCGGGACATGCAAATCGCCGCTTACAAAGCTCTCAAAGGTGTACGTGGAACCGTCTTTGCTCTTCGGCCCACAACGGGAGAAATACTCGCGATGGCATCAAACCCGTCGTATGATCCGAATATTCTTTCCGGAAAAAACAAACAGGACCGTGCCAATCATTTCGCACGCGTTACGAATAACGGTGCTTTTTTAAACCTGGCCATTCAATCCAAGTTTCCTCCCGCTTCCACATACAAAGTGTTAGTTGCTTTGGCGGCAATGGAAAGCGAACACAAAATCAATTTTGATCCGAAACAAACATTTTCCTGTCCTGCCAATTTCACTTTGAAATCCACTTTCAAGGGAGTTCCTGATCAGGTATTTTATAACTGGGATAAAAAGAATCATGGGGAATTGAACTTAGCACAAGCGATTGAAAAATCAAACTCAGTATACTTTTATCAATTGGGATACAAATTGGGTGCTGAGCCGATTCTCGCCTATTCTAG
The DNA here is from genome assembly GCF_004771005.1 of Leptospira ilyithenensis. GTDB lineage: Bacteria > Spirochaetota > Leptospiria > Leptospirales > Leptospiraceae > Leptospira_A > Leptospira_A ilyithenensis. The sequence continues at coordinate 74,730 of NZ_RQHV01000032.1, forward strand.
GTTATTCGGTCTGGATAAAAAAACAGGGATTGATTTACCCGGCGAAGTGACAGGCTTTATTCCCAGTTCCGAATGGAAAAAAAGAACATACGGAAACAAATGGTTTGATGGAGATACGGTCAACCTGTCTATCGGCCAGGGATTTCTTTCCGTCACTCCTTTGGAGATGGCGCTATTTTATATGGCAATCATCAACAACGGAAAAATTTACAAACCTTTTGTGATTTCCGAAATCAGAAGTCCTTTGGACAATTCAATCATTCAAAAAACAGAACCAACCATCTTGAGAGACATTCCTCTCAAAAGATCAACAGTGGAAGCAGTGAAGGAAGGACTCTACCTGGTAGGTTATTCCGGAACTGCTTCCGGGGTATTGAACTCACCGAACCTGCCCGAGATTGCCGGTAAAACGGGAACGGCGCAAACAAGAAGAAGAGGGGCGTCTTCCTCCAACCATGCTTGGTTTATTGGTTACGCGCCGTTCAATGCGCCTCCCGAGAAACAAATCCTGGTAGCCGTTTTCGTAGAATATGGCGTAGGTGGTGCGGCATCCGCAGCACCGGCTGCAAGAGAAATTTTCAAAGCGGCATTTCCCCCGGGATCTTATCCGAGACAGGATAGAACCAGAGTCAAACCGATGGAAGAGGAAGCTCCCGTAGAAGGAGAAGCATTTTAACATGGCAGAACGTAACACAGAAAAACTGGATTATTTTTTAATATTTTCCGTAATCATCGTAGCACTTGCGGGAGTTCTGACTCTCTATACCCAAGAAGCAAACACTGCGGACGGACTGGGAAGATGGTACAAACAATTCCTGTTTTTATTCGTAGGACTCGCCGCCATGTGGTTCATGTCCCGGATCAACTATCAACTGATAGGTTCCTATGCATTGTTCATTTATCTGTTTTCACTTGTACTCCTGATACTCACTTTGATTCCGGGCATCGGGTACTTGCCATCTGCAAGGGGTGCTCGTTCCTGGTTGAAACTGGGACCGATCACACTTCAGGCATCGGAATTTTCCAAACTGGCCACGGTGATTCTACTCGGTCAGTATTTGGTTTTGAAAGAAAAAGAAATGCACAAGATCACTGTGCTAATTGTACCATTTATCATCTGTTTGGTGCCGATGTTATTCATTCTTTTGCAACCGGACTTCGGAACAGCCGTCTCTTTTTTACCAATGTTATTCACAATGTTGTTTCTCGGCGGCGCCGATATTCTGCATATAGGATCTCTACTTACTTTCGGTGGAATTTCACTGATCGTACCGATGTATCTTGCCTACTCCAAACTAACACTAGTTCAACCATTAATCGACCTATTGAGAAAAGAAAACAAACTTGAACTTGTTTCTTTGGTATCGCAAGTACAAGGGAAGATCTGGCCTATTTTAGACGGGAAAAAAATCAGCGGAGTGGAAATCCCCGGATTTCAAAATCCGAAAAATATCCAGGCAATCAGGGAAGCCGCCGATGCGGTCAAAGATGAATTCGGAAGCCTTGGATTTAAAATCCTTTCCAACGAAGCATTTATGGTCGGGTTAGGAGGATTTTTAGCGATGATCAGCTTAGGAATGATATTCTTCCGAATTGCCCGCGGTTCCAAAACAATCCGCCAATACTATATCCCCATCGGAATCATAGGAATTTCCATCTTAGCCGCGTTTGCCGTTCACAAATCCATCCCTTTCCGGGAAAACCAGGTCATCCGCCTAACAGCATTTATTAATCCCGACCAATTCAAACAAGGCGCCGGTTACCAACTTCGCGCTTCCAAACCGGCAGTCGGTTCCGGTAAATTATTCGGGAAAGGGCTTTTTCACGGAGAGATGACGGAAGGAAGAATCCCTCATGTACCGGAAGCGGGAACGGATTTTATCTTTGCTTCCTGGGCGGAACAAACGGGATTTATCGGAAGTATTTTGCTTTTATTCTTTTTACTTTCGATTCCACTCAGAGGGTTACAAATCAGTTTTGAAAGTAAGGACAGATTCGGTTCCTTGCTTGCGGCAGGGATAGTAGCAATGATTTTTTTCCATATAGCGATCAACGTAGGAATTGTGATCGGATTGCTTCCTGTAACCGGGATTCCTCTTACCTTTATGAGTTACGGAGGATCGCATTTGTTAATGGCGATGACGGCAGTGGGAATCATCTTATCCATCAAAAAACGTAAATTTGCAAACTAATGGCTGCCGCTTCCAAAAAGAAACTTTCCACTGATAACTTTTTCACAGAAAAAGTTCGTCTGGAAAAGGATCTGATGGATTTTGAAAAAAAAATCCTGGAAGCGAATGACCACCTAACAAGCATGGAAAATTCTCTGGCACAGATGCACTCGATTGCGGAAGAGAACCATTCTTATTATTTTTTAAAAAGGGTAAAAAAACTCCAAACTTTGTATTTTAATCTGCAAAGAAAAAAAGGTTATACCAAAGATGATTTTGATTCTTTTTATCATCATCTTGGTAAGATTGTAAACGAAGACAAAATCGAATTTTTAGATTCGGCTCTTCGCAATCGAATTACAAAAGTTGCGGCCAAACTCGGTGAAGCCCAGATCATCGGACAAAAGAAAAAAGAAATTGATCTGGCAGGCAAAATCAGATTTCTTGCTTTCGAAGTGGAAGGGGTTCATTTTTTAGTTCCCAAAACTTCCTACCGCATTTTAAAAAACATTCCGGCATTCAAATCCAAACTCTCCATCAAAAAAACAATTGTTCCTCTTTTTCCCGGACCAGGCTTCATCTTGTTAGACGATGCAAAACCGGTCCTCAAAAAAAATATTATCCTGATCAAAAACAGCAAAGAAAAGGAAGAAGGATATTATTTTGATAAACTTGAAGAAGATTGGGCGATTTCAAAACAATCGATCGATTTGATTTTGAAAAAAGAAAAATCCAACGAAAAAGTCATCGGTAAAATCAGAAGAAAGGGAATCTATTATCACTTACTCAGAGTGGACTAAGAGATGCGAATATGAATTTAAAAAAATGTGCAGTCTGCAACAAAGATTACTCTTCTAACGGCCTGGATTATGATGAGTCAGAACAGATAGGATGTGTGCCGAAAATGATCGGATACAAAAACTCCAGATAGACTTGTTGTCTGAAATCGGGGAAAAAGTCGAAGCCAAAGAAGTATAACGATGAACCCGATCAAACGAATTTTAAAACAAAGAGATGATCTTTTGATATCGGAAGAAAACTTGCGAAAGAGAAAGAAAGAATTCAAATCCGGACGGAACCGTCTCACAACATCATATTATTCCTTTTATCGTTTTATCTCAAAATCATCTTTCGGCAAATCCATTTCGGGTTATGTCCGGTTTTTATTTACGGATTTATGGATTCTCAATTACACGGTTCTTGCCATTGTATTGATGTTAGTTGTTCCTACGGTTTATATCACCTGTATGATTGAGCCGGATCTATTGGAAAATATTTATGTTTTAGGTCTCGTTCTTTTTTTTCCGTTGGTATTGATTGTCGAATGGATTCGTTATCTTAAATTCGGATTCGATTTAAAAAATATTCCCTTCTCCGTCACAGACTGGATTTCCATTTATCAAGACGAAAACATTTCCCAATTTCAATGGGCGGTAATTCGCGTGGATGTGGATTTTTCTAAAAACAAGGAAGCGGTAATTGCTATCTTGGAATCATTTTCCATTCGGGCGAACAGATTGTTCTACCGGACTTTGGACAAGGATATTAGAAAAAAATGGGACCTGTCAGGAAATGTTATCGAAGGTTCCGCCAATAGCAGAATCATATTATTGTTGTTAGATTATTTGATCAAACCTCTCCGCTCGCTGGAATCTTTTGAGTCTTCCATCCGTTCGGTTACGATCACGAAGGTATCGGAATCAGTGTATCTTTCTTCCCTGCAGAACGACGGATCATCCGACTAAAATCTTTAAACTGGTTTCCCTATCGGCTTCCAATTGTTTTTTTAAAGCTTCGATGCCGCTGAACTTGACTTCGTCTCGGATCTTTTGCACAAGCTGCACTTCTATGGTTTCTCCGTAAATGTCTCGGGCAAAATCCAGTATATTCACTTCAACATGCATCTGTTCCCCGTCAAAGGTGGGATTTTTTCCTATATTGACCATCGCCTTGTATTTTACAGCGCCTACAATCGTATAACAAGCATAAACACCAATTCCGGGAAGGATTCGTTCTTCGGGAAGTTCCAAATTGGCCGTAGGAAACCCGATCGTTCTACCTCGTTTGGCACCTTCTTTCACTTTGCCTGTCAAAGAATAATTGCGTCCTAGAATGAAGCTTGCTCCTTTCATATCGCCTATATCTAAAAAGTTACGAATGACCGAACTGGAAATTTTCTGCTCCCCTTGGGTAACGGCGTCTCTTAGCTCCACTTCATAACCATAACGGTTTGCATTTTCCTGTAAAAGATGAAAATCTCCTCTTCTTCCTTGTCCGAAAAAATGATTATATCCGATAACAATGTATTTGGCATTTAACTTTTGTATGATGATTTTTTCCAAAAAATCTTCCGCACTCATCCTGGAAAGCTCGATGGTAAAATCCAAAACCACCAAATAATCGATATTAAATGATCGAATCAGTTCTTCCTTTTCCGGTTCGGTAGTAAGATATTTGAAATTCGGATTTTTGCCGAGTACCACAGACGGATGGGGGGAATAAGTAACTACTACGGAAGGTATATTTCTTTCTTTAGCCACCTGAACCGTGCGATTTAAAAGTGTTTGGTGGCCCAAATGAATCCCGTCGAAATTTCCCAAAGTAAGGGAAGAACCTTTCGCAAATGCGGAATCAATCGATGTTATGGATTTTATTATTTTCAAGATAGGATGATCTGTCTTCCGATAGAAAAAACTAGGTGTTGCAATTGAAACTAAAGTTCTTTCTTCTCACGGCAATCTTTTTCTCATTCTCTACTTTCAAGAACACCCGGGCGGATGAGCTACCCCGTGTTCCCGTTCAAACCTTTGCGGCGGAAGAGGGGCTCATTCCCGAGGATATTGCCAGTTTCCCCGAACTTAAGACCTGGGCTTTGTATCAATTTTACGAATTGGAACCGGATAATCCGACAATGGGAATTCAAGATTATCTATGTCGTATGGTTCCTGAAACAGGGCTTCGTTTCCTTTTGGAAAAATCACCGAAAAACCGATCCACAGTTTACCTATACTTGGATATGACCCGCTACCTCCCCCAGAAAAAGGCAATTTTCAAATCCAGAAAATTGGATATTTACATCAATCGCAGGAAGAAAAAAGAAATCTATACCAGTAGGGGAAAAAGTTTTACGAATCCTGTAGAAATTCAGATTGAACCGAATGAATTTCCTGACGGAAAGATCTACGTAGAGTTATTTCCTAGCACAAGCGAATCAGGCAGATTTTGGGGAGTTTGGGATGCGTTTATTCTGGAGAATCCGCTAGAAAAAAATTAGACCGCAAATTTTTCGCGGTATTCTTCTTCGCCGATGGTTTGGAAATAGCTGGTAAGCCCTGCCACTTTGAAAACTTTTTCAATCGCAGGTCTCATATTGGCAATAGAGAACTTGCCTTTCAACTCTTGGACATAATTCAGCTGCTTGATCAGCATTCCAATCCCGGAAGAGTCGATGTAGTTGAGTTTTTCCAAATTAACCACAACATGCAAATCCCCTGACTGAACTTGAGGGATATTTGCCTCGATAAAGTTTTTAAAATCGAGGGACGTATAAATATCAAGACTTCCCGAGATACTTATAATATGCGCGTCCGCGCTCTTTTTTAAACTGATTTCCATGTAGGGGTCCTCCCCACAGGGTTTTGGTTATTGATTTTTATTCAACCTTATTTTTAGACAAATTAATGATTTCATTTCAAAAGTCGAAAATATATATAGAGAGAAACATTTCGGGAGTTCGTATGCACATTCGATTCGCATTAATCATTTTATTACTAGGTTCAGTTGCAATTTTTGCCGCTGATGATGCAAAAAAGGAAATTAACCAGTCAGATAGAACAAGGTTAAATCCGGATGGAAGCATCGGACTGATTCCTTATAACGTTAAACAGCAACAGCGCATTGATTCTATTGCAAAAGAAGTGGATGAAATCCATGGACAAATCAATGAGAAGTTAAAATTTCTTAACTTTGAGAAAAAAATTAAAGATTCCCGTTACGGACAAGTAAGTTCCGCTCGTGAAATCAAATTGCCTTATGAACCAAGTTATGTTCAGCACAGTCGATATGTAATGAAACTGAAAGGCGGCGGCGGCGCAGAAGGCGGCGGATTTGCACTGGATGAAATCAGTTTCTGGTCAAGAAAATCGCTTATCTCAAAAGGAAAAGAACCTCTTACGATCTACCGTGATCTTAAAAACTCCGCTTCCGGTGGAGGAATCAAAGGTTTGACTTTGTCCATTCGAACTGTAACAAACGCAGACGATAGCACAAGCGTTTACGAATTGGAAAAAATCCAGTCTCCCTGGGAAAGAATCCAACTTGCAATAGCCTACAGAAATCGCTTAACAGATGTTCTTAGAACAATAGACCGTTATATCAGCGGCAAAGGTTTTCTTGAAGCCAAAGAAGTCAAAGATTCCATTCTTGAAATCAGCATCGGCGGAGATTTCCAGGAACCGTAATTTAGATCATGGGTGGAACGAAAAAAAATAATCCACCCTTTCCTGATTATTATGAAACCTTAGAACTCCCTTATGGCGCGACTGCGGAAGCAATACGAACGAACTTCCGCAGGTTAGCCAAATACTTCCATCCCGACATTCCCCTGACAGGCTCGGAAGAAGCCTTCATCAAGATCTTCACTGCCTACCGGACATTGAGTTCTCAAGTGAGAACCAAATATGACGAGATTTATAAAAAATACCAAGCTGCCCGTTTTTTACAAAAACAAGTCAGCCTATCCGCTCCCATCGTTTTACCTCCTTCCCGGGTTACTTTTTCAACAGGCATTCTGGATCTCGCCAAACGTGGATTAATGCGAAAAGGCTTTCGTACCAAGGATCGAAGGAAAGTAACCGGTATCAATTATGATATAGTGGTCCATATCAAAGAAAAAGAGGCGATACGCAGAGTGATTGCACTCATTCCTCTTACGGTTCGGATCGTATGTAGGGATTGTATGGGAGGAGACCCCCATTGCTCCTCATGTGGCGGTGCAGGTAGTTATAAAAGTTCGAGAAACCTGAAAGTGGAATTTCCCCCGAGCACACTCCAAAACAATCGATTGTTCGAGTTCGATCTTTCCAAGTTCAGGCCGGATTCATTTACCCATTTCAAAAAGAAACTTTTGCGGGTAAAGTTGCAGATTGAAAGAAAAATCCCCTTGCCCTTTGAAGCTGGGCCAGTAGGTAAGTAGGTATGAGTTCAGTCCCACCGATTCTACAATTTACCCCGATCTATAAGGATAAAATCTGGGGCGGAAAAAAGTTAAAATCTGTTTTCGGAAGACAAACTCCGGAAGGAAATATCGGTGAGTCTTGGGAAGTTTCCGATTACGGAAAGGATGTCTCCATTACATCTAACGTTAATTATCCGACAAAATCCTTTAGAGAAATCTATCAGTCAAATACAAAAGAAGTCCTAGGTCCGTCTTTTTCAAATCAATCCTTTCCTTTGCTTGTCAAAATTATCGATGCAAGGGAAAAACTATCCGTACAAGTTCATCCGGATGATGCTTATGCGGAAAAATACGATCCGGTATCTTCGGGTAAAAAAGAATGTTGGCTCGTTCTTGCTGCCGAACCTGGAGCCGAATTGGTAGTCGGTTTTGAAAAAGACACGGACAAACAAACATACGCCGAGCTTGTAAAAAAGAATCATGCGGAAGAAGTTTTAAGAAAATGGGAAGTGAAACCGGGAGACGTATTTCTTTTGAATCCGGGTACGATCCATGCCATAGGCGCAGGTGTGGTTTTGCTTGAGGTACAACAATCTTCCGATTCCACCTATCGCGTGTATGATTATGGTCGACTCGGAGACGACGGCAAACCGAGAGACTTACATTTGGAAAAAGCACTTGCCGTTTTGAAATTTCAAAAATCGGACGGCTCTGAAAAACAAGGCCTATCTTTGATTTCTCATTCGCCTTTTCTCCGTTATCTGTGCACTTCCAATGATAAATTCAGATTGGAGACATGGGTGTTTTCACAAGGACAGTTTCTCTCGCTGTTTCCTTTGTCAGATCCCGTCAGTTTTGGAATCGCATACGTGATCCAAGGAGAAGTCTTCTATCCGAACGAAAGACTTAGTTTTAAAAAAGGAGATTGTTTCTTTCTGACTGCTGACGCATTTCATATGGGAGTCCGGCTTTCCGTTGCACCCGATACGAAGGTTGCGTTTATGAGTGCAGGTACGGATTGGGTGAATTGGTAATATGAAAATTTTAGTAACCGGCGCAACCGGAATGATCGGCGCAAACATCGTAAATGAATTATTAAAATCGGGCAACGATACGGTTTCCATATTGGCCCGCTCCAAAGAAAAAGCGGAAAAGCTATTCCCAAAGAACGTAAAAATCATGTTAGGTGATATTACCGACAAAGAAAGTTTGAAAACGGCCGTTTCCGGCCAGGACATGATATATCACTCCGCCGGTTTACCCGAACAGTGGTTTCGTGATCCTTCTCTATTTACAAAAACAAACGTAGATGGAACACGGAATGTATTGGAAGCGGCCAAAAATGCAAAAGTAAAACGAGTTGTATATACGAGCACGATCGACGCATTCCAAGGATTCAAAGACCAAACTTACGATGAATCCGTATTGGATCCGAATCCGAAAGGAACTTACTACGAACGTTCCAAACAGGAAGCGGATCGGATCGCAGTCGGATATTTAAACGAAGGAATGGACATTGTATTTTTACATCCGTCCGGTGTTTACGGACTGGGACCGATCAGCTCTCCCGGACCCAACGGACTTATGAAAGATCTGATCCGAGGAAAGGTTCCCATGCTTTTGCCCGGAGGATTCCCAGTCGTTTTTGCAAAAGATTGTGCGATCGGACATATACTTGCCGCAAAACATGGAAAAGTTGGTGATCGGTTTATATTAAGTGAAAGTTATCTCTCTTTAAAAGATTTTGCCGTTTTAGTAAACGAAATCAGACCCATTCCAAAAATGCCTAACGTGATGCCATTAGCAATAGCAAAGATATTTTCTACGATCGTCGAAGGATTTGCTTGGTTGACAGGACACCCTCCTCTACTACCGAAAGGACAATTGCATTTTTTGCAATGGCAAGCGATTCCTTCTGCGGAAAAGGCAAAAAAACAATTAGGATGGAAACCTACCGGTGCAAAAGAAGGATTCCGCCAAACGATCGAGTCGTTCTAAACCGAATTGACCACTACGACTTAGTATCAAAAGAACAAAAATCATGAAAACCTACGAAACAATGAAAGCCGTCAGGTTCCAACACTGTGACCCTGCGGGGGTTGTATTCACACCTCAGTATTTCAATCTATTCATGGAAGTGGTGGAAGATTGGTTTGCTCATCTTGGTTATGGTTTTTCCAAAATTGTAATCAAAGAACACCAAGGAATCCCTGCTATGCGGATCATTGCGAAATTCTTCAAACCTTCCTTTCTCGGCGACCAATTGCAATTTGTTTTGAATGTAAAACGGTTAAGAGAAAAAAATGTCTTGGTCAACGTCACTGCTTTCTGCGACCAAGAGCGTCGTTGTACGACAGAATTTCTATTTGGGTTTGCCGCATTGTCGAGCCTTAGTCTGGTTGAATGGCCGGAAGGTCTCCGGGAAGGAATGTCGGAGTATTTACAAGGACGGTAGAGGTATCCTTTCGACTTCCCCCGGCACACGAGAGGGAAAGTATCATTTTGATAACTTTCTTTCGCCTTATCAATCAATTCCTGAGAAGTAGAAACGAAGTTCCACCAGAGATACCTTTTTTCAGGAAGAGGTTCTCCTCCGAGTAACATCAAACGACTTTCTTCCAAAGCTTCAAATTCCACGGAAGCACCCAGATCATAACTAATCATGTTTCCGACACCAAACTCCGCGTCTGCGACTTTGATTTTACCACGGGCCACATAAATCCCGGCTTCTTCTTTGGGTTTGACATTCCATTGAATCCTACCGGCATCCGGTTTCACTTCAACATCCGCATAAAATAAAGGAGAATGAACATGTGCAGTCGAGACTAATCCCAGAAACTCACCACCTAATAAACGCAATATTATACCGTTCCGTTCATAGACTGGAATTTCTTCCTGGGAAAGATGTTGAAAGCCCGGCTCCATCTCTTCTTTTTCCTTAGGAAGCGCCACCCAGGTTTGTAATCCTTCAAAAGATGTATACTGGTCATCCAGAACCGAACGTTCGCTATGTGTGATTCCGGAACCGGCAGTCATCCAATTGGTTTCATAAGGACGAATCGGTTGGAATATACCCAAACTATCCCTATGTTCAATGACTCCGCTGTATAAAAAAGTAATTGTAGAAAGGCCTATATGAGGATGGGCGCGAACGACCAATTCTTTTCCGGTGACAACGGGCACAGGACCGAAGTGATCTAAAAAAACAAAAGGTCCGATCGCTCTTTTTTCCATTGAAGGAAGGAGTCTTTTTACTGTGAAATGATCACCTAAATCTTTTTCGTGGCCTTTGAAAAACTTCATCTTTTCTTTTTAGATTTTGCCTTTTTGGAAATCACTCTCTTTTTGGAATTCTTTTTAGAATCGGGTTTGGAGATACTCTCTTCTTCCACTTTCCCTACAAAGAGTCCGATTGCCTCTTTTCCTTTAGACCAATGGGATTTGTTTCTGGCATTGAAATAGATGATAAATACTTTTTCGGATTCTGAAAATTTTACATCGCAGGAAGATACATGGCTTGCCTTCCAGCCTTGTCCTGTAGGCCCGAGAATAGGTGTATCGTTGATACGATCCCAATGGATTCCGTCTTCGGATTGCAAAAATAAAATCGCAGAACCGGATTCTTTGGTTTTCGGATTCCAAAAAATTCCATTCTGAAATCCGAATAAACGATCTTTCCAACGAACAACTTTGATGGAACCTGCACTTAGATTGGAATAAGGGTCCATTGTATTTGCGGATAATATCGGTTTGCTGAACAAGGCAAAAGGACCCAAAGGTGATGCAGAGTCCGCAACTCCGATATGCAATGGTTTGCAAAATCCGCAGTCGGGAACATAGACCAGGGAAGATGAAAAATAGAGACGATAACGGTTTCCTACTTTCACCAAACAAGGATTACTGACCGAATCTCCCCGTTCCGGATCGGATTGCCAATCTTTTGTAGGACTGAGAATGGTTTTAGGTTCCGACCATGTTTTCAAATCCAAACTGGTTCGTACTTGAATCTTCGATTTCCATTTGCGGCCTTTCAACAGGGAAAGCAGGAAAGAGAATGGTTTGTACTTTTCATAATAAAGATAATAAGTCGCATTTTCCGTATAAATGAACGGCCGCATAGCGTTTGATAGAATTCGTTCGGGTTTTGACCATTCGATTCCGTTTTCAGATTTATAATGAACAATTCCGAAGATAGTATGCGCGAATAAATGCCACTGGTGGTCGAGACTGTCTTCCGGGAATAAAAAGCTTGGATCGGATAAAACAGGAAAGGGAAAAGAAGGTTTCAAAACCGGTTCGTCTTGGTAAAGTCTCCAGTAGATATTGGTTTTTGCGGTTGTTTTTTGTTTCATTGAATGGCTAGATTTGTTATATCAAATGGTTGCGGATTGGAATCTTCATTGGCAATGATTTTTTATCATTAGGTTTTCAATTCAACCTGGACAAAATATCCTTCAAGAGAAGGATAAAAACGAGTTGAAAAGTTAACAATATTTATGCGATATAATAAAACAATCGACCATCCTACTAAAGGACCACCGGAGGCAAGATTCCATGAAACTGATCATAGGAATGATATTATTCGAAGAAGTAACCATTTTGGATTTTGTCGGTCCTTACGAGGTATTTACAAAAATCAAAGACTGGGAAATCAAAATCATCGGCCTCGGTGGAAAAAAAATCACTTGTAACGGAAGTTTAAAGATAGAAGCGGAATACGATATATCCGAAATCGAATCCGTAGACATTTTATTTGTTCCCGGCGGATACGGGGTGAACGAAGTGATTTTAAATCCCGACTTCCTGAAAGAATTAGAACGGCTTGGCAGTTCGGCAAATTATGTTACCTCCGTTTGTACAGGTTCTTTGGCTTTAGGAGCCGCGGGTCTTTTGCAAGGATACCAAGCAACCAGTCACTGGCGTTCTTTGGATTTGCTCTCCTACTTCGGCGCCACACCGAATCCCGATAGAGTGGTTTGGGATGGAAACAGAATCACAGGAGGAGGAATTACTTCCGGAATCGACTTTGCACTGGACTTGGTAAAAATCATAGAAGGAGAAGAAAGAGCAAAGGAAATCGAACTCTGGTTAGAGTATGATCCCAAACCTCCTCTTTTAACAGGCCACCCCAGAATTGCGCCTAAGGAAGTTTTGGAGAGGGTTGTAAAAAATACGGAAAGCAGCAGATTCGTAAGAGAAAATGTAATTCGGGAGTTTTTAAAGAACAAGCAAGATAAATGAAAAAAGAATACGACTTTTCAAATTTCAAAACAAAGCGATGTTATGCTATCATCACCCTCTTGGTTTCAATCGCCAAGTAAAGGAAAGCAATAGAATCGCAAAGACGGTAGCGACTACAATTGCCGCTAAAGCTTCGTTCCACGAATAATGATCCACAAGCCAACCTAGACCCTTGCCTTGCGCCGTTCTACCCAAAGCGCCGAATAAACCGATAAATCCTGCGGCAGTTCCCACCGCTTTTTTGGAAGTGAAATCCAATCCCGCGACTCCGAGTAACATCACAGGGGGATAAATAAACAATCCGATGATTCCGAACAAAATAAAATCGATCATTATATTTCCGGGAGGATTGTAGATGATTCCCAGAAATGCAAAAAAGATAGGAATGATACAAAGCAAACTCACCATCCCTCTTCTTCCTCCCGCTTTGTCGGAGATCCAGCCCATTAACAAAGTAGAACCGATTCCGCCAAACTCGAGTACAAGAGTGGAAATTCCTCCGCTTTCCAGATTGGCACCTTTCACCTCTTTTAAGTAAGTTGGTCCCCAATCAATCAAACTGTAGCGAATGATATAAACGAAAAAATTCGCAATGGAAAATAACCAGATATATTTATTGAGTAGAACATTGTGTAAGATCAGTTCTTTCGTGCTCAGCTCTTTTTCATGATCTTCGTTTTTCTTTTCTTCGGGAGGATGGTCTTGGTTGAATTCTTCGATGGGGGGAAGGCCGACGGACTGAGGTGTATCCACCAAACGAAGGTAAAGATAAGCTGCACCGATAAGTGCAATGACCCCTGGAATAAAAAATGCGTACTGCCATCCGAAATAGGATGCGGAATAAGAAGCAATGACTCCTACAAGACCGCCACCTATGTTATGAGCAATATTCCAAAAAGCGAATGTTTTCCCCCTTTCACTCACGGAATACCAATGTCCAAGCGAACGACCGCAAGGTGGCCATCCCATACCTTGTACAAGACCGTTCAACCCCCAGAGTACCAAATGAACCCAATAATGATTCGTAAATCCGAAAGAAAAATTCAAAATTGCGGTGAGGACCAAACCCACCGTCATGAATTTTCCAGGATTGGAACGATCGGACAAGGCTCCCATAATGAATTTGCCAAGTCCGTATGTAATTGCCGTTACCGCTAATATATCTCCAATATCTTGTCTAGAATAGCTTAACGCTTCGCCAATTTCCTTCGAAACAGGGGAAAAATTGTTACGAACCAGATAAAAGGTAGTGTAACCGAGAAAGGTGGATTCCAAGATACGCCAACGGTATCTTGGGTAAGCTTCTTTGATTTCTTGTATCGGTTTGAGAGAGATGGGACTGGCAGGACGGAACCAATTCAGAATGGCTTGCAACATTGTCCTGGAAATTTGAAGTAATGCTAAGAGGAGTCAAGCCCAATCTAATATCTATGGATATCAAAAAAGGTTTCATTGAATCTGTGGGAAATACCCCACTCATCCGTATCAACTCATTGAGTGACGAGACGGGTTGCGAAATTTTAGGCAAAGCGGAATTTATGAACCCAGGAGGTTCTGTAAAAGACAGAGCCGCTCATTACATCATCGCCGAAGCGGAAAAAAACGGATTGTTAAAGCCGGGCGGAACCGTCGTGGAAGGTACAGCAGGAAATACGGGAATAGGAATCACACATATCTGCAATGCGAAAGGTTATAAAGCAGTGATCATCATTCCCGAAACCCAATCCCAGGAAAAAATAGAAACCTTGCGCACATTAGGTGCTGATGTAAGATTGGTTCCCGCAGTTCCGTATGCAAATCCGGACAACTATGTACGTGTTTCCGAACGAATTGCGAAAGAAATTCCAAATGCCATTTGGGCAAATCAATTTGACAACTTGGCAAACAGAAAAGCTCACTTTGAAACTACCGGGCCGGAAATTTGGAAACAAACGGATGGAAAGTTGGATGTATGGATTGCCTCTTTGGGAACCGGCGGAACCTATTCGGGGACTGCATTGTATTTCAAAGAAAAAAATCCTAAGATCAAATGTATTGTAGCAGATCCTTATGGTTCCGGGATTTATTCCTTTATCAAAACCGGGACGATTTCCATTGAAGGAAGTTCGATTACGGAAGGGATCGGACAAGGTCGCATAACAAAGAATATGGAAGGGATGCCTGTTGACGATGCTCTTCGAATCGACGACAAAGAATGTTTGCGGATTTTAAACATCCTTCTCAAAAAAGACGGTCTTTTTATGGGCGGATCGGTCGGGATCAATGTTGCGGCGGCATACCAGACAGCAAAAACCTTAGGACCGGGTCATACGATCGTGACCATTCTATGTGATGGAGGTGCCCGTTACCAATCCAAAATCTATAATGATGAATTCCTAAAAACGAAAGGGCTAATTTAGAAAAAAAAACAAGGTTCCTTTAATAAAAATCAGTCTTAACCCAGATGGGGCAGAATGCATATATTTCTGCTCCGAAATTTATTGCATACAAACCCCTTCGTCCCTTAAAAGCAATTTGACTAACACAAATTCACCGGAGATTCTATACAAAGTCTCATCAATATGCGATATTTACTGGTACGAATCCTAATTATTGTCTTCCTTATTATCGTGCCTTTGGCTTTGCTTTCCCGTTTCGCTGAAACAAATTCTCCATGCAAAGATCATTCGAAAGAAATGGTATATTGGGAGGACAAATCGGCAAATGTAAGTTTTGACGAAATTATCAACAAGCAAGAATTAGGTGATTTCAGGCAAAAAACGAGACCAAATCATAATATAGGATATTCCAAATCCGCCTTTTGGTTTTATTGGAAACCGAATTTCACTCATCAGAATGTAAGGTATTGGCTGGTAATAGACAATCCCTTGATCGACAATCTGGATTTTTACCAAGTAGAAGAGCAAGGAACTTGGGTGGAAAGATATATGGGGGATGATAGGCCGTTTACAAATAGAATCATTCCCATCCGACCTTTTTCCCTGCGTATGACGGAAGGAGCGTATCAGAAGGGGATTTATTTAAGAGTCAAGTCAGAAGGTTCGATCCGTTTTCCTGTGGAGGTTTGCAGAGGAGATGTCATCATCGCAAATGCTGCCCGAACGGAAATAGCCTACGGATTATTTTACGGAAGTATATTGTTCATTTCCATCTATCAATTGTTAAGTTATTTTTACTCAAGAAACATTACTTTCTTAACTTATTCTTTCTTCGGATTCACTCTTTCGGTATTTCTCGCTTCGCAGAGCGGGCACTTACAGGAATTCTTTTATCCGGAGATAGCAGGAATTAGCAATTACGTGAATCATGTCAGTAGTTCTCTTTCGATTGTATGCGGCATTTATTTCATATATTCCTTTTTTCCTTTTATGAAAGAAAACAAAATATATCGTTATACAGTATATTCGTTTTTGGTTTTGGCGGGATCGATCACTCCGCTTACTTTTTTAGTTCCTTATTCTTATATATCCAGGGTTCTTCCTTTTTTTAGCCTAATCATTGTTATTTTCCTTTTAATAGTATTAACAAGAAGAAACCTAAACTATTCCGAAAAATGGATACGCAGGGGAATCGTAGTCGTAATAGTCTCGATCATCATTGCGACAATGCGAAATTACACTCTGATACCCAATTCTTTTCTCACCCTTCATATTGTAAAAATCTCGCAGTTCATCCAAGTATTGTTTTTTGCTTTGGCGACAAGCAGTCAGTACAAGATGATCGAACAATACGCACTTACAACCGCTACGGAAAGAAATACCGCATTAAAACTCGCAAAATCAAAGTCGGAGATACTTGCTTATTTAAGCCACGAAATCAGAAGTCCCATTCATTCCATGTTGGCCTATTTGGAATTATTGACTGAAAAGGAAAACAATAACGAGAATCAGGTGGAATTGAAATTGGTTCAAAAATCCGCCGAACATGTCGTCGCATTGGTTTCAAACATATTGGAACAGAGCAGACTGGAAGCGGGAAAGGTTGAAATTCAAAAAGAGTCCTTTTCCTTACAAACATTAATCGATGATATAACTCTGGAACAAAGACCGATTGCAAAACAAAAAGATCTTAACCTGGAAGTGCTCTTTACCGACGATCTACCGAAATCAATTTGGGGAGATTCTCTTCGTATCCATCAGGTTTTAACAAATCTGATCTCCAATGCGATTAAATTTACCAATTCCGGAAAAGTAATTCTTTCCGTTTCCAAAGAAAACGATCGGATACGTTTTTCAGTAACGGACTCAGGGCTAGGAATCAAAGCTGAAGAAATCGAATCTTTATTTGCAGAATTCAAACAAGCCAATTACTCCATTTACAAACAGTTTGGCGGAACAGGGCTCGGTCTTTCCATTTCCAAAAGCCTACTCAACCTGATGGATTCCGATCTCAAACTGAAAACGGAAATGAGTGTCGGTTCCGAATTTTATTTTCTAATCAAAATCGACTAACGATTATTATCTCAATTCTGGAATATCTTTAAAATATAAAAGAGATTCGGGATTTGCGAGTGCATTGCTGTTTTTCACCGTTTCACCCTGGACAGTCTGCCTTACCGCGATTTCTACTTTTTTACCATTTACAGTATAAGGAATATCTTTCACTTCCAAAATCAAAGCGGGAACATGGCGGGGAGAAGTTTCGGAACGAATTGCATCTTTCAAGCGGGATTTCAATCCTTCTTCCAAGTTCCGGCCTTCTTTCATTTTTAAAAAGAGTACAATTCGTACATCTTCCTTGTATTCCTGTCCGATGATCACCGAATCCTGCACTTCCGGAAAAGTCTCTACTACGGAATAAATATCCGCAGTTCCGATACGAACTCCTCCCGGATTCAAAGTAGCGTCGGATCTTCCGTAAATGATCATTCCTTTGTTTTCAGTCAGCTCCGCAAAATCCCCGTGGCACCAGATATTTTCAAACCGCGAAAAATAAGCTGCCTGGTATTTCGAACCGTCCTTATCATTCCAAAAGAAGAGAGGCATCGAAGGAAAAGGAGACTCACAAACAAGTTCGCCTTTTTCTTTTTCCACAGGCTTTCCGTCTTCATCAAAAACTTTTACATCCATCCCGAGTCCTCTGGACTGAATCTCTCCTTCAAAAACGGGAAGGTCTGGATTTCCAAGCGCAAAACAGCCGTTCAAGTCCGTTCCTCCAGAAATGGAAGCAAGTTGTACATCCTTTTTAATCTTGGAATATACATAACGAAATCCGGACGGGTACAAAGGACTGCCTGTAGAAAGAATGGTTCTGAGTTTTGCCAAAGAAAATTCATTCATTGGTTCGACACCATCCTGTTCCATAACAGACAGGTATTTGGCACTGGTTCCGAAAACATGAATCCCTTCCTCCTCCGCAAAATGCCAAAGAGTTTTCCAATCGGGATGGAACGGATTTCCATCATATTGGCATAAAGTGGCGCCTAACGCCAAAATGCTTTGTGACCAATTCCACATCATCCAACCGCAGGTTGTATAATAGAATAATTTTTCTCCTGCATGCAGGTTCGCATGTAGAGCTAGTTCTTTTGTATGATTGAGTAAGACACCTGCGCCTTGCACGATGCATTTGGGAAGACCTGTCGTACCGGAAGAAAACATAATATAAACCGGATCTTGAAAGGAGATGGATTCGTATTTCAGCTTTGCGTTTTTTTCTTCGGGCAAATCGTCGTAGCGAATGGGCTTTGCTACTCCATCTAACAAAAATGAGCTGCTTGTAAAGGGAAAAAGAACAGTCGCCTTATAATCCGTAAACGAAGCGAGTTTTTCCGATACCTCACCTACTTTATCCAAAATAGAAATCTTTTTTCCTTTGAAGAAATAACCGTCGACTGCAAGCAATACTTTAGGCTGAATCTGTTCGAACCGATCCAAAATTCCCTTTGCACCGAAATCCGGAGAGGCGCTGGACCAAATAGCTCCCAAAGAAGTGGCAGCGAGCATCCCGATGGTGGAAACCGGCGCATTGGGAACCAAGCCGCAAACCCGATCACCTTTTGAAACACCCAAAGTTTTAAAATAAGAAGCAAGTTTTAAAACTTCTGTCTTTAACCGATAGTAGGTGAGTGTTTCCTTTTTTCCGTCTTCGCCTAAGTAAAGAATTGCGATATCTTCCTGTTTTCCTTTTTCCAAAAGATTCTCCGCAAAATTAAGCTCGGCACCTTCGAACCATTTTGATTCCCAAAATTTTTCGGACCTTTTCAAAACATGATCGGGCTCTTTATGAAAAATAAATCCTGATTCTTTAGCCCAATGAGACCAAAAGGATTCCAAGTTAGAAATCGACCAATGATGAAAGGAATCGTAATCAGGAAGGGAGACCCTCTCTTCTTTTTCTATTTTGATTCTAAATTTTGTAAGTAAAGTTTCCGGACCGGAAGCCGTCCAAAGTTTTCGGGATAAAGCCATGGTATGCAAAATAGTGAAATTGTGATTTGGAAGCAAGCCTCTTTGCATAAAAGAAGTGGCACAAATTTCTTTCCACTGAATCTTGGAGCTAATGTTATTTAACTCTTTGGACTACCTGATATTTTTTATTTCCTGTTACATCATATACTGGTCGTCCCCGAGAAATTTCCGCAAATACATACTGATTGTATTTTCGCTTATCTTTTATGCGTATTGGAGCAAGGCGTTTTTATTCCACTTCTTTGCATTTATCGTTCTCAGTCATTTTGCCATTTTAGGTATCCTCAAAACAAAAAAGAAAATATTTTTGATCATGGGAATTGTCGTCAATCTGGCAAATCTCATCTTTTTTAAGTACATTCTAACATACTTACAGTACATCATCAAAGAAGACTCTGTTCGATTCCCTTTTAGCGATTCCATTACTTCCATTGCCCTGCCACTTGCTATCAGCTTTTATACATTTCAGATGATCGCATACATCATTGATGCCTGGAGAGGAAAATTCACGGAGTCACCTTTCCTGGACTTCGTATTGTTCATCCTATTTTTCCCACAGCTGATCGCAGGTCCCATCATGCGCCATGATGATTTTTACAATCAGATCGAGAAGGCACAACTTAACTGGGATTATGTGCAGAGGGGGTTTTATCATCTGATTTCCGGAATCATCAAAAAGGTTTTGATCGCCGACCAAATCGCCAAGCTGATCAACCCGGTTTGGAATGATCCGGCGGGTTACGACGGATTTTCCGTTTTCCTTGCGGTGCTTGGATTTTCCGTTCAAGTGTTCTGTGATTTTTCAGGATACACCGACTTTGCACGCGGGTCCGCATTTCTTTTAGGATATGAAATTCCCGAAAACTTCAAGGCTCCCTACTTCTCCGTCAGTTTCACGGAACTTTGGACAAGGTGGCATATCACTCTTTCCACTTGGATCAGAGATTATCTCTATATCCCTCTCGGGGGGAATAAGGTTTCCGAAACCCGTTTCAAATTCAATACGATACTTGTCATGTCACTCGGCGGACTTTGGCATGGAAATACATATACTTTCTTTTTCTGGGGACTGCTTCATGGAATTCTGCTCGGGATAGAACGCTCGTTATTCGGTAAGATCGACCGGAAAAATCTGAACTTACAAAAAAAGATCTTCGGCTTTATCATAGTAACAATATTCTGGCTGATCGGAGCTTCTTTTTTTCGTGCGGAAAATTTTCAAAAATTGATTCTACTATGGAGCAACATTATCAATCTTAAGGGAAATATTATTTACAAACCTGACTTTTGGGTATTGGTTTTCGCCTGTTATTCGATTCAGTTTATAGAATTCAGAAATTATTTTTCACCCAAGTTTGCAAATATGGGAAAGTGGTTGGTGCCTACAACCTGTATCATCGTCTATTTTGCTTTGGTCAAAATGGAAACCCAAGTAGAAACATTTATCTATTTTCAATTTTAAAAATATAAGTAATCATTATGAAAAAAATATACTATTATCCGTTATTCATCTTTCTAATTGTTTTTTTAGCAGATAAGATTGCCTGCATACCCGTTTTACTCGAAAGCGGAAGAAGACATTACAAAGCGGGCCAGAACATTCTTTTGGGAATCAATCCTGTTTGGAACGCAGATAAAGCCAAACAATCGGCAGGATCTACCACCGTATCTATGTTTGGTTCTTCCAGATCCTATTTGTTTCATGAATGGAAGGAAATCCCTCTCAAAGAAAATTACTTTTCCAAACCGATTGCAATAGAAACCAGATCCGTTGTCAAAGCTTCCGATTTTTTACTCAATTACCTGCTGATCCGTTCCATGGGCAAGTTAGGTTACAAACCGAATTTGGTAGTGCTCGAATTTTCGGAAGAAATGTTGAATGAAAAAAGCCCCTTCACTTTCAAAAGTAAATCCGAAGAACTGATTCTGAATTCGGATGAACTTGTTTCCATTCTCCCTTATTTGGAAGGAGAAGGAAGAAGGAACGTACTGTTCAAAATTCTTTTCCCTTCTTATAATTATCATTTCCAGCCGCTACTTGCAGCTTCCAATATTTCCAAAGGTAAAAAGGTAGAGGAAGAAACCCTCTTTGTGGAAATGATCGCCCTGATGAATGAAAAACAACCTTTCGATCCGAAAAATGTAGGGTTTCCGTTGAATTCTTTTTCACCACAGGATTACCAGGCAAGGATCATTGATTATACGAACCAACTTGTCAAAAACGATATCTTGAGAAATTATTCCTACTCTCCCAATGAAGAAGGCGCATTTCATGCGACTATTGATTATTTGGAAAAGAACAACATACCAACTGTTATCTGGGAGCCGACGGTACATCCTTATTTTCTTGCCGAAAGAAAAAAGATTACCGGGGGAAATCATTTCCAAGAACTGAAAGGAAAATACATTTCCGAAACTTCCGAAAACATCCGCACTCTTTCTTTTGTGCAAAATCCTTTGGAATGCGACGTATATGTGGATGCAAGTCATGTCTCTCCGGTTTGCATTCCCGAGATGGCGGATCGTATTTTTGCCATAGCCAAGACCATTCCTAATTTCAAAAATTAGAAATGGTAGCAGCAAATATTTTCACTCTTTATTTTATCGATTGTCTATTTGAAATTTTCTGCAAAGAAAGTTTTCATGCTTTCAAAAGATGCATAGTCTGCTTTCGCATTGTACGCAATCCCCGAAATTCCGTGTTTTTCTGAACCAGGTCTTGTGAACCCGTGAACCGCGCCCTGGTGAGATACGAAAGTAAATGGAACTTTAGCATCTGTTAACTTTTTGGCAAATTCAGCTACCACTTCTTTCGAAATGAAAGGATCATCTCCGCCATGGTGAACTAAAATTTTAGACTTAACGGGTTTTGATCCTTTTCCCAAGTTGGGACGTGGCAACATTCCATGAAAGGATACGACTCCGCCTTTCAAGTTGGCACCGTCAAACGCAAGTTCTAGAACACCTTTTCCTCCGAAACAATAACCGATCGCACCGATCTGATTCGGGTCCACATTCGGATCCGCTTTCAGAATTTCCAAAGCTTTATATATCTTTTTTAGGAACGCTTTCGAATCTCTGTTTGCTGCGGAAAGTTTTCCTGCCTCATTATGATCTTCAGTAACAACTCCCTTTCCGTAAACATCCATTGCGAACGCCACATAACCCAAATCGGCAAGCTGTTTCGCTCTTTGTTTTGTGTAACCGGAAAGTCCCCACCACTCATGGATCACTAAAATCCCGGGACGTTTTCCGGTAATGGACTTGTCCACAGCCAAAAATCCTTCGTAAGTATTACCATCTAACTTGTATTCTACGGCTTTTCCTTCGACACTTGCCTTTACCGGCTGTTCCGAAGAAGGTGTTGTAGAGCAAAATCCTAGCGCCGCAAGGCATGAAATGAATATAATTCGTTTGAACATAAATCCTCCAAAATCCGGACTTCTCCCCATTAAAACCCGAATTTTAGCAATTAGTCCGCTCTTATCATTCTTTTTCTATAAGTATTTTTTAAAAGTACCGTTCCAAAGTTTTTTGGCAAACCGGGATGAACCCTTATATTGGAAAATCCGCTCAAAAATCGAAATCTCGAGTATACTGGTCAGTCTACTGTTGATTTTTCATTCAATAAACTTCCCCTAAAGAACAAAATTTTATCGCTTAATCTTACAGCGAATGCTAAGCTTAACGAGAACACCGAGGCATATTATGATCAAGGGCAATTATTTCCAAACCAATGAAGATTTCAAAGAACACTTTTACGACCTAGTCGACTGGGATGAAATCGTAAATATCTATGAACACGGATTTGCAGACGCAAAGGAATACGAAAAAACGAAAAACCATCGGCTTGAAATGGCACCGACTAACGTTGGGGAAGCGATTGCTTACTACGAAGAGGTTCTAAATTCCTGCGGAGAAATTTCGGGTGAATATGTTTCCCAAGTAGCGCAAGATGTGGATCATGAAGGTTTGAAGTATGCAAATGGCGTAGTGACTCATCCGCAAGCAATGGTTGACGTTATACATAAATACCACGAAGCAGGACTCGGTCCCGCAGGGTTCAAACGCAAATACGGCGGACTAGGTGTTCCTAACATAGTAAAGGCGATGATTGCCGAACTTATGTACCGTTCCGACAGTTCCATCACAATTGCAGTAGGAAGTATGGGACTTGCAAGCATCCTGGAACGATGTGCTTCGGATGAAATGAAAGAAGAATGGATTCCAAAACTGATTTCGAATCATTATACCGTAACCATGGGACTTTCGGAACCTGATTTCGGATCCGACCTTCCCAACATTACAACGAAAGCAGTAAAAAAAGGAGACGATTGGTATTTAACAGGTACTAAGCGGTTCCAAACAGTGGCCTGCGGACTGAACGGAGAGCCAGGAATGACTTTGACTCTTGCGAGAACGGGAACGCAAGAAAGCGGAGCACGCGGCCTTTCCTTTTTTATCGTGGAAAACAAAGACTACGAAGTCTCGGGTATCGAAAAAAAACTGGGCATAAAAGCCTCCGCAACATGCGAAGTCGTTTTCGAGAATAGCAAAGGTTATTTGGTAGGAAAAGAAGGATACGGACTCGTAAAGTACGTGATGGGAATGTTAAACGGAGCAAGACTCAGTGTTTCTTCCCAAGGTACTGGAATAGCCACTACCGCTTACGAAGAGGCGAAAAAATACGCGGAAGAACGTATCCAATTTCACAAACCGATCATTACGATCCCGGCAGTCAAAAAAATGTTGGACCGAATGGAAAGAGAGATTGCAGGAATGCGTTGTCTTATGGTAGAGGCGGCATATTCCGTTGATAAATACTATTGGACGGAAGATGCGAAAGACCTGGATCCTTTGAGCGCAAAAGCAAAAGACGCAAAACTTTGGGAGAAAGTGGCAAACACACTCACCCCCATTTCCAAATACTATAATTCGGAAATGTGTAATGATTTGGTATATGACGCCTTGCAAGTATTTGGTGGAGCAGGATACACTGAAGACTACGATTTGTCCAGGCTTTATAGAGATGCCCGTATCACAAATATCTATGACGGAACCACTCAAATACAAGTCAACGCTGCCATCGGAGGGATCACATCCGGAATGTCCCAAACGGGAGTCTTCCGTCAATACCTGGACCAAAGATCTCAAGGTCTGAGTTTCGAAAAAAACCTATCGGAAACGAGAAAAGTTTTCGAAGAGATCGTAGAATCTTGGAAAAAGATCACAGATACAACTTTGCGTGAAAAATTCGCTTTTGAAGTAGTAGAGTCTAGTGCCCGTTTGGTGGTAGGAATACTGATGGAAAGAGCGAAAGCAAAGTCGAAAAGCAGAAAGGATTTAAGAAAAATCTGGTGCCAAGGATTTCACGTCGATTCTTTGGCCATTCTTACAGGGAATTTGATCCGAATTCAGAATGCGATTTAGACTTTAAACAAAAATAATTTTACGACAGGATTCATTTTTCGTTTTCCAAATTTATTTTTTAATTGGAAAACGAAAATTTTACCTTACCTTATTCAAACTTATTGTAAGGAGATTTTAATGAAAAAAATCAGTGTATATGCAGGTTTGTTAATGGCAATCATGCTGGCTACAACCAACCTTTCCGCCAAGTGTTACGGATATAAAAGTTTGCGTCAATGGAGATTCGTTTGCAGATCGCAAAAAAGCAGGTGAAGTCTGTAAAAAAGTAAATGGTTCGGATTGCGGTGCAACGACAGGAAATTCAGGTTCATGCACCGGGCCAAAATGTTATGATGAATCCGGTAACCAAAAAAGTAACATCAAAGTTGATAAATAAAAAATAGATCCTACTGAAACTTAGAAACTCATACTACAATAAAAAAACCAGAGGATCATATCCTCTGGTTCCTAAATTCAAATCTATACTTTAAAAGCCTGCGCCTTATTTACACTGGCACCAATTCTTCGGAAGTCGTATCAACCATAATGATTTGCGGTTCCGGCATCAGTTGTATTTCTTTCACATTTCCCATAAGTTTTTTCGCAATCTTATTCGGGAAGGAATATACAAAGATACGTTTCCATACGGCAGCAAATTGTTTTGCAAAACTTCCGGTATTATAGTTTTGTCCGTACTTTTTGCAAACAGCTTCGAGTCTCGGAGCGATCTCTTGATAACGCCTGGAAGGGACATCAGGATACATATGGTGTTCGATTTGGTGACTGAGATGGCCGCTCATCAGATAAAGGAACTTGCTTCCGCTAATATCGGAAGACCCTTTCAACTGACGAATGTACCATTCCGCTCTTGTTTCATTTTTGATTTCTTCGGGAGTAAAAGTTTCCGCATTCTCTGTGAAATGACCGCAAAAGATAATCGAGTAAGTCCAAACATTTCTGATCATATTTGCGAGAAGATTTCCCAAAACAACTTTTGGAAAATTAAGTCCCGCCAAAATCGGAAAGAAAAGATAATCCTTTACCAATTGCAATTCGATCTTTTTGAAAAATACGTCTCTGTATTCTTTCAGAGTTCTTTTCTTTCTGAGTTTTTTAGGAATCTCCATATATTCCACACGATACCCGTGGGCGCCGACTCCCCATTGAAAGTGAAACATCAAAAACAAATTGGAAAACATTTGTGTCAAGTGAACCGGTTTCCATTTTTGATCGTCAGTCAGTCTTGTGAAATTATAACCGTAATCATGGTCTTTACCCAATACATTTGTAAATGTATGGTGCATATAATTATGATAGAACTTCCATTGTTTTGAATCGGATACGATATCCCATTCGAATGTACGGGAGTTGAACCTGGGATCATTCATCCAGTCATATTGACCGTGCATTACGTTATGCCCGATTTCCATATTGTTTAGAATTTTGGAACCTGCGAGCAACAACGTTCCGATTCCGAATGTAATCGGCTCAAAGCTGAAATGAATCAATCCTCTTCCCAAAATTTCAGTATAACGATATGCTTTGTAGACTCGTTTGATATGATTTGCGTCTTCCGTCCCAACCTTTGCCATCACATCTTTTCTTATTTCTTCCAGCTCTGCACCGAAAGCTTCTGTTTCCGCTTTTGAAAGTTTTTTACTTATTGTTTTCATATGATTTGTCTATTTCCTTAATGTTTGTTAGCTAAAAAATACTCTTTTATAAATCCAATTCCAGTTTTTCATCCACACGGGAAAGACAGAGTTGGATATTTCCTTCTCCACTGTCCGACATGGTTTCGTCTTTGATGTTTGTGACGGACCCGCTTGTTTTTCTACAAGTGCAAGTATGACAAATTCCCATTCGACAGCCGCTAGGTGGATAGATTCCCTGGTCTTCGAGTTCTTCCAAGATGGATTTTTCACCTTTCAAAAGAACCGTCTTATGGGATTGTAAAAGTACAACTTCTACGGGACCGTTGCTTTGGTAATTGGTTTGAATCTGATTTGGTAATAAAAACAGTTCCGAGATCACATGATTGTCTTTTAAAAATTCTTTTGCAGAAGTTTGCAAAGGAGCAGGTCCGCAAAGATAAACCAATCTTTCTTTCAGATCGGGAACAAACTTGTCCATAAGCTCGGTAGTTAAAAATCCTGAATCATAGCCTGGAGCCGGAACATCAGTCAAAACATGTTTGATTTCCAACCATGGGTTATTTGCTTCCAATTCCGCAAAGGATTGAAAAAAGATAATGTCTTCTTTGAATCGTGAAAAATAAAGCAACTTCGCCTGACCTTTGTAATTCGATTCAGCCAGAGTTTCAAGAATGGAATGAATGGGTGTAATCCCGCTGCCACCGGCGATAAACAGAAGTTTGTCGGGAAGTGCAGCCGGATCTGCGGTAAATTCCCCGCTTGCCGGACCTAATTCGAGAACGTCTCCCACTTGCAATCTGTCATTGAGAAAATTGGAAACAAGTCCCCCTTTCTGACGTTTCACAGTGATGGTCGGATTTTTTGCCGACGGAGAGGAGGATAAGGAATAGTAACGGGTCACTCGCCGTCCTGCGATCTCTACAGTGACCGGAACGTGCTGTCCCGCCCGAAATCCCTTCCAATGACGATTTGTTTGGAGAACGATTGTTTTCGTATCTGTAGATTCGGAACGAATGGCAACTACCTTTGCTTTTGCCGTAGAAACCGAATACAATGGGTTAATTTCGCCTAAAACGAACTCTAACCAATTGGTCGGCTGGAAATAATTCCAATATTCCTTAGGACTGTTGTAGATAAACGGGAGCACTTTCATATTTTCGCCTCTTTTTTGGTGAACGACTGTTCACAGAGATAACTTACAGTGTTAAATATGTCAACCCTGAATTTGCTTATTTTTTCCTTGATCGAAAAAAAAAGTGAACAATCGTTTACAAAGATTCATTTATGAAGCTAAACCTTCGTTACCAACAGAAACTACGCACCCGTAGCACCTTGATCCAAGCCGCCTTGAAACTTATGGGAGAGGAAAAGAGTCTGGGGGAATTGAGTCTACGCGAGGTAGCGGGAGAAGCAGGGATTGTTCCTGCCGCTTTTTACAGGCATTTTAAGAATATGGAAGAGCTGGGGCTTGCTCTTGTGGATGATATGAGTATCAAACTCCGGACAATCTTACGTGAAGCTCGTAAAAAAGGTGCTTATAAGACCGCCCTCCAGGAATCCATCGCCCTCTTTTTCGATTATGTGAAAGAAAACAGATTATTATTCCGCTTTATCTCCCGCGAAAGAACGGGAGGAAACAAAAGAATCCGCGCGGCCATTCGCAATGAAATGGCTTTCATTACTTCTGAGTTAGCATCTGATATGCGACTCCCAAAATCCGTTCCTTTTTCGGATATTGAATTCGTATCAGAAATGATCGTATTCAATGCATTTCATATCGCTGGAGAATTTTTAGATTCAGATCCCAAAGATTCGCTCAGTGAAAAAAAATTGAAGATCAAAACCGTAAAACAACTTCGACTCATCTTTGTAGGCATTCTCAGAGGCAGAAGCAAAGGCAAGCGTAGATCTATTGTTAGGGGATAAGGTAAAAAGAATTTTATCTCAACGCAAAAACACCGAGAGGAGAAAAGAACTTCCTAGATTCAGCTTTGTTCCAGATGCAAAATATCCTGGTGACTGACCACATTTCCCGAAGGGTCAAGCTCAATCATCGGATTGTAAGCGATTTCCCAAAGGTTGCTTTCTATATCTTCAAAATAAAAAATATAAGCACCGAAGAATGTTTCCTCGGGAGATTTGGTAATCGAAACTTCGGCTTTCTTCAGGTGATTGTACAAAACATCTACTTCTTCTTTGGAATCCACATTATAAGCCAAAGTGAAATGTTTGAAGTCGGATGAATTATTTTCTTTGCCAGCACCTGAAGCCAAATCCTTTGAAGGATAAAAGGACAAAAGTAATCCGTTCAGTCGAAAGAAAATAATGTCTTTGTTTGCGGCAACGGGAATCCAACCGAATTTCTCTTCGTAGAAATTTCTGATATTTTGTAGATTTTTCACACCGATTGTAATGATGGAAATTCTTTCTTTTAGTTTTCCTTTTTGATTCATTGTTTTATGATACAGGAATTGAAAATTCTAGTATTGTAAAAATGGAACATCTTTGGAAAAATATTTTTTGGGAGTAATGCCAACCAGATCTTTAAAGTCGTGAATGAAATGAGATTGATCGAAATAACCGAATTCCAAAGCAAGAGCGGCCCAGTTCCCGGAGACAACTTCATTTTTTTTCACCAAACAAATCATAGACTGTAATCGTTGGGTTCGATAAAACGTTTTCGCATCCAAACCGATATACTGTCGGGATAAACGGGAGAGATGCTGGCGTGTGATTCCAAGTGTGTTTGCCATTTCTTCGATTTGAACGGCAAAAGGATTTCTCCGAATTTGTTTTACGAACTCCAAAACAATCGGATTTCCAAAACTGGATTTTGTTTTTTCTTTGATCCAAAGAAATAGCAAACTAGCTCCCTGGTCGGGGCTTGAAACTGAAGAAAGTTTTTCCAAAAGATCAGAGTTTTGGAAATCCGGAATTGTCACATCCATCCTTTGGTTCGTAATTTCATTGGCAGGTAGATTTAGAAAGATTCCGGCGAAGCCGGGAACAAATCGAATTCCGTAAGAATGTTCAATATCTTCGGGGCTGATGAGTTGGCTTCGGGACATCGTTCCTACAAAGTAGATCCGATTTTTTTTCAAATCAAAAACCAGATCAATGGAACCATCGGGAAGTATGAGCAAACCACCGGAGATAAGATTTCCTTTCTCCTTTTTTTGCATCCATACACAATCTATAAAAGATTGAAGCTCATTTCCGGGAATCCATTCTTTATACATGACGCTTATGAATGATTCAATACTATACTTTACAAAAGACAAAGCAAGTACGATTCATAGCTATAAGATATATTCTGTTAACTGCTGACAAAATTTAAGAATGATTCAATTTGGCTACGAATGGAAGTTTGCTCCGAGGAAGACACAATGACAATTAAAAAAGAAGACTTACGAAAAATTATAAATTGAACCAAGTAATAACCATCAAAGAACTGAATGCATCTCATTAGGAAAAAACGACATGATCGTAAATGTATCCACTGAATTAAAATCCGATTTTGAAACGGTAAAACGGTCCGTGCTCTTACCGAAATTGCTTATTTACGTAACTACTCCATTGATCAAATTCACTCCCTTAGATCCGAATTATTTCCCGATGATCTGGAAGGACGGAGAATACTTGGTAAGTATGAAATTATTCGGAATCATTCCTTTCGGAAAACAATACATTGGAATCCAAAGGTTTCACGATACTACGGATGAATTTATATTAAGAGATAATGGTCATGGTGAATTGATTCGAAAATGGGATCATTGGATTTTTGTCCGCAGAACAAAAAATGAAAACTTAATTTCATATACGGATCGAATTGAAATCAAAGCGGGCTTACTGACTCCGTTGATTTGGATCTTTGGAAATATATTCTATAGATGGAGACAACATCGTTGGAGGAAACTTATCTCGAAAGGATTGGATACTTTATAAATGGACTTAGATATTAAAAAACTGAAACAGCTCGAGTCTTCTTTTCTCTCCATTTATCCCGATGGATTCCAACATCCTCAGTTGAAAGAGATTGGAAAAAAAATGAAATCGGAACAAATGTTTCTTCTCGCCGAAGAATCTTTTACCAAAGAAAAGTTCGAGGAACCTTCGGAACTCGTAAAAGCAATGGTGAAAATAATCACTCGCTCTCCTTTGATTTCCCTATTTGAAAAACCTAAGTTAAGAGATTATGTGGAATCACTTTCCAAAAAAGACAAAGAAACTCTTTCGAACGGTTTGTATGAATTTTTTTACGGAAAAGAAGAACTGGGATTCAATCTGCAACTGGATGTTTTGCACAAAGGCAAATTGGCGAAATGGTCGATCATGACAGTTTGCCCGACATACTTTCGTCCGAAAAAAGAGATTTTTGTAAAACCGACTACCACCAAAGATATATTAGCTTATTTCCAAATTCCGGATCTGGAATACAAACCGACACCCAGTTATGAATTTTATAAAAAATACAGAACTTGGATCAATAAAATGAAAACCCATGCAGATTCTTCGCTTTCTCCCTCCAATGCGGCATTCAGTGGTTTTTTAATGATGAGTTTGGGAAAAAAATAAACTTCTATCCCTTTTAAAGTGGGCCCGAAGAAGAATATTTTTTTGAAACAAGCGGATTTCAATGGAAACGATAGGAGAGAAGGTATGAGTCGATTGGGTGTAGTAGAAATTAAAGCGTTTGTGCCTGCAAAGGACTTTGAACTGTCCAAACAATTTTACCAAGATATGGGATTCAATCTAAAGTCGGATGGAGGCGGAGTCGCATACCTTCAAGTAGGAAATACAAGTTTTCTTTTGCAAGATTTTTACAATCAGGAACTTGCGGAAAACTTGATGATTCATTTGTTGGTAGAAGATGCAAATGCCTGGTTTCAAGAATTAACAAACAAAGGTTTGGCGGAAAAATACAAGATAAGAATTACCAATCCGGAAACGCAACCCTGGAGAATGGTGGATTTTATAGTAGCCGATCCTTCGGGAGTTTTGTGGAGAATAGGAAATAATATTTAGGAACTGGAGCCTGCTTATCTTTATCTACGAAGAATAATAGTTAAGCAAGCGAATGAATATATGAAACCTGACGATTTTTTACTGTAATATTAGAATCTGATGACCCCATCGTTTGGTCGGCAGGTTTGTAAGACTTACCCAAGGTTCCTTTGTGACAAAGTTTGATTTTATAAACATAGTATTTCCTGCCGGAGATGTTGGTAAGGCGGAATTAGAATTCCCTCCGGAATAATATACGTTTCCATTTCTAGGATCTACAACTGCCGATCCAAATCCCATAGCAGATGTTAATTGTGGTGGATTTGTTGTCCAAGTTGCTCCTGCAGAAAACGGGTTTGAAAGTGCTTGGACAAGAGTAGTAGGCGTATAAGCAGTAATGGTTCCGGAGGCAATGCCAGAGCTCAAGACACCGGTAATTGCAGTTACACCACCTATTGACCACATTTCGGATAATACTGAATTTGTATAAGAAACAAGAGAGTGCCCGGTTCGACCTGTGCTAAGGACTACTTCTATATTTCCAGTAGTGAGAGCATTTGATGCTATCATATAACCATCATGAGTCGTTCCAACAACCGCAGCAGCAGTTCGACCACCATTATTATAGACAACATTCCCGACTATCGTACTTGCCCTTCCGGATCCAGTCGCACCAAATGCAAGTCCGGTACTCCAAGTGTTATTCGCAACGTCATAAATATCAGTGGCAGTAGATCCGGCCCAAGCGGAAGTGTTAGAAGTCGTTGTACCACCGAGAAAGAATACTTTACCATTTACCGCAGAGGCCGACATATTAGCTCGTAAGCTCGCCGGTCCCTGAAGTTTATTACTCCATTTATCTGCAAGAACATCATAAACTTGCGTTAAACCGGATACAGAACCACTTGAGGTAAATCCTCCGGCTATTATGAGAGAATTTCTCACACCGGCGATTCCTGCAAAACTTACAGGTGTGGGCAAGCTAGTAAGTCCGGAAAACCAAGTACTCGTATCAGGGTCATATAAATCCACGGCAGAAACAGCAGAAGTGTAACTATCCTGCAATCCTCCGACAGTCCATATCCCTCTTTGTCTCTGAACTTGGGTTGGTATCACTTCTGCTATGGAAACAATAGAAGATGCAAGGGACTCACCGGTTCCTGAAACGGCTGTTACTATAAATTTATAGGGAATCCCCAATTTTAAATTTGAAAGAACCAAAGGAGTATCGACATTATTTAAACGTGTAATCTCCGATGTCGACTCAGGAACTACCGAAGGATCGGTTGCCGATAAAATCTGAGTCAAATTGCCAGATGAATCAATTGAGGGTGTGGAGATTGAGGAGGTATAATATACTCTGTAAACAATCGCATTTGGTATCTTATCCCAAGTGAGAGTTGCAGAACGTGCAGATGTTGAGCTTACTGCTAGATTTGTAGGCGAACTTAGTCCGGGAGTTCCTACAATTGCCATTACTAAGAGATTATTTGCATTTTCATCTTTGTTAGGTGCACTACAAAAATTAAAAACTATCATTAAAAGAATTAAAAGAAATTTAAAAATCATACCATGAGTAGACGAAGAATTGTAAGTGTTTCGGTGATTTTATTAGGTTAGAAATAATTTATTTACTATTTTGTAATTACAGAACTCAGTTGGAATTTAAATAATAAAATACATCTCAACACTTCATATTTAAATAGGAACGATTCATACTTTCGTTCCCTTCGTCGAGGAAAGCTTGATGTAGATGTATCAAAAAACCGGAACTGAGTAGTAGAAAAGGCGAACTTAGTTTTAAAATTTTTTAAGGTTTTGTGAAAGCGATAGGCAGATCGGTGTTTTTATGTTAGGTGGTTTCCGGCAAGCCCACGACCCTCACCCCCCAACCCTAAAAAGGGAGGGGGCTCGATCGATCCCCAAATAAAACTATGTCACATCCATATTCTACCCGCCACGGATTGGAGCGGAAAGCCGGATCCCTCGGAGAGGGAGGCGCCCTAACATTAA
This sequence comes from Leptospira ilyithenensis, assembly GCF_004771005.1. Classification (GTDB taxonomy): domain Bacteria; phylum Spirochaetota; class Leptospiria; order Leptospirales; family Leptospiraceae; genus Leptospira_A; species Leptospira_A ilyithenensis. The sequence continues at coordinate 107,809 of NZ_RQHV01000032.1, forward strand.
TTTAATGCAGTTTCAACCTTCGAGATCTTCAAATCCCTTCCGAAAGGAATCAAGTAGACATTGACAGATTCCGTTTTGCCTCGGACGGAAATGGTATGTTTCTCAAACTTGGAAAAATCGATTAATGAATGTTTTGCGACATCTTCGGAAATGATTACCTCGCAGGAATATTCTTTTGTAGCGGATTCCAAACGACTTGCAGTATTCACTGCGTCTCCAATCGCTGTGGGTGTGGTAGAATTTCCAAAAGTTCCGAGAATGACTACACCACTATGAATTCCAATTCCCATCCGCAATGGTTGGGGAAGCTCTTTTTGCAAACGTTCGTTCAGATGGACCAGTTGTTCGCTCATGTTCTGTATGGCAAGGACGGCTTGGTTACTAGCTTCTGTTAGGTTGGAATCCAATCCGAAGATTGCCATTAAGCCGTCGCCCATCAGTTTATCAATTTTGCCGCCAGCTTTTTCGATTTCAGAGCCTACTTGCTGAAAATAGGAATTCAAAATAAAAACCACGTCATAGGGTAATAACTGTTCGGTGAAAGTTGTGAATCCCCGCAAATCTGCAAATAGAATCACTATTTCCTTTTCCGTTCCGTAAATATATCTGCTTTGACGGATCGCATCAATTGCCGTGGCATTTGTAGGTAAAAGCGGTTCAATATAAATATCCGATTTAGGAATGGTTTGACAAGCTAGCCGAACGGACTTGGGAGCGGAGATTCTTGCGAGTACGACTATCTCTTCTTCCGAAGGAGAGTCCAGTTCCTCCAAGCCGGATTCAATATGAACTCTGCAAGTAGAACAGCGCCCTCTTCCTCCGCATACATTTGCATGAGGCAGCTTTGCCAGTTTGCTTGCCTCAAGGATAGTCGTGCCGGGAGATACGATGGAAATCTTTCCGTTCGGATAATGCACTTTGATCGTCTTTTTCTTGTTTTGTGATCTTAGAAAAAACAGCCGGAAAACAAACAATGAAAAAATAACAAAATTAAATGCCAAATTGGCGAGAGTACCGACTTGCAAGGAATACTCTTTGATCCATTCCGCTTTCTCAGGTAGATTCAAAAAAAAATCTTCCAACCATTCAGGATCTTGGGAAAGTAAAAACACTTCTTTCTGTGCACTGATGATTCCCATGATCGAAAGAACGGGAAAGATCGATACGATCACTAAAAACAAGTTGGAATAACTTACAAACCAAGGTTTGTATCTCAACCAAAAATAAAGTCCGAAACAACCATGCGCCCATACAACCAAGAGCAAAGTGATGTCAATGGCAGTGAAAAAGGATCCGTATACTAAAAACAGATGAGTGTAACTGTCCTCAACACCTAACAGTTCATTCATGCCTAGAGTGACTGCGATATGGCCGATCAAAAGCTGAGGAATCACCAGTCCGCTGAAAAATTGCAGAAATTCTCCTTTTGACATTTTCAGAGTCTTTCTGGATAAGATGCTGCTCAGCGTGAGGATGATGTGAATGGATGTAGCAAAGAAAAGAACGGGGTGAATGACGGGAAAACGCCAAAACCCGATGAAAAGTTTTCGTGAGGATTCTAATAAATCCAAAGAAAAAATTCCCAAGCTATGATTGAGAAGATGTGTGAAAACATAGGTAAAAAGAACAAGGCCGGAACCCAACCTCAAACGATTTTTCCATCCAAAGATCAAGTCCATATATTTTACCTATGCCTCAGGGTGAAGAGGAATGAAAATCAGTCGAGAATAATTAATTCAAAGGTAAAGTATCCGGTTTCAGTTTTACTTGGAAAGAATCGAATGGAATTTAAATTGTGAATGAAGGGCAGATATGGACAAACGATTAAAGACCTTTTTTATTAGGATCAATCTGGTTTTGAAAGTTCAGCCTCACGAAATTCCCATTCTCATTTATTCAAGTTTATGTTTTTTTTGCATTCTATCTTCCTATTATATACTTCGCCCTATCCGTGACGAATTGGGGATCGAAACAGGGACCAAAGCACTTCCCTGGCTTTTTTCCGCCACTTTGATTTCCATCATTTTACTCAATTTCCCTTTTGCCTGGCTCACTCATAAACTCAATCGAAAGCACTTACTCAATTTCCTATTCCGTTTCTTTCTTTTACAGTTGTTAATCTTTGCATTTCTCTTTTCAACCAATCCTCATAATATCTGGATCGGTCGTATTTTCTTTGTTTGGGTCTCAGTATTCAATCTTTTCGTTGTCTCCGTATTCTGGGTGTTAATTGTAGATCTTTTTCAGGAAGAAGAAGGAAAACGACTTTTCGGAATCATATCTGCGGGAGGTTCCATAGGAGCGATTGCAGGGTCTCTTTTTACAGCAAGCCTTGTAGAACATACTTCCAAAACAAATCTGCTCATCGTATCGGCGATCCTTCTGGAACTTGCAGCCCAAGCAGGAATGCGAATGTACACTGTTCGTGCAAAGTTGCAAAAGAAAGAAATCGATTCGACCAGGCCCATCGTAGAAAACAGCTCTCTCTTCTGGGGACTATTGGGCATGTTCCATTCACCTTATCTTGCTAATGCGGCACTTTACGTATTCATTTATACAGCGACTTCTTCTTTAATCTACTTCCAACAGGTTCATATCTTTGAAACCGGATTTTCTTCTGCGGGAGAAAGGACTTCCCTATTGGCAAAAATGGATTTGGCCGTGAATGTTTCCACATTGATCATTCAAATTTTATTTACAAGCAGGATCATTCGATTTCTAGGAGTGAGCGGAGCTTTGGCAATGCTTCCTATTATTGGAATTTTAGGTTTTGGATTTTTGAGTGTTTTTCCTTCCATAACACTTGTTTTGATCATTCAGATCACAAGAAGAGTGGGACAATTTGCACTGGCAAAACCCACGAGAGAAGTTTTATTCACGCTCGTTTCCAAAGAAGATAAATTCAAAGCTAAAAATTTCATGGATACCGCAGTCTATAGATTAGGTGATCAATCCGGAGCATGGATTCACGCTTTTTTCTCATTCGTAGGTATGAACCCGATCCAGATTTCCATGTTAGGAATAGGAGCTTCCCTGCTTTGGTTGTGGAATGGTATTTGGTTGGGCAAAAAAGAAAAGGAATTGGTTTTAAAAATCGAACAAAGATCCAGTCTAAAAAAAGATCATCTTTAGGAAGAAAGTATGTTTAGTAGAAAAAAATTCATCCTTGGCAGTTTGTTGATAACATCCTCTCTGAAAAAATTAAAATCCGAACCGAATTCGAGGAATCCTTCCATGGAAGCACAATCAAATCCATCTTTGAAAAATACAAAAGTTCTAAAAGCTAAGATTCTATCCAGCGGAGAGTTTCTTCCACGGGTCGGACTTGGCACCTATCAGACATTTGACGTAGGGAAAGATTCGTCAAAACAAAAAGAACTGTCCCTATTATTGGAATACTTTTACTCCTCGGGCGGAAGTATGATCGATTCTTCTCCTATGTACGGAACTTCCGAAGAAGTTGTCGGAGACGTTTCTTTGAAAACAAATTTGAATGAAAAGTTGTTTTTTGCCACCAAGGTATGGATCAGCGGAAAAGAAGCCGGCGAAAAACAAATGTTATCCTCTCTCTCCAAAATGAAACGAAAACATCTGGAATTGATGCAAATCCATAACCTTGTAGATTGGAAGACTCATTTAATAACTCTTAAGGATTGGAAAGAAAAAGGAATCATTCGTTATATAGGAATCACACATTATACGACGAGCGCTTTTCCCGAGTTGGAAAAGATCATTCGATCGGAACAAATAGATTTTTTGCAAATCCCCTATTCCATCGCGGAAACAACCGGAGATGAAAGATTGATTCCCGCTGCGTTTGATCACGGAGTGAGTGTTATCGCAAACGAACCGTTTGCCCGTGGTCGATTGTTTTCCAGCACCAAAGGTAAAGATTTACCTGGCTGGGCAAAAGAAATAGGAATCAGCAGTTGGGCGGAATATTTTCTGAAATTCATTCTGGCTTCCGAAAAAATTCAATTTGTAATACCTGCGACAAACAAACTGGGGCACCTTAAAGAAAATATGACAGCCGGCACAGGCAACTTACCGTCTCTTTCCGACCGAAAGAAAATGAAGTCGGAGTTTTTTTAAAATTAGAGATGCAGTTTTTCAAAAGAGAAATTAATCTTATCTTAGCATTTGAACTCGGAGGTTTGTTATGCGATTTTCTTTTTTAAAAACCAATCTTTTACTTACAACCATTTCTATCGTGAGTGGCTTATCCGCGGCCGATATCAAACTCACCAGTAACGCCATCAAAGAAGGTTCTGTTCTTACAAATGCGCAAGTTTTCAACGGATTCGGTTGCAGTGGAGAAAACATTTCTCCCGATCTGAATTGGACGGGAGTTCCGAAAGAAACAAAGGCATTTGCAGTCACTGTATATGATCCTGATGCTCCTACCGGGAGCGGATTCTGGCACTGGGTTGTTTTTAATATTCCCGCCGATGCGACAGGGCTTGCTTCCAAAGCAGGAAACGAAAAAGGAACTCTTCCACAAGGCTCCATCCAAAGCAGAACCGATTTCGGCAAACCAGGATTTGGCGGAGCTTGTCCTCCTGCGGGAGACAAACCTCACCGTTACATCTTCAAAGTGTACGCTTTAAAAGACAAAATTCCTTTGGACGCGGACGCTCCGGGCGCCTTGGTAGGATTTTATATCAATAGCCTAAAACTGGCAGAAGGAAAACTGAACGCAAAATACGGCAGAAAATAAATTACAACTTCAAACTAAGGATGACCGTTAAACCTTCGTTTGGATTTGAAATCGTACTGACTACACCATCAATCTGCTCCGTCAGATTCTTTACTAACATAAATCCGAGCGTATTAGCTTCGCTCGGATTTGTGGTTTTGGAAAGCCCGCAACCGTCATCAGATACAACCAAATTCACATGATCACTGACTTGATTCAAATGAACGCGAATTTCTCCTTTATGATCATTGGGATAAGCGTATTTCAAGGCATTTGTGATTAATTCGTTTAAGATCAATCCCACTGGCAAGGCACGTTTCAAATCCAATTGAATCTTTTCCAGTTTAACCGAAAATTGAATCTTTTTTGAATTGATCGCATACATTTCCGAAAAGGAATCGATTAAATCCTTAATGTACAAATGCAAATCCAACCTATCTATCGCGGACGATCGGTACAATCTTTCATAGATTTTAGACATGGAATGTATACGAGACTGTGCATTTAGAAAGATACGTTTTGTATCTTCGTCTTTTATATGGTTCAATTCAAAACCAAGTAAGTTGGAAACAACATTCAAACTGTTTTTAACTCTATGTTGCAATTCTTTAAGAAGGATTTCTTTCTCATCCAAAGATTTTTGGAGTTCCGCTTCCACATGTTTTTTCGCAGTGATGTCATGATTGATGCTGAGTAGGTACTTTTCACCGGAGATGACAATCTGCTCGACGAACACCAGTATATCGGCGACATCTCCCGATTTTTTGCGAATCTTCATCTCTTCGCCTTCGATCCTGCCTGTATCTCTTAAAATTTCAAGAAGACGATCTCTTTCTTCGGAAATCCACCAGTGCTGCGTTTGCTTTGTACTTTTTCCGATAATTTCATCTCTTCTATATTCAAACAACTGGCAGAATGCTTTATTTACGCTTACATAGACTCCGTCCGTATAACGCGTAACAGCCATTCCCATGGGACTTGCCTTAAAAATAGCCGCGAATCTTTCTTCTGATCCCCGCAATTCTTCCTGCATTTTATAGTCTGCCGTTACATCCCGAAAAACAAGTACGACTCCCAAAACATCGCCTTTTTCGTTTTGAATCGGTGCTCCGCTGTCCGCAATTTGATACTCTACTCCATTTTTGGCAAGTAAGGCGGTATGATTGGCAAGGCCGACGATCTGTCCTGTTTTTAAAACCTCATCAATCGGGTTTTTGGCAGGCACTCTGGTTTTTGCATTTACGATATGAAATACATTTCTAACAGGAGCACCGATTGCTTCGTATGCGAGCCAGCCAGTCAATTTCTCTGCGACAGGATTCATTCTTGTGATTCTTCCTTGGTTGTCGGAAGCAATCACAGCATCTCCGATGGAGTTCAGAGTAACACGAAGACTTTCTTCTTTCTTTTTGACTTTCTGATTTGCATAAAAAAGATCGAACGCCATATCAATAGAAGATTGTAATACAAAATTGCCGGAGTTTTTGATCACATAACCGTATCTCGTGATGCCTCTTACTTTTTCCACCATCTCTTTTTCTGCATGCGATGTAAGAAAGACGATGGGAACTTCTACCATTTTCAGAATCTCCCGGGAAGTTTCCGTTCCATCCAATCCGGCGCCCAAATCCATATCCATTAAAATCAAATCAACCTCTTGTCCGGATTGAATCAATTTGATTGCTTTTTCTCCGGAGGATGCGGTGTAAACAGTATATCCCACCAAACGCAGAGCTTGCGCTTCCGCCATTCCGATTATCGTATCATCTTCTACTATCAGTAAGGTTCTTTTTTGCTTTTCTACTTGAGTAATCATGACGTCCCTCACAAGGATTCTTTTCGCAAATGAGCAAACTCTATTTTTATATTTTTAAAATGATTTATCTATTAGAAATTCATAATCCCAAGTTTTATTTTTGATTTACGAGGATTTAAATATTACCCTCTACCAAATTAATAGACAGTTTTTAGATTGGTTTTTTGCAAAATAAGCGGAAAAACGCCGTTTTCCACTAAGATCAGTTTTTTGAACTGATTATGTAATCATTTTTATGACTTATTTCTATCAGACATAAGAGAAATCCGTTTAGAGAAATGGAAAAAAGAACGATGTCCGAAAACGCAAACTTATGGGTTTTATGCAAAACAGAGTCATAAAACTTAAAAATCCCGCTGCTTCGTTGGCAACGGAAAAGAGTTCAAAAGCACAAAACGAGCGCTATATCCACCTAATCATAATTAGGGCTCAAAGAAAGCAAGATTTTCAGGACCTTCATGAATTACGATCCTTATGATTTTTCCGTTTGTTTTCGCCACTTCTTCTTTGAGTCCCACAAAAAACCAACGGGCTACATTTTCGGAAGTAGGATTGATTCCTTTAAAATCGGGGTGTTCATTGATCAGAAGATGGTCTATACTATGAACCAACTCCTGCAACCGGTTTCTTGCCGTTAAAAAATCGTAGCTGATTCCATCCGGACGAATGTTTTCTTTTCCCGACAGAAAGACTTCCACTTTCCAGGAATGGCCATGAATCGGCTCATCGGAACCATCCGGAAAATAATCATACAAATAGTGTGCGGACTCAAACCGCCCTTCGATCCGAACGTAAAATTTCCCAGATTCTTCGGTAAACATTCCAATTGACGAATAGGGGAACGTCTAATATTTGTATAGTAAATTACTATCCGAGGTGTCCTGATGACCGAATCAACCGCAGCCCGTTTTCATAAAGAGATGACCGTTGGAGAAGCAATTGCCATCCATCCTGAGGCTGGTCTTGTTTTCTCTAGCTACCACCTAGGTGGTTGCTCACACTGCTCCATCAACGAAGTCGAGACCATCGAACAAGTTTGCATGGGCTATGGTGTAGAAGTAGACACTCTGATCGATTCTCTCAACAACCTCTTTGCTGACGACGAAGAATAAGATTTAGACCGCCTCCCTCTCCGAGGGATCCGGCTTTTCGCTCCAAGCCCTAGCGCGGGGGATTTTGATTTTCATTTAGTAAGAATTAATCTGTTTGATCGAAATCTTACTTTAACGATCTATGCTTTCTTTTAAGAGCACAGATATAGTATGTCCTGAATGTTTCAAATTTAGCACAGACCTATCTAATATTGTAGCTTTTGCAAGGAAGGGCTGCCAATTCGAATTGGATATGTTAGTTGGAACTCATTGGGTGGGGTTAACCACCCATCTCGTTATCCATAAGTAAGTAACTTCCACATGATTGCCGCAGATCGTAATTTATAAAGTCCCCTAGCCAAAGCAAGAACTCCAGGGTGTCCGTCTCCTTTTTCACCGAGATGTCCGCCAAGTGTTGTTAGAAATAAAATTCTCCAGGCAATGATCGAATCAATGGCAAGAACTCTTTGTAATCGTTCGAATGTTTGAAATTGATGTTCTTCAATTTTGCAGCCTGACTTTAAAGTCTTAAAGAAAGTTTCAATCACCCACCTTTGGCGATACTATCCTATTTTTTTAGGAAGCATCTTCAAAATTGAGAATCGGAATCGTTGTTAGAATGATCCAATGAATAGGATCTCGCCCTTTCGGTGTCCTCTTCCTATCAACTTTCTTTTGGTTGTTCGTTCTTCCATCTAGGGTCGATTCTCTCGCCCGAACTTGAGAATCAAGAATTCCCAAGGCTGTTCCATCGACAGTTACTGCCAAAGTAGGATGATAGAAAAAACCTTTCACATACTTTGAATCATTTATGCATCCAAGTCCCTCTATATCGTTACCATTCTGGAACGAGATGTGAAACCACAAAGCCACCAAATGCGTTCCCTCTAACACATCTTTACCGCTACCGCAAGCAAAACCTTCCCAATCAGAAATTTTCTTCAAATAAGTTCGCCTTTTTGCCGCATGGTGCCGGCTAACGTAGACCTATATTGAAAAAATTTTAAAAAATAAATATTTTTTCCCTTTTTTATTTATCAAAAGGAATATACCAATAATATCCGTTATACAAATGCCAGAACGATCCTTACGTTTGCTTTTGACTTTTTGTTTGTTCAGTTGTGGGCCGTTAGCGCCCGAGGACTGGGCACCTTCTATGTTTACAGTATCCTTGTTATTAGGCGGAAGTTCGGCAAACAGCTCAACCTCACTCAAACCAGGACAAACTGTCAATCTCAATGGAGGACAGGGAAATGTCACAGGGACAGTTGTAGATACCGATGGGGACGGGATCGCAGATGGAATTGTGATTCATAACGTCGGCCCGGAAGGCAACTCTTCCGGAAGCAGTGCGCCACCCAACCTTGTTTTAATTGATTCCGACGGGGATGAGGTTCCCAATGGTGTGGATGCAAACGGAGACGGTATCATTGATTATTACCTTTCCATCGGAAATGGTGGATCAGTCAGTTTAACAACACAACCGAACGGAGGCGGAAACCAGGTAACAGTCGTTCTCGGGCAAGGTTTTGATTCCAACGGAGACGGAGTCGTGGACAATCCCATCCTCAGCCAAATCGCAAATGATACG
>NZ_RQHV01000029.1 GCF_004771005.1 Leptospira ilyithenensis
AAATCATTTTTCCGTTTACAGGATGTGTGACCACTGCTTCTTCGAAGCTGTCAGGTGAATACTATATCAATACAGAATGGGAATATTGAGTCCGGAGAAAGCATTTTGAAATATTTAAACAATATCAAATGCCATTTCGCTAGTAACTTCCCCGTCCAAGATATCTTAGCGATGATTGAAGTGAAGAGCCCTATCGTTCTTTCTCCAGCCAATAATAAAACGCAGGTAGAATAACAAGCGTTAAAATCGTAGACGAAATGATTCCTCCTATGACTACTGTAGCCAAAGGCTTTTGCACTTCGGAACCAAGTCCTGATCCGAACGCCATAGGTAAAAAACCGAATGAGGCAACAAGGGCTGTCATAATAACCGGCCTGATTCTGCTCGTGGCACCTTCCAAGGTCGCTTCCTTAACGGATATTTTTTTCTCATCACGGATTCTCTGAATGGTATCCAACTTAACGAGTCCGTTTAACACGGCAATGCCCGATAAAGCGATAAATCCTACAAATGCAGATACGCTTAAATCCATTCCTCTTAAGAAAAGGAACCAAATACCACCTGTTAAAGCAAATGGGACGCAGAAAAAAACAAGCAATGCCTGACGGAAGGACTGAAGTCCGATGTGCAATACTACAAAAATCATAAAAAGTGTGGAAGGAACGATGACTGATAATTTTTCTTTAGCTTTTGTTAGGTTCTCTATCTGTCCCCCCCAAAAAACGGAATAACCTTCAGGAATTTTCAGAGAGTTCACTTTTTCCTTCGCCTCTTCGTAAAATCCTTCCAAATCTCTTCCCCGAAGATTGACGGAGACTGCAACAAAACGCCTGGAACGATTTCTTGAAATCGTCATCACCTTTTCATTTCTCTCTATAGAGGACATGAGTCGTATAGGAATCATTCCTCCGTCATCGGTTCCTATATTGATATTGGCAATTTCCGATTCCTGATTGCGGAACTCTTCGGAAAGCCACATCTTTATAGGAAATCGGATTTCCTCTTCATAAAAACTTCCTACTTCAAAACCGCTCATTGCCGCTTCAACGGTAGTATTAAAGGAAGTTAGTGGGATATTATAATAGTTAAGCTTTGCTAAATCAGGTACCAAATCTATCACTTGGGCTTTTCTAAGAGCCATGATCGGATCAAGTTCAACTTCTTCCGCTCCTTCTATTTTCTCTAAAGTATTTTTTAAGGATTCTTGCAATTGGAATAAAGTGTTCAAGTCCTTGCCTAAAATTCTTACACTAATGTCCGCTCTGCTCCCTTCCAACAACTCGTTGAAACGTGCTTCCAAAGGTTGGCTGAGTGTAAGTTCCGAGTTAGGATATTTTTCCCGAACTGTGGAATGAATCTTATCCAAAAAAATTTCCCAGTTGTCCGTTTTCAATAATTCCGGGAGCGAATCTTTCTTCAGTATGATAAAAGTATCGGCATTGAACGGACCCATAGGATCGTTTGCAACAGAGCTAGTCCCGGTCCTTGAAAAAACACTTTCAATTTCCGGAAGTTTGGCTAGCATCCTTTCCACATCTCTTTGTTCAAGAATACTTTCCTCCAAGCCGATATCACCTTCCCGAACAATAACAAGCATTAAATCTCCTTCGGTAAGTTTAGGTAAAAATACGGTCCCAAGCCGGAAATAAACAATAGCTGTGAGAATAAAAAAGGCAATGGAACTGATAATTAGCGTTTTAGGTCTTTCTAATATCTTTGGTAAAAAAATTCGATACAATTCAATGAGTTTGCTCTCCTTTATCGAATGATTGGCTTTGTGATTCGGAGTGATAAAAAAATACAATAGAGGAGGAAGGAAAAATATTGCGAGAAAAAGACTGAATGTTAAAGCCAAAATAACAGTCTCCGCCATCGGTCGGAACATTTTACCTGGTATACCGTCCATACTCAAAATGGGAAGATATACCAATATAATTACGATTACTCCGAAAAATACCGGCTTTAAAACTTCTATAGAGGATTTTAAAATGATCTTCCTTTTTTCCTCTTTATTTGTATAAGTCTCTTTTTCAAATCGCGTCAAAACACTTTCGGTGATGACGATGGATGCATCGACCAAGAGGCCGAAGTCGATTGCTCCCAAACTCATTAGGTTTGCGGAAATTCCAAAGTAATTCATGCAAAGAGAAGCAAGTAACATGGAACCTGGAATGATGGATGCAACTATAAATGATGCCCTCCAATTCCAAAGAATAAAGAAGAGTGTGATAATGACTAGGATCGCTCCTTCCATTAAGTTTTTTAAAACAGTACGGATGGTAGAGTTAATCAAAAAAGACCGCTCTAAAAGTACTTTGACAGTTACATCTTTCGGAAGATTGAGCTTTGTGATCGCAGAGTTTAGTTCTTCATTTACCCTATAACTGTTTTCTCCTCTTAACATCAGTGCGGTTCCGAGGACGATTTCCTTTCCTCCTGATGATGCACCGCCTAACCTGAATCGACCATGCTCGTTTACATTTGCAATATCTGATATAGAAATGGATTTGCCGTAAGCAGTCCTTCGAACAGGAATCTTGGATATATCAGCTAAGTTCTTTTTTATACCATAAGTTCTTACAATGGCAGTCTTTCCATTTTCTTCAATGATTCCTCCTCCGAAATTTTCACCTAACGTAGCTATTGATCCAATCAGTTGATCAATAGTAATCCCTCTCTGATTCATTTTCGAAGGAATCAGATCAATATGTATTTCCTTCTCATAACCTCCGTTAGAATCAACTTCCACAATACCGGGAACCAATGCCTTCAATTGAGGACGAACGGTATAGTCCTGGATCGTCCGAAGATATAACAATCTATCTTTATCCTCAAGCTTGTCCAATGGGGAACCATGCTTTGCTTCGACCGAATAAAAGAAAATTTCACCAAGACCTGTGGTATTAGGAGTAATTTCAGGATAGATTCCCTTCGGCAATCTATCTTTTGCACTCGATAGTCTTTCCGATACCATAGCTCTGGCCTGATAGATATCAGTGCTCTCTTTAAAAATCAAAGATATATTGGAAAGACCGAATTTTGAAACGGAACGCACATCAATCAGATTAGGGAGTCCCAATAATTCGGTTTCAAGCGGAAATGTAACGATCTTTTCAACCTGCTCCGGGTCCAATGATCCGGTATTCGTAGTGACGATCACTTGAACGTTCGTTATATCAGGAACCGCATCAATGGAAATTTCCTTTAAATTAAAAAACGCATAAATAAAAAGAAATAAGATGATTCCTATATATAAAATGGAATTATTTAAAATTGTATTCAAAAGTCTGGCTAGCATTCTTTAATACTCCTAGGATTTCCTTTTCGTTGGTTATATACAGAAGGTTCAAGAAAGCTTCTATATGAGTCAATTGAGCATCTAAAATAGCGTGATGTGTTTCATGGAGCTGATTTTCAAGTTCCAAGTAGCTAATAAGTTGAATTCGTGCTTTAGTAAACTCCACGTCTGCAAAGTTAAGATCTCTTTCTATCTCATCTAACTTTAATAAGTTGAATAATTTGATATTCACTTTTGATTGTTCGTAATCCAAAAATGCCTGATTGAAAGTCATAACAATCAGATTTTCCTGATAGGTGAGTTTGTTTGCCTTGGCTTCCAAATTTGTCTCTGCTGAACTGACTTTGTTTTGATACTGATCCCAAACGGGGACTCTAAATTTCAATCCGAGGTCAAAGAACCGATTGGATACACCCGAGCGGTCTTCTCCTATCTGGCTCACTACCGAATAATCAGGATACTTTTCCAAGTTTGCTATTCGTAGTTCCGTTTTCGCTTTTTCCATTTCCCCTTTAGCCGCAAGAATCATAGGATTCTGATCCATTGATCTCTTTTGCAGTTCCGCATTATCGAACTTGATCCCGTCATTGAAAAACGGAAGGGAAAGAATCGGAGCAGATTCAATCCGTAAAAAGAAATTCATTGACTCATAATTTTTGGAAGCATCTAATTCCAGATCGTTAAAATGTTTTTTCAAACCCAACAATCTTCTTTCTATGATAAATAAATCCGTTTTGGCTTGAGGAGTGATGAAAGGTCTTGCCTTTATATATGTTTCCATTTTGGAAAGTCTTCGGATTCTTTCCTTTACATGGTTTCTTTTTTTATCTGCAATGAAATAACGATACGCAAACTTAACCGAATTCAAACGGATTGAATTGTTTGCTTCCAAATACTGCACTTCCTTTATCTTTGCATCGTTATCAACAAGCAGCTGTTTGAGTTCTTTCCGTCCAGGGTAATAGACCGGTTGCTCGAATTGAAGGGAATATTCGGCACCCGACTCGTTTGCAGCCTTCCTTTGTCCGTAGTCGATAGTAACGGAAGGATTTTGAGTCATTCCTTCCTGCTTCTTTTTATAATACAATGATTCCAAATCGGAATTCATGGACATAAGCAAAGGTGAATTTTTCTCTGCAATATTTATAATTTCATTGAGTCCCAGCTCTTTGCTTTTCGATTCGCTATAAACCGAAACATGAACTAACAAAAATATTGCGATAGTCGGGATAGAAGTTGTTTTTGGGAAAAGACGGTTTGGGCGTAAAAAAGATGAGTACATATAACTAACCTCCTCATTATTAAAGTATACACTCTAAAAACGAAGGTTAAATGATGATCCGTACGGAATTGATGTTTTGAATTGCATAGGAAGGTATGAAAAGAAACACTTTAAAGTAAATTGAATCGGACAAATCTGCCGAGAGGTCCGTCTTCCGGTCCGAAAATGGAATATAGTATTGAACCAAAGAAAAGAAAACACTAAAGTTTGTGAGTTTATCCTTGTCTGATACATCCAGTCTGCCGGAATCCCATTCACAACCGGCAGACTCATCCGTTTCTTGAGAATTATGACATGGCTCAACATCCAGTTGCAATGAAATGGCAACCTTATCCAGTTCATTCAGCTCACAGAATAAATTGCAATTAAAAGCCAATACAGTCGCAGATATTAATGAAAAAAACACCAGTATCTTTGCGCTTGCCGAACCCATACTTACATCTTCTATCAGACTATAATATGTAAAGTAAAAATTCGATTGAACAAGTTGACAATATAACAACTGCATGAAAGAGCTAATTAAACAGCATCAATGTTAAGGATGTAAATCTAAAATGAATCTAATTATCAAAGAAGCTTTCGAAAAAGAAATGAAAACCGCAAAGGAATTCTATTTTGCAAAAAAATGGAACGAAGCCTTCTTGCATTTGGAGAAAGCTCATGTGCTGGGACAAAGAGATGCTATTCCACATACTATCAATCATTGGTGGATGTTGAAAGTAGGAATCGGAAAAAAAGACGGAAAAGAAATTCTGGGCCAAGTAGCCCGACTCTTGGCTGCAGGAATCGGCTCCCTTCTGGGAAGAGCACCAATCGGAAATACAGGCGGTGCCAATATAGGAATTATGACTCCCTTGCCTATTTCCGATGATGTTGCTCAAATTTTTATAAAAGCAAATCTACCGATCCGGTAAATCCATAAATGAATTCTTATTTTTATCTTATCGTCAAGTATTTGATCACGGCGGTACTTGTTGTAATCATATCGGAAGTGGCGAAAAGAAGCGACCGTTTCGGTGCTTTGGTCGGTTCATTGCCGTTAATTACGTTATTAACACTCGTTTGGTTGTATATGGAAAAACAATCTCCTGAAAAAATATCAAATCACGCATTTTATACTTTCTGGTATGTGTTGCCTACTCTACCCATGTTCTTAGCTTTTCCAAAAATCTATCATAAATTTGGATTTATTATTGCGATGGTCTCTTCGATCTTGATAACGATACTTTGTTTTATAGTAACATCCCAATTATTGAAAAAATTCAATATCCATATGTATTGATTTTAATGAACATTTCAATCGGGAATTTTCACATTTTCTAGACCCTTCTAAGTAGATGAGCTGATAAGATTTGGTTGCATATATTTCTTGGTTATTTAAGCTAAAATTGAAATGAAAGATAAAATTTCCAAACTAGGCATTTTTTCCGTTACCCAGACTTTCTATCAGATCGGAACAGTTATGCTAATGGCCGTTAGCGTCCTTGCAGGTCAGACAATTTCTCCTAGCCCTGCCTCCGCGGCACTCCCACTCTCTTTTTCAGTCCTTGGCACATTCGCAGGACTTTTTCCTGCATCCATCTGTATGAAAAGTTTAGGGCGCCGAAACGGTTTGTTACTTGGAACTACTATTGGAATTTTAGGAGCATTGATTTCATCATACGGACTTTACTCTCACAACTTCTACCTATTCATTCTAGGACATCTTTTTTACGGATTTCATCAATCCTTTCTACAATATTTAAGATTTGCTGCAATGGAAAGCGTTCCAAACAAAGATAGATCAAGTGCATTGTCCTGGATTCTTTTAGCAGGCATTCCGGCCGCGTTTCTTGGACCACTTGCAGGACTTTTCGGAAGGAATCTTTTTGGACATACAGTATTTCTTGGTTGTTTTTTAATTCTAACAGCTGTTTTGTTTTTTCAACTCCTGCTTATAACCAGGTTACAAAAAATTACAAACTTAACAGAAGAAATAACGACCGATTTGGAAAAACTAAAGCCATCCAGACCGATTTCATTTCATCTTAAAAATCCCGGCCTATGGGCTTCTATTATTTCCAGCTCCTTTGGTTTCGGACTCATGGCTATGTTGATGTCGGCTGTTCCGATCGCGATGAAAGCACACGGTCATGAAATGCATTCCTCCACCATCGTATTACAATGGCATGTCTTAGGAATGTATATACCTTCCTTTTTTTCCGGATATTTAGTAAATAAATTCGGCTCACCCAAACTGATCATTGCAGGGATTTTTATTTTGGCTTTAGAAGTTTTTGCCGCACTCCAAGGAACCGGCTTCCTACCTTTTGCAGCTGCATTGGTTTTACTTGGTATTGGATGGAATTTTATGTATGTGGGAGGAACAAACCTACTGGTAGATCAATATCGCAACTCGGAAAAGAATTCAATCCAAGCAATCAATGATTCTTTTGTATATTTACTTGCAACAATATCAACCTACAGCTCCGCTTATCTGGAAACAAACATCGGTTGGTTCAATCTGAATCTGGTTGCATTACCTTTTCTCTTTCTGGCCTTATTACCAGTGATCGTATATATCAAATCAAAGTCGAAATCAATTGAAGGCGCCCTACCCAAGTTAGAAAAGGATCACTGGGAAAAGATATATTCAACAAAACAACCGGAAGAAGTTAGCTGGACACAAGAGATTCCTCAAACTTCTCTCAACTTTATCAATGATGCGAAATTACCAAAAACCGCAAAAATCATAGATATAGGCGGAGGAGATAGTAAGTTTGTAGATTATCTTATCGAAGAAGGTTTTGAAAACATAACCGTATTGGATATCAGCGAACATGCATTAAATCGTGCAAAGAACCGTTTGGGGGAAAAATCAAAGCAAGTAAAATGGGTTGTTAGCGATGTGACAGACTTCCAAGTCGATGAAACATATGACTTTTGGCATGATAGAGCAGCGTTTCATTTTCTAACAACGGAACCTCAGATTGTTAAATACATTTCCCTTGCAAGACTTGCAGTAAAAGAAAACGGATTTATTACAATCGGAACTTTCAGTGAGAACGGACCGATCAAATGCAGCGGTTTGGAGATAAAACAATACAGCGAAGAATCTTTGACATCCGAACTAAAGAAAGGTTTCCAAAAAATCAAATGCATTACGGAAGATCATATCACTCCGTTTATGACAAAGCAGAATTTTTTGTTTTGTAGTTTTAAAAAGTTAAGCACTATCTATGAATCATAAGTGGCAAACAAGGCCATGATATGATCATTCAATCCGGCCGAATTTCCTACATTGGCTAACGATAACTTTTTAATGAAGGTAACATTTTCGTTAAATCGGATTTACTCTTCTTCAAAAGATAAATGGGTATGTCTTTTTCAGTTGTATAGTTTCTTGAATACTTTCCGATCAAGCGTTTCTCTTCGAACAAATTTTCCAAAACCAAAATGGGTTCTTCACCGGTTACAATTAGATTTTTCGGAACTATTTTCAACTCATCCAACCAAAGAAAATAATTATTGTGACCGCTGATAACAGGAATTGGAATTTTATAAAACTCCAAACTCCCTGCCTGGCCGTAATAATTTCCCAGAACAACGGTTTCTTTTTTTTCCGAAAGATCTAACGAATCTATGGAAGATTGAATATGCAAATGGAACTCCTTCCAATCCAGCCTGTCTGCAAACCACTGGGGGAGTAACGTCCTATTGCCCGCCTCAATTTGTGGAACGATTCCTAGTGCATTTACATAATTAGAAAGTATGTGCAAAGGGAGAATAGGCAAACCGATAGGAGAAAGAAATAATCCGACAAGTAAAGTCAGTCCCAAAATTATCTTCTTCCATTGATCCGCCAAAAAAAACGCTCCTCCCCCTGCAAATAGAATCGGATAAAAAGCGGCGATCCTATCAGGTCGGGAGGATTTCGAATACAAAAAGAAACCGATTAACAGTAGATAAGCAAAGCCTATAAATCTGAGTTCTTTATTCTTTAAAAAGAAATAAATCCCGCATAACCACAATGGTAAAGTTGCCGGATTCTGTGATAGAATCTGATCAAAGATAATTTGGATCAGACCTAAATTGATATTCTTCATTGAATATGCATTTTTATAAAACTCCAAAGAAGGAAATGAATTCACATATTGCCAATAAAGGTTCGGAGAGATGATGATAATTGCGGTTAATACGCCAATATAAAATGTTTTTGTGCGAAGTATTGATTTAAAATTTAAAATAAAATACGGAACGAGAACTGCCAATACATAAACGGAAAAAGTATGTTTATTCATTATCCCAAGACCGATCACAACACCAATGCTGATCCATTGAATTGGATCTTCTTTTAATTTCAACACAAGGGTTACGAGAAGTATTACAAAAAAAATCTCGATCGCATTCATAGAATAAAACCCGAAAATAACTTGCAATACAGGGACTGTCATCGTAGCGATACATGCCAAAGAAACGGACAACCTGTTTCCATTGAATCTATCGGCAAGGTTCCCAACCAGAAACACGGAGAGACCAGCGAATGCGGCTGGAATGATTCTTAAAAAGAAAACGGATTCTCCGCTAATTTGAAATAAATTGAGTAAAAAAATTGACAAAGGAGGCTGATCCACATACCCCCATGCCAATCTTTTGGCGCATGCCAAATAGTAAAATTCATCAACAAATATTCCATAACCACCGGTATAGTTGATGATTGCCAGAAGAGAGAAATACAGTAGTCCGAAACATAAGGGTAATGACATTTCAAGAAAATGCATTTGCAGTTTTAAAAGTCATTTCATTTTTTAAACTTTTCCATTTCACTTTTTTTCCAAAGCAGATAGATAGGAGGATAAACGAGTAGCTCCAGAATAAAACTTGTGATAAGTCCTCCGACCATAGGAGCTGCGATTCTCTTCATCACATCGGCACCTGCGCTTTGCGACCACATAATAGGAAGTAATCCCATCATTGCCGCCATAACAGTCATTATCTTTGGTCTTACTCTGTGAACTGCTCCGTGAATGATGGCTTCGATCAGTTCCTCATGATTTCTAAGTCTGTCTTTCTTTTTCGCATCTTCGTAAGATAGATCCAAATACAGCAACATAAACACACCTGTTTCCGCATCCAAGCCCATAAGAGCAATCATCCCGACCCAAACCGCAATGGAAATCTGATAGTCAAGCAGATAGAGCAAACCGACTGCTCCGATCAATGAGAAGGGAACGGCAATCAGAACGATCAATGTTTTAACATAAGACTTGGTATTGAAGTATAGTAAAAGGAAAATGATAAAGATGGTGAGAGGAAGAATGTATTTCATCCTTTCTCTCACGCGAAGCATATTTTCATACTGTCCGCTCCAAACGATCGAATAACCTGTCGGAAGTTTGACAGACGCGGAAACAGTTTTTTTTACCCGATCTACAAATCCACCTATATCGGAAGTAGAAGGATCAACATATACATAGCCTGCTAAAAATCCGTTTTCATCCCTGATCATGGAAGGACCTGTCTTTGTACGTATCTCCGCAATTTCAGAAATGGGTATATGGCCGAATTCCTTGGTTGGCACAAGAATGGATCGGATTTTTTCAATAGAATCTCTCAACTCTCTCGGATAACGTATGTTTACCGAAAATCGTTCTCTTCCTTCAACGGTTTGCGTTACCGGCTCCCCTCCTATGGCAGCTACTACGATTTGCTGGGCGGCTTCCACGGAAATATTATACCTTGCCAATTTTTCCCGCTTCATCTCTATATCTAAAAAATATCCGCCCGCAGTTCTTTCGGCAAAAATACTTCTGATATCTTTATCCGTTTTTAATAAAGATTCGATCTCTATGCCGATGTGTTCGATTTCCTCCAGTGAGGTTCCCAATATTTTGATGCCGATAGGAGTCCTCATTCCTGTGCTTAACATATCTATTCTAGTTTTGATCGGCATGGTCCATGCATTTGTCGCGCCGGGAAATTGCATCGACTGGTTCATTTTTGCAACAAGCTCTTCTTTCGTTAGGTGGTCTGACAAAAAAGGAATAAAAGGAAATTGCAAAACACGAGGCCAATTCGAATAAAATCGCTCCGCCTTACTCCACTCTTCCTGAGGCTTCAAAAGAATCACAGTTTCCATCATGGAGAGAGGAGCGGAATCGGTTGCAGTATCGGAACGACCTGCTTTGCCAAACACTCTCTTCACTTCAGGGAAGGACTTCAATCGTTTGTCCATTGCAGTCATCAGCTTCTCCGCCTCTGAAACGGAAATTCCCGGCAAGGTTGTAGGCATATACAGAAAGGATTCTTCGTAAAGCTCTGGCATAAATTCCGATCCAAGATTGAAATAAACCGGTATGGTCAAAATCACGAGTACTAATGAAGAAACAATGACCTCCTTCGGTCTATGTAAAACGAAGCGGCATGCGGGTTCGTAGAACTTGAAAAGGACTTTGCTAACCGGATGTTTTTCCTCCGGATAATATTTTCCCACCAACAGAGTTGTCGCCACTTTGGAAAGAACCTTGTTTTTAAACCGAAAAGGATCCATCCTTGTGAAGAACATTCTGAAAGCCGGATCAAGAGTAATAGCAAGAAGCGCAGCAACTGTCATCGCAATATTTTTAGAATATGCTAATGGACGAAACAACCTACCTTCCTGATCGACAAGTGTAAAGATAGGAAAGAATGCGACTGCAATGACAAGCAATGAAAAGAATACGGATGGCCCGACTTCCAACAATGCCTCCAAACGGACTGCATGGTAATCTCCCACTCTACCGCCCGACTCCCATTCCTCTAATTTTTTATACGCGTTTTCCACTTCTACGATGGCGCCATCTACCAAAACTCCGATAGAGATCGCCATGCCTGCAAGCGACATGATGTTTGCATTAATGTCCAGAAGATTCATCGGAATAAATGAAATGATAACGGATATGGGAATGGTTAGGATGGGTATGATTGCCGATGGAAAATGCCAGAGAAAGATAAGAATTACGAAAGAAACAATCAGCATCTCTTCCATAAGTTTGAACTTTAAATTCGATATGGCGTGATCGATCAGTTCCGATCTGTCGTAAGTGGTGATCAATTCCGTTCCTTTCGGCAGACTGTTTTTTATTTCTTCCAGTTTACTTTTGACTCTCTCTATCACGGACAGCGCGTTCTCTCCATGCCGCATGACAATTGTTCCACCAACGACGTCTCCTTCTCCGTCCAAGTCGGCGATCCCTCTTCTGATATCAGGACCGTATCTAACGGAAGCAACATTTCTTAAGAGAACGGGAATTCCGTTCATATCCGTTGCAAGAGGAATATTTTCGATATCGGTAAGAGAGGTTAAGTACCCTCTCCCCCGAACCATATACTCCGCTCCTGAAAGTTCCACGAGCCTACCTCCGACTTCCTGATTGCTTTCCCGAATTTTTTGAACGATTGTTTCAAATCCTATATTATAGGAACGTAATGCACTTGGATTCACAGTAATTTGATATTGTCTTTTAAAGCCGCCGATTCCCGCCACTTCGGATACTCCCGGAACGGAGTTAAGAAGATAACGCAGATGAAAGTCCTGGTAGGTTCGTAAATCGGCGAGAGAGTTATTTCCTGTTTTATCCACCAACGCGTATTGAAATACCCAACCTACGGCGCTTGCATCCGGTCCCAGTTCCGTTCTGACTCCCGCAGGTAAAAGTGGCTGAATTTTCGATAAGTATTCGATCACTCTGGATCTTGCCCAATAGATATCCGTCCCGTCCTGAAAGATTACATACACGTAGGAAAATCCGAAATCCGAAAATCCCCTGACTACTTTGATTTTAGGAGCGCCTAATAAAGATGTTACGATTGGATAAGTAACCTGATCTTCTATGATATCGGGGCTACGATCCCAACGGGAATATATAATTACTTGCGTATCGGAAAGATCGGGAATCGCATCCAATGGGATTGTTTTCATCGCAACATAGGAAGCAACAAGTATTACCGATGTGATAATTAGTATTAAAAATTTATTATATGCGGAAAATCGTATAATTGAACGTATCATTTTTTCTGCCTTTTAATGATTATGAGCGTTATTACCAAAACGGATTTTTGCTTCGGAATCGACGAGAAAGGTAGATTCGGATACAACCGACTGCCCCTCCTCCAACCCGGAAAGAACTTCACTCCAGGTATCTACACTCTTTCCAATCTTTACGGTAACAGCTCGAAATGAATTCGGGTTTGTTTGAACATATACGATTTTACGAACTCCCGTATCCAAAATTGCAGATGTAGGAATCGTCAAAAGCCCAGGTAAAGAAATTTCAATCATCGTTTCTCCGAACATTTGGGGTTTCAAAAGATGTCCGGGATCCGAGACCTCGCTTCGTAATCTCAACGTTCTGCTGTTCTTATCTACAATGTTATCGATACTTTTTATTTTTCCCCCGAATTCCTTATCAGGATAAACATCCGTTTTGAATTGAATATTTAGTCCGGGCTTTGCAATCGAAAGCTCCGACTCATATACTTGAGAATAAATATGTGCCCGACCGTTCTTTCCACCCACGATCAATTCGGAGGGATCTCTTTGCCCGGAAGACCAAACACGAATCTGCTCTGTGGACAATCCCAACTGCCTAAGTCGCAATTGTAAATTTCCGATTCCAAGTGATGAGCTTGATTCGGGAAGTAGTCCGGAAGATTGAATCGCCTGCTTGTATTCCAATAAAGCGCTATAAAGTTCCGGATCATAGGCAACACTCGAATACAAACTCATTTTTTTTACAAGACTTCTTCGACTAACGAGTTCCGTTCGAATACCGATTGATTGTTGTTTTTCGGAAGAAAGAAAAAATTCAGATGAACGATCATTTGATGGTGATGCATGGTGGATTTCGGACTCCATACCGTTCTTACTTTCCATCTTACCATCCGCTTCCGTTCTTAGGAGTGTAGAAGGATCTTTTGAACGTTCCGAATGATCCTCTTTCTTAACAAGATCCATATTGCAGATAGGGCAAGTTCCAGGGCGATCTGAAGTATAAGAAGTATGCATCGGGCAATAATAGATCTCTTTTTTCTTCGCACAGGAAAAAGCAAATAGCACTAGTATTGCGGTCATCCGAAGAAAAAACATATTCCGTCGGGCGGTTCTTTTATACAGGTAACTAAAAGAACCGAAAAACATCCGTTCAATCATTGACGATTTGCCCGCAGTTCTTCATGTTAGCGAGATAGGGATTGCGAATTTCCTTGCCTTTGGCAATCCATTTCTTTTTAAGCATCGGACAATAAAAAACGGAGACTCCCGACTGATCGTGATGTCCTACGATAGATTCAAGTTCGGAAGAAAGACGGTAAAATAATTCCCTTTTTTGTACTTCGTTCGTAGCCTTACCCAGTTGTTCCGCAAAAGGCAGAGCCTGTTTAAAGGCGGATGTATCTTTTTTCCGATCCGCATCCGCTTTCAATAATTCCACTAATTTTTTAGTATCTATTGTTCCGGTCTTTCCTTCAAAAAGTTCCGTATGAATCCTTGCGACTTCTTCAAGAACAAAAGTTTCCTTGCCTGCGTGGGCGTATAAAGAACCGCACACTGCAATTGATATAAATAAAGTTGTTATTAAAGTTTTCATAATCATCTCCTGTTTAGTGATTCGTATGTGTTGGTAAAGAAGGCTCTTCATAGATCAGGCTGAGTAACCTGAGAGTATTCAGAATCATCTCCCCTTTTTTCTCTTTGATCTCTTCCAAGCGGATCTTTGTATTCAAAACTTCCGTTTGTGCGATCAGAGTATCCTGATAGTTAGTTTTTCCCGGCGCATATAAAGTCGAACTGGCACGTACTGCTTTTTCCATTTCAGGAAGTAGTTTTTTTTCGATGATCTGGATTTGGTTCGACAAACCTTGCAAAGATTCGATGCTTCGATTCAATTCGGAAGTGATTTCGGCGCGAATTTTATCTACCGAGTTTCTGCCTGCACTGGCCAAATGTTCCGTTTCTCCCGTGATGGAATCCCACTTTAACGCAGACCAGACGGGAACTCTCATATTCAATCCGAAACTGAAAAGATCTCCTCTATATTCCGTTACATCCATGGGAGCATAATCCAGAGGACCCTTATCCAATGCGAAAGTTTGAGAGCGTCGTTTCATATATGAAAAGAAAACTTCCGTTTGAGGAGCTATCGTGTATTTGGTGAGTTTAGCCTGTTCATTCAGTCTTTTTTCTTCTGCGACGGCGATTCGGAATTCCGGAGCATTTTCAACGGACGAATTGCGAAGAGAAACCAAACTCTCTATCTTCTTTTGGTTTTCCTCTAAAAACGAATCCAGATCAAGGCTGCTCAGTTCCGTTAAAGTGATTTTGTCCTGTATCTGAAAATACTCCAATTGGGCGATCAAATCCTTATAAGCAGTAGCGTATTCGGTTTCTCTTTCCAACGCTTCCGTCTTGGAAATCGACACCTTGATAACACCCGTTAGTGGAATATTTCCTGACGAATAATATCCTTCTGCAACCGCACCTTGTACATTCAGCAAACTAACGACTTTTGCATTGAATTGTTTTTTCCGTTCCAGGCGTTTGAAACGATTCAATTTAACAAGTAGGTCTCCTAACAAACGATTGACGCCCGCAAGATAGGAAAGTCCGGCTTCCCCTTCCATAATTCTGGAAATCTGTTTTTCCGTTCCCAGCTTGCCAGGGTATGGAAATTCCTGAGAAACGGAAAGTTCGACTCCCGTCATTGTAGGCGTATCCAAAGATCTATCATTCAAGGAATATCCGTTCCTAGTCGGATAGTTACGATAGGCAAACCCGATTTTCGGATCGGGAAGAATGCCCGATGCTTCCGAATGCGATTTATGCGCATGCGAAAGTCCTGCAAGTGATTTGGATTCAGGATGATCCTTTGCGAGTATCTCCAGAATTTCGCCCAATCTATGATTCTCACCGAACAAGGGTAAGGATATAAATATACAGATAAAAGTATATAATGCGTATAAACGTCTCATAAAATTCTCCTTAAAAAATAGGGGGAAAATGAGCCGGTTTTAAATTAGAAAAACTTGGAGTAAACTAAGGTGGTGAGAATGGAAATAAGGCGGTTTTGCTTTTAAATCGGCAGTAGAAAGTTGGGAAAAAACCAAAACATCATTAGGATGAAAATCAAATGAAAAAAGAGGAATCGGTTCTAACTGAGGTTTGACGACTACATTGTCTTTGAAAAAAGTATCAATAGATACAACGGATACTTCATTTTCCTCGCAGCAATTGCCTTCGGATCCGGCTTGATCGTTGTTTTCTTTGGAGGATTGATGACATGGGGAAAGTTCGGAGTCTACAGATTTTTCAACGGAGGCGGTCATCCCCATCGGACAGATTCCTGTGACATTGGAAAAAGAAGCACAGGTTACCAACACTATGAACCCAAGTGTTGTTGTAAATCCTACGGCTTTTTTCAATGAGAAGACCATCTTGATCATTTAGACTCTATTTTTCGAAAAATGTCAAGAAAAAATGGAGGATTGAATGATAAGTAGTCCTCATCTCTACCCTTGCCCCGCTAACAGTATAGATTGTATAACTACTTCTTTCGAAGGCAATCCTGTCAGACGTCCATACGGTGCATGATAAATCCGACAGGCATCTCCTCCTTGCGATCCGTCCGACACAGCATCTTTACCATCTATCAAGATAGTGGGAGAGGAAAGTTTTTTCGAATAATCGGGGGCGTCCGGATCATCTTTGTTTATTTCTATAATATTTAATTGTAATCCAAGTTCTGCCTCGATAACATTTAACAATTTTCTCGTGCCCTCTGCATTCGGACATGTCGTTTCGAATACAAGTTCAATTTTCATTGATTCTCCTTGCTGATATTTTCTCTATAGTAGACTATAGAGTCGAACCTGTTCGACAATTATTTATAAAAATCTAATCTCATTTCAAAATCTACTTTCCGGCTTCCCATTACGTGCAATTTTTATTTTACAACCGATTGAATCCCAGCCGACCAACCAGCTTTCGTGAATATCTGGGTTTATCCTGTTTCAAATGAAACAAAAAAAACATAACCAATGTTAGTTTACATTTTATTCTGATACCATAAACTAAATTTGTCAATTAAGAGAGTTTTGCCACTCGGGGCCAATCGATCTCTTTTTTTATTAAAATGAACCAAAATACGATTAGAAAAGGAGTTTCCTAACTAAACCTGTGTACACTGCCCACCAGTTGAGAGAGGTGCTCTCCCTTCTTTGGATTTTATTCCCCGAAGAGAAAAAAGTAATGGACTAAAACCAAAACATAACTATTTGGTTATATAACTCATGAATTATGCAATAACACCTTCAAACCGCTTGGATGCGACGTTTGCAGCACTTTCCGACCCAACTAGGCGAGCCATTCTAGTTCGTTTGGCAAAGGGAGAGGCATCTGTGATGGATTTGGCCAAACCT
This sequence comes from Leptospira ilyithenensis, assembly GCF_004771005.1. Lineage (GTDB taxonomy): Bacteria > Spirochaetota > Leptospiria > Leptospirales > Leptospiraceae > Leptospira_A > Leptospira_A ilyithenensis. Next base: position 17,013 of record NZ_RQHV01000029.1, read on the forward strand.
TTTTCTATGAGCCAGCCTGCTATTTCCAAACATCTGAGAGTTTTGGAAAGAGCCGGTTTGGTTTCCCGGGGTCGCAGCGCCCAAAGGAGACCGCGTCATATTGTGGCCGAACCTTTGGCGGAAGCAAGTGACTGGTTGGAAAATTATCGCAAAATCTGGGAAGGCAACTTTCAAGAGCTCGACCTGCTTTTGGAAGAACTGAAAATCAAAAGCCCGGACAAAGAAACGTAAGATGATAAAAAAACCATTAGGAGAAACAAGATGATGAATTCGGGAAAGTTGGAAATCACAACACCGACAGACAGAGAAATGGTGATGACCAGAGTCTTTAACGCGCCGAGTACCCTCGTATTCGAATGTTATACGAAACCGGAGTTACTGAAACGCTGGATGACAGGGCCTGACGGTTGGACTTTTGCGATTTGCGAGGTTGATCTGAAGGTGGATGGAAAATTCCGTTTCGTATGGCGCAACGTCCGGGGAAACGATATGGGTATGGGTGGTGTTTACAAGGAGATTGTCGCTCCGGAACGACTCGTCCATACGGAGTTATTCGACGAAGACTGGACCGGAGGAGAAACCTTAACGACACTCATACTCACAGACCAATCAGGCAAAACATTTATGAAAAGCACTACCATCTACTCTTCCAAAGAAGCAAGGGACGGAGCACTCGGAACCAATATGGAACAAGGTATGAATGCGAGTTTTGACAGATTGGAAAATCTGCTCGCAAGCCTTGGAAAAGACTAGATTAACAAAAAAACAATTTAAAGGAAAACAATATGGAAAAGATTACACCATTCTTGTGGTTTGATAATAATGTGGAGGAAGCTGTCAATTTTTACACTTCCGTTTTTAAAAATTCAAAGATAACAAATGTTTCCCGGCACGGAGGATCCATTATGTCCGCAACATTCGAGTTAGAAGGTCAAAAGTTTCTTGCAATGAACGGAGGACCTCAGTTCAAATTTACGGAGGCCGTTTCCTTTTTTGTAAACTGTGAAAACCAGGAAGAAATAGACGAATTCTGGGAAAAATTGTCTGCAGGCGGATCCAAACAAAGATGCGGTTGGTTGAAAGACCAGTTCGGCTTATCCTGGCAGATCATTCCTCCCATTTTAGGAGAATTGTTGCAAGACAAAGATCCTGCAAAATCGCAAAGAGTTTTGCAAGCTATGCTCCAAATGGACAAGATAGATATAAAAGCCTTGCAAAAGGCTTACGAACAAAACTAACATAACAAAGACAAACGATGAAAACTTCTTCCCTGGCTAAGACGATCACAGCAGAACAGTTTGTAAAAAAACTAAAAACCCATAAGTCAGAGGAAGAACTAAAAAAAATCCGACGTTATTTCAAGTCCGGAGAAGGCGACTACGGAGAAGGAGATGTTTTTTTAGGCGTTCGTATGGGGCAAGTGTTTGCGCTTGCCAAAGAGTCGATTGAAATGCATCCGGGAGAAATAGAAAAACTTTTGGAAAACGATTTCCATGAAGTAAGGGCCGGGGCCTTGAGCATTATGGATAAACAAGCACGTTCCAAGAAAACGGAAGAAAGCCGCAAAAAGGAACTCTTTGATCTATACATAAGGCAGACGGATAGAATCAATAACTGGGATTTGGTGGATGTTTCGGCTCCTTACGTAGTCGGAGGTTATCTCTTCGATAAGCCGAGAGGTATTTTGTATAAACTGGCCCGTTCCAAAAACATCTGGGAGCGGCGCACTTCCATCGTCAGCACCTATTATTTCATAAGACAGGGGGATTTGGAAGATACCTTTAAAATCGCAGAGATGTTGCTCGGCGACAAACAAGACCTGATCCATAAGGCGACGGGGGATGGTTGCGCGAAGCGGGTAAAAAAGACAAAAAAAGACTGATACATTTTTTGGAACAGCATTCCAAAACAATGCCCCGTACTATGCTACGTTATTCGATAGAACATTTCGATAAAAAAGAAAGGGACCGATTTTTAGGGAAGTAAATCCCAAAGTAGTGCTACAAAATGAATCACCGATATTTCGGCCGGTTGATTCTTGATGGATAATATAGACCGGCTGGTTAAATTTGTCCGATGCAATACTGCGATAAGATCCATTCCGCAATCGAATTCATCGAAAGAAATTTAACAAATAAAATTTCCGTATAGGACGTATCGGATCATGCCTTCAGTTCCCTATGGCATTTTCAAAGGATCTTCCGGTACATGGCGGGACACTCATTGTTATACTAGAAAACGACGTCTTTCCGAAGCGGGAAACGAACTTCTCCTCTCCAAAGATAAAATCATAGAAATCGCTTTAAAATACCAATACGAGTCTCCGGAAACTTTCTTAAGGGAATTTAAAAAGAATTACGGAACCACACCTTTCCAATATAGAAAATCCAGAGAACATCATATATTCGAAAGAATAGACATTCACAAGAACCAATACAAAAACGTTTTCGACGGAACCGGGATTGAACACAAACCCATGGTTCGAAATCAAATCGTATTCGTTGGTAAAAAATTCAAAACGACCCGAATCGGCACAGTTTGACATATATGTGGGCGTGAAATAGAAACGGATTTTAATAAAAAGTCTTCAGGACCCGAATAGCAAGTCCCGAAAACAAAGATCGGATGGAAATGTAAAAAACGATTTAGTCTTGTCTTTCCTTTCCGAAAGAATACCAATCTATCTTTCTTGTGAAGTGCATTACAATCGCAAGCAAAACGAATACTGCAATCGAACCGAGTAAAAGCGCCTGATCTTCGGAAGACAATACCACATAAAGAAAAGTATAAAGGCATATGTAGAAAAAGCCCGACAAAACTCCTTTCTTTTTGTTTTTCAACACCGAAGCCGCATAATATCCGATAAGTGATGATACTGCGAGAGATGCCAGCGAGTAAGACAAGACAAATCCCAAATGTTCCGAAAGAGATAGGTTCAAAATATAGAACACTACCATACAGGAACCGATAAGCAGATATTGAATGGGATGAAGTATGATTCCTCCGAATACTTCCAGTAGAAAAAACAAAGTAAAACTGGTTACTAATATGAGGAGTGCGTATTTTACAGATCTTTCCATTTTTTGATAATGATCCGCCGGGATGATGAGTTTCACTCCATTGGCTGATGCCAATATCAATTCTGCAGTATTTGCATCCATAGAACGGATGATCTGCGGGTAATTCCTTCCGAAATAAGACGATTCCCAAACAGCGTTAAACCCGGATTCGGTGATGGTCCTGTCTTTCGGGAGAAGGTTCCCTTCGAAGGAAGGATCGTTCCAATCGGAAGAAATTTGCACAGTATTTTCCTTTCCAACGGGAACTATGGAAAAAGATTCGGACCCCTTTAAGGAAATATGCATCTGAAATTTAACACTGCTTTCTCTTTCCGACAGATTCAAATCCGCATGGAAACCGCTTGGGAAATAAGGGCTTTCCGTTCCGGGTTGCAGATTTTTTTCTTTGCCCGACCAAACAAATCGGATTTCTTTTCCCAAACCTTTTCCGTCCGTTATGGAAGTAACCAGTCGAACATCGCTCCAATAGATATAACTTGTTTCGGAAGGAAAATCGGCCTCCACAGGTATTTTGAACTTTCCATCCACTTGGATTTCTCCGTTGTACAAAACTGCTTGGTAGATACTTCTTTTTCGAATCTCCGATTTTAAATCTCCCGTAATACGGATTTCTTCGGGTAAAAAATACGTGTAATGTGTCTCGTAATCCCACTCTATCTTTTTCGAGTTGTCATTCGAAGACTTGGGAATTCTAACATTATAGGGAACCACAAGGAATGGCCCCGCAATCACCTGGTTTCCTCCCCATTTGGAACTGATTTCTTCCACAGCTTCTTCCGAAGACCTGTGCCTGTCTCCGATCAAACTCCCTACAAGTCCCAAAGGAATCAAAAATCCTATTGCCATAAGTCCCAATATCACCAAACGAAAGTTTACCGAGTTTTGTATCTTAATCATAATCATTCTCCTGATAAGACCAGGATAAAAGAAAATGATGAGTTGCTTATGGGGGAAATGTGAGGATTTTGTGAGGATGGAATTTTTGTCGGATTTTTTACGAAAAACGGATCGAAGCTGAAACTCCCTTTCCCTCCCTGTTGCCTATGGAGAGTTTTGCATTATGAAGTAAGGCCACCTGTTTTACAAAAGCAAGTCCGAGGCCCGAACTCTTTTTGCCTGAATCGGGTCTTGGCAAAGAATAAAACCTATCATAGATTTTGGAAAGAGCGTAATCCGGAATTCCCATTCCCTCATCCAGTACTTCCAAAATACAACCACCTTCTTTTTCTTTCTTCAAATTGATTTGAATGTCATTACCCGATAGAGAAAAGTCCAAAGCATTCTGAATTAGATTTTGGACGGAGAGAGATAAAAAAAACCGATTCCCTTGAACTGTGATATTTTCAGTTTCAAAATATGTCCGAAGGGAAACTGATTTTTTTTCCGCTTCGGGCAAAAAACCCGGAATCAATGCTTCCACTAACCGGGACAAGTTGATACTTTCCTCCGTGTTGACTTCCTTATTTGCTTCCAAAGAAGACAGATCCAAAAGTCTCTCAATCAGATTCTGAATCCTTTTTCCTTCCGATTGGATATTCAAAATCAAACTTTCCCTTTTCTCCCTGTTTGTTTCGAGTAACTCTGCAGAGGCGAGAATGGAAGAGAGAGGACTTTTTATTTCATGCGTAAGAGTTTGCACGTAATTTTCGATATATTCCTTTCCTTCCAGAGAACGGACCAGCTCATCCATTTCTTTCCCCAGTTCCCGGATCTCCTTCAAATTGATTTTTGGGAAGCCTACTCTTTTTCCCGAACGAAGTGCACTTACATAACCGGATAGTTTTCGGATGGGAGAAAAAAGCAGATAAGCGAGAATTACAAATAACACCGCGATCAGAACTGCTACGACCAAGCTGATTTGCCAAAATTTTTTACGCGCCGTTTCTATAAAGGGAACCACACTGCTTTTCGGTTTTACAATCGTGATCACTCCCAAAATTTCTTTTCCCATTTGAATGGGTGCTGCAACGAAAAGAGCGCCTTCTCCGTTCGGATCAAGCAGCTTGCTCGATCTTACTCCGTATTTTTTCTGTAAGGTGAGAAATACGTCGTTGTATTTGGAATAATCCAGTCCTTTCCTATATCCTTCCGAATCAAATACTACGATTCCTTTTTCGTCCGTAACATAAATCTGCAAATCTACATTTGTTTTGGTAAGACTATAGATCTTTGCCGTGAACTTACGTCCTTTGGCATTTAAAAAAAGAGGAGAAAGGATTTTGTTTGCAGAATCGGCGATTTTTGCCTTCGGAGAATATTTCAGAAAGGATTTGTAATCTTCTTCCAAAGCGGCGGAAAACAGGTGGGCAGTGTCGTTTAACGACTCTTCCATGGTTTCCATATAACGCGGACGAATCGACTCTTCCGTTTTATTGATTAGATAATAAAACCCTAGTCCCAGGATAAAAAAAAAGCGATTACAATTCGAATCCAAAGATTCATAGATTTTCCTTTAAGCCGTAACCCTGTCCCCTTCTGGTTTCAATCGGGTCCAGATCGGATCGAACTTCTTTCAAACGGGATCGAATGTTTTTGATCACAGTATCCACAGCCCGATCGAAACTATCTTCAGGTTCCGTCCAAACAATGTCCATGATTTCTTCTCTGGTGAATATCCTGCCCGGATGGTTCAAAAACAAAACCAAGGTCTTGTATTCATAGGGAGAAAGAGGAAGGGACTTGTCCGAATAATAGATGATCTTTTTTTTCTCATCCGAACGAAACAGGGAATCCTCCGCCTTTCTCTTTTTCGGAAGAGACCTTCGCAAGACCGCACGAATCCTGGAAGTCAATTCCCTCGGACTAAAAGGTTTCACAACATAATCATCAGCACCTAACTCAAGACCTACGATCTTGTCGATTTCCGCATTTCTTGCGGTAAGTAAAATCACAGGGATATCGAATCGGATCCGAATCTCTTTCAGAACCTCGAAACCAGACTGATCGGGAAGACCGACATCCAAAAGAATCAAATCCGGATTTTGATTCAAAAGAGAAATTCCTTCTCTACCTGTCATTGAAGAAATACAAAAGAAACCTTCCGCTTCCAGAGCAATCCGAATGGTTTCCAAAATGCCCGGTTCATCTTCTATGATCAGAATGGTTTTTGACATTGGTTCTTTGGGAAAGCTCGGGGATAAGTAAAAAAGAGCAAGAAAATCTCCAGATTTTCTGATTGCCCAAGCGGATCTACATGAATTTACTAATAAAAACCCTGCTATGAAGAAGACACACCTTCTCGTTTTTCTAGCTTTTTGCACCCAAATCGGGTGTGCTTCCGCATTTAACTGGTCTGCGGCCAAGGATTTGGATTTTCTTGCCTCTCTTTTCGGATTTGGGAAATCCAAATCTTACCTGCTCGGGGGAAATGCTTCCGGACTTACAAACCTTACCGGACTAAAATTACAAAATGCGGATGAGATTCTGTCCATCGATGCAAATGGTACTTTCCAGTTCAAAAAACAATTCAAAGAAGGAGAGACCTACCAAGTAACCATAAACTCTTACCCTGTAGGTTCCGATGGCGGCCAAACTTGCGTCATTGCGGGAGACACAGGCACATTCGGAGCCGCAGATGCGATTACAATTTCAGTAACTTGTGCAGATGCAGCCCTGATTGAAGTCAGCGTATCCGGACTTTCGGGAACCGGGCTTAGTTTTTTAAACAATGGAGGTAACTCCCTTTCCGTAAGTGGAAATGGAACCGCTGCATTTTCAGTACCGCTTTCCAATGGCGCAAGTTACAATGTAACCGTAGGAAATCAACCCATCAGTGTTTGGCAAACATGTGTTGCAACAAGTGCGAACGGAGGAACCGTAGTACCGCCCCTTCCCGGCAAAATTACGATCAACTTCCAGTGTACAACTAACACCTATAATGTGAAAGCATACGTAACAGGACTAGCAGCACCTTATACTGGTACGGTGGATGTAAGGGAAAGTGCAAATTCGATTGTAGATATCACAGCCATAGGTAATTACGCCGCTGCCTCTGCCAGCGCGCTTTCCATCCTTGCCACTCTTCCCAGCGGATCCGCTTATACGGTAACCGTCTCGGCGGGCCCTACAATTCATACCTGCACTCCCGTAGGCGGAACAGGCACTGTAGGAGGAGGAGACGCGATCGTTCAAATCAACTGTGCTCCTTTTAATTATACTTTAACCGGAACGATCACAGGGTTACTGGGAAGCGGTTTGACTTTGACGGCAGGAGGATTGACCCAAAATATTCCCGCAGGAAGTACAAGTTATGCATTCAGCCTGCCGCATGGAACGAGTTATACGGTCTCTCCGAGTGTTCAGCCCTCAGGTCCCAGTGTTTGGCAGACATGCACTGTCAGTTCCGCAGCAGGGACAATCAGTGCTGCAAATGCAAGCGGGGTTGACATTACATGTACACCAAATATTTATAATGTGAATGTCCAAATATCCGGCTATGATCCGACGGACGTGGGCAACTTGGTTTTAGGGTTGAATTCCGCGACCCCTTCTCTCACGATCCCACCTGCAAATTCAGGACTAGTTCAGTCTGTGGGTACGGTTTCCAGTGGCAATAGTTACAATATATTCGTAATCAGCAACCCGAGCGTGACTGCACCTCCTGCAGGTCCGTCTAAATACTGTACGGCGGTTGCGGGCTCGGGAACGATTACAAACGGATCAGTGACTGTTACGGTCAATTGTATCAATTCCCCGAGTGTAATCCTTACCGTACAAGGATATGCATCCGGTTTTACAATCACGGATACCGTCCAAAACAATTCCAGAACGATTTCCGGAAACGGAGTATATTCTTTTCCGGTTCCTGCAGGCGGAAATTACAATTTAACCATCCCTACGCTTCCTACCAACCAGGCTTGCGTTTATACTTCCGGTTCCGCTTCGGGATCGGTCGCAAATATCGAAGTGGCAGCAACTCTTTCCTGCACACCTATCGTTACCTTTACCAGCCCGGGCGAATCAGCAACTAACACAGGATCACCAACAACGATCAGTGTACATTTCAACAAAAGCATTGCCAGCGGGCTCACCTTCAACGGAGGGACAAAAATCTGCCAGGGAAATTTCCAGGTTTCCATGAATGATTTTGTAAGTTGTGTTCCCATTACCACAGCAACAAACAGTGTTTTGACGACAAGAGTCGATTTGGATGTTTCCGGCACAACCTTATGGTATGGAACAGGTTATAAAATCAAAGTATTGAATGCTGTGACAGATACGAACGGACAATCCATGGCATACTCTACCGCAAGTTATCTTTCTTCCGCAGGTTTCAATACGGGAGGACTTCTTCGCAGATATGATTTTGGGTCGGGCTCCTTAACCGATTCTGGAAGTCAGGCGGTAAACCTGACCAACTCTGGAGGAGCAAGTTTCGTAACAGGGGCCGATGCGGATGCAAGCGGTGCCCCGAGACTTGACGGAACCAGCCAATACCTGACAGCAATGGATACCGGACTTCCTTCGGGTGCAACGGCAAGAACCTTATGTTCGTGGATCAGTCTGAACAAACAACCTGCCTCAACCGCCGACATTTATCCTGTAATTAGTTACGGGACGCAAAACACTGGGCAAGGAACGGAACTTGTTTACACACATAACGGAAGTAACACGATACTTTCCCTAACGACATTCGGAACACCTGCTCTCAGCCAAACAGTTACACTTCCTCTCAATACCTGGATCCATCTTTGTTCCCGGTTTTCAGGAACGACCGGAGATATTTTCGTAAACGGAACTTCCGTCGGATCGGGCACAATCGCAATCGCAAATACTACGCTAGGTGGTGAACTCAGAATCGGAAGAAGAATAGGAACAAGCGATTATTTTCCGGGAAAAATCGACGGAGTGAGAGTTTACAACGCATCTCTCGGCAATATCCAGATAGGATATCTTTCCGCACAGATTCCAACCGGACTTCGCGCAAGATACAATCTGAACGCTTCCGGATTGGACACCAGCGGATTTGATTTCGATATACAGGCATTCGGAACTACAGCAGCTGCAGTCGATCGTTTCGGGATCGCAAGCAGCGCTGACAGGTTTACTTCCGGCGGTCATTACTACAACCAAACCATTACAACTTTACCTACGACTCAGACAGCAACAGTGACCCTCACCGCATGGATCAAACCGACCACGATTAACTCCGAGAATGTGATCCTGAACAACGGACATTCCAGCATTACGGGATATACTCTCTTTTTAGGATCAACCGGGGAAGTCTGCGGAATCTTAGGCGGGATACAATTGGCATGCAGCACGGGGAAGGTTTCAAAAAACATATGGACTCATGTTGCCTTCAGAGGAAACAACGGAGATTGGGATATTTTCTGGAACGGAATCAAAGTCAAAGACAATGACTCACCGTCCCCTTCCGTGACCCCAAACGCACCTACCACTAGCAACAGTTATATTTCTATCGGCAACCAGCCGAATCCGATCGGTTCAGCACCTTTCACTGGGGAAATCGACGATGCCCGTATTTATGAAGTAGCACTTTCGGATGCGCAAATCCGACATCTGGCGGGATTTCATCCTTTTCAAGTGACAGGCGCCGTAGACATAGCAACAAATACGACACATACACTCTCCTTATATCTGCAAGCTGGTAGTTTAGGAGGAGACTCGGGACTTAGCGGAGGATCTTTCACTAGTACGATTTGGAACGACTCCGGTCCGAGAGGAGCCAATACAACTGCTTCCGCAGGAACATTGAATTACCTGACTTCCGGCATCGGAGGACAACCTTCCGTACAATTTGCAACAAGCGCATACTTTACAAGCAACGGAAATAACTTGACGGGAGGAGCCGATGCGAGTATCTTTTATCTGTTCCAAACGCCAAGCACAAACGCTGCGAGTGAAATAGCCAATTTTCATCCGGGCAATGCTGCTTGTGCCGGCGGACAAGAACTATACTACGATACTTCAAATCAGTTCTTTTTTTCAAATTGCGGTGTTGGTTCGATTGGCAGCAGCGGATTTACAACTAGCACAAATTATATAGGCGAAACGATAGTCACAGGATCTTTGTCAATTGCGAGTTTTTACAATCAAACTGGTTCATTTACAAGCGGCCTAGTCGGTTTGGCGGCATTTGCCGCACCGCAGTATTATACGATCGGGTACAACCAAAATAGCGGCAGCCCTCTATATTTTCCAAGCGGACAGATATCCGAAATCATTTATTACAACACATCCTTGAGCGTATCCGACCGGAATAAAATCCGTTGTTACCTATCCACCAAATATAGAATCCCAGTGCCATCTACAGTGAGCTGCGATTAAAGGAAGCAAAAGCACCCATGTCAGAAAATCAATTCAAACCTTCCGCTTGGACCATCCGATTAAAACTGATTTCAATGATTTCCATTATTATCATATTCGGATTGTCTTCCATGATTTTTTTGGCTTCCGGATTTTTCAAAGACGATTCGGAAAGAAGAATCCAGGAAAACAATCTTCAACTAGCAAGCATTATCGGACAAAAGGTGGAGAACGAATTCTATTCCATCGCTTATAAAATTCATAACATGGCGACGATCCTGGAACAGAATTTGAGCAAACCGCAAACAGGTGTTTTCGTTGATTTGTTTTTTAAAAACAACCAGGATTTTATCTATATGGCGGTTGCAGACATAGAAGGGGAAAGTCTAAAAATCAAAACCAAAATCTATAATGAAAAATATCTGAACGAAAACAATATCTCCCTGGAAACCATTGAGATTGTCAATTCCTCATTCGCCAAAGAATTTTTACGTGCAGGATCGGGGGCCACAGTCGTACAAAATGTAAGTTCCGGGTTTTTAAGTCCCATCCTCGGTATTAGTATTCCCTTTCAGACCAATAAGGGAAATTCACTTGTACTCGTCTATGTGGACGCGATCGAATTTATGAAGGCCTTCCAAACGGCAGGTATCACGACTACTTTCCTTATCAATGAAAAAGGGGATCTCCTGGCCCATCCCGATCGGGAGATGGTACTTGCTTCCAAAAACCTGATCGATTCTCCTATCGTCAAAAGTCTTATGGGAAGTAAGCTTGACAACGGACAGAACAAGTACACGGACAAAGACAATATTTCCTATCTCGGCTCTTTTAAAAAAATGGGACTTGCCGGCCTCGGGATCATATCCACAGCCAAAGAAAGCGACGCATTCGAACAGGTATATATTATCCAAAGAAGAAATATTTACATACTGCTTATCATTCTCAACCTTTCCGTAATCATAGTATTTTTCTTTTCCAAAACAATTAGCTCACCTATCATACGATTGGTGAGTGCCACAAAACAAATCGAAAGTGGAAACTTCCATGTGGAAATCAAACCTGCTACCAGAGACGAAGTGGGAATCCTTACCAGTTCATTTACGGGAATGGCGCACGGGCTGGAAGAAAGGGAAAAAGTAAAATCGATTTTAGGATCCATGATCGATCCGACGGTTGTTCAAGAAGCTATGATCGATATGGCTGCATTGAAACGGGGAAGTGAAAAAAACATAACCGCTTTCTTTTCCGATGTAGCCGGATTTTCCACAATCAGCGAACAATTGAAATCCGAAGATCTGGCAGCTTTACTCAATGAATATCTTTCCGCAATGACCATTATCCTCAAGGAGAACGACGGAGTTTTGGACAAATACATCGGGGATGCGATCGTCGGAATCTGGAACGCACCTGTGGATGTTTCGAATCACTCGAGTAAGGCGGCAAAAGCATCCATTGAAATGGTTCGTAAACTTGCCGATCTCAGAGATTATTGGACCAAAAACAATCTATACACTTCGGAAGCCCGCGAAATGGATGCACGAATAGGACTCAATACGGGACCGGCTAAGGTCGGTTTCATGGGAACCGACGCACTTGCCTCTTATACCATGATGGGCGACACGGTCAACCTGGCAGCCCGATTGGAAGCTGCCGGAAAAGACTACGGTGTCAATATACTTATCAGCGAAACGACAAAGACCCAAATCCAGGATGAATTTTTCACAAGAGAATTGGATCTGGTTCGTGTAAAAGGAAAAAACGAACCTGTAAAACTCTACGAATTGATCGCCTTTCAAAATGATGTAAAGGAATCAATCGCAGAAAGTGCAAAGGAATATGAGGCGGGGTTCAAACTCTATCTCAAAAAGGATTTCACCAAAGCGATCACCAAACTGAATAAGGCGATCAAAACCAAAGGAAAAAAAGACAAAGCGGCACTCATGCTCATCGAAAGATGCGAAGAGTATATGGCAAATCCTCCCGAAAAAGGATGGGATGGGGTTTTTACAAGAACTCATAAATAAGACTATGGCATACTCTCGTTTTGAAAAATGGATGATCGTCTTGCTAATAGGAATTTTATTCCTATTATCGGGATTATTATATTATGAAATGAACAAACGATTGGATGCAGGCAATGCAAAAATCATCGGTACGATTACATTCAAACAAAGAACCGTTCAGAGAAAGTATGCAAGTAGGGTCGTATGGGAAGACATGGAACAACATTTCCCTTTGCGTAACAAAGACTCCATCCGAACGGCCACTGCTGCCGATGCCGAAATCACTTTGAACGACGGCACCAAAATTCAGTTAAACGAAAACAGCATGATCCTTCTCAACTTGGATGAGGACAAAGCCAATATTGACTTTGCATACGGATCTCTTTCCGCACAAAATGCAGGTAACGGAGATTCAAAGATACAAATCAAAACCGGAGAAACATCCGTTTCCGTTGGAAACGGAGATGTGAAACTTTCCAAAGAAGAAGGCAAAAATCTTTCCGTATCAGTAGAAAAAGGAGAAGCTGAAATCGCTTCCCTTGGAAAAGAATCCCAAAAAATCGGTACGGATGAAAAAGCAACCCTGCAGGGTAACGATGGGAAACTGGAAATTAAAAAACAGGAGTTAAAACCGGTTTCTCCCAATGATTTAGCGCGCTTTTATACTCAGGAAAATCTTCAAACTGTAAATTTCGAATTTCAATCGAATCCGAATTATAAAAATGCCAGAATAGAAATCTCGCAAAACAACAGCTTTACGGGAAATATCGTTTCTGAGAAGATCCGAGGCTCCTATTTCAAAAAGTCACTAAAAGAGGGAGTTTATTATTGGAGATTGAAATCGGAAGATGAAATAAGTTCTGTTCGCAAATTCACTATTTACAAAACTAAATCCGTTGATTTAGTATCTCCTTCCAACGGACAAAAGATAGGAGCTACAGAAGAAACAGTCTATTTGAATCTGTTATGGACAAAAAGCGAACTATCTTCCAATTACAAATTGGAAATTTCAGATACAAAAGATTTTGGAAAATTAATCCAATCCACCACCACAATGGTAAATTCCATTTCCCTTCCTTTGGGAAAAGGTAAATACTTTTGGAGAGTCGTCTCAACAGATCCGTCAGGGACAACTCTTACTTCTTCCGTATTTTCTTTCAATATTTCGGAAGCGGACAAACCAAAACCCCCTACTCTCTTCAATCCCCAAGCAGGATCAAACATTGATTTGGTGTTAGCTGAAAGAAAAGGAATCAGATTCAATTGGTCCGCCACGTCTTCTTCCTCTGAATTTCTTTTATCCCAATCCCCTAAATTCGAATCGGTTCTTTTACAAAAACCGGTCGACGGGAATTTTTTAGACATAAAAGAAAAACTGCCGGCAGGAACTTATCATTGGAAGGTATCTTTAAAAAACACCGACGGATCCTCGGGAGAATCTTCCTCCGTTCGTTCTTTTGAAATCAAAACTTTGGGAGCCATCAAATTACATTCTCCGAAAGATGCAGTTTCCTTTTCGGTAAAGGATGTCTATTTTTCCGGAATCCCATTTAGCTGGGAAAAACTTTCTTATATAGGAAACTACCAGTTGCAAATTTCTGCAGACAGTAGTTTTTCCAAAATCCTAAAATCCTATTCCTCCGCTCAGAACAAACTTACCGTAAAAGATTTGGACGAAGGAGAATATGTATGGAGGGTCGTTTTATTAAATACGGACAACTCAGTACTCATCTCAAGCAATCCGCAGAAACTAACAGTGACTTCTCCTTTGATAAGTTCTAAAGGTTTAGACTCCGACGAATCCATGTCCGATGAAACAAAGGAAATCCCTGATCTGAAATTGATTTTTCCTTCCGAGGGACAAACACTGAACATGACCAAATCCAATTCGATTCGATTTCGTTGGAGTCCCGTTCCGGGAATCAAAGAATACAGATTCAGATTGTTCAATGGCAAAAAGGAAATTTACTCCGTTATTTCCAAAAACACTCAGTTTGATTTTAAAAAATTAGATCTGTTAGACGAAGGAGAGTTCCGGTGGACAATCACTTCCGCCGTTTCACAGAAGCCAGGAGAAAACGCATCCACATTCAAAGTAGAACTGGATGCCATATTGGAGGAAGTCGAGGTATTATCCCCCGACGTTCAGTATGAAGAATAATTTATCAAAATATCTATATCCGGTTTTGTTTTTTTCCCTACACGTCGGCTTACTCGGGGAAACGAATCATACCATCCAATGGAAACCGATTGAAAATGCATCCGGTTATAGCATCGAAGTCAAAGATACACAAGGGAAAGTTCTGACAAAAGAAACCACGGAACCTTCCGCTAGTTTTCTATTGGGAATAGGAACTTATACATACAGAATCGGAGTATTCAATAAATTCAAAAAAATCGCAAAGTTTTCTTCTTGGAAAGAATTGATCGTGCGTCAGGTCAGTTCACCTATCATTCGTTCGCAGTCGACGCTTGCAAAAAGAGAAGGCGGCAAAGACATACTCACAGTATCCGGTGATAATTTTTACGAGGGAACGAAAGCCTATATCATCCAAGATGGTAAAAAAATTCCGGTGGAATTGGAAACAACGTCCGACCACAAAACAAGCATAGTCAAAGTAGAATCTTCCAAGTTAAATAAAAACAAGGATTACAAATTGGTTTTGGAAAACCCGAAATCGACACCCGTGGAAATTCCGATTCAATCTTCTTCGATTGTCAATTCCGAGGAGGATACTTCGACAGACGAGACCTCTTCGAACCAAGACACAACAAACACGAAGGATAAAACATCAAAATCGGATTATACTCCGCCTACTATATGGTCTTTATTTTGGAGGCAAGCCCTTATCCCAGGTTGGGGACATTTGTACGCAAAAGATACAAAAACAGGATCCGCTTATTTATTCGCTTTTTTAGGTACATCCCTCGTTGCATTGGACCAGCAGGATCTTTATCAATCTTCCAGAGATCATTTTCGCATTCGATCAAACACAGTGACTGCATTTCGTTTGATGGACCCAGATGCAATCTATATACCCTATTATGCGGGGACACTCGTAAACACGCATAATGCGGAGGATGTAAGAGAAAGACAGTTCGCACTGCAAACATCGCTTACAATCGTAGGGACGGTTTATCTGGTTTCACTTGCGCATATTTTGATTACAGGATACCAGCGGAAAGACCCGGAGCAACATAAACCGGGAATGTCTATGGGAGTTAAGGCCGATGATCCCGGCTACATAACAAGAAGTCTGGATCCTCAGTATCTGAAGATGGATATACTTTACAGTATCTTTTTTTAGTTTTGTGATTGTAAGAAGTTATAAAAGGAACACTCTGACGTACCAGGAGAGAACTATGAAAAGAATATTCCTTTTATCCATTCTATTTCTTACGACCCAAATCTTTGCCATCTCCGAACTGGAAAAACTATTCCTAAAGGAAGCGGTGACTCTAGAAGCACGCAAAACACCAAACGGAAGCTGACAAACTATAATTTGCAAATGAAACCCAAAGCGATTTTCAATTGGAGCGGAGGAAAGGATTCCTCCCTCGCTCTTTATTATGTTTTAAAAAACAAAGAGTATGATATCGAAAGCCTACTTACTTCTATGAACCATTCCGTAGATAGAATCAGTATGCACGGAGTGAGAGGGTCCCTGCTTGAAGAACAGGCGACAAGTATAGGCATTCCCTTGGACCAAGTATTGCTACCGGAACATCCTAGCATGAGCGAATATGAATCCATTCTTGGTTCAAAGATTCAAGACTGGTCGGAGAAAGGGATTACTCACTCGATCTTCGGAGATATATTTTTAGAAGACTTAAAAAAATACAGGGAAGATCAATTGGCGACAATGGGCTGGAAAGCAGTATTCCCGATATGGAAACGGAATACCACCGAACTCATAAATGAATTCATAGATTTGGGGTTTAAAGCGGTATTGGTCTGTATTAACGATAGTTATCTGGATCCTTCCTTTGCAGGAAGGGAAATCGATCGTGACTTTTTAAAAGATCTTCCCGAAAACGTTGATCCTTGCGGAGAAAACGGAGAATATCATTCGTTTGTATACGACGGACCCATTTTCAAAACCCCGATTCGGTTTTCTTTGGGGGAATCGGTCTATAAAACCTATCCTGTAATCGGAACAACAGATAAGGACAATTGTTTCCAACCGCCTTCGGAAAAAAAGCCACCCGGATTTTATTTCAAGGATTTGATTCCAAAAGATCCAGTCCTAAAATCGTAATATCATCTAAGTTCTTTTGTCCGTCTCTGAATTTTTGTACTTCTTCCAAAATCTTTCCGATGATATCTTCCGAGTTTTTAAACGAATTTTTAGAAATTGTGTCTTTCAATCTGGATTCCCCGAAGATATCTCCTTCCTTATCAGATTCTTCATACAATCCGTCCGTAAATAAAAACACCTTGTCTGCATTTTTAATGGGCAAACTCGAATTGGAATACTCTTCCGATTCATGGTATCCGATCAATCTGCCTTTTGTTTTGAGGGAGATGATTTCGGAATCCCTCACCAAATACTGGATGGGATGGCCTGCGGAACTATAATGAATCAGTTGGTTGGTAAAATCGAAATCCAAAATAAAACATGTAAAAAACAAATTCAATTCATTGTATTTGTTTGTATAATTTTCATTGATACTCTTTAACACTTCGGAAGGCAATTGCAAGGAATTGATCCTTTTTTCACACTCACTGATGATCATCATGGTAATCAATGCGGCTTGCACTCCGTGACCTGTTGCATCAGCAATAAAGGTTCTAACATAACCGGGGGAAATCTCTCTTACAAAATATATATCTCCGCCTATTTCCGAAAAAGGAATACTAACCTCCGTGACCTTCAAACGATTCAATTTTAATTCTCTTTTTCTTAAAATAGCTTCTTGGATTTTTTTGGCCATATTCAAATCGGAACGGATCAATTCCAAACTCTGATTCAATTCGCTGGTTCGTTCCTGTACTTTCAGATCCAATTTTTCCGTAAGTTCTTCCGCAGTGGAAAGCGCCCGATCAAATTTAATGGAAAGAAAGTAAGCCTGGGAAATGATAAAAAACAAAAAGCCCAAATGACTTATGTAAATATTTCGAATGATATTGGTATAAGATAACAGATCCCAAACGACAGTTCCTATAAAAACAAGCCATCCGAGTAAAAAAACGCGTGACCCGATCCTTCCTGCATTCACACAACGCAAAAGAACATAAAACAAATACAAACCGATGACAAATGCTAACGCAAGATAAGTGATAAATATGAATTCCCATCTTGTAATCAGAAAAGACAAAGACAAAAATAAACAGGTAAAATATATGTAAGGAAGATATTTGCGATCCACTTCATTTCGGAAGAATGTGGAAAAGATCCCGATCAGAATGGGAGGCAGCACCAAAAAGGAACTTACATCCAAAATTTGTTCGAAAAAACCGTTCATCTCAGGAAACCATTGGTGCAAATAATGTTCTTCAGTGACTAAAATCCGGAAGCTCATAGTAAGGCAAAATATTCCGAAAAGTAAAACTCCCTTATCTTTTCTCCTCAGGAGAAACAAACCAAGATGATAGACTCCCATAACAGATAAAATTCCCAAACTGAATACATCCGTGAACAATTGGTAATTTTGAACTTTGCGAATATTCTTTTCCAAACCAAATAGGATCGGTCTTCTGGGTCCGGGGTGTTTGTCTTCGAAATTAATCGCCTCGATAATGATTTCCGTTTTGCCATTATCATTGGGAAACGACAAAAAAGGTCTGACAAGAGATCTTTGCCGATTCTCTTTGAAAATAGAATACTTTCCATTTTCGTATATCAATCTGCGATTGACGTACAATCTGTAACTTTCTGGAAACTCATAAAGTTTCAAAGCTAGGACGTTTGAGTCAGCCTTTGTAATCACATTCAACCGGTAGACAGCCTTCCCTTCTTTCGGATATCTTCCGCTTTCTATCCAAGAACCGGGAACAGGGATGAATGAATCAGAAAGGATTTTATTTTTATCTTTTATATCTTCAAAACCATCGTTCCAATAAAATTCCCAAGTCCCGTCTAACTGAAATACATTCGGATCATCTATTTTGTAGGAACTCAAATCCGAAAATCCGTCCTCTACATTCGCCTCTATTTGTTCTATCCCGGAACATCCGAAACAAAACAATAAAGATACAAACAGTCCCGGGAAGAACCTTTTTGCCAAATGCAGAGAACCCATGAAAGAAGGTTTCTCTTAAAGAGGGGGAAAGAAAAGGAGAATTTTACCAGTTTCCCTTTCTTTCCAATCTAAATCTAAAACATGGACTTAAAAAAATGGATACTTCCCAGAATGATTCCGAATAATCCCGCGAGAGACAGAGTGCAGGATACCATGGCGACAGAGAGTCCTATGGGTGAATCCCAAGAATACCATTTGCCAAATCCATCATGATAAAATTCGTTCTTGTCAGTTTCTGTCGTTGCATTCATCTGTAATTTCCTTGATTATAAATTATCTTAATAACAAAGATACTTAACCACAAAGATATATGCAAGAAAAAAAAACAGCAAAATCCAAAGAATTCGTGCTCGCGTCCTTTCTGAAGGAATCCAAAAATCTAAGCACGGAAACCATACTCTTTCACCAGAAAGTAGCCGAAAAACTAGGGCTCCACATAACAGATCATAAATGTTTGGATTTCCTGCTCACAAAAGGAGCGCACACCGCAGGAGAGTTATCCCGTTTAACAGGACTTAGCACTGGAGCCATCACTTCATTGATTGATCGTTTGGAAAAAAAAGGTTTAGCAGTAAGAAAGAATGATCCTGAAGATAGAAGAAAAGTACTAGTACATCCCGTAATAAATCCTAAATTCTTTTCATTGATCGGAGAGATCTTTGGAAATCTCGCCAACAGCACGGAAGCACTACTCTCTTCCTATAACGAAAAGGAGCAAAAATTAATCCTTGAATACACAATTCGATCCAGAGAAATGATGGAGAAAGAAAGAGATAGATTATCCAACGGAGGATAGAAGTGGTAGAGAAAGAAGAGACAAAACAAACTAGCCCCGTCATTCTTCAAGACATTCAATGTCCGGTTTGCAGTTATGAAGAAGTTAAAAACTACACGTTAAAGGCAAAAACTCTTCCCATTCATCATAATATTTTCGAAGTTCCCGTTTACGACGACAATCCTAAATACATCCGTCTTGATTTCAATGAATTGCAGTTTACCGTTTGCCCCATTTGTTTTTATACGGGTGCTTCCAAAACTGATTTTAATTTTCACGGAAGTCTTTCTCATACAGACAAACACACGGAAACGGACAAAAGGATTTTAGAATATTGGAAACAAAACACACAAAAAATCAAATCCGAGTTTAACGTCCCTTCGGTCAACGCGGAATCCTTTGTTAACCCTAGAACGCCCGAAGCTGCTCTATTGAGTGTGAATCTGGCAATACATAAGGCAAGCATAGAGTTAGGTGTTAAAATTCCATACTCTATGATCAAACGTGCTCACCGTTATGTGAGATTATTCTGTTTAAATTACAAATACACCAAAACGGAAGATTTGGAATTACTGAAAAAAGCGGTCACAGATTTGGAAGAAATATTTAGGCTTTCCGATTTTCCTGAAAAACCATACGAATTCGAAGTTTGTTATCTGATCGTAGTATGCTCAATTAAGTTAGGTGATGAATCGAAAGCGGCTTCCTTTATCAAGGTTTTGGATCAGACAAAAGCAGAGCTCGGTTTGGAATCGAAAACAAATCCAAAGGTTCCGTTACAAGAGATTACAAAATGGTCTACGCTTGCAAAGGAAGTTTGGCAAAATAGAACGGACGCTTCCATTTGGATCATTTAACGGTTCGCTATTTTTACCCCTTTTCATTTATATGCTTGCGGTAAGACAGTAAGATTTCAAACTAAAGAACACGTCCCGACATGATTGCAAGCTTAAGAGGAACCTTACTCAGACTCGATTTGGATTCTATTTTAATAGAAGTATCCGGTGTGGGATACGAAGTGATGATCCCTTTCCCTCTGCATTTGGAGCTAAGGGAATCCATTGGAAAAGAAATCTTCATCCACTGCTTTCATTCCATCTCCGATCGTGGACAAAAACTTTTCGGATTCCAAACCAATAAAGATCGGGAGCTCTTCAAACTGATCAAGTCCCTTCATGGGATCGGGGAGCTCACTGCCCTAAAGATACTTTCTTTCTTTCGCGCTGACGATCTCTATCAAATTGCGCAAGCAGACGATAGAAAAACTTTGGAAAGAATCCCCAAAGTCAAAGGCAAAACTTCGGAAAAGATATTATTCGAGATCAAACAAAACCTCAAAAAATTGGAATCTTTTTTACAAGACGACTCCGGAAAGGAATTCGGTCCCATTCATATCCAGGATGATCTTGCGATTCTTGCATTGATTCAGTTGGGCTATGATGAAAAGACCGCAAAACGGGAAGTAGATCTGATTCGTAAGGAATCTCCTGACCTGGAAGCCGGAGAGATTGTAAAAAAAGTCATAACAAAATAAGGCTCAAGCCGGAGAAATTCATCCTTTGTCCGGATATTTGCTCATTCCATCAGATTCCTTTTTTACCAAACGCTCCTACTTTTTCCAACCAATTCTCTCTGAATTTTTCCTTAGACATCCGAATCGGGCCGATGGAAGTTACCTGAACCGGTTTGATACCGCAAAACTCGAGTACGGTTCGCTTCATCATACGATTGCT
The DNA here is from genome assembly GCF_004771005.1 of Leptospira ilyithenensis. Lineage (GTDB taxonomy): Bacteria > Spirochaetota > Leptospiria > Leptospirales > Leptospiraceae > Leptospira_A > Leptospira_A ilyithenensis. Next base: position 38,119 of record NZ_RQHV01000029.1, read on the forward strand.
AGGTTCTCCATAGACAAGCCAGAAATACCAGGCCGGTTGATCCATAGTGGAAATGATCCTCGAAGAACGTCCTGTTAGAAATTTGTCCCACCAAACGGAACCTTCCCTTCTTTTAAAAGCAAAACCTGGAATCAAAACCCGATCCAAAAATCCTTTCAAAAGCGCAGGAACGGATCCCCACCAAACAGGATATATCCAAACAATATGATCCGCCCAAAGGATTTTCTTCTGGGAATCCAATAGATCCGGCTCCAATTCCGTTCTCTTCCGATAACCGTATTCTAAAATAGGATTGAACTTTAGATCCCTAAGACGGATCTCTTCCACCGAATGTCCCGCGTTCTCAGCACCCTTTTTATAGGATTCTGCCAACGCAAAACCAAAACTTTCCTGATCAGGATGACCCTGTATGATTAAGATTTTTTTTTGAACCATAGATGATATTTTTATCTAACGCTGACAAATCAGCATTAATCCAATCCTTTTTTACCGACAGACCAGTAGGCCTTTACTTTGATATTGCGCGATGGAACGGATTCTTTTTTGATAAAAGGCAAAATCACTTGGATGGACTGGGCTTTGCCAGTAAGTATGAAATTTGAATTTTTATAATCAATTTGCTTATTTTGAAAGCCAAGAATGATTTTTTTCAAATGTGAATCTTCGGACTCCTTTTGAACCAAGCCAATATCACCTAACTTTAGTTTACCTATTACTACTTTCGCAGAACTTGGATTGGAGACTTCGAAGAAAAAATGAATATTGGCTTCCGGTTTTGCTTTTCTTAAATTAGATGCAACTCCAAAGGAAGTTTCATCGCCGAAAAAGTATATATTAGGAAAATTGCATTCGTTAAAAGCAAGCGATCCTCTGGGACCGAAGTATTGAAATTTGTCCCCTACCTTCAGAGATCGAATCCAAGTTCCTGCCAAAGAATCGGGGTTATGGAAATAGGCTAAAATTTCCATTTTGCCGGTCTTTTTGTCCAAAGAAACCGGAGTATAAGTACGAAATTGCAAACTTAATCCGATCTGAATCTTGTCTCCCGGCTTCCAATCCGTTTTCCTGAATCCGAGGCTCTCCCATTCCACCAAACGAAACTCATCGGATAAAACTTCGACTCGAGTCGCTTTCGCAGTAGAGAAATTCAAAACCTTTTCTACAACACCGATTACACCTTCTTTTAAACCCATATTCCTCTTTTAAAAAATCCATCTTTATTCTTATAGACTGATATATATGAATTTTGGCCCGATTTTGATTCAAATCATCAGTGATTTCACAATAAAACCGTTTTTACTAGTAGCGAATGAAAGCGGAAATGAAATCAAAACATCCGAAGCAACATCCATTTGCCTTCGAATTTTCCGAAAATGGGGTTGATCAGATAACGTACATTTTTCGGGTTTTCGGAAAATCGGAACTGGAGTTCCGATTCAAGTGCCGAATCAAAATGGAAATCGACAAAAATACCTCCCGAACTAACAAGTGCTTGCTGAATGGTAAGATTTCCCTTACTCCCTTTTTTTTCATCCAGTCGATCCGAGTCGAAAAAATAAACATTGAAGTATCCGTCTTTATTCTTTAGATCGGAAATCACTTCCTCCCGGGTCCAATGTGCCTTGGCATCGACAAACAAACCCATCTGAGGGTATATCATATCCGGCAAATCGTTCAAATTGCCAAGGCAGATGGAGTGAAGTAGTTTTGCGATTTCAATATAAATCCGTTTTGCTTCTTCCTTATCCGCATAACGTCCGTATAATTTTCCAATTTGCAGCGGGATAGGGCAATTCGAATACTCTTCTGAAGAGATTACCCTATTCTTTTGTGTTTTTTCAACTTCTTTTGCCGAAGTACACCGAACAAAAGAAAATCCGATCATCAATATGATAATATAAAAAAATTTCATTTACATCGTACGATCGAGTAATTCTTCAAACTTGTCGCCGGTAATAATTTCCATGGAATTGCCACTGGAAGCGATCATTTTTTTTCCACCCTCGGTAACTTCAAAGTTACCTATGATACATCCCTTGCTTGCACCTGCCTCTTCCATTTGTTGAATCATATCTCTGATGAATACATCGGATACTTTTGCATCTTTCCATTTTCTAACCCGAAACAAAGCTCTTTGGTTCACATCTTCTTTGGAAGAACAAAGCAAATTGACTCCGTCTCCTTCCGGATTGGCAAGCTCCTTGGTGACTCTGTACCCCATGCTCAGAATCATTCGAGTCACTTGGTTTTTAAATTGAGTACCTGTCATGGCGATAAACTTTTCGAATTTGTCTTTGCCCACCATGTCCAATTTACCAGCGAGTTTTTTCCCGCTTTCATCCACAAGACCCTTAAGATTAAAGGGTTTGGAAGATCTCATCCCGCTCAACTCAAAATAACGCGAGTTAGGAAAGAAACTAACAGAAAGAAGACTTAATTCCTTGGGAAGATCATATTCACTGGAAAGCGAATCCAGATTTCCTACTCCTCTTTCCAATTTGTATTTGAGATTGGCAAGTGCAATGACCTCCGGATCATCCATCCTTTCGCTTTCTGCTTCGATTAAAAATTCCGCAATCTCATCATAACGACCCATATAAACGGAAACCATGGAAAAATGAATACTGCTCTCTATTGTTTCACTCGTCCAACCATTCAACCTTGCCATCTCCATACATAGGCGCGCATATTTCAAAGCATCCGGAAAATTCTGTTGGAGGATTGCTTCCGTCATCAAAAATTGAAATATCGTATAACGGACATATTCGTCTTCGATCTGGTCCGCTATGGCAGTTCCGATTTTTACGGCCTCCTTGTGTTTGTTTTCCCGAGAAAGAGAAAGTGCGTATAAAAATCCGGACACCGGTGATTTTTCCAGATCATATGCTTTTTCAAAATACCCTCTTTCTTTCCCGGCTCCGGTCACACCGGAGATCACACCTTTTGCAATAAAATAGAGAGAGGAATTCATCTTTTCTTCGGGCAGTCTGGAGAAGAAATGATCCGCGATTTTGAATTCTTTTTGTCCGAGTGCCATAAATCCCAGACGCATACATGCGACCGGATTGGATCTATCCGATTGCAAAGTATCAAGATAGTGAAAAAAGGACTCTTCGAAATAGTCTTTATTATAATATATATCAGCGATTCGGTTCGAAACAGTAACCACATCGATTTCTTTCGTATAACGGTTATTTTTCTTTATGATTTCAAGATGTTTCGCTTCATTCAACGGATCGTTTTCCATGGAATAAATTTTTGCCATCACAAAATGGCCGTATGGGTTTTGATGGTCTTCTTCCAATCTTTCGCGCACCATTGCACGGGCGTCCAGATAGTTTCCGAGCGCAGCAAGACCGAGCGCCTTACTATAGCTGTCCCTTTTCTGTGTAATGATAAAACTAAGCAAAAATCCAAGTAGGATGACTGCCGTACCAACAAAGATAAAAAATGCCAAATTCGCCTACTTCCCTTGGTTCTATTTAATGTTGGAAAAAATCGCCAACAGGACAATTATGACTCTATCGTGACGCCACTTTCGTATTTTTCGTTTGCCTGGAGGATTCTCCTCCGAGACCGCCTCTACTCGATTGCCTACGGTAGCGTGGCATCGGTGCTGTTCCTTTTGTTTTTTATCTCCGTGCGTCTTCATTTCCATCTTTTTGGAAGTATCTCTCTATCTAGTATCGTTTCCTTTGAGCAAAGTCCGCAAATTCTTTTTTACACAAGTTTGAGTTCGATTGCTAGCCTCTTTTTCTTTCATACCCTCCATAGAATTGGGGATATCGGAGTTATGATGGCCGTTGGTGGAAACAGAATCGGCTGCATCTGGCTGCATACTTTGGCTCTTTTTTGTTTATTTCTACCGAGTGCGGTTTTAGGCGTGGTTTCCAGCTATTTTTTAATCGATTTGAATCCTACTCATTTGGGTAAGGAGGCTTTGGCATTTTTTTCAGGATTTGCCTTTCTCATCCTATTCGGTTTTCTGATTTCCATACCCACCGTCGGTCTTACTACTTTCACAGATCCTTATAAATCCATTCGGAGACAAAAATAATGTTACTCCGGGTCCACAATCTGGTAAAAAGATACACTGAAGATGCTGCCGTACAATCCGTATCCTTCGACGTAAACCAAGGGGATTATGTTGCCATCATCGGTCCTTCCGGTTCGGGAAAAACAACCCTTCTCTCTCTACTGACAGGAATGTTATCTCCTACGGAGGGAGACATACTCTACGACAACCGCCGACTCAGTTCTCTGAACCAAAGAGAGCTTGCGGAAATCAGAGCGCGTGATTTCGGTTTGGTTTTCCAGTTTTCAGAACTTGTGGGAAACCTTAACATTCGGGAAAATATACTTCTTCCGGGACTATTCACCCGCAAGTTCTCAAATGCCGAATACCAAAGAAAATGCGACTATCTCCTGGGTCATTTGAAACTGGAATCCATTCAACATATGATTCCCCGCGAGCTCTCAGGAGGCCAGATCCAAAAAACGGCAATCGCCCGTGCACTCATCAATGAGCCTTCGATTCTTTTGGCGGATGAACCGTCGGGAGATTTGGATCCTGAAAACAGTTATCTCGTACAACTTCTGCTAAACGAATTTAACAAAAAAAACCTATCCATCATTCTTGTAACTCATGATATGAAATTGGCCTTTGATGCACAGACGATCTATGAAATGAAGTCGGGAAAATTCGATCGGGTAATCAAAGGAAAATGAAAGAAGACCTGGCCGTCGGCGTGGATATTGGAGGCGGCTCTGTCAAAGCCGGCTTATTCAATCTGCTTGGTGAAGAATTGGACAAATCGGTTTTACAAACCAACGGAGAATTGTCCAATTCCCGATTTTTAGAAATCGTTCAAAATACGATCAGCCCACTTCTCAGTAAAAAAAATATTATCGGAATCGGGATAGGTTCACCCGGTCCTTTGGACTCTGAAACGGGACATTTGCTCTCCAGCGCCAATTTTCCCTTACTGAAAAACGTACCTATTTCCAAAACAATCCGGGACAGATTTTCCCTACCAGTTTATTACGAGAACGATGCCAACTGCGCGGCATTAGGTGAATCTTGCTTCGGTGAAGCAAAATCCTACAAATCATTGCTTGTACTTACCTTGGGAACCGGAATCGGCGGGGGTTTTGTGGAAAAAGGAAAACTGTTTTCAGGATACAAAGGAAACGGAATAGAAATCGGTCATATGACATCGGTTATAAACGGTGCAATCTGCGGTTGCGGACAAAAAGGCTGTGTGGAAAGTTATTTTTCCACTAGAGGATTTACCAATCGTTATGCGGAAAAAACAAATCTCCGCCTAACGAATGCCGCGGATTTTTTCGGGTTGGTAAAAGCGGGAGACAAAGACGCAAAAGAAATCTTGGACTTCGGCACTTTGTGCCTTGCTGAAACCGTTCGAAATGCCGTACACTTGCTCAACCCGGAAGGGGTAGTGTTTGTGGGGGGAATTACCGAATCCTGGGATCAATTCGGCGAAGACCTTTCCCGCAGGATCAGGGAAAAGATCTTTCCGGTTCTAAACGAAAGACTGAAAATAAAACAGGGAAAGAACTTGGCGGGCAGTCTTGGCGCAGCTAGTTTAGTTTTTTCCCATGCAACCGGAGGTTTTGAATGAGCGGTCGTTGTATTTTTTGTAAAATCGTAGACGGCCAAATTCCTGCAAAAATCGAATACCAGGATGATGATATTTTAGTATTTCATGATATTACACCGCAGGCACCTCTGCATCTGCTGATAATACCAAAGAAACATATAACAAACTTAAATGAAATAAGAGAAGATAATGCCGATATCATCACTAAAATCTTCACACATATTCCGAAACTCGCATTCCAATTCGGAATCAACGAAAAAGGTTACAGAATAGTAAACAACTGCGGAAGAGATGGCGGACAAACGGTATTTCATCTGCATTTTCATTTGTTAGGTGGCAGAAATTTGACCTGGCCGCCCGGATAAAAACAAGATTTGATTATTTAATATACAATAGGAAAAGGATTTATGAAAAAATGGATTTTAGGTGCGACTGTTTCTGGGATCGCAATTTTTTTTCTTCTTAAAAATTTCGATCTAAAGGAATTTGAAAGGATCAAAGGAAATATTCGATGGGAATACTTTGTGCTTCTTATATTTACCAATCTTTGGTCCTTTATTCCCTTTTCACTACGTTGGTATTTTCTCCTGGATAAAAAGATCAGTCTCGGAGCCGCTTATGTTTCTTCCATCACCGGTGTAGGACTCAATATGGTGCTACCTGCTCGCGGTGGTGATGTGGTAAGATTACTTATCAATAAAAAAGATTCCGGGTTACCTTTACCCAATTTGGTCTCCAAATTATTTTTAGAAAAGGTAATGGATTTGGGAACTGTTGTGATCATTGGAGCGGCAGCTCTTATCTTTTTAGGTCTGGGTGAATCGAAAAATCTAAGTCTGATTTTAATCTCGGGGTCCGTAATCGTAATTATGATATTGGCTCTCTTCGCATTACGTTTGTTTTTGGAGCCTATACGCAATCTTTTCAGAAAATTGTTTTCCTTAGTCAACAAACAGGATCTATACGAAACAAAACTGGACCACCATTTGGTAGAATTCAGTGATTTTTTAAGAGGAGACAAACTCATCAAACCTCTTTTGTTTTGTTTTCCTACCTGGATTTTAGGTTATGCTGTCAACTATTGGGTCATAGGAAAATTGATCGGAATCGATTTCACGACTTTAGAATGTCTTCTATTTATTTTCGTAGGCGCTATGGGTGTTGCGATTCCATCCGCTCCCTCAGGAATCGGAGTTTTCCATGCATCTATGATTTCGGGATTTATTCTATTAGGAAGAGATCCGGGCGAGGGCTTTGTCTATGCCACTGTGGCGCATTTAACACAGTTTGTACTACTTACCATACTCGCCCTAGTTCTTTATTTTGTTTGGACGTTTAATTCAAAAGATAACAAAAACTATCCCAAGGCTTGAATCACATCGGCGGGAGCTTGGACCAATTCCACAAGTACTCCTTCACTTGATAAGGGGAACTCTTCGTTTCCCTTAGGATGGATGAAACATACATCAAATCCGCTCGCACCTTTGCGGATCCCTCCGGGAGTAAAACGGACTCCTTGAGAGCTGAGCCATTCCACTGCTTTTGCAAGATCATCAATCCAAAGACCGATATGATTGAGTTTAGGATCATGAACCTTGGGGCTTTTGTTCGGGTCGATCGGTTGCATCAAGTCAATTTCAACTTTATAAGGACCCTTACCCATGGAAAGAATGTCTTCATTCACATTTTCTTTTTCACTTTGGTATTCCGAAACTTTGTTAAGTCCCATAATTTCTACCCAAAACTTGGAAAGTTTTTCTTTTGATTCCCCGCCGATTGCTATTTGTTGAATGCCCAACACTTTGAAAGGTCTGCTCACGTATTAATCCTGATGGTCCCGCTCAAGGGAGATTTGATTATCTTGCACTTTGTATTTTCCAAAATAATACTTTTTTCAATTTCAAAGAACCTCAGATTTTTTGCTACTGCAAATTCATTAATGTAAGAACGACCATATTCGAAATCAAACCATCCGTACGCCTTATAAGTAATATCGTGCTTACATGATATTACTTATAATCATTGTTCATCTAAATCCATTACAATTTTTTTTTCAAACCAAGATCCATTTCCGGTCTGATAAAAGATACCATCATCGCTTAGGCTTTCATTAGGATGTTCGTTTTTAATATCCTCAATTTCCTGCAATGCCAGTCCCATTATTTCAGAAATTGTACATATATGCAGATTGAACTCATATTCGTTTCTTGTTCTAACGCAAGTACGCAGAATCAATATTTCCCGGATTCGTGGCGGAATGACTTTTCTATCCATGAGTCCGGTTGGTTTTATAAAACCCATATCAATCATATCGATAAACAAAGATTCATTTCGGGCAACACTCCTATATAAGTTTGGAGCGGGAGTTCTTGGTTTATCATTTTTTACCATAGACTTATTTTCCTATATATACAGGTTTTCTTTTCTCAATGAAAGAATTTACTCCTTCTTTTCCATCTTCAGTTTGCATCAACCGGAGAGCGGTAGGAGTCAGGTCTTTTATAGCCTCCCGTTGCCCTTCTATGAAGTATTTTTGAGAATTTGCAATCACTGCTTGAACGGCAAGCGGAGCTTGAAGAGCAATTTTTCCTGCAAACTCTAGTGCACGGTTTAATAATTCTTTTTTTTGCACGACCTCTTGTATGATTCCCATTTTCAAAGCTTCTTCGGTTCCGAAATCATCTCCAGTTAAAAGATAACGCATGGAATTTCCCCATCCTGCCGTTCTTAAAAATCGAAAGGTTGCTCCGCCGAAAGGTAAAATCCCTCTAGTTACTTCCATTTGTGAAAATCTGGTTTTTTCAGCTGCGATAGCAATGTCGGATGCAAGTATGAGTTCGATTCCCAGTGTGAAACAAAATCCATGGACAGCGCATATTATAGGTTTTGTCCGAGTCCTTGATGAAAAACCCACTCCCAGCGGATCTACATTGTTTGCCGCAAAGCGCAAGCCCCCTTGTTCCACCAGGGCTTTACTAACGCTATGCAATTCCAAACCAAAAGTAAAGTGCATACCATTTGCATAAAGTACAGCGCATCTGGAAGTGGAATCATCTTCATACTCGGTAAAAGCATCGCTCAATTGATGAATCATCTCCATATTAACCGCATTCCGTTCTTCGGGCCTGTTCAAACATATTAGAAAGATATGATCTCTCTTTTCCGTTGTAATAAATCGGTTATTTGACATTTGACCTACTCCTTCCTTATACTAATTGCCTCTATCAGGTAGACCAATTGGTATACATTTTTTAAGACTAGGCAAAGTAGACCGATATGTCTACAAATTAAAAAAAATAGAAACATGAAAAATAAACAGAATTCATAATCTCCGCCAATGAGGAGAAGATATAACAGAACTGACCTATTTCTTTGTAATTACTTAATTAAAATGATGTTTCGTATAAACTCACTCGTTTCTATTATAATGATTTTAGGATTTTCCTTACGCGGTGTATGTTTGACAATTGGAATCATCTTCTTTATACATTTTCCTGAAACGTTATTTTTACTATCATTTCTACTTGCTTTTTGCTTCCATATTCGTCATTTTCTCCTACGATGCCACTGATATCCTGGCAGTGTCTATCAGGGAAATGTAAAACTGTGGAAGCTTATTAAAGATAATCGTCATATAGATTTTATAGAGAGAAAATTTAAAGAATTGTCCGAAACGTCGAGATTGGGAGTTAATTTTCTCCAAATGACGTATATTTTGAGTTATGCGGCAATTTGGTGCTTCGGAGGTGAATGGTAAAATTACGCCACTTAAAATCATTAGATTCAATTATTACGTATTAGAAAAAAAATTAAAAGGAGTCGACTCATGTCTAAAATTACACCCTTCCTCATGTTTAATGATCAACTTGAGACTGCAATAGAGTTCTATACTTCAACGTTCCCTGATTCAGAAATAAAAAACATTGCTCGCACTGGCAACGATGGTCCAATTACCTCAGCCGAATTCGTTATCGGCGGTCAATTTTTTATGGGATACAACGGCGGTTCATATTTCGAGTTTTCAAATGGTTTTTCGCTTTTTGTTGACTGTGGGAATCAAGAAGAGGTCGACGAATTTTGGAATAAGCTTATCAGCGCGGGTGCAAAACCACTCCAGTGTGGCTGGATTACTGATCAATTCGGTATAACTTGGCAAATCGTACCTAGACGTTTTATGGAACTTATTAACGATCCCAATCCGAAAAAAGTAAAAGCTGTAATGGATGCCATGATGGAAATGGTAAAACTTGAGGTTGCTACACTTGAAAAAGCTTATAATGAGGCTTAAGTAGTTTCGATAACTACAGCCCAGTCGATGAATCAGTGACCTATTATGAGTTTGGCCTGTGGCTTTGGATAATTTCAGAACCTAACTTTTCAAAAGACTTCCTCAAATCCGTCTCCGTTAGGGTAATAATGCGATGTAATTCAAAACACAGACCAAACTACAGCTAACCACTGCATGCAGGCTCAGCTACGACCAACGTCGGTAAGGCTAGTTCGTTAAGTGTCATGACACCAAAATATTATTAAAAACAATAGTAGGGATAAAATGATTCTGCTAAATTTTTTGTTAAAAAATTCCAATGTAAATATCTGAGTTAAAGAGATCAAACCTATGTACATTAAAATTTTCACAATGCTTTCGCTTATTTCAACATTCAGTTGTAGCTCCCTAAATCGAAGAACAATAACTGCTGCGGATTTATTAGGTGTTAATGATCCTATTAAATTCGATAATTCATTGTTTTTTCTTGTTTGGGCAGCCAAGCCCCAACCAAATTATACAAAGCAAGAATATCTGCCTAAGGGTGAAACTTTAGATAGATATTCCAGAATGATACTAATTGAAAATTTCAATGGGAAAATAACTCCAGAAAATGCCGTCGCTTCAAAAGTTAATGAACTACAACAAAGGAAATCATTTGATCCGACTGTAAATTTTGAAATAATTAAATCTGAATCTACAAGCGAATATGCAATAGATTTTATTATATGGTCTGAAAAACAAAATATTGTAGAATGGAATATATACAGGTATCGTCCTACAAAGAGTGGAATTGCTTTATTTGGACTAAGCTTGCGAGCTTACGATTATGATCAAAAAAAATTTCTTTCTAATCTGCGTTTTACGAGAATCAAATATATTGTAGAATTTTCTAAATCTGAGTTTCCAATTATTAATTAAAATTATTATGGAAAATAAGGAATGATAGTCTTTCAAACCGTGAATAAATTTGTTTTTTACTGTGGGGGTTATTAATAAGGTGTTTTCATCAATATCGTTCCGAAAGCGAAGTATTTATTATACTTAAGGAATTAAGTTAATTATGAAATACATCGCATTGCTCAGAGGAATAAATGTTGGAGGAAATCGAAAAGTCGAAATGAAAAAACTAAGGAACCTTTTTGAGTCCCTTGGATACATAAACGTTTCAACGTATATCAATTCAGGGAATGTTATTTTTGAATCAGAATATATTGATGTTCGTTATATCAAAGGTGCTATCTACTGGAATGTTAAAAGAGAAAATATTTACAAAAGCCATCTGGCCAAAGTAATTAGTCATAAATTTTACAAGTCCATGACTATAAGAAATGTTAATACTGCGAGATTCCTGGCAGGGAATAAAAAGTAAGAGGCGATCAAATGGAACTCAAACACATCAATCCCGGAAATATGGCAAAACCAAGAGGATACTCTCATGCCATCTCAGTTAAGGGAAATTACAAGACCATCTACATTGGTGGACAAAATGCAATTGACGGAAATGAAAATCTTATAGGTAAGAATAATTTTAAAGAACAGACTGAACAGGTTTTAATAAACATAGAGAAAATTTTGGAAAGCATTGACGCAAAATTTGAAAATATAATCAAGTTTAACATAAATATTCTTCAAGGGCAAAATCCACAAGAAGGCTTTCAAGTTTTTCAACAAAAATGGAAAGATAACGACAACTTTCCCGCCGTAACAGTTCTGTTTGTTGCAGGTCTTGGCAATCCTGATTGGTTAGTAGAAATAGACGCAATTGCAGTTATTTCAGAATAATTGTATTTGAAAAACGAAATTTATGAGCGATGAGTAAAGCCTATCATAAAGAATATGAACCGAAAAAATTTCAGTTTATTTTTTATCAGATAGGTTTTTGTATTCTTCGTCCGTAATCCGGTCCAACCGATTCACTACACCTTTTCAAATATTCAGCCTGACAACGATTTTCGTAAAACTATTGTCAGGCGTCGCTATGTTACCTTTTACAGAAGTTGTATTTTCTGTTTTCTGTATCTTCTTCTCCTTCGGTTCAGGACTATTGCACGAAAAACTCAGTAATATAACAACCGCTAACAATGCAATGTTTGTCTTTTTCATTTGATACTTAATGCGTAACTTTTTCGCCTGCCCTTTTAAATCGTTGACGTATCAATTACGAAGCGGTATCTAGCTTCTTTATTAACAACCTTTTCCCATGCTTGATTGATTTCATTTGCAGTAATCAATTCTATTTGAGGATAAATTTTATTTTTTGCACAGAAATCGACAATTTCCTGAGTTTGGGGAATACCTCCTATCAGCGAGCCGTTATAATTCACCCTGTTAAAGATAAACGCAAAATTATTAAGAGTCAACTCACCTCCAACGGGAACACCTACTTGTGTAAATGAACCGTATGGTTTCACCAAAGATGCGTATGCTCCCAAATTATAATTATACGGAATAGTCGAAATCATATAATCCAATGTTTTATTGTATGCCTTAAGTTTCTCTAAAGAGTCCACATAGATCGCTTCCTTAGCACCGAAGGAAAGGATATCTTCAACCTTACTTTTAGTGGTTGTAAAAGCGTAAACCTCCACCCCCTTCGCAACCGCTAACTTGATCGCGATATGACCAAGTCCTCCGATTCCTGCAATTCCCACCTTGTCTCCTTTTTTTAAGTTCGATTTTACAAGTGGTGAGTAGGTAGTAATACCAGCACATAACAAGGGAGCTGCGTCCTGCAACCGCATAGATTTTGGTATTCTTATAACGAAATGTTCCTTAACTACGATATTACTTGAATATCCCCCTTGAGTGATTCCGGATGGGGAAGTTTTATCCGGATAACCGTAAGTAAAGAGTGTTGCGTTATTATCGCAATGTTGTTCTTCTCCTGCCTTGCAACTTTCGCAGGTTCCGCAACTATCAACCATACAGCCGACTCCTGCGTGATCTCCCGTTTTAAACTTGGTAACATTCTTTCCTACGGAGATAACCACTCCTGCAATTTCATGACCGGGAACTTGCGGATACTGTTGAGGTCCCCAATGTCCTCTCATTTGATGGATATCCGAATGACAGATACCGGAGAATTTGATATCGATAAGAACATCATCGTCTCCAAGTTCTCTTCGTTCAAAGGACCATTTGGATAACTTCCCTGATTTATTTTTTGCGGCGTACCCCTTGGAAAGGACATATTTTCCCGCTTTTTTGCTGCTCTGCGCAAAAGCTTTTCCAGCTTTCCCTAAAATAACAACCGAACCGAGAACAGTTGCCGCTCCATTAATAAACGTTTCTCTCGATAATTTTTTTTCTTCAGACATTGCTAAATCTCCCTATGATTCCTTTTCTCAGGATTTGCCATTTTCATTCAAGAGTAGTCTATGAGTTCGATTTAATCAATGCCGGATCTTTTTTTTTCATGCCTAATTTTACAAAAGGATGATTTTGGAGCTTTTACTCGGGATGAAAGAGATCTAGGTGTTTGCGGTTGGTCGTATAATGGAATGAGAAACATTCGTTATACGACTGCAAACGAAGGATAATGTTCTACGTATAGATTGAGCTGTTTCTATCCGCAGAATATGATACCGCCGCCCCTCCCATACTTGTAGAATCTTTTCCAGGTGTGATTCCAAAGAGGCGTTTGTATTCGCGACTAAATTGAGAAGGACTTTCGTATCCAACCTTTAGTGCTGCGTTATAAACATTCATTCCTTGTTGGGTAATGAGAATTCGCGCCTTATGGAGTTTCATGTTTTTTACATATTGGATCGGTGGAGTATTCGTTATGGCTTTAAAACAAGAATGAAAGGAAGAAACACTCATCCCGGCATCCAAAGCTAGAGACTTTAAATCCATGCCAGCATCACTAGATTCATGGATCTTGTTAAGTGCTCGTGCTACTTTAAAAAAGTTACGATTTCGATACGCTAGTGCTCTTAAACCTCCATGATGATCTTCACAAAGTATTCTATAGATCAGTTCCCTTAGAATCATCGGTCCAAGAATGCAACAGTCATTTGGTGATGATAATATTTCCAAAAGTCTGTGGACTGTCCCGGCAAGGGAATCCGAAAGCGGGGCCGAATAAATACCTTTGGGAAGATCATTTTCCTTTAATGTCATCTCTTTCACTTGCATTAAAATCTCAGTGACGATAATCGGATCGATCATGACATTTAAACCAAGGATCGGCTCATCCTGACTTCCAAACGTTTCGCATTCAATCGGTAAGGGTATGGACAAAACCAAGTAGTTCAATGGATCGTATGTATAAGTTTCGCCTCCGAGAAATACACGTTTCTTTCCTTGAACGAGAATGATAATGCCAGGTTCGTATGCTTTCGGTTCGCGAGGGGAAGAGTCTTCGAATCGGAACAGTTGGATTCCTTTGATTGCAGATGATATAACTCCGACTTCAGGAACGAGAGGATCTAGGAGTTCTGCCAATCGCAAACGATTATTTTCATACTGGTTCAGGGGCATTTTGCTACTTTCTTCTGATTCTTAGTCCTCAAATTCATGCAGGTTACCATAATTATTTTAAGAATTTGAAAAAATTGGCAAGAATAAATAAGATGAGGCGTTCTTAATTGTTAAGCAAAGTGATTGTAGTTGCACAGTTTTGAAGATAGGCAGGATATCGGATACTCCCGCCCGTACGTTCAATAACGGTTGTAATAACCGCTTAACAATATGGAATCACAAAGTGTACCTTTTGCAGCTGTGTCAATCAGAAGAAAGTTGTCATTCGTATGAGGCATTGTAAATATTTTTCCCGAAGAAGTCAAAATTCCGTCCCCCCATTTGTTTCCGAAAGAGGGCCCGGCAGTAATGCTTGAGCTAACATATGTTTCAGGATCAAATATTAAAACCTCTGACGCATCGGCAGGCATTGTATAGATTCTTCCATCGGGAGATAAAACTCCCCCACGCCATTTGGCGGATCCGGAGATCGGTGAACTCAAAGAATAAGAAGAGTTAGCCGAAGGATCAATAACGAGAAATGAATTTTCAGTGGAAGGCATTCCGAAAATCAAACCGTTGGAAGTAAGGACTCCTTGCCTCCATTTCCCCAGACCTGTTTTCGGGGAAGGAATGCTAGTGGCGGTATCACTTGTAGGATCAATGATTAAAATCTGATCCGTATCAAGGGGAATGCCGTAAATTTTTCCGTTCGGTGCAAGAGCACCCCCTTCCCATTTATTTGTTCCTGACACGGGAGATGCAAAACTAGCGGCTGTGTTTGTAGAAGGATCAATCACCAATATGGAATTTTCATTTACTGGCAAACCATATATCTTTCCGTTAGGTGCAAGAATACCTCCCCTCCATTTGCTAGTTCCTGTCACGGGAGTGGGAAATGTGGTTATCGTATCGGTCGTCGGATCAATCACCAATATGGAATCTGCATTTCTCGGAATCGCATAAATTTTTCCGTTCTGAGCAAGAACTCCTCCTTCCCATTTGCCGGTTCCGGTAATCTGTGAAGGAATTAATTTCGTAGAGTATGTCAGCGGATCAAATACCAAAATATTACTCTCATTATAAGGAATACCGTAAATCTTTCCATTGGGTGCAAGAACTCCTCCCAACCATTTGGCAAGCCCGGTTACGGGAGAAGTCACCAAACCAGTAGAAGGTGGTCCAGCTCCCAGAACCGCCTGCCGTTTTAGTTCACTTTGAATCAAATACCAGTATTTAGGTTGAACCGCTTGCAAAATAGAAAGTTCACAAACTTTCTTTTCGGGTATTTTGATACAAGGGCTGAGATCGGTTTCAAAGTAAGTCCCCATGGCAAGTAAATCACGATATTTGGCGGAAGTAGGATCACATTCATTTTCCAAATTGGGAGATTGGCAAAATAGGAACAAAACAGAAGCCAGAAAATTTGTCAATAGGATATAAACGGAGGGTATTGCCGCTTTGATGCTTCTGTTCATATTTCGCAGATACCAATTTATTATCCACTCGATCCAAAATCCAGAATGATTTATTTTCCGAAGGAGCATAATCCGTTTTTTTGGCTCTATTTCCAAATGATTTTATACCACTAGGCATATGCAGAAATACCACAGTGTATTAGTTAAACATAATATTCTTTTCGTTATTTAAAAATCCCTTTTCGCAAGAAAGATAAGTCTAAAAAAAATGATAAGACTATTTATAATTTTTGCAGTATCCATTGCTTTTTTTTCCAAACAAAGTTTCGGTAATACAAATACTATATTTTCCGAAAAAAACGGATGTTTTCTCTTGTACAATTTAACAACAAACAAATACCAGGCAATCGTCGGTGAAAAGCACTGTTCGGAAAGATATTCACCTTGTTCTACATTCAAAGTTCCGTTAGCTGTGATGGCTTTTGATTCGGAAGTATTGAAAAACGAAAATCAAGTTCTTAAGTGGGACGGAAGTAAATACTGGATGGAAGTATGGCAACAGGACCATGATGCGGTTACATGGCTAAAAAATTCCGTCGTATGGTTTTCACAAAGACTGACGGTAGGTTTAGGGCAAAAAACCATTGATCGGTATTTGGAGAAATTCAAATACGGTAATAAAGATTTTTCAGGCGCAATTACACGAGCTTGGTTAGTCGCACCGGATTCGAAATTACCTGCATTAAAAATTTCTGCGTTTGAACAAGCTGAGTTTATGAAAGCGCTTTGGACCAACAGTTTGCCTGTAAACGAACGCGCGATGAATATAACAAAGCAAATCACATTCCTTGAAACATCCCCGAACGGATTTAAACTTAGCGGAAAAACGGGATCTAATAATTACGACAGCAACATAAAAAAAAGATTGGGTTGGTTCGTTGGTCATCTGGAGAAAAACAATCAAAAATATATTGTTGTAACCAACTTTAACGACCTAGTGCCGACTGATGATGAAATGTCCGCCGGGCCGAGAGCGAAAGAAATGACAAAGGAGATTTTAAAGGAAAAAGATCTTTGGTAATCGATTGATCTTTTCTTCGGCCAGGGATACGGCGGGCTTGGTCGTTAACGACCGAGCGGGAATCCGCGAGCCCAGAGTAGCCCTGCCACGAATCCAAAGGATTCGTGGGGCCGCATGAATCGTTCGTATTTTAGCCGAATACCTTGGCAGCAAATCTTACCAAACTCTGAGCGGAGTTTAAATTTAATTTTTCAATTAAATTGGATCGATGACCTTCCACAGTACGGATACTGATGCCTAGTTTTTCGGCAATTTCCCGATTCAAATTTCCTTTGGCAATCCACTCCAGTATTTCTTTTTCTCTTTTGGAAAGTTCCTGGAGTTTGGACCTGGTATCTTCCCATTCGGATCCTAAAGGCAAAACGGAAATCATGCCCTCTGGAAAAATTTTTTTTCCGGCAATGATACTCTTAATTGATATTTCAATATATTCTGTATCGCTATCCTTGAGAATATAACCATCGGCTCCAAGCAAATATGCTTTTTTCACCATATCCCAATCTTTCATCATTGTCAAAAAAACAACTTTGACATGTGGCTGAAGCGCTTTGATCTTTTCAAAAATCACGAGGCCATTTTGCCCGGGTAAAATCATATCCGAAATCAAGACGTCTATTTTTTTAAATGAAAAATCGGCAATTGCCTCTTCCGCCGTAGAAGCTTCTCCCACTAAACTGTGTTCGGGAATATTTTGAATCATTGACTGAATCCCTTTGCGAATTGCAGGATGGTCATCTATCAGATAAAAACGGATCATGACTTTCTTTTTTGAGAGAACAAGACAATTTTACATTTTTCTGTTTCTATTAATAGCAACAAATTGTTCATCGGAATCTTTTTTTTCCGAGAGGGCGAAATCGGGTTATTCGGATCTTTCCGCATGGAACCCGGAAATCAAAGAACAGATTGAACTCTCGGGAGATTGGGAATTTTATTGGACGGAATGGCTGGACCCCGGACAAGAAAAAAAAGAAAAATCATACCTACCCATGCCTTCTTATTGGAATGGGTCAACTAATGAGAGTTATGGATATGCCACCTATCGTTTAAATATTCAGCTTCCGGCAACGCTTCCGGAAAATTCGAAACTCGCTCTCAAGTTCAGCGAAGCGGATACGGCTTACAGAGTTTACGTAAACGGTGAATTCCTGGTTCAGTCCGGCAATCCGTCCCGATCGAAAGCAAATTCAATTCCCAAATGGGAAAAAAAGACAGTCATCCTGCCTGAAATCTCAGGACAAAATATGGAACTGCTCATTCATGCTTCCAACTTTGAACATACTATCGGAGGTATCTGGAAACCACCTACCTTAGGTTTGGCGAAATCGATACAAAAATCCGTATGGATCCGTTTGAGTTACGATTTATTTTTATTCGGAGCATTATTCATTACAGGTATTTTACACTTGTTATTTTACTTGATAAGAAGGGAAGAAAAAAGTCTTTTATACTTCGGATTGACCGCACTCGTTTCCAGCATCCGCCCCCTAGTTAGCGACGAAAGAATCATCCTCCATCTATTTCCCGAAACTCCGTGGGGCGTCATAGTAAAGTTAGACTACTTAAGTTTTTATCTCGCATGTCCCTTATTCTATCGTTATATGTATTTGATATTCCCCGAAGTCATCTCGGAACAACTCACGAATGCGGCGGCCCTACTTTGTTTATGTTTTGCGGCAATTGTTATCATATTTCCGGTATCAGTATTTTCAAAAACGCTGGCAGTGTTCGATCTGATTTATCTTGTTTTTTCCATTTACCATTATATTGCATGCGGTAGAGCAATCATAAGAAAGAAAGCGGAAGGAGTGAAACTATTAGTGATTGGAATGAGTTTTATTTTTATTTTTGCCATCAATGATATTTTATACTATATGCACTTGCTTAACACGACCAATACCATCTCTTTCGGAATGTTCGTATTTGTATTCATACAGGCATTTTATTTGGCAAGGGAATCAAGCAAAACCTATAGATTCAGTCTGAGAAGCAAAGAAAAAATGAGGTTCTTATTAAAGGAATCAATCAAAAGAAAACAAAAAGACAAACTCGCAGTGATCGGCCATTTTACTTCGGAAATCGTACATGATATCCAAAGCAGGCTTGTGGGTTTGAAATTTTCCAATCCGAATGCAGACTCCAGTCTAAAAAGAGAATTGGAGGAAATCAGAAATATAACAGAGAATATACTTGATTTTGCCAAAAATCAATTTCATTTAAAAAAATCGGAAATCCAGATCGAACCCTACCTCAATTCATTACGACCGGATATTTTAAATTTATTTCAAAACAAAAAAATCGAACTTATCTATGATCTGAATTATAAGGAAAATCTCTCTATAGATCCTTTTAAAATCAAATCTGCAATCTTAAATCTTGCGCGTAATTCTTTCGATGCAATTGCCCATTCCGGCTGGTTTAAAATTCGATCTGAAAAGGAGAACGGGCTTCTTTATATTATCTTCAGCGATAATGGAGAAGGTATAGGTAAAGAGATTTTGGATAAAATCTCTTTGGAAAAACTATCAACTACAAAACAAAACGGACATGGATTCGGATTGTCTTCCGTAAAAAGAATTGTAGAAGCACATAATGCACAATTTTTAATTGATTCCCGTCCCCAGGAAGGAACGAGAATCACTTTTATATTTACCTTATCAAACTAATTGCAAATACTTAAGGAACCTTCCGTCGTTATATTTGTAATTACATTTGCTATTGTTGGATCAAATGCATACTTTGACTGCCAACCTTTGGAATCATATGTGTATTCATTTCCCTGAAACGAAACTATGATTGGAATTTTTCCTCCGGAAGCATACGTATAGGTAATCGTAAATCCATTGCTTGCCGATTTAGGAAATCCGTTTGAATCATAGTTGGACACGGTTACAGTACCCGATCCCACATCATGAGCGGTCTGTTGGCTGGAAGTATTATACATAAATGTATTATTGGAAGTGCCGATCAATTTTGATGTGATACCTCTAGTTGCATATTGATTAGTTAGTCCAGGAAAATCAACAGGGCCCAAAGCACCCGCCGTACCGCTTGCATAAGTAACTACCACTGTGCTTCCGGTCGTGGGGATACAGGTATAAATCTTACCTGAAACAGTACAATTGTAAACTCCCGGAACAGTGCCTCCAGTCCCTGTCCACTTGGAGGGAAGGCTGACACAATTGGATGAAGTGCTGCTGGAACCGGTACCTGCAAGCAATAATGCAGCAATGTCTGTTGAATCGTCATTATCTTCTTTTTTACAACTTGTCGATACAAACAGCGCCAAAATCAGCGCGCTTGCGAAAAACATAAATTTCTTTTTCATAATATATTCCTTACTATAAGGATATATTAATATAATAAAAAGTTATATCTATACGTATAAACACAAAACTCGGACAAAGTTTTAAGTAGAACCACGTAAGTTGGAATTTTTTTTTCTAATGAGGGTGAATAAATCGAAGAATTGCTTGAAACAAAACCATCTAACACTAAATAATGTTAGATGATTTTGCGTAAATGATTTATAATGCTTGTAATATGATTTGGTCGAGGGAAAAAGCGCCTCCTCCGGTGATAGCAACTCCTATTGCCAAACCGGCTGCAAGTAGGTGAAACTCGTATCCTTCTCCTTTCTGGGCACCGAACCAGTTTAGAAAAAATCCGTTTTGTCTATGGGCCAGTAATCCTGCTCCGATCATAATGATTGCAATGGAAATAGCGGAAAACCGAGTGAGTAATCCGAGGATGAGCGCAACCGATCCGAAAGATTCACCGATGATAACAAGTGCTGCGATCACACCGGGAAGCCCTGCTTGGCTTGTCAAAAATCCGTACGTTCCTTTGAATCCGTATCCGCCAAACCATCCGAGTAGTTTTTGAGCGCCGTGAGGAAAAATTACGATCCCAAGAGTGATTCTTAGAACGAGTGGAGCGATGTCATTGGTTGTTGAGAGTAAAGTTTCTAACATAATCTGTATCCTTTAATTGTTTAGACGATCAATAGTTTGATATTAAACTATATTAAGTCAAACTATTTTCCAAAATTGGGCAGAAAAGCGAACTTTTTAAAGGAATTTATTCGGTTTGTTGATTTGGATTTGAAAGAATTAGGTCATATGATAAAAGGAACGCATTGGGTGGCGGGTGTAGTTCCCCACCCAGATCAGGGCGGGGATAGAATACTCCCCACCACTTCCACCATAACAAAAATACCGTTCAATATAACGGATATTCTTCTTGCGCCACTTCTGCTCTATTCTTCCTATGTTCTAATGAAGAACCCTCCGCTCAAAGGGAAACACAAACTCTCTCTTTTCGCATTAGTTTCCATGTCCGTCGGATTGACTATAGGAGGAGGACTCTTTGTATTAACAGGAGCTCTTGCCAAAGAAGTCGGTTTCTTTTTGCCAATCGCATACCTAGTCGCTGCTATCCCAATGTTTTTTATCATCTTACCCGTGGCTTCGTTAGGCGCCTTTCTTCCGGTAACCGGTGGAAATTATTTTTACGTAAGCAGGTTTGTCTCTCCCATGCTCGGATTTCTCATTGCCTGGGTTTTTATACTGACTGCTTGCCTGGGCCAAATCCCTCTCTTCACATTAACTGCTGCAGAGATCACTAAAAATTTCGTTCCTTTCGGATCCAAGGAAATCTGGGCATTCGGAATTTTGAGTTTTTTTTATATATTGAATCTAACAGGAATCAAACCGGTACTTATCATTCAAAACATAATGGTATCGGTTCTCGTGATTGCACTTATCTTCTGCATATTCCGTATAACAAATATTAGTAATTTAAAAGCGTACTCTTTTGATTTGTTTCCGCACTTGACAAAATTATTCAGTGTGGCTTCCTTACTCAGTTTTACTTTCTTCGGTTCCAACGCAATTGTCGAATTGGGAAAGGAAACAAAAAATCCCCGTTCTGTTTTGGTAAAGGCATTCTATTTATCCTATCCTTTGATAGTTATTTTATACATAGGTTTTAGTTTCTCAATCGTATCGAATTTGGAAAGAGACCACAATTTCGAATCGGGTGATCCTCTCGTTCAAGTGGTAAAAACAAAACTCGATTCGTTTGAGTTCATTCTATTTATGTTGGGAGGCCCGATGCTTGCAGTCGTCACTTCCTTAAACGGAATATTTTTGATACTTTCCCGATCTCTTCGTTCCATGACAGACGATAGGATTTTTCCCGAAATCATGGGGGAAAACCGATTCGGTTTATCTTACCCTGTAACTTTCACTACGATCTACGTTCTTGCCAACCTAGGTCTTTTTTTAAATTGGAATTTGGAAACACTAGCCACGTATTCCACGATCGGATGGTTTTTTGTTGTGATCGCGCAACTCTACAGTATCATTATCATTCGGAATATAATAAAAAAACAAAAACTCAACGGAGGACTTTTGAATCACCCTTTTGTTTTGGTATCAGTGGTCCTAGGAGCAATCAGTTCCGTTTTCTTTACCGGAATTTTAGCTTATAATCTTATAAAAGAAAATAAATTGTTCGATCTGCTTTTTATCACCTTCATCGGAATCGTTTATTTTTTCGTAAGAAACCGTATACTAAAAAGATACAAAATAAATCTGAATCATCTGAATGCGAATCCAATTCAAATACTGCAACAAAACGAGGTTTTACAATGAGCAGAATATCACTTACCGAATACAATTCCGCAAGTAAGGATGTAAAAAAGGAATACGATTACCAAATAGATAAGAACGGAAGAATCACCAATATGAAGCGCACCTTGTTGCATTCTCTTCCTTCTTACAAAGCCTATATGGAATGGTACGTTTTAAAAGATGAAATCGTTCCTTTTTTGGGAGAACGCGCTTTTACAATATTCTCTCATGCGATTTCCGCCGAAACGGATTGTTTGATTTGTTCCACTTTCTTCAGAAGAATTTTAATCGAATGGGGAGAAAACCCGGAGTCATTGAAGTTGAATCAAAGAGAACAATTATTAGTTGATTTTGGCAGAGAAATAGTAAATAGGTCGAACAAAGTTTCAGATTCCCTATTTGTCCAATTAAAGGAAGTTTTCAGCGAAAAAGAAATTGTTTTGCTCACCTCATTCGCAGGAATCATGATCGCAACCAACTTGCTGAATAATGTATTGAAAATTCCGTTGGATGAATATCTCGAACCGTTTACCAAAGCAAAAGGAAAATCCCATGAGTAAAGAATTTCAAAGCAAAGTCGTATTCATAACAGGTGCGGCACACGGACAAGGAAGAGCGACTGCTATCGCATTCGCAAAAGAAGGAGCAAAAGTGGCGGCTCTCGATATTGCAAAACAATTAGCTTATCCGGCCTACTCTCTGGGAACGAACGAAGAACTGGTTTCTTTAAAAAAAGAAATCGAATCGTTAGGTTCCGAAGCGCTGATCCTTACGGCAGATGTAAGAAGTAATCAGGAAATAGAAAAGGCGGTAAAAGAAACCATTGCAGCATTCGGAAAGATAGACGTTTTATTTAATAACGCGGGAATCTGTGCGTACGGATTGTCCCACGAGTTAACGGAAGAAGCATGGGACTCCATGATCGACATCAATCTGAAAGGTTCCTGGATCGTAGGAAAACATATCATCCCCATCATGATAAGACAAAAATCCGGAGTCATCATAAACAACTCATCCGTTGCGGGTCTCAGGGGAATGAACCGGTTGTCCCATTATGCCGCTTCCAAGTGGGGGTTGACCGGATTATCAAAATCCTGGGCAATCGAACTTGCCCCCTACGGAATCAGAGTCAATTCATTGCATCCTACCGGAGTCAATACACCGATGAACGACGGTTTAGCGGAGATGGAAGGAGCGACTCCGATAGAAATCGCGGAAAGGTCGGCTGGAAATTTACTTCCCGTTCCTTGGGTGGAAACGGAAGATGTTGCAAACTCCGTTTTATTTCTTGCATCCCAAAAAAGCAGATATATAACGGGAGCACAGTTTGTTTTGGATGCGGGGCTTTTAACAAGATAATCATTATGAAATCAGAAAATTCGAATTTACTTAACTACTTTATCACAAAAAAATCCATCTTTAAAATATTTCTATTTTTCGGTTTGTATTTACTCGTTTCCTATTGCAGCTCCTCCCCCATACAAATGATCCAATTAAAACAAAATACGATCCGAGTGGATTGGGAGAAAAGAAATGAAGAGGCGGTTAAAATTTTACAGGACTTGATTCGTATTCCTACTGATAGAAAAAATGAAATAGAAGTCATCAAATACCTGCAAGCTTATCTTGCAAAAGAAGGAATCCCTTCCGAAATTTATTTTCCAAAATCAAAACCGGATCATGCAAACCTGGTCGCAGTGCTCGAACCGGAAAAATCCCAGATACTCGAAAAAGGTCTGATTTTGGCAAATCATATAGATGTAGTAGAAGCCGATGAAAAGGAATGGAAGATTCCGCCTTACTCCGGTTTAATTAAGGATGGCAGGATCTGGGGAAGAGGAGCCATTGATATGAAAGGAATGGCGGTGATGCAGCTTATGGCATTTTTGGAATTGAAAAGATCCAAAGTTCCCCTCACTCAGAAAGTCATGTATCTCGCGTTATCCGACGAAGAATCAGGTTCCAAATTTGGTGCAAGGTTTATGATAGCAGAACACAAAAAACTATTTCAGGATTACGGCTATCTGATCAGCGAAGGAGGAGTAGCAGTCAAAAATGCGATCGTTCCCGATGTGACTATCTTCAATATTCAGTATGCGGAAAAAGGAAATCTCTGGCTCAAACTCAAAGCAAAAGGAAAAAGCGGACACGGCAGCACTCCTCCTCCCGAGTATGCTTCCTTGAACTTGATCAATTTTTATAAAGAGATATTGGCCTTTGACACAAGCATCAAAATCACGGAAGAGACAAAAGGATTTTTCTATCAACTGGGAGTCATCAGCAAATTTCCGAATTCATATTTTTTGAAGAATGCCGGCAATCCTTTATTCAAACCTTTTTTAGCCGGTCCCATCCGAAAGAACAAACACCTAACAGCTATGACAACGAATACAAAATCCATCACGGGTCTTTTTACCGGCGAAGAAGAAACTGGTTATAATGTTTTGAACGGAGAAGTATTCGGCAAGCTGGATGTAAGAGTATTGCCGGGAGTAAATACGAAAGATTATATTGAAAAGATCCGATCCATTGCCAAAAACTATTCGGTGGAAGTGGAAGTGTATGACGAGCTAAGCGCAGACTCTTCTCCTATTTCCTCTCCCCTTTTCCAAATCCTTGCCAATGTGGCCGTGTCCAAGGTGGAAAAAAGCATAGCAGCGCCCTTCATGTCTCCTGGCAAAACGGACAACGCCAGCTTTCGTCGGATAGGAATCGATTGTTACGGTCTGATTCCGGCCATTCTGGAGCCGGAAGACCTGGACACAATGCACGGAAAAGATGAAAATCTGAAAATTGAAAACCTGAAACTAGGAAGCAGCATTCTCTTTGAAACGATCACACAATGGGGAGATATCCGCACATCCAAGTAGTCTTCTTATTTCAAATTTTCCCACCAAGGTTCGGAATGAAACGGCAATCCTATTTCTACCACCTGACCGGGCTTTGGTGTAACTAAATTCGCCTTTGATTCGTTTGCTGCCTTTAAAGTGCGTATGATCGGTTCTTTCCATTCGTGGATAGCCAGATTGAATGTTCCCCAATGCACAGGCAACATCGTTTTGCCATTTACATCCGAGTTTGCCCTGACTGCGTCTTCCGGATTCATATGAATTCCGTCCCAAGACCAGTCGTATGCACCTATCTTAATTGCTGTTAGGTTAAATGGTCCCAATCGTTTTCCAATTTCCGAAAAATGGGGGGAGTATCCGGTGTCTCCGCTTACAAATACTTTGTTCTTTGGACCGATTAAACTCCAAGAAGACCAAAGCGTTGATTTCCGATTGAAAAGTCCCCTTCCCGAATAATGAACCGCTGGAGTACAAACAAATTCCACTTCACCGACTTTTCCTTTTTCCCACCAATCCAATTCTACAATTTGGGATTCATCCACTCCCCATTTTTCCAAATGGGCTCCTATCCCGAGTGGTACAAAAAACTTTGTACCTTTTTCTTTTAAAAATTGAACTGTGGACATATCCAAATGGTCGTAATGGTCATGGGAAATCACAACTGCATCTATTTTCGGAAGAAGAGCAAGCGGGATCGGAGGAGAAAAAAACCGATCGGGACCGAGGCTCGTAAAAGGAGAAACCTTGTCGGCAAAAACAGGGTCCGTAAAAATACGAACGCCATCTAACTCAATCAATACGGAGGCATGACCGAACCAAATAGCACGTAAGCCCGGCCTTACGGGAGTTTGAAATAAGCTCGGATCGGGAGTCAAAACGGGAATTTGGGAATCAGGCACTCTCTGTTCGCTACCGAATAACTGTCGTTTGAAAACTTGAAAATACCCACTTCCATTGAGCATTTCTACAAACGGCTCATTTTCAAAATGATCCTCTTTGAATTCCGGAGAAGATTTGATTCGCTCCAGTCTCTTTCCTTCCGGATTCCCTCCGAAGGAGTTGAGGCAGGAAGTCTGCATCAGGCAAAATATAAGAACGAGTGCAATGGCAAATATAGTAAAACCGAGTTTTTTGAATTTCATAATTAATTCCTTCATTTAGACCAAACGATTTCAGAATTGACAGCCCGGTCAGAAATAAAAGACATTCAAGGCAAGGATCTTTATTTATGTCAAAGTCAAAATTAGCGATCATAGGTGCGGGCGGACTCACAGGAAGAGAATTACTCCGTTTGCTTTCAGGTCACGACGGCTTTGAAGTTGTGCACGTTACCTCAAACCAGGTGAACGGAAAATCTCTCCGAGAAGTTTTTCCGAGCGAGCCGGGGATGCCGGACCTTTCCTTTGTAAAACATGATTCGGAAATTCCTTCGGGAGCAACCGTAGTTTTGGCCACTCCGAATGAAGCTTCTATGGAAATGGCTCCGAAATTACTGGTGAAAGGTCATAAGGTAATTGATCTTTCGGGAGCTTACCGACTCCACGACGAAGCTATATTCGAAAAAGCTTATAAATTCAAACATTTACATTTTGATAAAATGAAAGATGTTGTTTTCGGTATCCCGGAACTGTTTCGGGAAAAAATCAAAAACGCAAACTTCGTATCCAATCCAGGTTGTTTTTCCACATCCGCCATTTTGCCGATCGCACTTCTTGGAGATCTGAGGAAACAAATTTCTTCCTCCATCATCATAGACTCCAAATCCGGAGTAAGTGGAGCGGGAGGAAGGACGGAAGAGATTACTTTCGCATATACCCATGTATATGAAAATTTCAGATCATATAAAGTTTTATCCCACCAACACGAACCCGAGATCGCAGAATACGCATTTGTCGGGACAGAGGCCAAGGACATAGTGTTCACCCCTCACCTGTTACCTGTTTATCGGGGGATACTTTCCACGATTTATATCCAACTTCCGGAAGGAATCGAAGAAGATACCGTTCGAGAAAAATTATCAAACAACATAAAAAACGAACCTTTTATCCGGTTGCTTCCTGCTCCTGAGGATGTGGAAATCCGAAAAGTTCAAAATTCCAATTTTCTGGATATCGGCTTCAGGAAGAGAAAAAACCATTTGGTGATCGTTTCCGCTTTGGACAATTTGGTAAAAGGTGCCGCAGGACAAGCGTTACAGAATCTAAATCTGATGCATGGATTTGCAGAAACAAAAGGATTGTTTGCTGATTAACCGGATTTTATTTTGCAGCGCTTTTTTTGGGGAGACGGATCTACTCAAAAAATCGAGGTTATTTCCCCATCTCCTGGAAGCCGGGATAGGAAATCTGAATGCAGGCATAAATACATTCGAGTATTTGTTAAAACACCCTGAGATCGAGACCATTGTGTTCATAGGATCCTGCGGGGCTTATCCTTGGGCAAAAATCCACACAGGTTCGATTGTAGTTTCTTCCGAATTCGATCACTTGGAAATTGCAGCGCAACTTGGTATCACAAAACAGATATTAAATGACAAAAGTTTGATTGGATTTGCAAAGGACAACCCGACATTACTTGGTCTGTCGGATTTTGCAAAAAAACAAAATCAATTTACGGACAGGATTTTCTTTTCCAAGAAAACAAATGCTCCTACTTGCCTTAGTTTGAAAAACCTGGATTCCCCTCCGGGCAAGGAATGGGATGGTTTGGATGTGGAAAATTTGGAATTGTACGGACTGGCCATAGTTGCAAAGAAACTGAATAAGAATCTTTTCGCAATTCTATCCGTTACAAACCAAGTGGGAAGCGAAGGTTCGGCGGACTGGCAAAAAAACTGGCGCGATTTTTCAAATTCTTTACAGAACCTACTCCTGAAATGGACAGATGAGCGGAGATAAGAGTAAGCTTTAACCCTAGTAAGGTTGCCAAAAGATTCCTTCCGACTTTAAAGTTTCGACCGCATAACGATCAGTCATTCCTGCAATATAATCACAGATAATTCTATCTCTTCCTTCTTCTTTCTCCCTTTCCAGATAGGAGTCGGGAATCTTGGATGGATTTTTTTCAAAGTATTGGAATAACAGATGGATTGTTTCCTTTCCATTTTCGCTCATCCGCATCACATCGGGATGCCTGTACAATTGATTCCAAAGAAAATGTTTCAGTTCTTTCAACTCTTCCGTAAGGGTATCTGCAAATCCTACGATTCTTTTTTTATTCCGAAATGATTTGTAAACATCTTCTATCGAAGAAATGCCCAAGCCGGATAAATTGGCACTTGTAGTGGTAATCAGATTGGAAACAAATTCATTCAGTATGTTCCTGTAAGTCGCCCGCAAAACCAATTCATCTTTGGCTGTAGGATATTTGATTTTGGATTCCAAATAATTTCTTCTCCAAATTTCAACTTCCATCAAATCTTCCAATTTTAAAAATTGTTTTTCCACTCCGTCTTCAATATCATGAGTGGAATAAGCGATTTCGTCCGCATAATCTACGATTTGCGCCTCAAGACTTGGTCCGTCCTCCCTTCTTTGTATATTCAAATCGGAAAGATCATAATCTCCTCCGTGTTTCATAATTCCGGCGAGGGTTGCATAACATAGATTCAATCCGGGGAAATTTGGATATTTGCGTTCCAATTTTTGAACAACGCGAAGAGATTGTTTGTTATGTTCAAATCCCCCTCTCCCCCTCATGATATCCGCAAGTGCTTCTTGTCCGGCATGGCCAAAAGGAGAGTGCCCCAAATCATGTGCCAAGGAAATCGCTTCGCTCAAGTCTTCATTTAAACCCAAAACCTTGGCAATCGTTCTGGAAACCCCTGCGACTTCCAAAGTATGAGTCAATCGGTTGCGATAATGGTCTCCCACGGAATAAACAAACACTTGCGTTTTGTATTCTAATCTTTTGAAGGATTGGGAATGTAAAATCCGATCTTTATCTCTTTGAAAAGGAAGGCGGTACGGGTGATCTTCTTCCTCGTAAACCCTTTCTGCGGATGCATTGCTTTTCACCGCATAAGGAGCGAGATTTTTTTCTTCCTCTTCCAGGAACGCCTGTCTTCCTTTTAGCATAAATTCTCTTTCCTTTTTCCGTTAAATCCTAATAACAGTATAAAACACCGCATGGACTTTTTACAAACTCTAGTAACCTTTTTTATGCAATACGGATATTTTGCCGTATTCGGAGTGCTGATCCTTTGTGGTTTTGGTCTCCCCGTCCCTGAAGACATTTCCCTGACCGCAGGGGGGGTAATTTCAGGTTTAGGTTATACCAATGTGCATGTCATGTTCTTTGTAGGCATGGCCGGTGTTTTGATCGGGGACAGCTTTGTATTCTGGCTGGGAAGCCATTACGGAGAAAGAGCTTTGAAGCTACCGATTCTCAAATCACTCATCCATCCGGAACGATTTGAGAAAGTCCAGTCCCAGTTCAAAAAATACGGAAAATGGGTCGTTTTTGTGGGCCGGTTTATGCCAGGGCTTAGAATGCCGATTTTCTTTACAGCTGGAACTTCGGGGCAGATTTCCTTTATTCGTTTTTTACTTACAGATGGATTTGCTGCCTCCATTTCCGTTCCGATTTGGGTTTATCTGGGATTTTATGGAGCTCATAATTTTGATGAGTTGATGAAATGGGTTCGCCAAGGTCAAACAGCGATCCTTGTGATCGTTACTGTTGTAGTGGTCGGTTTTTTAATCTTTTTATGGAAAAAAAAACGAAATGAATCCAAACCCGAGGCGACTATCAGTCAATGATTCGAATTTTTCTCTCTCTCTCTTTTATTATTTTTATCGTCGATTGTACAAATTACACAACTTCTGCTTCCAATCAAGCTCCTCCTTTGCTTGTTAGCGCATTGAACAATGGAAACTCCAATTTCATACTGAGAGTCAGAGCAAGTAACCCCGAGATCATTTTTCAGGGTTACAGACTTTTTCATGGAAATTCTGAATCGGAAGCGAGAAACCCCGGCGATTTGAATTCGGGCAGTGATTGCAGTCTTCAAAACGGGCAGATTACTGTTCTGACAAACCAACCTACGGAATATATTTTTGAAATTGATCCAGTTGCCGCTGCCGCCACCTCAGGAGCGGTTTGTCGTTTTAGAAGAACAGTTTCCTCCGGCCAATACATTAGCGTGAGAGCGATTAGCCTTTCTCTTTCCACACAAAATAGTTCAAGTTCCTTGCGTGTTTCCGGTCCATCGAACGCGATCATCCTGCCTTAAAAATAAAACTTTCTTGCATTTGGGTCAAATACATGTATTTTTCTTCGGAAAGATGAGGTTTGTTTCAGATTTTTAGACATTTTCTAAAAATTACACGGAACATGAGTTGAAACCCTTCCCCCATCTGGGAGAATTGGGACTTCATTTAAATAGAAATCGGAGGATGATGAGACAATGATTCAAACCAACAGATGGTCAAATTTACTAATAGCATCTTTACTAGTGCTAAGTGTGGTAGCTTGCGGAAAATCTAGACAAGTTAAAATTTCCGGCGAAGCGGTAGAACGCTCTAAAACTGCAGCAAAACTTCCAGCCGACATTGAAAAGTTATGGAAGAACAGACAAAATGAGGCAGACCTTCGCCAAGCTCTTGTTTTACTGGAAAAATTCGCAAACGAAAATCCTCAATATACAGATGTTAAGGTAATGCTTTGCACTGGAAACTACCTTATGGGCGACGGACACTTATGGCTTAAACTGACTGGGGAAGATTCAGATGCTGCCGTTAAGGAAGAATCCGTTAAATTTTATGATGCAGCAGTAAACTGGTGTGAGGCGGGACTTGCAATGAACCCTGCATTCAGAAAGAAACTCACGGAAGGGGTTGAACCGGAGAAAGCTCTGGATACTTTAACGGTTGATGATATTGATTCCCTATATTGGAGATATGCATCTCTCGGAAAATGGTCGAGACTTGTAGGATTCACTACCCTTCTCGCAAACCGAAGCAAGTTCTCCGCGATGGTTAACAGAGTGAAGGAATTGGAAAAACAACTTCCTTCGAAAGAATATTTTTATTCCGCTACTCTTCGTTACGAAGCAACTAGTAATGCTCTTTCTCCTACAGGAGACAAAAAACTCGGGGCAAAACTTTTTGAAGAAGCGATTAAAAAACACCCTAATTATTTTGCAGTGAGAGTTCTTTATTCGGAAAGTTTGCTGAAAGGGGATGAAACAAAATTTCAAAACCAACTCAATTTTGTTCTAAAAGGAAATCCTAAATCTCTTCCTGAGATTGAACCGGAACAAATCGTAGAACAAAGAAAAGCTAAAAAACTTCTCGACGAACTCTAATCAAATATTATTAGGAAAACCAAATGATCAAAAAGCACGTAATTACATCCGTTTTATGTGCTGTCATTACCTTAGCAACTGCTGGGGCAATTTCAGCTCAAACCACCACTGTTAAACTAGCAACTGTTGCTCCGGAAGGTTCTCCTTGGACAAACGAGCTTGCTAAAATTAAGAAAAAAATCGATTCCGAATCCGGCGGACAAATCAAAATTAAAGTTTATCCGGGCGGACAGATGGGCGGGGAAAATGAAATTCTCCAACAAGTGATTCGTGGAAAACTGCAAGGTGCCGGTCTTACAGCCGGAGCACTCGCCAATACGATCAAAGAATTGAACGTACTTGAAATTCCTTATTTATTCAATAGTTACTCGCAAGCTGACTGCGTTTTGGATGACCATTTACAGGAAGATTTTAGAAAATTATTCGAATCAAAAGGTTTAATCTTCGTTACATGGGCCGAAAACGGATATAGAAGTATCGGAACAAAATCAAAACTGGTAAAAACTCCCGACGATTTGAAAGGGGTCAAAATCCGAATCCAAGAATCACCTGTTCATATTGCATACTGGAAAGCGTTAGGTGTAAGCGGGATCCCGATTGCTATCCCGGAAGTTCTTCCTTCTCTCCAAACAGGCGTTGTGGAAGGTTTTGACAACACTCCTCTTTTTACTCTTGCTGCAGAATGGCAAACAGCGATCAAATTTTTTAGTTTGACCCGCCATATCTATCAACCGGCTGCAATCGTTTATTCTAAAAAATTCTGGGATACTTTGAATGACGACCAAAGGAAAATTTTAATGGGTGAAGGAAACGGTTTGGCTCCAAGTGCGAGAGTTGCAGTGCGTGCCATTGAAAAAAACATGATTGCTACTTTGAAGAAAGCTGATGTTCAAGTGTATGAACCAAGTTCCTCCGAATTAGCTAGCTTCAAAGCGACTGCCAATACGGTTGCAAACCAAATAGTTGGTAAAATCGGCGGGCAGTCAAAACAAATCTACGACAAAATCCAAAAAGCAAAAGCAGCTTGCGGTAACTAAAAAAATATAAACCTTCAAGGCGCGGAGAATCTCGATGAAAGTCGTAGAAAAAATACTTAATTATCTTAGCTTCGGCGAGAAATGGGCGGGGGGAATTTGTTTTCTCCTACTCACTCTCCTAATGATTGCCGATGTCGCAAAACGTGAGGCAGTTGATAAAATATTCAACTGGCTTATGGCAATTTTGGATGCTTATCCGAATACAAGTGTGGCCGGAATTTTAGGGGATTGGTCCGTGTACATCAGCGGTTCCATTCATTCGGGACTCCAAGGAACATTGGAATGGCTGGGTCGCGGCGGAATCGTTTGGGCACAAAAACTTTCCCTTTATTTTATGCTTTGGGGTGGCTTGTTCGGTTCTGCTTTAGCAAGTGCTAAAGGGTCCCACCTTCGACCTGAAATTGCAGATAAAGCATTACCTAAAAAATTGATTCCATATGTTAAAATTGCGGAACAATTTACCATTTCCTTATTTTTTCTGTTCCTATCTTTTCTTTCTATCATCTATGTTTTAGAAAGTATTGAATTGGATGAAGTCAATCCGGTAACAGAAATTTCTTTATGGAAAGTTCAATTGATTTTCCCTTATGTTTTTACTTCTATGGGACTTCGTCATCTTGCTTATGCAATCTTTCCAAAACTTACCCCGAGTGATGTAAATGAAGCGACAGAAGCATTGGAAGCTGCAGAAAAAGAGCAGTGGAAACTTTCAGACACGGAAATCAGGGGGGATAAATAATGGGTTCTTGGGGAATTCTTGCACTACTCGTTGGACTGATATTTCTCAGACAACCTCTCATCGTACTTATGGGTGCCATTACCTTATATTGTTATTACTTCCTTCCGGAACCTCCGCTTGAATCTTTCAAAGAATTAAATAGCGTAATCGGTGACTTGTTTTTTGCCGGAGACAAAGAGATCTTACTTGCGATTCCTCTTTTTATCATCGCTGGAAATCTAATGACTCATGGAAGTATTGCACGTCGTTTGATTCGAATTGCGGAAACGATGACCGCTCCGATTCCGGGTGGACTTGCCATTGCGGCAGTTTTCTCTTGTGGGATTTTTGCGGCGATCTCCGGTTCCTCACCTGTGACATTGATCGCAATTGGTGGCCTGATGTATCCTTCGTTAACTAAGGCAGGTTATCCGACTAATTTTTCCATGGGACTTCTTGCTTCAGGAGGAACATTGGGGATCATCATTCCACCGAGTATTCCTATGATCGTTTATGCGATTATGGTGGGAGTTTCCGTAACTGATTTGTTTATCGCGGGGATTGGTCCGGGGATTTTACTTATGTCTTTACTTATGCTCTACTCGATCATTCGTGCAGGCAAAACAGTGAAACGAGGCAAGTGGATTTGGTCAGATATCAAGCTTGCATGGAAAGAAGGAACTCTGGCTCTTATGATGCCTGCTGTTATTTTGGGAGGAATTTATTCCGGTTTCTTTACTGCGACAGAATCTGCCGCCATAGCAGTGTTTTACGCTATTTTGGTAGAGGTTTTTGTTCACAAGGAATTGGAAATTCCAAAAATTCCGAAGATTATGGCGGAAAGCGCCGAAATGCTTGGGATTTTATTTCTAATCTTAATTTTGGCAGTAAGCTTGAACAAGTTTATGATCGAAAATGAAATTCCTCAAAACTTAGTTGCGACCATGTCAGGCTTGATTTCAAGCCCTGTAACATTCCTGATCGGAGTGAATATTTTGCTTTTGATCGTTGGAATGTTTATGGATATCATGAGTGCGATTTTGGTATTGGCGCCGCTCCTTGCACCGATGGCAGTCAATTATGGAATCAATCCTGTTCACTTTGGAATTATTATGATTGTAAACTTAGAGATTGGTTATCTGACACCACCTGTAGGAGTGAATCTTTTTGTTGCGTCCGGTATTTTCAAACAACCATTAGGTAAGGTAATTCAATCTGTTGCGCCGATCGTTGCTTTGTTTTTAGTGGGGCTTATGCTTGTAAGTTGGATTCCAGAAATTTCACTTGGTTTGATCGGAGGAACTGAAGGCACACCTAGCCCTTAGTTTTGATTGTTCGAAATGTTGGTCCAGTTTTTGCCGTGAAACGCAAAAACTGTGGCCTACTTAAACCTTGTATTTTTTAAACGATTGGCAAATCTTAAATAAATGCAAGTTCTCCGCAGTAATAAAATCCCTTCCTCAGCGATCCTTTCTCTTTTGATTCTTTTTCTAATAACTCAACTCTATGCGGAAGATGAAGCCTGGCTTCGGAAAGGAGATCCGTTTCCAAAAATCAAATTTACAAACCAATTTGAAAAAGAAGCTACTATCGCTTTAAAAACCAAGAGAGTCATTTTTGTATCCGACATGGATGCGAGTAAAATTGTACATAGTGTTTTGGAAAAGGATGGCGATTCCCTTCTGAATCAGTCTGAATCTATACTGGTTTCCGATATCCATAGAATGCCCGGTTTGATTACGAAATTCGTAGCACTCCCAAAAATGAGATCTTATTCCTATACCATACATCTCATCCGTGAAGAAAATACAGGATCAGCCATTCCGCGGAAAAAAGGCTTTGTGACTCTTATTTTTCTCGACCAAGGGAAAATAGCATCCATTGAATTTGCCGACGAGACCTCAAAATTGAGTGAATTTTTAAATTCAAAGCACTGAAAATCGAACAAAAAAATAAACCAAAGTCATTAAAAGCAGACCTCATCGTTTATGAGAGATGAGAATTCAATTATTGGTTTTCGTGAATTTACTTACCAAGGATTTAGGTGGAAAAAATTTTCTGAAGAAAATACCGAAACTGTCACTTACCAATTTCGTTATATCAAAAATATAAATACTTCTTTCCTGGTCCCTGAAGAATTGATCACAAATCGAAAACAATCAAAACTGAGGGGGAGTTCTTTCTCAGGGTTAGTCCGAAGCCTCTTAGAAGGGTCTGCATTTCCTATTTACCAAGGTTTGATTCCTAAGACTCGAAATAAGGTAACTCGATCTTATCAAGCTCCCGGCCAAGCCTTGAAAAAAATAAGCTGTAGAATCCATGACAGAGATTTGGTGGAAATGGACATTATGGCACAAGCCCTCGGGGTTTCGAGGAGCAGGTTACTTGTACTGATGCTAGAATGGGAAGAGCTTGGTTGGTTGGGGGTGATGCGTGCGTTTGGTATTGTAAGAGGTACCACATCCTTCCAGTCACTCGAATCCCATCAATGCCTAAGAAAAAACGACCGCCCCCCTATCCCAACCTACACAATCCAGATCAAACACTGTGCAGATTCCTGATAAAATCCAAGTTACCCGACTATATCCATCGATACCCAATACCTGGCTCTGTAAATAGCCATTCAGGCTCGCTCGGATTATTTTCTATCTTTTTCCTCAATTGTGCAACATGCACTCGCAAAGAATTCATTTCGTTTTGAGCATTATCTCCCCATATAACTTTAATTAGTATTTCATATGTTAA
Source organism: Leptospira ilyithenensis (assembly GCF_004771005.1). Lineage (GTDB taxonomy): Bacteria > Spirochaetota > Leptospiria > Leptospirales > Leptospiraceae > Leptospira_A > Leptospira_A ilyithenensis. Next base: position 74,262 of record NZ_RQHV01000029.1, read on the forward strand.
AATTTTACCGGAATTTTTGATAAAAAAGGCCAATAATTGAAACTCGGTTGGCGTCAGACGAATAACATTATCATTTTTCATTATTTGGTGATTCGCAATATCGACTTTAAGGTTTCCATCTTGCCAAGGTAATTGCGATTCTTCATCTGGGATACGACGTAAGGCCGTTCTCATACGGGCTAACAGTTCCCCCATGGAAAAAGGTTTAGTAACATAATCATCCGCTCCGCTATCCAATAGCCGGATCTTGTCTTCATCTTGATTGATTACGGAAAGGACAATCACTGGAATTTCCGTCCATTGCCGGACTTCCTTTATCAAATCTTCCCCCGATCCGTCCGGTAATTGTAAATCCAAAAGAACTAATTTAGGAGATTGTAAAGCGATTAACTCGATTGCTTCTTTTTTAGAAGCAGCTTCCAAAGTAAGATAACCTTTTGCTTCCAAAGCAATACGGAGAATTTTTCGAATACGAGTATCATCATCCACAATCAAAATAGAATCAGATTTTGAAGGATAAGAATTATACATCTAATAGAAAAGGAACTTCAATCTGAAAACAAGCTCCACCCTTTTTTCTATTTTCCGCGATGATCTTACCACCGTGCAATTCTATAATGGATTTTGTAATAGCCAAACCGAGCCCAGTCCCAATCTTTCCCGTCGATTCTCCGCGAAAAAATTTCTGAAATACCACGGAAGAATCCTCAGGAAGTCCCATTCCTTCATCTTCCACTTTCCAAACCGACATCCCTTCTTTCATTTCAACAGATATCATAATCTTGGAATCTCTGGGAGTATACAAACACGCATTATAAACCAAATTGAAAATCGCATGACCGAAGAAAGTTCGATCTAAAATCAAAGAAATCTCCGGACTTACAACATTCGTAATGATTTGGTGCTCTTCTTTCGACGAACCCAAATAAGATATTATGTCTGAAATAATTTCATTTGGATATACCTTTTCTTTCTTCAAAGCAAGATGACCTGACTCAATCCTGCTAATGTCCAAAAGATTTCCAAGCAATAAGTTTAAAATCAATGCACTGGATTGAATTTCCTCAACCAAAGCCTTTCTAGCTTCCTGATTGCCGTCAATTTCAGGATCCATTAAAGCAGTCGCAGAACCATTAATTGCGGTTAAAGGGGTCTTCAATTCATGAGACAAAGAATTAAAAAGCAGATTATAAAGTTTTTCAGATTCGATTAACAGATAATTTTTCCTTGCATCTTCCGAAAGAGTGTCTCTCTCCAAGGCAATGGAAACCTGATTTGCAATCGTGTTTAATAATATTTCCTGTTCCAAACTAGGTTCTTCATCGGTTCGAATCGTAATAACACCGGTTGTCCCGCCGGGAGACAGTAATGGATAAAAACTGCTATCCGTCAACGGTAATGTATCGGTAAATCGACCGGCAGGTTTTCCGTTTTTTATCACCCACAAAGCAACCGCTAACTCTTTAGGATCTGGAATATCCGGACTTAGCTTTCCATTATGAAATAAGTGCATATGAACCGGGTATGGAAAAAGTCTTTTGAAAAACAAATCCCCTACTTTTAAAATTTCATTGCCGAAAGAAGTTTGAGAAAGCGAAGCGGTCAACTCATACAATATCGATAATTTTTCTTCTCTGGACCTTAATTTGATTTCATTTTTTTTCAACTTTGCCGTCAAACTGCCGTTTACCAAAGCAATAATGATAAAAACGAAAAACATCAATAGATCTTCCAGTTTAGTAATGAAAAAAGTAAACCTCGGGGGAATAAACAAATAGTTCCATAAAAATGCAGACAATAATGCGGCAACTAAAACCGGCCCTCTGGTATAAAATACTCCGGACAAGGCTACAAAAAATAAATAAAGGATGGAAATCGGCCAATATCCTATATAAGGAAATACTAATGAATTTACAAAAGTCAAAACACCAACCAATAAGGAAACGCTTAGATAACTTCTAATATTTGAAGAAGGAATCAATAATTTCCAAAGACTGATCTTTCTTTTGTCTTTTTTTTCTATAGGAACAACTATAATTTCCACATCTTGTAATAATCCGATCAATCTGTTTGGTATTGATTTTTTAAAAAAAGAAGACCAATAAAAATCACTATTCCTTCCGATCATAATTCGATTTACTCTTTTTTCTCTGGCAGTATTTATGATTCCCGAAACAGGATCAGATTCATAAGAATGAACTACTTCAGCACCTAATTCTTTTGCCAGATTGATATGGGAGCGTATTTGTTGTTTGTCTCCAGAAGCAAGACCATCTTCAGACTCCGTAAAAATGGCAATTAACTCGCTGTTTCTTTCGATCGCTAGTCTTTTCGCTTGCCGAAGCAGCGATTTGGAACTTGGACTTGCAGAGATTGCGACAAGCAAACTTTCTTTCCCTTGAGGCAATCTCTTCTCCACAAAGCGGGCCGTATAATTTAAAGACAATTCGCGAAGGTATGTTAAATTTTCCTCTTTAAAGAAATTTTCCTTCGCCCATTCTATTTTGTCCGGAAGATAAACTTTTCCGTCCTTTAGTCTCTTCAACAATTCCTCAGGGATAATATCGATTAGGACTAGCTCGTCTGCCCTTTGCAAAATAGAATCGGGAATTGTTTCCTGTACGGGAGATAGCAGAGTCTTTTCGACTAAATTCACCTGACTTTCCAAATGCTGAACATTTACAGTTGTTAAAACATGGATGCCGGCTTCCAAGATTTCAAAAACATCTTGATATCTTTTTTTATGCAGGGAACCGGGAATATTCGTATGCGCTAGCTCATCTACCAAGACAAATTCGGGCTTTCGTTTCAATATCGTCTCGGTATCCAGCTCACTCCATTCCTTTCCTCGATAATTGATTTTTTTTAAAGGCAGAATTTCTAACCCGTTTAATAATTGTTCCGTTTCTACCCGGCCATGCGTTTCAACGATTCCGACAAGGGCCTGCTGACCCTCGTCTTTCATTCTTTGTGCTTCCTTTAACATAGCGTAGGTTTTACCTACACCTGGAGACATTCCAAAAAAAACCTTTAATTTGCCTGATGTATTCTTTTCATCTTGCTTGGCCAAAACTAAGTAATCTTCAGGGCTTTTCATTTTAGTTTTCACAAACTCCCCAAGAAAAGATTAAGTGATGTAACATTGACTCTCTCCCTTCCCATGATTCCGAAAATAGATTTTTCCTTCATTCGATCAATTGCAAGTTCCAAATCTACGGCGAGTAAACTTCTGTTTTTTGCTATATAGACAATCTGAGCTCTGGCACAGTCGGTCGTGATATGAGGATCAACTCCACTTCCCGACTCGTATAAAAGTTCCTGGCACCGATTCCAATCTATTCCTTTTGACTCAAGGAATAATTTTCTCTCTTCTACTTTCCGGCGTAAATCCAAACTGGAAGGCGCAAGTTGGGACGCTAAGGACGGTAGAGCCGAATAATCTCCGGCACTCGGACGAGGAATGAAATAAATTCCTGTCTCCCACTTCTGCGCGAGGAGATAAGATCCCTTGACTTCCCCTTTTTCATCTTTGATCAGGCTTCCTTTCGATAGCTCTGGAAAAATTTCCAAACCGATCACAGTAATCGATAACGGATAAACAAATCCTAAAACCAAAGTAGAAATAATAAAAAAACGAATTGCAATTCCCAAATCATTTTGTGCATTGTTACGGCTCATTAAAATACTCCTGTTAAAATGAAATCAATCAGTTTGATTCCTAAAAATGGCAGAAGAATACCTCCGCCCCCATATAGAAAAACATTTCTAGCCAATGCGGAATCAGCTGATTTCGGCTCATACTTCACACCTCGTAAAGCTAACGGAATCAAGGCGGGAATGATCAAAGCATTGAATATTACTGCAGACAAGACCGCACTTTCAGGTGAAGATAGTCTCATAACATTCAAAGGAGACAAAGGGGAAAACAAAGCAGGCAGAATGGCAAAATATTTTGCTACGTCATTGGCAATACTAAACGTAGTCAAAGCGCCTCTGGTCATAAGTAATTGTTTTCCGATTTCAACAATTTCAATCAACTTACTCGGGTTACTGTCCAGATCAATCATATTGCCGGCTTCCCTCGCGGTTTGAGTTCCTGTATTCATGGCAACGCCTACATCGGACTGAGCCAATGCCGGAGCATCGTTTGTTCCGTCTCCGATCATTGCCACAAGGTATCCTTTCGATTGTTCCTCGCGGATCCTTTCAAGCTTCCTCTCAGGAGTCGCTTCTGCAATAAAATCATCCACACCGGCCTCGGCGGCTATCGCCGCCGCAGTCAACGGATTATCCCCTGTAATCATAACTGTCCGAATTCCCATCCTTCTCATGTAGGTAAATCTTTCTTTCAGTCCACCTTTGACAATATCCTTTAATTCAACTAACCCTAGTATGGTTTTTCCGTCTGCAACAAGAATGGGAGTGGAACCCTTTCGCGCCACCTCCTCGGACTTCGCAGTTACTTCCTTAGGGATAGTTCCATCCTTGGATTCCACAAATTTCCGAATGGAGTCGATAGAACCTTTTCGTATATTTTTTGTTAGTTTTCCATCATTATAAATTTCCACACCGCTCATTCTGGTAGTTGCACTAAATGGAATCCAACGAACATCCAGATCTTGCAAATTTCTCTCTCTGATCGCAAACTTCTGTTTTGCGAGGATGACAATCGATCTGCCTTCCGGTGTTTCATCCGACAGGGAGGACAACTGGGAAGCGTCTGCAAGCTCCTCCTCCCTAACTCCCGGTGCTGCGTAAAACGCTCTTGCTTCCCGATTGCCTAGAGTGATTGTTCCTGTTTTGTCTAATAACAATACATTGATATCACCCGCTGCCTCCACTGCTTTACCGCTCTTCGCAACAACATTGTATCGAATGAGTCTTTCCATTCCTGAAATTCCGATGGCGCTGAGTAAAGCCGCTATCGTAGTAGGAATCAAACAGACAAACAAAGAAAGCCAGATGGAAAAACTTAAATTCCAATGGTAACCTGTTTCTTTGGAAACAAAATCAGCAATTGGAACCAAACTGAGAACGGCCAATCCGAATAAAAATGTCAAAGAAGCGAGTAAAATTCCTAAAGCGATTTCGTTAGGTGTTTTATTTCTGGATGCTCCTTCAATAAGAGAAATCATTTTATCCAAAAAACTCTCTCCCGCGCTTGCTGTAATTTTGATATAGAGAAAGTCTGACAAAACTTTCGTGCCGCCTGTTACTGCAGACCGATCCCCGCCGCTTTCCCGAATCACCGGAGCCGACTCTCCCGTAATCGCAGATTCATCCACACTCGCGATACCTACGATTACGTCTCCGTCTCCGGGGATCATTTCCCCCGCTTCCACATAAACCAAATCACCTATCTTCAATTCAGAGGAGCTAACAATAGTAAACTCTTTATCGTTTTCAGATTTTACTTTCTTCGCTGAACCGGAAGATCTGGTTTTTTTCAAACTATCGGCTCTAGCTTTCCCTCTTCCTTCCGCAAGTGCTTCCGCAAAATTGGCAAAGACCAAAGTTAGAATCAACCAGAGTAATATGGTGACATCAAATTGGATGTACCGCCCCAAAAAGGAATGATATATAATCTGTAACAACAATAATACGGTTCCGACCCAAACCGAGGCCATTACCGGATTAGAAAAGGCTTTTCCGGGGGAAAGTTTTGTAAAAGAGCCTATTAAAGATTGAAAGAATAATTCTTTTGAAATAAATAATCCTGATTTTTCCATAAATTCCTTTAAAATAATTTTCCATTGGAGATTAAGATTTGTTCAAGTATGGGTCCGAGTGATAGGACCGGAAAAAAAGACAAACCGGCAACGATCAAAATCACTCCCATAAGAAGTCCACCGAATAATAATGAATCAGTCCTGAAACTTCCAAGCCCCTTTTCCGTTGTCTTTTTTCTTCCCATATTTCCGGTAAGCAGAATTACAGAGGCGATCACTGAAAATCTACCGACTAACATACAAACCCCCAAAGCAAGATTGCCCCAAATCGTATCCGCACCGAAACCGGCAAAGGCAGAACCGTTGTTTCCGGAAGCGGAAGAAAAAGCGTATAATACCTGAGAGAGTGCATGAGGTCCTGTGGCCGTATAACCGGAACCAATCATCACGGTGACTGCCGATCCGATCAAAATACAGACGGTAGGAGAAAGAATCCCAACTAACACCCACTTGATATCGTAACTTTCTATTTTTTTTCCCAAATACTCGGGTGTCCTGCCGGTCATAAGACCTGATAGAAATACGGTTAATACCAAAAACAAAATCATCCCGTACATTCCGGCCCCTACCCCACCAAATATTACCTCGCCAATCATAATCTGAAAAAGCCCCACCCCGCCAGCTAACGGAGAATAACTATCGTGCATGGAATTGACGGACCCGTTTGATGCGGCGCTTGTAGCCGACAACCATAAACTCGATTCCGTCAAACTGAATCTGGTTTCCTTTCCTTCCCAAAATCCGACAGATCCCGTTTCTGAAAGAAATACTACAGCCCATCCCAAAAGTATCAGAGCCAGCATTACAAAGAACACTACCCAGGCATGACGAAAAGATCCCACTGCCTTTCCATATAAAAATACCGAAGCCGCAGGAAGGAATAAGATGGAGAACAATTCCAGGAAATTGGAAATAGGCGTCGGGTTCTCAAAAGGATGCGCACTATTGACTCCGAAAAATCCTCCACCGTTCGTTCCCAATTGTTTGATGGAAACTTGCGAGGCAGCAGGACCTAACGGAATGGATACGGGATTGCCGTCAAATCCGATAGTCTGAATGGTATCGGCAAAAGATTGAACCACTCCCTGACTGACAAGCAGAATCGCCAAAACGAAACTAAGCGGAAGCAATATAAAAAAAACAGACCGATATAAATCCTGCCAAAAGTTACCAAACTCTTGTTTTGTGGTGCTGGATATGGCTCTTCCTGCAAATGCCAATACGGAGATACCTACTCCCGCACTTAGGAAATTCTGGGGAGTAAGGCCGACTGCTTGCGAAAAATAACTCAATTGGGATTCACCTGAATATGCCTGCCAATTCGTATTTGTAATAAATGAAATGGTAGTATTCAATGCAAGATCCCAATCCATACCTGCAAGTTTAAGCGAGTTAAATGGTAATTTGTCCTGAAAACTCAAAATTAAAAACAACAGTATTCCACCTATCAGATGAAATACGATCAAACTTTTCAAATACTCTTTCGGCTTCTGATTTTCTAAATGTTCCAAACCCAGATAACGAAACACCAGCCTTTCGGACGGAAGCGACTTTGATTCCAAGATCCAGGCCATATAATACCCCGTAAAGGGAGCCGCCAAAAGTAACAGAGTGAAAAATACAAACACGTATGAAATATCATTCATACTGAAAATTCTCCTACAAAAAGGGACTCAAGTCAACGGGAGATAAATTAAGAATCGAGGAGAGTGTATTAAGATTCTATTAAGAAGGATTCTGTTTCCACCAAACGCTGAGCCTATCCAATGAAGATTTGGAATCTTTTACCCAAAGACTATTCGGATGATTTTTCACAATGTCAAGATAGATTTTACAAACAGGATCAAGTTTAGCCCGCAATTCAACGAGAGAATTATTTTTCGCTTCATCCAAATTCAAGGGAGAAAGTTTTGTTTTTTCGAAGTAGTTCAGGATTGCTTTGGTTTCTTCTTCTTTTGCTTTTTTATAAACTACAAAAATAGGATCGGATGGAATCGGATTTGATTTTTCGGATCGAACCAGATCCTTTTTTTTTTCAGCATAGATCTGCCCGAAACTTTTGTTCGATTCGAAATACTTTTTCAGATATTCATAGTTTTTTTGAAGTTCTTGAAATAAAACTTCTGAAGTAAATTCGCCTGTATCAGGATGATACTTTTTGGCAAGTTTATGGTAGTTTACTTTTAGATCGTCTTCAGTGGAAAACCGATTGAGCCCTAAAAAAGAAAGAGCCTCATCTAACAGTAATTCTTTGTCCATGAAAGCCCGGAGTTTTGTAAAAAATGGTTCTTCAACTTTCTTTTTACCCGAAACTCCCAGAGTTCTTTTTTGGCAGAATTCATTTCCTTTTCCAAAAGATTTTGCACTCTCAATTGAGTATTTCTAGCCTCATCCAATAGATGAAAAACTTTCTCTGCAAATTCGATTTCTTCTTCCGAAGCAGGATAGGAATCATTGGCTTCAAAAGCTTCCCTATCCAAAGTTTCCAGTTTTCTGATAATGGATTCGTTTTTAAACTCCAACTTTACGGCAGAATCTGCATCCCCATAAGAAAGAAGTTTTTCTTCTTCCCTGAGATTACTGAAAAGCAAACTGAGAAGTTTGTATTTTTTTTCGTAGAACGAAATGCCGGGTGCCTTCCTATTCATAATAACAAAGTCCTTGTTATAAATTAGCCGGTAATGGAAATCCCGGTGGGTCGAACGGTGGAATTTTGAGGAGAAGTAACTTCTTTTTTTTCCAATTCTTCCCAGGATGTTTTCAATTCCGTCAGAATTTTAATACATTCTTCGACGATTTGTTTGTCTTTTTTCATATTTGCCTCTAACAGACGTTTTTTGAGGTAAATATACAAAGACAAAAGGCCGTTCGCAACTTCCTTGCCTTCTTCCATATTTAAAGATAATAATAATTCAGTGATAATGTCTTGGGCTTTGATGATATGATTGTTTACCACATCATATTTGCGGGGATTCATATTGTCCATTGCAATGCCCAAAAATCGAATGGCTCCGTCAAAGAGCATCACAATCAGTTTGATCTGACTGACAGTCGATATCTCGTTCGCTTTGTACTCATTGTATCCAGAATAGGCACCGGTCTTTCTCGCAAGCGACATTTTTTTCTCCTGAATATTCCATCGGCCAAAAAGGATACTTGCTTAATGCTCCAAAGGAATATTCTTAGATTATCTCATGATAAAACTGCTGGCAACCGGATTTAGGAAAAAAGAGAAAAAGGTCTTGTTTCTAGCTTCCGGCCGGGGTTCCAACTTTGAAAACGCAGTCAAAGTCATTCGCAAAAAAAAGGCCCCCATTGCCATCCTGGGCCTCGTTACGGACAATCCTCAAGCAAAGGTCTTGGATCTTGCCCGGAGCTTTCAAATTCCTTCCTATACACTCCCCTTTGCCGATTACAAAGACAAAAAAGATTACCACAAAGATCTTCTCAAAAAAGCGCAGGATCTCGCTCCCGATCTAATCGTCGCCTGCGGATATATGCGCATTTTAAAGCCGGAATTCGTAAATTCCTTCTCGGGAAAAATCATCAATATTCACCCTTCTCTACTCCCTTCCTTTCCGGGACTTGATTCCCAAAAACAAGCAATCGATTACGGAGCGAAAATTTCAGGTTGCACTGTACATTTTGTAGAGGAAGGAGTGGACACGGGTCCCGTCATTTTACAAAGATCAGTAGAGATAGGATCGTCCTGGGGAGAAAAAGAACTTTCCCTAGCTATATTGAAAGAGGAACACAAAATCCTCCCTCTCGCCATACAGTTATTTTGCGAAAACAAACTTAGAATCAACGGAAGAAAGGTAGAAATACTAAAATGATCGAAATCAAAAGAGCTTTAGTTTCTGTGTCCGACAAATCGGGAATCACGGAAATTTGTTCCTTCTTAAGCGAGAACGGTGTGGAAATTCTCTCCACAGGCGGAACATACGATGCACTCTCCAAAGCGGGTATTCCTGTCAGAAAGGTAGACGACTTCACTGGATTTCCCGAGATCCTTCACGGGCGTGTGAAAACCCTCCATCCGAAAATCCACGGAGGATTATTGGGTGATACAACCAACCCCGACCATGTGAAACAAATGAAGGAAAACGGGATTTCCCCCATTGAACTGGTCATAGTCAATCTCTATCCGTTTGTAAAGACAGTTCAAAAACCGGACTGTAGCTTGGAAGATGCAATCGAAAACATAGACATAGGTGGACCATCTATGCTCCGTTCTGCGGCAAAAAATCACAAGAACGTCGTGGTACTTACCGACCCCAATGACTACCAACCTTTTACGGAAGAATGGAAAAAGAATCAAGGCAAGATTTCAAAAGAAACCGCATTTCAATATGCCGCCAAAGTTTTTGCAGAAACTGCTAGTTACGATACCGCTATCTCCACTTACTTCAACAAAAAACTGGATATCAAATATCCTGACAAAATTTCCTTTGCGTTTACCAAAAAACAAAAGTTACGTTACGGTGAAAATCCTCACCAAGACGCAGCCTTTTACGAACCGATTTTCACCAAATCGCAGTTTGAGGCTCTTCAGGGAAAGGAACTTTCCTTCAATAATATGTTGGATTTCGATGCGGCATTTCATGTTGCATCACTTCTTCCCAAAAATGCGGTATCGATTGTAAAACATTTGAATCCTTGCGGAATTGCCTTCGGAGATACTGTTCTCGAATCCTTTGAACTTGCCCGCAAAACAGATCCTATTTCCGCCTTCGGCGGAATCATAGGCATCCATGGAAAAGTGGAAAAGGACGCTGCGGAAGAGATCACCAAAAACTTTGTGGAAGGAGTGATCGCAGAAGGGTTTTCCCCGGAAGCATTGGAAATCTTCAGTAAAAAACCGAACATCCGTCTCATTCCGATTGCAAAATTCGACGACGCATTGGATGAACTTGACCTTCGTTCCCTGCACCACGGACTTCTCATACAAAACAGAGATTACGATTTGATCACCAAAGATAAGTTAAAGGTTGTTTCAAAAAAGAAACCTACTGACGACGATTTGGAAGGATTGATGTTTGCATGGAACTGCGTAAAATTCATCAAATCAAATGCGATCGTTTACACCGACCAAAATTCAACTTTAGGGATAGGTGCGGGACAAATGTCCAGAGTCGATTCGGTCGAGTTAGGTGCTGTGAAAGCGCAGAAAGTAGGATTGTCAGTAGTCGGATCTTATGTAGGAAGCGATGCGTTTTTTCCATTCAGAGACGGGATCGATGCCATCGCAAAAGTCGGTGCCAAAGCGATCATCCAACCGGGTGGTTCCATCAAGGATGAAGAAGTGATTCAGGCCGCAGACGAACACGGTCTGATCATGGTCTTCACCGGAATGAGGCACTTCAGACATTAAGTATGGAATTTTTTCTCTTTTTCATTTTCCTGGCTATATCAATTGCACTAACAGGTGTTTTGAGTTATTACTCGGATCTTTTGTTTTTTAGTGCAAAGGAAAATTATCATAGAGATGAAATTACAAAACCATGGGAATCCGCTTTGCAATCAGTGGTTTCATTATTTGAATCGGGAGGAAACCTGGCGATAGGAGCCTCCCTGTTTTTATTTTTTTCCCTATTCGCCTGGTTTTGGTCCCTACTCGGAGGAATCATTGGTTCCCCGCATTACACGAGCTCCTTCGGAAATTATTTTTTCCACGCACCTCTTTTGTTTTTTGGATTTTTGTTCGGGTTTCCTTTTTTCAAGGAAGGGTTCGGGCAAGTGGGATTCGGAAAAATCATCGCGGACAATGGGCGTCCCGTGCTCTCAGGGCTCGGGCTAGGAACTCTGGCTGCGAACCTCTCCATTTGGGGACTTTACCACGAATTCTTTTTTCTATTTGTACTGATCACAGGGATTCTCATCCTCTGGCCCTTGCTTTCCTACTGGAACGACCGCAAATTCTTTTCCATTTCCGTAGGACCTGAACCAAGGCATACGGAAGATTGGGGAAATAGCGATTATGACGAATTTGAAGACTACGGGAACGATTTCGCTGATACGGAAGAGTCCCCCCCTGCAAAATCCTCCCCGAAAACAAACCAAAATACCGACTGGGACGACTTCGACGGAGGATTAGGAGACGATGCCCCGAGCCTCGACGACTTTGAAGATCCGAAATAATGGGCTTTCTAAATTTATTTTTTTAGCCGATAATTTGGATATGAAGAAGTCGCATAATTTTCTCTTTTTGATTGTATTGCTTCCTGGTTTGTTATGGGCACAAGGTACCGATCAAACTGTTGCGAGCATTGACGGTTTTGCAGAAGCCTCTTGGGGAATGACATTCGAATCCATCCGGGAAAAATTTCTATCCATGGCGACTAACCCGGAATCCAAAGAACAAATCGAAATCATAAACGAAAAGAAAGATGAAAAACTTCTGATCAAAAGAAATGGAATTTTTTATCTCTACCGGTTTTACAAAACCCCGGAACTACTCAGAGAAGTCCGTCCCAAAGACAACAGAAGGGAATCCGATCCAAGCATTGACGGCCAAACAGAATACAGAGAAGCAGGAATCTTATTTTCCGTAGGGGCAATTTTCAACCTGGTCCCTTCCGAAAAAATCAAAGCAAAATTGGAAACCAAGTATGGAAAACCCAGAAAGGAAAGCTTAGGAGATGATAAAGTTTCCGGCGCGGCGATTTGGGAGTTAGTAGACCGCAGGTCTAGTCCACCAATCGGTGGTTTTGCGGTTCAGTGGCGGGAAGGCTATAAAAAGAACCCATATACCAGGCGCATTGATTATTTCTCGGCAAATATCCGTGACATCATAGCGAAGGATTATAAAGATTTCTTTAGTGTACAGGAAACAAAAACCTTGCGGGATTTAATCCCGTAAGTAGCTTGCCTTAGTGAGAGCAAAATCTCCACCGAGGCAATATGAATTTATTTTTAGACACAGCAAATATTGACGAAATCAAAAAGGTTCACGAGCTGGGCCTTTTGGATGGAATCACAACCAACCCCTCCATCATTGCAAAATCCGGTCGTAAATTCACTGAAGTTATCAAAGAGATCACAAGTATCGTAGAAGGACCAGTGAGTGCGGAAGTTCTTGCTACCGATGCCCCTACTATGATCAAAGAAGGTTTGGAACTTGCGGCGATCGCAAAAAACATCGTGGTAAAAGTTCCTTTAATTCCGGAAGGAATCAAAGCAGTCGTGGAATTTACAAAAAGAGGGATCGCAACAAACGTAACTCTTTGTTTCACTGCGAATCAGGCTCTTCTTGCTGCGAAAGCAGGCGCTACTTTTATTTCTCCCTTCGTTGGAAGATTGGATGATATAGGATACGACGGATTGGAACTCATCACAGAAATCAGAGACATTTACGACAATTACGGAATCGACACGCAAATACTTGCGGCATCTGTCAGACATCCGATTCATTTCAAAGAAGTAGCTTTGCGGGGAGCAGACTGCGTTACCCTTCCATACAACGTATTCGAGATGCTATTCAAACACCCGTTAACCGACAGTGGTCTTGCTAAATTCGTAGAAGATGCAAAAAAACTAACTTGGTAGTTTTTAGAACCAGACTGTTTTAACAGGAAGAACGTAGAGGAAAATATGATGATTCCTTCTCAGTTTCCCCCTCTTCTTCCTATCAGCATTTTCCATACTCTATTTTTCTTAGTGATGTTATTCACTAAGAAAAAGCCGAAGCTTTACGATTATATAGCAGCTGTTTGGGTTATATTTATCTGTCTTGCCTGTATTCGCCGAAGCCTTCATATCGCTTATGGTCCGGATTCGGATATATTCTTTCTAAAATTCCTGCATTACCCCCTGGCTTACGGGCCTTGCCTTTATTTGTATGTCAGAATATTAGTAAGAGGAGAATCCAAATTCAAATATAAGGACTTACTGCATTTTATTCCCTTACTGATTGTTATTTTCACTTCTGCGATTCCGAATCTATCTTTCGAATCTTTCCGCATTGATGACTTTTCTTTCACCAACGGAAACACAATATTTTTAGCTCTGTATTTCGCAATCCCATCCCTTGCCTCTCTCTCCATCTATACTTTCTTAGCACTCAAACTATTAAAAAAACATAGGGAAACAGTATACGATCATTATTCTTACGAGTCCATTGAAGTTACCGTCAGTTGGCTTACGAAACTAACAATCCTGTTTTTCGTTTTCCTCAACTTGCAGTCAGGGTTACTAGTTTATTCCAGTATCTTTCCTCCGAAATTTATCTCATATAAGATCAATGGTTCCATCATTGCAGGATACCTTTATCTATTGAGCTATTTTCTATTAAGACAAAATACAAGTTTTCCATCGCAAGAAACCTCTCCTCCCCCGACGGAAAAAAAGGAAAAATATGCAAAATCGGGACTTTCCATAGAGAAAAGAGAGGAGATCATCTCTTCCCTTTTGGAATATATGAAAAAAGAAAAACCGTTTTTGCAAAACGAATTGGATGTGGAAAGAATCGCAAAAGCGATGAACATCAGCGTAAACCACTTAAGTCAATGTTTGAACGTAGGACTTTCCAAGAATTTTTTTATGTTTATCAATGACTATCGGGTGGATGAAGTGATCGCGAGATTCCAAGATCCGAACTTTAACGATTACAATATTTTACGAATTGCTCTTGATTCCGGTTTCAACTCAAAATCATCCTTTAACTCCATATTCCGAAAAGCAACAGGATTCACTCCTATGGAATACAGGGAAAAATTAAACAAAGAAGTAGCTCTAAAGTAACGTCCCTAGTCAGTTACCGACCAGAGGGATCTGCATATCTTTCCCAAATATCTTTCATCTGGTCTACAAAACAAAATACCGATTGGTGGGAAGCATCGTTGAATAGATCACATTTGCTTTCCTCATTCATATCATAAGGGATGGCTCCGTAAGACTTGGAAAGATCCGAAACTTGTGACCACCAAACATTCTTTATATTATATTTTTCGTATTCTTTGAAGTATTTTCCGTATACTTTCGGCCAAACCACAAGCGTTTTGATACCTTTTCCTTGAGTTAGCTCCAAAAAGGCTTTCACATAGGGAAGCTGAGACTTGCCCATTTGAAAGGATCTCATATAAATAGCGCTGATCCGAACCGCGTCCTTTTCCAACTTTTCCGTAGGGTTGGCTGTCGTGGCATACATCAGATAATCGCCTTTGGTATAGTTGATCAGTTGGTATTCCTTGTTATAAAATGCCTTGTATTCTTTCAGTCGGCCGGACTTGAGCCGGGAGATAAAAAGCCCCATATTCAGCTCGATTGCACGAATGGAAAATACCTGATCCAACCAATGTTCGTATCTGTCTTTCCAGGGAACATCTTTCCATACAAAGTCTCTACATTCTTTATCGCATGCTAGGCGGAGAAAGGGAGAATTGACAAGACCCTTGGAATCGTCAAATGCTTCCGGACTCAAAGACAGAATGACAAAATCCGGCTTCACAGCTTTTTTCAAAAGATCGTCCAACCAAAAATAGGAATACATAGGGATTGCTTGCGGTCCGCTGAAATTATACAATGACCATTCTTTTTGTTTTTCTTTGGGGATGCCCATTTCCGAATAAGGATAAGAACGGGAATCT
Organism: Leptospira ilyithenensis; assembly: GCF_004771005.1. GTDB lineage: Bacteria > Spirochaetota > Leptospiria > Leptospirales > Leptospiraceae > Leptospira_A > Leptospira_A ilyithenensis. Next base: position 89,578 of record NZ_RQHV01000029.1, read on the forward strand.
CCGAACACAACAGCGAGTTTGGTTTCTTTGATTTTAGGGTCTTGGACTAGTCTCTCTGCCAAAACACGTCTTTGGTGGTAAAATACGGAATTCCCGGCTTGTAAAAACTCCCCATGGAAAACCGGTAGGAGAAAAATTTTATCAATGACTAGTACGACAAAAAACAGAGCAACCGGATAAATTAAAAAAGGACGTGATAACAAAAAAATCTCCCTAACTATTAAATTTTAATTTTCAATCCACAGATTCAAGGATTTTACTTTCCTAAAATCTCCTTCTCCGTGACGGAAATATACTTTCCCTCTTCTAGTTTCTTTTTTTCCAAAGAAAGTCCGCCCACTCTCACCCTGAATAAATCAATGACACTCAAATCTTTGGCATGAAACATACGACGGATTTGTCTTTTTTTTCCTTCTTTCAGAATCACACGCAGATGATTCGTATTGTCCGGGTCTTTGTCCATATCAAGACCTGCGGCAGTTACCTGAAATGCACGTAATGTCTCACCGCCTTCACGAACGCCTAACCTTAGTTCTTCGGCAATACGCTTCCAATCCACTTTTTTTTGAAGTGTTACTATATATTCCTTCTCAATCTTATTGCTCGGATGAGTGACTCTTTGGATAAAATCTCCGTCGGAAGATAAAATCAAAAGTCCTCTGGAATCCAAGTCCAAACGTCCCGCATAATTGTATTTATGAAATTCTTTCGGCAATAAATCAAAGATTGTTTTCTCATGAAACTTGTCTTCATGGGAGGACAGAAAACCCACAGGTTTGTTGAATGCGATGATCTTCGGCAAGCCGTCTTCTTCGTCGATGCAAACCGTCTTTCCATCCACCAAAACCTGGTCTTTCTCCAAATCCACCCGGTAGGAGAGATCGGTAAGTGTTTTCCCATTCACTTTGACTCGTCCCGCCAAAACGATTTCTTCTACTTTGCGCCTTGCGCCTACACCGGAACGAGCTAGAAATTGATTGATTCTCATCTTTTTCCATTTTACAAACGCATGTCCCACAGAAAAAGTCTAATCGAGAGATGAACCCGCTTAAAAAAAAGCCCCGGACCAAAGAATTGAATCCGATTCCGGTCCACCCGGAATGGATGAAGGTGAAAATTTCATTCCCTACCGAGGATGACCCTGTTTCCAAGGTGCGCGGAGAGGTATCTTCCAAAAAACTAAATACAGTCTGTGAGTCCGCTTCCTGTCCCAATCTTAACCATTGTTGGAGCCGCAAAACTGCTACCTATATGCTTTCCGGCGATATCTGTACCAGACGCTGTCAATACTGCGATGTTGCTTTTGGAAAACCAATGCCTTTGGACTCGGAAGAACCGATCCGGGTGGCAGAGTCGGTTGCCGAATTGGAATTGAATCATGTGGTACTGACAGCCGTGAATCGGGATGATTTGAAAGACGGTGGATCTGAACACTTTGCCCGAACCATCCGGGAAATCAAAAGCCATAGACCAAATTGTTCCATAGAAGTATTGATTCCCGATTTTAAAGCCAAAAGAGAATCTTTGGACATTCTCTACTCTGCAAAACCGAATATCATCAACCACAATATTGAAACGGTAAAAGAGCTATTTTCAAAAATCGCTCCTCAGAAAAACTACCTTCGTTCTCTGGAAGTTCTAAAAGATATATCCGAACACGGATTTCTTACCAAAAGCGGACTCATTTTGGGTCTGGGAGAAACCAAGGAAAACGTGGAATCCTGCCTGGAAGATCTGTATGCAAACGGTGTAAGAATGCTCACCATAGGACAGTATTTACAACCAAGTCCTACCCATTTCCCTGTCCAGGAATACGTTCAACCGGATGTATTTGCTTTCTGGAAATCCTTTGCCTATAAGCTTGGGTTCAAAACAGTAGCTTCCAGTCCCTTGGTACGTTCTTCCTACCATGCGGATGAATTTGCATCAGTCTCGGAGATGGTCGGTTAGATATCTAACTCGGAACCTAATTTAAGGAAATCCAAAACCTGGCCGAAACTTGGGGTATATGAATCAAGGGCAAGGTTTGGCAGAATGGCAGGAGGAAATAGCAAAAACATTTTTTCTATCCACGTTGTACGACCTGAGCAAAATCCAAGACAAACTATCCGACTTTGAAGTGAAACAGATCATTCTTTCCGGGATGCAAAAGATACCCGATATGGAAGTGGAATGGGGAGAAACGGATCGGTTCGGTAAAAGTACTCTACTTCTCAAATACAAATCCAACCTACTTGTGATCGAAGCTACCCCTCTGATCAATACCATCCGAATTCTTTGGAATGAATTCCAAGCCCGTTAAACAAATTTTGAACTGATTGTAGATTGATTGATGAAATGATCCGGGCATAAAAAAAGCCTGGGAAAACCCCAGGCTTCTCTTCTACGTAAGGGGGAAAAGAATTAGAATTTAGATTTTTGTTGGAGGTCGTAGACTACTTCTTCTACATTGTCCATGTCAATTCTCTTGATTCCATTCTCTGTATGAACAATCAATTGACCGTTTTCTTGGTTGATGATCGCTCCGATTACAGTTTTTCCATCCACGAGTACGATCTTTTCGATTCTTTCGTAGTAGTTAACAATGTCTTTTTTGGATTTGAATTCTTTTGGCTCTGAAGCAAGAGTTTGCTCGAATTTTTTCTTCTCAGCTTCTTGTTTCTTAGCTACTTCGTTTTCAAGTGCTTGTCTTTGTTTGTCGTTTTCTTGTTTTTTGATCTCATCTAGTTTGTCAGTTTGAGCGCTATCGTTCAACTTAACGATTTGATCAGCAGTTTCTTTATCGATAGTAACAATTGTTTTGATTTCTTGTTCTTCGTTTTTAGTTAGGTTTGCAGAAGCAACAACCGGTTTCTCTTTCTCAACAGTTTTCAAAGCTTTGTTTAGATCAAGTGATTCCACTTTTTCGATCTTAGACAATTCTTCTGATTTTTTGGAAAGAGTAGATCCTTGGTTCTTTTCAAGTACAACTTCTACGTTTGCAATGGATTCTTGCAGTTTTTTAAGGTCAGCGTTTCCATTGATCTCTTCTGCAGAAAGTTTTTCAAGAGCAGGAACTCTCGGTGCGAATGCTACAGCTCCATCCACAACTTTTACTTGAGAAGGTTTGCCGTTGCCGGACTCAACGATGAATGATGTTCCACGAACACCCGCAATCGCAGTCGGTGTAATAACGGTAAAGTTGTCTTCTTTCTTAGCTTTGTTAACTTTTGCGAAAACTTTTCCGGATACCAGAGAAATTTGAGTGTCTGTAGTTCCTGCACTGTTTTGTGAAAGTTTGCTGAAATCAATTACGGATTTAGGAGAGATACGAATGCTCGATCCATCAGGGAACTGAACGTCCACCTTTCCATTATCCCCTGTGACAACATTGTCGCCAGCTTTGAGAGAAGTTCCCAATTGAGCTTTTTCCTCAGTTTGGTCAGCGTGTTGGATTTTAGAATCCCCAACTGCGAACACCACGACTGCGGCAAGTTCATTTGATTTCTTAGATGATTCGCTCACGTCAGTCTCTGGTTTCTTGCAAACTGCAAGCCCAAGAACTGCGATCAGAGCGCTGGTAATGGCTAATTTCGATGCTTTCATGTCTTCCTATCCCTTAGTGAAATTCAACTTTGCTACTTAGTAAAACAAACTGGCCGGTATCTTTTTCTCTCCGGATTTGGTTTTTTTTTGCATTTAGGAAAAAAATTTCCAAGTAACAGGCAAAATTCTATGTTTATTTGCACTTTGGCAAATCAAATTTCGATTTTCTAAGGATAAGACTGAAAAATTTACCTTTGAATGGATCATTTTCCCAGCAAAATAATCTTTGTATTAATTCGCCCGGGAAAGGATACAGAAATTATGGTTGATGTTGCCACACTCGAAAAACGCCCCCCCTCTACGATTGCTCTCTTGGAAGAAATGGAAAGAGCTTACAAGGACTTACCGATGGAAGCCATCGTCAAACAAGACATCCTACGCCAGGGGATTCATTTTTTACCGGAAGCCTTTCAAGTCATAGGCGAATACAAATCCAAAGACTATTTTATATTCTCATTTGATCATATACCTTTGGCGGACTTGAAAGACGGCGCGGATACAAAGGCCCCGGAGGAAATTAAAATCCAGGGCGGGTATTTCGACCTACTCAAAACGGTGATCTCCACTAGAAACAACCCCCACTCTCCTTATAAAATGAAATCCGTAGAAGGAATTCCTACTCTCTTCTTAGGTGATATTTCCATCGGCCAGGCGGAATACCCTCCTATCCCCAGTTGGTACAAACACAAAACAAAGAATGGAAAATTCCCCGGGGAAATAGCGCCCGTTATAGAATGGGGTTATCTGCTTTATCTTACAGTGTTCCGCAACTGCCAATACTTCGGAAAGGACGAGGAATGTGCTTATTGCGATATCAATCACAACTACCGCCAGCAAAAAGGAGCGGGACGTCCTTATACCGGAGTAAAAGACGTGGAAGATATCTTGGAAGTACTTTCCTGGGTGGATCAGGAAGACCAGGTGGCAAAAGTTTACACTATCACGGGGGGATCGGTTCTTACTTCTCTTAAGAAAAAGAATGAAGTGGATTTTTACCTGCAATACCCCGAAGCAATCGAAAAAGCTTTTCCCAAACGTTGGATGGGTAAACTGGTAGCCCAAGCTTTTGAAAAAGAAGACTGCAGGAAATTCAAAGACGCAGGCATTGAAATCTATCATCCCAATTACGAAGTTTGGGACAAACAGTTGTTTGAAAAAATTTGTCCCGGCAAAGCAAGCTGGATCGGTTGGGATACATGGATTCGCAGAGTCGTGGATTCCGCAGAAGTCTTCGGCCCGGACAAGGTAATTCCCAATTTCGTAGGCGGAGTGGAACTTTCCGAACCTTGGGGATTCAAAACGGTAAAAGAAGCGATCGATTCCACAAAACAAGGATTAGATTTTTTTATGAATAAAGGCATTGTGCCTCGTTTTACGGCATGGTGCCCGGAACCTTATACCACCTTGGGGCAACAGGCAGGCCCTCCTCTTGTTTATTTCTGCGAACTGCTCAGAGCTTGGAAAGAAACCTTCGAAAAATACAATTTGCCCACACCTCCGGGTTACGGGGAACCCGGTCCGGGAAAAGCGGTTTTTTCCGTCTCGGCATTTATGGATGTGATAGGATATTCTGGACGAAATTAGTTCGTTTTGCTACAAATGAATTCCTACGTCCGAATATGGTTAGACAAATTCAATCTTTAATCTTTGTTATCGCGTTCAGTCTGTTCGCTTTGGTAGGATGTGATGGAATTTTTATCATACCGGAAGATAATTTAGTTTTTAAAGAAGGACTGCTTGACCTTCGGACTTTTACATTTAATGAAGAATCCGTCGTCGATATCAAAGGAGATTGGGAATTCTATTATGGAGAGTTTCACTACCCGCCTTTTCACGGAGAAAAAAAACTAACCGGATATTTGAATATCCCCGATTCCTGGCAGGGGTTTGCCATAGAAGGGAAAAAATTGCCCCGCTCGGGACACGCTACACTACGCGGAACCATTCTATTAAATAAAGACACGATCGGTCAGGAGCTAAGGGTATTTATCCCGGATGTGGCATCATCCTATAGAATGTTCGCCAATGGGGTGTTACTTGGCGGACAGGGAAAGCCGGGAATCAATCAGTTTGACGACACTCCTATGATCAAATCGAAATATTATACCTTGATCCCTGACTCGGAAAGAGTCGAAATCGTATTTCATGTCGCCAATTACGAAAACAATTTCGGGGGATTCTGGGCGACACCTAGCATCGGCAACAAATACGCATTAGATCGGGAAAGAATGGTAACAATCGCAAGAGAGTTATTTCTTCTGGGAGCATTGCTGATTATAGGTTTGTATCATTGGGGTCTTTATTTTTACAGAAGAAAGGAAAAATCCATTTTCTATTTTGCATTGTTTTGTTTCTTTTTAGGGATAAGGACCGCTTTTACGGGAAACCGTTATGTTTTGGAACTTTTTCCAGAAATGCATTGGCCCACGGTATTTCGAATCGAATTTGCTTCCTATTATTTTGCCGTTCCGGTATTTTTACTTTTTATCTACCATCTGTTTCCGTTAGATGCAAATCGTAAATTCGTCAAGCTGATACTTTCCGTTTCTTTCGTATTCGGGTTGACTCTGCTTCTTCCGATTTCCTTATTTACAATCCTTCTCTATGGATTTCAATTCGTATCTTTCATTACGATCGCCTATGTGATTCGGGTGAACGCGATCGCCATTGCAAACCGACGACCCAATTCAAAATTATTTTTAGCGGGACTTCTTGCCTTTGCCTCTTCCGTCGCAGTCGACATTGTCCGTCATAGTATGAATGACAGAGGCATGGGACTCACCCCCTACGGTCTTTTGAGTTTTATCTTTTTCCAATCGTTGATTCTTTCCAGTAGGATTGCCAGTGCATTCACGCGTGCGGAAGAATTGGCGGAGAGTTTGACAATATCCAATGATTCTCTTGTGGCAATGACGGAAAACCTGGAGCTGATCGTGGAAGATCGTACATTTCGCCTGAACTCCACCTTACAAAGACTAAAGAAAGATCTGCTTTTGGCGAAAAAAATCCAACAAAAGATTTTACCGACCCAAGAGCTGTCCATTCCTCATATCAAATTTCATTTGTATTTCGAACCCCAGGAAGAAGTGGGAGGAGATTTTTACGATATCTTCGAATTGAACGAAGGCACCGTTCGTTTCTTTCTTGCGGATGCCACAGGACACGGAATCCAAGCGGCACTTTATACCATGGCAATCAAGTCGGAGTATGAATCCATCAAACGTTTTATCACAAAAACGGATGATCTGATGAATCATCTGAATCAAAAAATCCAAAACAAATTTGCAGGACTTAAAATCGTTTTTTCCTGTTTTCTTTTGGACATAGATACGAAAGAAAATAAAATCTATTATACTTCCGCAGGACATCCCGATCAGATTCTGATGGGCGCCGAGGGAGTGAAATTTCTCCCTAGGACGGGAAACATAATAGGACTTAGAAAAGAACAAGAGTATACCCAGGATACTGCCAAGTTCGGGCCGGGTGACAGATTCTTTTTATTTACAGACGGTATTTTGGAACAAAAGAACAGCAGGCGCGAAGAATTCGGCCAGGAAAGAATCTTACAAGTGTTAAAGGATCTGAAAGAAAAACCCGGAGACAGATTGATCGCCGATATGGTAATCAATCTGTTCACATTCCAAGGAAAGGTAAATCAGGAAGACGATCAAACCTTGCTTGTGATCGACTGGGTCTGATCAGTCGTAAACTTCACCAACTAACTCTGTTACTACGGGAGTAAAGAGAAATGAAATCGGAGGGAAAATAAAAGCCCACTTTGTGGTTTCCTTTTGGATCAATCGAAATTTGTTTCCTTTGTTCTTTTTCACAAACTCGGAAAACGCTTCTAAACTTTCGGGAAATTCAGCATTTCTTCTGACAGGAATGAAAATCAACAGATTCAATCCGAAGGAAGTTGTTTTTAAATAATGGTCGGGTTTTGCTTCACTGGTAGGCATTCCGTTGAACCTGGTTGCTTTTTCGCTGATAGCACAGTTGAAAACTAAAAATAAGATGGGAACGATGAGATAACGAATCATGAGGATATGCTTCGGATACAAGCTCCTAGAACAAGTTTTTTTCTTGCACATGCTCTTAGTTAAATACCTAGTTTTTCCCTGTCCCCCATTCAAAAGCATCTTCCAATCTGTCATCTCCCCAAAACATTTCCTCTTGGATAAAAAAACTGGGAGCACCGAAGATTCCTCTTTTTTGTGCCAATTCGGTTTCCTGTCTTAGCTTATCCTTGTTAGATGGCTCGACGGACGATTGCAAAATCGATCTAGGATCCGAATTTTGAACTTGTCTCAAGATCGAAATCAAAACTTCCTCTTTGGAAATATCCAAATTCAATTCGAAATTGGCACGGAAAACTTCTTGGATAAACCGAACACACCAGGATTCTTTTGCATTGGCCACGGCAACCCTTGCCGCCTGAAGCCCGTTTGCCGGGAAAATATCGGGCTTTCGGAATTTGATCTTCCATTTTTCAGCTCTTCTTTCCAAATCCCTCCACATATATCTTCCTTTAATAGGATACATATTAAAAGGAGATGTTTCCCATCCGAGGCTTTTGAAAATGGGTCCGAGTAAGATAGGCCGATAAACCACTTGCCTATCATACTGCTTTGCCAAATCGGAAATCCTCATGACAGAAAGAAAAGAATAGGTACTTCCGAAATCAAAATAGAAATCAATGGTTTTCAAATAACAAACCTCATTGAAAATAAAATCGGTTCAGTCAAAATAGTAAACCTATATTTGAACTTCCAGCTCTCCTTTCATGTATAAAACTACTTTGCCTCCGATAAGAACTCTGTTATCTTTCAGCTCCGTTGTGAAATATCCTTTTCTACTGGATAATTGTTTTGATTTCAATTTTGATTTTCCCAAACGATCGGACCAAAACGGTGTTAGTGCGCATTGTGCGGAACCGGTAGCCGGATCTTCATTGATTCCTAGTGCCGGGCCGAAGAAGCGATAAACATAATCATAATCTTTCGAAGAACTAAGAGAGGTGACAATCCAACCTCTTCCTCCTGTTTCCTTTTTCAGTGCTTCAAAATCGGGTTTGAGATTTAAAACTTCTTCCTCGGAAGAAAAAACCAAAATATGATCTTCCGAGTTCAGGTAAGCGGTGGGAACATTTCCAAATAAAAATTTCCATCTGTCTTCGTTTTCTGGCGAATTTTCCTTTAAACCATATACCGGAAAATCAAGTAACAACTGTTTGTTATTATTAAAAACTTTCAAATTCCCCGAATTCGATTCAAAGGATACGAATTCTTTCTCATAGTTCAAGATATCAAACAGAACGAATGCGGCTGCAAGAGTTGCATGACCGCAAAGATCTACCTCTGTCAGAGGAGTAAACCATCGAATCCGATATCCTTCTCCTTCCTTTACAAAGTATACTGTTTCCGATAGCTGATTTTCCAAAGCAATGGACTGCATCAAGGAAACAGGCAGCCACTCTTCCAAGGGAATCACTGCCGCAGGATTTCCGGAGAATATCCGATCCGCAAACGCATCCAGTTGATATATTTTTAAATTCTTTTTCATACTGATAAATTTAAATTGAATTGATCCATTTGTAAATATACAGTTTATCAAATCTATTCATATACAGTTATACTATGACAAAATACGAAAATCTTGCAAAATCTTTAAAAAACGACATCCAATCGGGACTTTACAAAGAATCGGAAAGGATACCTTCGCTTCGTGAAATCCAGGATTTGAAGGATTGCAGTCTGACAACAGCGAGAGAAGCGTATCGCATTCTCGAAGAGGAAGGTCTTATCGAAGCCAAACCACAGTCAGGTTATTTTGTCAGAAGGAACATCGAAGAAAAAATATCCGGACTTCAAAACAGGATTTTCGAAACCGTTTCCGCAGATGACCGCATTCAGATGATTATGCGGGACGTAATGAACCCCAAATTACTTCCCTTTGGTGCTGCCATCCCGGAAGATAAATTCCTACCTTTGTCTCAATTGATCGGTGGTTTCAAAACGGCACTTCTTTACAAGGATATGCATAAGTACGGAGACTTGGAAGGTTTTGCGGCATTGCGTGAAAAAATCGCGAGAATGTCCGGCCGTAACGGATTTCAACTTTCCATGGAAAACATTCTGATTACCAACGGATGCACAGAAAGTCTTTCCATTTCCTTACAATCTTGTACAAATCCGGGAGATACCATTCTTCTGCCTTCACCAACCTATGTGGGAATCTTTCAAATCGTAGAAACATTGAAATTAAAACTGATTGAAATTCCCTACCGGAAGGAAGTAGGACTCGATATTTCGGAAACCAAACGGCTCTGTACCAGATACAGACCCAAAGCGATCATAATCACAGCCAACTTCAATAATCCGAACGGAGTATTGCTGAGTGATAACACAAAACAAGAGTTAGCAAATATACTTCAATCGGAAAAGATAGCATTGATTGAGGACGATATGTACGGAGATTTGTATTGGGGAAAAACGAGACCAAGGCCACTCATATCTTATATGAGTTTTTCCAAAGCCGGTCCTCCTGCCTTTTTATGCAGTTCCTTTTCCAAAACGATAGCACCTGGAATCAGAATCGGATGGATCGGCTCCAGGAATTCTCTAAAAACGGTATCGAAGATTGCAAGGGCCTTTAAGATTTCACATAATTTGCCAACCCAAATTGCTGTGTTCGAGTATTTGAAAAAACATTCCTACGACAGACATTTGAATTCACTACGAAAAACGTTTGCATCCAATTTCCAAATTTGGAAAAAAATCCTACAGGAAGCAAGTAACGGTAGTTTGGAGATAGATAATCCGGAAGGAGGATTCGTTCTTTGGGGAAAAGCGAAGTCGGACACTCAAAAACTATTAATCGAAACACAAAAGAAAGGAATTATTTTTGCTCCGGGAATTTTGTTCGGAGTCTCGGACCAATGGAAGATTTTTTTTCGACTGAATCTAGCCTTGGTATGGCGAAAAGAAGTGGAACGTGCTTTGGAAGATCTGGGAAAAATTTCCATGAGAAAAAAGAATTAGATCAAAAGATATAAGACACTGACAATCGACAAAAAGGTTTTCCAAGTTTTTTATTGACTCGTGTTTTCAACTGACCGAGAGTATGTGAAACTAAAGAGGTAAAAGATGTCAGCAAAATTTGAAATTTACAAAGACAAGACCGGAGAGTACAGATTTAGATTGAAAGCCGGCAACGGAGAAGTCATCGCAACCGGAGAAGGTTATTCTTCCAAACAAGCTTGTGAAAACGGTATTGAATCCGTTAAAAAAAACGCTCCCTCCGCAGAAATCATAGAAGTATAGGAGACACTCTGCATAAGATAAAATTTAATGAAAGAAAGTTATGCAACGAAAAGCGAACAAGGAGTGATGGTTGAAATATCTAGAAACCTCTCAAATCATCCCGAGTAAGGGAATGTCCTATACTATGTACGAAATCGAAGGCGAAGATATCATATTACGGATGTTAACCTTTATTCCGGACAATGACGAGATCCATATTTATCCGAAACCGCCGGTGAAAAAATTATACAAACCGGAGCTTTGCAAAAAAGTTGAGGAAAATGAATTCCTTGGTCTTTGGTCGATGGGTGAAGAAAGAAAAAAGGGATAGAAAGAAGTGACCTTGGCCCCGGACAGAATCGAACTGCCGACACGAGGATTTTCAGTCCTCTGCTCTACCGACTGAGCTACAGGGCCTTGGCTACGACCAAAATACTAAGGAGGTCGCTAATGTCAACGATCCTTTCAATTTTTATAGTAAATCGTTCGGGATTCCGAATATTTCGGATCGGTTTCTATTACTTTTTTTTATTTTTTCTTGCCGATTGCGCCTCTCTCGTTCACAAAACCGGCCTTATGTGGGAAAGATCCAGATCAGGTCTTTCCATAAAAGAAATCACTATAGGAGAATTCAAATGGAAGTATTCCGAAGCCGGTGACAAAAATTCAGACCAAGTCCTTATCGCCATACATGGATTTGGTGGAGATAAAGACCATTGGACCAGATTTGCCAGATACATTCCGGACAAATACAGAATCATTTCTCCCGACCTACCTGGCTTCGGAGAAAACAGCAGAATCGAAGGACTTTCTTATTCGATCGAAGAACAAACAGGAAGACTCCATGAATTTGCAAAGTCGTTAGGATTGAAAAAATATCACATCATTGGCAACTCAATGGGTGGAGCCATTGCAGGAGTTTATACTGTGAAGTACCCAGAAGAAATCCTCACATTGACATTGCTTGACAATGCAGGAATCAAAAGTCCGGAACCGAGTGAAGTGATGAAAATGGTAATTTCGGGAAAACCAAATCCTCTTCTGATCAATTCAGTGGAAGATTTTGACAGATTAGTAGCATTTAGTTTTGTAAAACCTCCTTATTTGCCCGGAACATTAAAATCCTATTTCGTAGAAAGAGCGGTCTCCAACCGAAATTGGAATGAACAAATCCTTCAACAAATCAGAAAGGAAGGCTATGTTTTGGAGCCGCTTATTTCCAAAATCAAACCACCTACTTTTGTTATCTGGGGAAAGGAAGACAACATCATCCATCATAGTTGTACAATTGTTTTGGAAAAAAAATTAAAATCAAAAAAAAGGATTTTGATCCTTCCCGATGTAGGACATGCTCCTATGATCGAACAGCCGGAAGAAACCGCAAAACTTTGGATGGATTGGATAAAAGAAAACTAATTTGAGATGATTCGGATTCGACTTCCGGAGCTTTTCAATTATAAAGAATACTTTTGGTTTTTGAACCGAAATTATGATGATTGTCTTTTAAAAATCAAAGACGATACGATTTACAATTCAGTCGTGTTCGAAGGAAAACCTCTTTACTAAAAGTTTTTCACCCAAAAAAGATCTTTCAGTAAAAATACTCTCCGGCAAAACATCGGAGCTACAACTGGATCAAATTCGAATTTAGAGGATTTGAGAAACTTGCAATTTTCCTACAGAAAGGGAAAATACATTATAGACATCGCAAAATTTGCAAGCTGAGAAATCGATAAAGAAAAACTTCTGTCCTTGCCGGCTCAAGAAGAAAAACAAAAAGCCCTCACCAGTTTCAAAGGATGGGAAAGTATGAAGCTTTAGACACTTTAGTAATTTACAATTTCCTAATATATATTCACAAAACATGATTATTCTACTTCGAAGATCCCACCGCAAAGACTAGAAAGTTTCAGTTTTCGTACAAATCTCCCATTTCCATTAGCAAAATTATAAAATTTTTCATTTTATAGAAAAAAAGACTTGTACTTTCCTTCCCAAAAAATGATATAAACCCGTGAGCAAAACAGAAGGCAGAAGCTATTTGTTGGGAATTACCGGATCCATTGGTTCGGGAAAATCCACCGTATCCAAGCTGTTTTCCGAATTGGGAGCAGTTCGAATCAGTTCCGATGAAATCGCAAAACAATTCACAGATCCGAATACTCCTATCAAAAAAGAACTGGTACAAATCTTCGGGGAATCAATCTTCGATTCCAGCGGCGCTCCCATTAAATCCAAAATTGCAGACATTGCATTTTCAGAGCCTGAAAAATTACAAGCGATGAACTCGCTAATTCACCCTCTAGTCAGAAAAGAATTCCGACTTCAACTGAAAAAGATCCTTCCGGGGAACATCATCGCCTGGGAAGTTCCCCTTCTTTTCGAAACGGACGCACATACCCTTTGCGACGGAAAACTATGTGTAACAGTGTCTCCGGATGCTGCGTGGGAAAGAGTCAAGGAAAGAGGCGGAATGACCAGAGAGGATTTTGAAAAAAGAAACCTCGCGCAGATGGATTTGGAGAAAAAAAAGGCACTCTCCGATTTTGTGATTCCGAACGATAATTCTATAGAAGAGCTAAAAAAAAAAGTAAAGTCCGTGTATGAAACGATTCGAAACACGGCCAAGGATATGAGATGAAAGAGCGAGTTTTTTATGTAATCAACCTAGACAAACAAAGGATAGGCGTCTTATCCCTATTCCTATTTGCCTTATTTTTTTCTTTCTTCTTTTTAGGCGTTTCCGTCGGAAAAGGGAGATTGGAAAGCGCTCCTTCCCAAAACCTGCAGCCTAAAACCATCGTTTCCGAAAATACGGAATCAAAAACCCCCGAAGGATTACAAACGGAAGAATCCATTCCTGCGCCCAGCACACAAGAGTTGGCATTGAAAGGTTCAAAGACCAAAGAAATTGCAACAAACAGCGGTAATCTGGAAGTCCCTATGGCTGATGTGGGAAATACAACAAATCCTTATTATGCGGAATCTTCTACCGCCAAAGACGAGGAAGACGAAAGAAAAGCCCAAGTTGTGGATCTGACAAAATCTTCCCGTGTATCAAAGCAAGAAACCAAGAAAAACGAAATCCTATTGAAAAACCAAGCACCACACCGCCCTTCTCTTTCCAAAAAAGAAAAAGGGATTTCGGAAAAAGCTAAGAAAGTTTCCAAAAGAACCGAATTCGCCTCTCCTCAAGGAAAACTTTATACTGTGCAACTGGGTGCGTTCGGAACCAGAGATTCGGCTGAATCCTTCCTTTCCAAACTGATAAGCGATAACAAAGGAAAACTTTCCTCAAATCCTTTTATTATTTATAAAAACGGATACTTTGTCGTCCAAATGGGCAAAACAAACAATAAAGAAGGACTTCGCAGACAGCTATCCAAACTGATTCTCGCAGCCGATGTAAAATCCAAAGCAATGATCGTATCTTTTGTCCCTCTTTCCCGCTCTTAATCTTTAGCAAAACTCACTCCCTTGGCTTAAAGGCTTTCTAAATCAAATTTAGAAAGCCTTCTCTTTTTTTTAAAATAAAAAACCTTACCTCTATTTGGTTGGGAACCTCGAAATTTAACGATAGATATTCACATGATCGAAAACCGACTGCGCTCTTCAATCGAGTAGGAGGCGCACCGTCAGTCACACCACCGTATGTACCGATCCGGAGAACTCAGGGTCTGGGTTGGCAAAAAGGCGAACTTTTTCCAAGAATTTTCAGGAATATGCAAGTAAGGGTTGCCAAATCGATTGGAATGTGTTAGTTGGAACTCATTGGGTGGCGGGTGGTTCACCATCCCGTTACCCATAAAGTTCTTGTACGTGGTATAGCATTTAGTGATCTGTTGTTATGGAAAACGAGCAA
>NZ_RQHV01000052.1 GCF_004771005.1 Leptospira ilyithenensis
CTTTGTCGTATAAAGTTGGGAAAGCCTTTGGTCGTAAGATCGGAGGCTTTTTTGTTTTAGGCGGATAAATGCTAACGCTTCGCTTACCGCATTTTCCCGCTTCCTATGGGTCACGCATCAGGTCGCGAGCTCGCAGTCGCAAGCCAATGCTGCTTTGTGCTCCGCTGGCATTGACCATTGAATGTATTCACTGTCGTATATTAGTTGAATGAGTAAGAAGCTCGGATCGTTAAGGTTCGGGCTTTCTTTATGTACGGAATGTATTTTCGAATTGGATCAGTAACCTTTTGCGGAATACGTTCCCAACGGAAGCGAAGCCCACGAGGGCGTAGCGCGCGAATCGGGACATGGACGTCCCGTGAGCAGGAGTTGGGAAGGGATGGAGCTTTGGCTTTCCCTAATTTGTTAAAGGATTAGGAAAGTGAAAAGGAGGGAAGAGGTGGTGAAGATCAGCAAGCAAGAAATACTTTGTCGTATAACATGTTGGAAAAGCCTTTGGTCGTAAGATCGGAGGCTTTTTTGTTTCC
The DNA here is from genome assembly GCF_004771005.1 of Leptospira ilyithenensis. Taxonomy (GTDB): domain Bacteria; phylum Spirochaetota; class Leptospiria; order Leptospirales; family Leptospiraceae; genus Leptospira_A; species Leptospira_A ilyithenensis. The sequence goes on from NZ_RQHV01000052.1 coordinate 528, forward strand.
AGAGGGGGGAGCTAAATAATTCGAATAAAAAGCGCGAAGGTTTATTTGAATATAAATTTTAATTAGATTAGAATAATTTGTCCGACGGATAATTTAAAATAATTCATTGTAGTAAGGATCGGTGGTTTTAGGTGAATGTAATTGAATTCACTTAACATTTGCTTTTTGTTATTTAAATAAAATCAAATCAATTGACTTTATAGTAAAGTTTGTAAGAGTTAAGCGAAAATTAGTAACTTTAGAATAATTCTAGTTTGGAAAATTAAATGGTCACTGAGTTAGATATCGAACATAAGCTAATTGAAAAACTTGGTGATTTAAAATATACATATAGACCAGAAATTCGAAATAAGGAAACTCTTGAGCAGAACTTCCGAAGACATTTCGAAGAATTAAATAAAGTCAATTTAACTGACTCCGAATTTGCCCGCCTTAGGGATGAGATCGTCAATGCTGACGTTTACTTTTCTTCAAAACTACTTAGAGAAAGAAATACCTTTGAGAGAGAGGACGGAACCCCACTTCATTATACTCTTGTAAATCTCAATGATTGGTGCAAAAATAATTTTGAGGTCATCAATCAGTTTAGAATCAACACAGAAAAAAGTTATCATCGGTATGATGTTATAATATTGTTAAATGGAATTCCGATCACTCAGATTGAACTCAAAACTTTGGAAATCAGTCCACGAAGAGCCATGCAACAGATTGTTGACTATAAAAATGATCCCGGTAACGGGTATACGAATTCTCTTCTTTGTTTTATTCAATTATTCATCGTTAGTAATCAATCAAACACATACTATTTTGCAAATAATCAGAACCAACATTTTAGTTTTGATGCGGATGAACGTTTTTTACCTATCTATCAATTTGCGACAGAAGATAATAAAAAAGTTACTCACTTAAATGAATTTGCACAAAAATTCCTGCCTAAATGCACATTGGCCCAACTCATTAGTCGTTATATGGTTCTGGTTGCAAGTGAACAAAAATTGATGGTCATGCGTCCATACCAAATCTATGCGGTGAAAGCGATTGTGGATTGCATCGAGCAGAACCGAGGAAACGGATACATTTGGCATACTACGGGTAGTGGAAAAACACTTACTTCTTTCAAAGCCTCTACTTTGTTAAAAGATAATCCTAACATTGAAAAATGTTTATTTGTGGTGGATCGTAAGGATTTGGATCGGCAGACGAGGGAAGAATTTAATAAATTCCAAGATGGTTGTGTTGAGGAAAACACAAATACAGAAACATTAGTTAAACGACTTCTTTCTACAGACTATGCGGATAAAGTGATAGTAACTACCATTCAAAAATTGGGTCTTGCTCTTGATGGGACACAAAGAAACAACTATAAAGAAAGATTGGAGCCATTCCGCGACAAACGTATTGTATTTATTTTTGATGAATGCCATCGGTCTCAGTTTGGTGAAAATCACAGTGCGATTAAAGATTTTTTCCCCAAGGCGCAATTGTTTGGGTTTACGGGGACACCTATTTTTAGTGAAAATTCCAGTTACTTGCAGGTGCAAGGGGATCAGGCTTCTTATATTACAACGGAGGATGTGTTTCAAAAAAGGCTTCATGCGTATACGATCACGCATGCGATTGATGATAGAAACGTATTGCGCTTTCATGTAGATTATTTTAAAGAAGAATTGAGAGGGCAAAAAGGCGTAAAAGTAACAGATGCAGCTGCCTGGAAGGCTGTTGTTGAGGCTATCTTAGAAAAACACGATACAGCAACTCACAATAGAAGGTTTAATGCAATTTTCGCAACAGCTTCCATCAATGAGGCAATTGCATACTATGGGCTTTTTAAGGAGATCCAGAGTCAAAAAAAAGTGGAGGATGAAAATTACTCCCCTCTTCTAGTTTCTTGTGTCTTTTCGCCTCCAGCGGAAGGGAATAGAGACGTCCAGCAAATCCAAGAAGATTTACCTCAAGAGAAAGAGGATAATAAGGAGGCACCAGAAGAAAAGAAGGCCGCCTTACTTGCGATTATTTCGGATTACAACAAACAATACGACACCAATCACAAAATGGGTGATTTTGATTTGTACTACCAAGATGTTCAGAAGAGAATCAAAGATCAAAAATACTCTAACAAAGATTATCCGCGTCACAATAAAATTGACGTTGTGATTGTTGTGGATATGTTGCTTACAGGTTTTGACTCTCAATACCTAAATACTCTGTATGTTGATAAAAACTTACGATACCACGGACTCATCCAGGCCTTTTCTCGAACCAATCGAATACTCAATGATACAAAACCTTATGGGAATGTATTGGATTTTAGAAACCAAAAGAATGCGGTCGATGATGCCATTGCCCTTTTTTCAGGAGAAGAGGCCAAACGAGCCAAAGAAATTTGGTTAGTTGATCCAGCGCCTGTCGTCATTACCAAGTTCGAAAATGCAGTTTCTAACTTGAATGAGTTTATGAAGTCGCAAGGTTTGTCTTTTGCACCGGAACAGGTAAATAATTTGCAGGGGAATGAGGCAAGAAGTCAATTCATCAATCTTTTCAAAGAAGTGCAAAGAATCAAAACACAACTGGATCAATATACCGATATTTCCCATGAACAAACGGAAGCCATTGAAAAAGTGATTTCGCAGGATACACTTCGTGGTTTCCGGGGGGTATATTTAGATACTGCGCAGAGGTTCAAAGTTGAACAAAGACCTAACGAACTGGAGACGGTGATCCATCAATTGGATTTTGAATTTGTCCTTTTTGCATCTGCTATCATCGACTATGATTACATCATGGGGCTGATTGCAAGATACACACAAAAAACATCCAAACAAAAAATGAGTAGGGAGCAGCTCGTTGGTCTACTTTCTTCTAGCTCCAATTTGATGGAAGAACGTGACGAAATCATTGAATATATCGGAACTTTAAAAGCGGGCGAGCCTCTGAGCGAAGAGGAAATTCGAAAAGGATACATCCAATTTAAAGCAAACAAATTCCAGAACCAACTGGCAAGGACTGCAAAAGATCACGAACTAGAACCAGCCGCCTTACAAGGATTTGTAAAATCCATTATGGATCGGATGATTTTTGATGCGGAAGTTTTGAGTGATTTGATGGCTCCTTTTGAGTTGGGTTGGAAAGAAAGAACTAAAAAGGAGCTGGCACTTATGGAAGACCTGGTTCCTTTGCTAAAGAAGTTAGCCCAAGGAAGAGAGATATCGGGACTCTCTGTGTATGAGTAGGAATACCGAATATGCATAGAAAAAAGGGAAAATTATACAGAATCTGTTTGATATGTATAGAAAACGATGTTTTTTATACATATAGGGGTTTCTTGTGAATGCAGGTTTTGTTTTAGAAAAGTTACCTCCGTCCTTCGAATTAGAGACCAAGGCAGTTCTTCGGAAAGTGCCATCAGCCCAGAGATACTTAGCAGAATTGAAAGGAGTTTCCTCTAGCATTCCGAACCAGACCATTTTGATCAATGCTCTCTCCTTACAAGAGGCTAAGGATAGTTCCGCTGTAGAAAATATCATCACCACAGACGACGAACTTTTCAAAGAAGAATTATTTCCCGAGGAGACGAACCACCCGGCGGCAAAAGAAGTCGGGAACTATGCGACTGCTCTTCGAAAAGGATTTGCTCTCGTCAAAGAATCCAAACTTTTAACTGGAAATCATGTTTTGGAAATCCAAGAAATCTTGGAAAAAAATAAGGCAGGCTATCGAAAATTACCTGGAACGGATCTCAAAAACCAACTGACAGGAGAAGTGGTTTATACACCACCTCAAAGGTTGGATGAGATCGAAATCTTTATGAAAAATTTAGAGGCTTATATCAATGATGACAGTCTGTCCGAGGTGGATGATTTAATCAAAATGGCTGTGATTCATTATCAATTTGAAAGCATACATCCGTTTTACGATGGAAATGGAAGGACAGGAAGGATCATTAATATTCTTTATCTTGTATTGAAGGATCTTCTTACGCTTCCTATCTTGTATTTGAGTCGTTATATTATTAAAAATAAAATGCAATACTACGAACTCTTACAAGGTGTGAGAGACAAAAATGATTGGGAGTCTTGGATTTTATTTATACTCACTGGTGTAGAAGAAACTTCTAAACAAACCATCGAAACCATACAGTCCATCAAACTGGTGATGTTGGATTATAAACATAGAATCCGCACCTCTTGTAAATTTTATAGCCAGGATCTTATAAATAATTTATTTTATCATCCCTATACAAAAATTGAATTTATTGAAAAGGATTTAGGAGTGACTCGTCTTACTGCCGCTAAGTATCTAGAAGAACTTTGCAAACAGGGATTTCTCAAAAAACAAAAAATGGGACGAACCAATTACTATATCAATTTGGGACTCTTTCAGGTGTTAGCAAAGTGAGTAGGAATACTGCTGCCATCAATCCAAATTTGATCACTTGGGCACGGAAGGAGAAAGGCAAACTTTCTGTAACTTCGGTCGCTAAAAATATATGAAAAGATTGATTGGCCTGTTAGGTGGCATTGTATGAAACAAAAAGAAAAAATATCCCAAAAACAAAAAGTGCCTGATTTGCGGTTTCCTGAGTTTAAGGATGCGAGGGAATGGGAGGAGGTTAGCGGAGATTTTCTTTTTGCTTCAATTACAAATAAAAATCATGATTCAAATTTGCCTATACTTGCTATTACACAAGAGTATGGAGCAATCCCGCGTCATCTAATTGATTATCAAATTTCAGTCACAGAAAAGAGTATCGAGAGCTACAAGGTTGTCGAACCTGGTGACTTTATTATAAGTTTGCGATCATTCCAAGGTGGAATTGAGTATTCGAATTACCTGGGGATATGTAGTCCAGCTTACATTATACTAAGAAAAATTAAACCATTATACGATCACTTCTATAGGCATTTTTTTAAGACACCTAAGTATATTCAAGGACTGAATAAAAATATCGAAGGGATTCGTGATGGTAAAATGGTTAGCTTCAAGCAGTTTTCTGAATTGCATATTCCATTCCCCGCCTTCCCCGAGCAACAAAAAATCGCCGATTGCCTTTCCTTGTTAGATGAAGTGATCTCACTCGAATCCCGAAAATTAAAGTCGCTTCAGTCGTATAAGAAAGGTTTATTGCAAAAGTTGTTTCCTGCAGAAGGGGAAACAGTTCCTGAATTGCGGTTTCCAGAGTTTCAAGATGCAGGGGAATGGGAGAAGAGGAAGTTAGGGGAGGTGTGTGTCATGAAGGCAGGTCAGTTCGTCTCTGCAACGGAGATTAAAGAATTTTTTATCGAAGGTCTTTTTCCTTGCTATGGTGGAAATGGAATACGAGGATTTACTAAGACTTATACACATGATGGTTCTTATAGTTTAGTAGGAAGACAAGGTGCCTTGTGTGGAAATGTTAACTATGTAAAAGGTAAATTCCATGCAACGGAACATGCATTGGTGTGTGTTCCTGGCTTAGGCATTAATAATTTATGGTTATATTATCAGCTATTTAAAATGAATCTAAATCAATATGCTACCGGACAAGCTCAGCCAGGACTATCCGTGGATAATCTTGTAAAAATTTCAGTTTTTTCTCCGACAAACATACTTGAACAACAAAAGATCGCCGATTGTCTTTCTTCTTTGGATGCATTGATCCAAGAGCAGTCGCAGAAATTGGAAGGGTTGAAGTCACATAAGCAGGGTTTGTTGCAGGGTTTGTTCCCGGTGATGGGGGAGTGAGGGAATGGATCATAAAGAACTTGCTCAAACATTAGTTCATTCTTCAGAAAACATCATTTTGATTTATGCTTTCAATTCTACTGGAAAGACAAGGCTATCGATTGCTTATAAGGATGAAACCAAGCGTGAGGATGGTAGCAATACTGGTGTCTATTATAACGCGTTTAGTGAGGATTTATTTGTTTGGGATAATGACTCGGCAAATGAAGGGCGAAATGTTCAGTTAAAAGTGCAAAATAGCATATTCAATCGGTTCCATAGTTCACTCACTGAGGATCTAATTAGCGAAAATTTAAGAGCTTATTTACCAAAGTATAGATTTCGTTTTAATTTTAATGAAAATCCAGAACAAGGAATAGAATCTGTTTCTTTTTTCCCAATTCTACCGCAGAAAAAAAAAGACAATGAGGAAGAAATAAATCAAATTGAAATAGATGAGGAAGAGCCTGAGTTCCCGATAAAAATCTCTAGAGGCGAAGAAAGAATATTTGTCTGGTGCTTCGTATTAGCACTTTTTGAAATCGGAGAATTTTTCGACAATCAATCCGAATTTATTTTCATTGATGATCCCGTTTCGAGCTTAGATGAGCACAATATTTTTGTTACAGCAAATTTGATTTTTGAATTAATTCAAAATCATTTTAAAGAAAGGAAAGTAATCATCACCACTCACCACGCTGGGTTATATTCAATCTTGAATGATTGGCTAAAGAAAGGAGATCAAAAGCAAAAATTTGAAAATAAGTTTCAAACATTGATACTTAGGCAGGACCCATCCGCAAATCTGAAAATTGTGAAAGATAATAAAGATACTTTTCTTTATCATCTCAAACTATTTCAATTGCTGAATGAAGCAAAAGTAAGTAACGAAGTATCGCCATTTCATTTCGCCTTATTGCGCCAGTTGCTAGAAAATGTATCCTCATTCCTTGGAAAGGGATATTTTAGCTACGTTCTCGATAAAATTGAAATTGAAGATGTCAGTCAAACAGCAGATCGAGTGAATGCGCTTTCCCATAAGAAATTTTATACCGAAACATCATCCTTGCTAAACAATGATGATCGACGTATATTTGATGAAATATTAAGTAAATTAAAAACAAAATTCGATTTTTCTATTAGTTAATGGAAAGAAACTCTAAAAGTTTTCAATAAAAAGTAAATATTAACAACCATGACAGAACCTCAACAAAATCAACTCGGCAAAACTCTTTGGAACATCGCAGACCAACTACGTGGTTCTATGAATGCGGATGACTTCCGCGATTATATGCTTTCGTTTTTATTTTTGCGTTACCTATCGGACAATTATGAGGCTGCAGCAAAAAAGGAATTGGGAAAGGATTACCCAAAACTAGAAGCAGGTGACAATAGCACTCCTTTGAATGTATGGTATGAGGCCAATCCCAAAGATACCAAAGATTTTGAAAAACAAATGCGCCGAAAACTCCACTATGTAGTGGAACCTCAATTTTTATGGAGCCATATTGGGGAACTAGCCCGCACGCAAAACAAGGATTTGTTAAAAACATTACAGGCTGGCTTTAAATACATTGAAGAAGAATCGTTTGCGAGTGCCTTCCAGGGACTATTTTCTGAAATCAATCTTAGTTCTGAAAAACTTGGGCGAACCTACGATGAAAGAAATAAAAAACTTTGTGTCATCATTACAAAAATAGCAGAAGGAATCAGGCAGTTTTCTTCCGACTTGGATATCTTAGGTGATGCTTACGAGTATTTGATCGGGCAGTTTGCTGCAGGCTCGGGAAAAAAAGCGGGAGAGTTTTATACACCACAACAAATATCCAGTATTCTTTCTGCCATTGTCACTCTGGACAGCCAAGATCCAAGCACGGGTAAAAAGAAAAAACTAGAGAACGTTTTGGACTTTGCCTGCGGTTCCGGTTCCTTATTATTAAATGTGCGAAACCAAATTCTAAAAGAAGAAGGTAGTATTGGAAAGATATTCGGACAAGAAAAAAACATCACTACCTTCAACTTGGCAAGAATGAATATGCTCCTCCATGGGGTGAAAGATACTGAATTTGAAATCCACCATGGCGATTCTTTGTTAAACGACTGGGAATTACTGAATAACCCAAATCCGGCAAAGAAGATGCATTTCGATGCCATTGTGGCCAACCCTCCGTTTAGTCTGCGATGGGAGCCATCTGAGTCGTTAGGGGAAGATTTTCGGTATAAGAGCTATGGTCTTGCACCGAAATCGGCGGCAGACTTTGCCTTTTTACTCCACGGGTTTCATTTTCTAAGCGATGAAGGCACCATGGCCATCATCCTTCCGCATGGGGTTCTTTTTCGAGGAGGTGCGGAAGAAAAAATCCGTACCAAACTCATACAAGATTCGCATATTGATACTGTGATTGGTTTACCAGCTAACTTATTCTATTCGACTGGAATTCCTGTTTGTATCCTCGTTTTGAAAAAATGTAAAAAATTTGATGATATTTTGTTTATCAATGCGAGCGAATATTTTGATAAGGGTAAACGGCAAAATCAACTTTCGTTAGAACATATTGAAAAGATAGTTTCGACCTACCAATTCCGAAAAGAAGAAGATAAGTATTCGCGTCGTGTAGGAATGAAGGAAATTGAAAAGAACGATTATAATTTAAATATTTCTCGTTATATCAGCACTGCAAAGACAGATGAAGCCATTGAACTTGATCAGGTACATGCGGAACTTGTGGAGCTCGAAAAAAAGATTCTTGAGGCAAAGAAGAAACACAATGGATTTTTGAAGGAGTTGGGATTGGACGAGTTGCCGTAGGGGAATTTATTTTTGTTACAATAGATTAAAACCCGCTTAGTATTCCTAAGTTTTGAAGACGTAGAGTCATAGTCATCGGGCTTACCTGGAAAGATTTGGCAAGATTACTGATTAAATCTTTGCCATTATCGAGTGATTCCTCAAATACGCCGGCGCCATTTTCTTCGATAAACTTTTCGATTTCCTGGATTACTAAATCTTTTGGCATCAAAAGGGCAGCGGCAAATCAATTGGCTTCAATCTCTAGTCTGTCTAGAGCAGTAGAGGATAGAGGCGAACGGTAAAAAGACATTTTATCCACATGAATGGATTCCGGTTTGTGTAAAATGTAGTGACCCAATTCATGTGCTATTGTGAATCTTTTTCTATGATCGTGGTGGTCTTGATCCACGACGATAGAGTATAAATTGCCTTCGACATTGAGAATCCCTGAGACATCTTGGTGATTATCCTGGATGCCACACAATGGAAAAAGGGGAGGGATCTCTAAAAAATCTGGTTCCCGTTCGCTGGGGGCTATTCGCCTTCGTGAGTTTTTCTTCGGTTCCATTCTTATATTTCGAATACGGTTACATAATTTTTAGATACTTCCAAAAATCTATTCAGAGGGTCGAGTTACTTTAACAGCAGTAATGCTATTTTGTAAGGATATTAATATTAGAATAAGTAACCCTTAGCGAACTACGCTCCCAACGGAAGCGAAGCCACGAGGGCGTAGCTCGCGAATCGGGACAGGACGTCCCGTGAGCAGGAGTTGGGAATGTAGTTCGCTTTACGTAGGCTTTAATAACAATCGATCAAGTTCCAGGTAGCATTCTGACATGCCTTCGCAAGCGCCACCTTCAAGCATCATCTTGCGCACTTCGGCGGAAGCATATCTGCATACATGTGTTAGCAGCGTTGCATTGCCTTCGGTTGTGAAAGTACGCGACTCGACGGTAGCGTTCGGATCCTCGGGACCATTCGGATGGAAAGTCGATATGTCCATGACGTAATTTTCGGTATTGGCGACTTTTTCAGGCACCAGCACCTCCAGAAATTTCCCATAAACGCCAGATTTGTTTCCCTTTGCGTCCGCATAGAGATAGAGGTATTTGCCACCGACTTTAAGATCTTGCTCGCAAGTTTCCAATACCATGCCTTCGGGACCGATCAGCCATCGGCGCATCAGCTCGGGCTTGGTATGGCAGTCGAACACCAATTCACGCGGCGCGGCGAAATAGCGTGTAAACACGGCTTCGGTTTCACCTCGAAGTTCTACTTTCACTTCTTTTTGGTCTGTTTTCATTTTTGTTAATCTCCTTTTGTTTGTATCGTCTTCAGTTCTTCGAGCAATCCATCCAGTGCCTGGTATCGTTTCTCCCACATCTGGCGGTATTTTTCAATCCAATCGGTAGCGTTTTTGAGTGGTACGGTTTCGAGCCTACGCGGTCTTTCTTGCGCACGGATTGTTGTTGAGACAAGGCCAGCTTTTTCCAAAACCTTTAAGTGCCGCGAAATGGCGGGCTGGCTCATATGGAACGGTTTTGCGAGTTCCATGACCGTTGCATCTCCTTCTGCGAGTCGCATAAGGATAGCTCTTCTGGTCGAGTCGGCGAGAGCGGCAAATGTGGAATCGAGGGCTAGCATAAATGATACGTTATATAACGTATATGTTATATAACGAGAATGGTCAACCTTTTTTTATACTTTTATGTCTTACGGCTTTCTACTTGGTCGTGCTGAAAAATAGGCTATACCATCGAAAAGTCAAAGATCCTTGGGCAGCTCACAGTGTTTTGTGGTTTATCCGATGAATCAAAACTCTGCAATTTGATAGCTTAGAAAAGAAATTTTGTCGCCCTGGGACGGAAATCGGAAGACATTGATTCTTTATAATTCAAAAAGTTAATGTTTGTTAATCGGAAGTGACTTCCCGCGTTAGGGATACGGAGGGCGTAAGGTCCCGAAGGGACGGGAGCGTAAGCGCACCCCGAAGTAGCCCGACCCATTCTTGAGTAATTTTCACCTAACTGAAGATAACCGGGAACGCCCGAGCAAATCTTTAAAATTACCCCTTCACTATTTTACAATCCATCCGCGCCTTAAGTAACAACTAACGTATGTTTGCTTTTGTAGATAGAACCAGGAAGGAAAATTTTGGAGCTTGGGGCTAGCGTCCATGGATGGACGCGGTAGCGAATTCCGACCCGGATGGGAGGATGAGCGAGCCACAAGATACAAAATTGGACTGACTGTGAACTAAAGCAAACCGAAGTTCTACGGTTTCATTCCAAGATAAAGATGTTCAATCATATCATTCGTTATTGTTTTCGCATTTTTAAAATCAATTTTTCGAAACATCATCTGTTTACCAGAGAGTAGAACGGCAATTCCCTGAACCTATTTGATCTTGGACGGATCGGCATGAGGAATCTAATATTTTACCCAGCGAAGAGTTTGTCATAGTCATTTTATAAATCAATTAGTACGTCATACAATCCTAAAAGTTAAGTTCTGTTTCTGGAATATCATAAAACAGAGTTCAATCGTTCTACAAAACCGTATGTTTATACACAGTTTTATAAATGAAAACGGTTTTATGTTGGACTATACTCAATTCACCATTCTAAATTAGTAATGAAACAATCACCTTTGAATCCGCCAGTTTTTGATATAAGGATACGGGTGGGTTGCCATCTGGTTTATGAAGCTACCGGACCGTCGACTTTGTTACTTAACATTCAGCCATTACGTGATCGTCAGCATCTGATCATTGCTGAAACGTTAAACTTGGGCTCTGACCAGTCAGTGGAAGAATATGTTGATTCACACGGTAACCGCGTATATCGACTTGCACTGCGTCCTGGTAGTAACATCATTCATCACGATGCGATAGTTGCAGTTGTTTCAATGCCAGATAACTATGATTTTACGGATAGCTCTCCAGTTGCGGTTGAAGAACTCCCTCCTGAATTGTTACGCTACACTTTGCCAAGTCGCTACTGTGACTCCGACAAACTGACTAATTTTGCTTGGGAAAAATTTGGTCATATCGAACATGGTCTACCGCGAGTTCAAGCTATCAGTCGGTGGTTACATGATAATATTCAATATACTTACTTCTCTGGTCGTCCCGATTTGTCGGCGGGAGATGTGTTGAATCGCGGTTATGGTGTTTGTCGAGATTTCGCACATTTAGCCGTAGCTCTGAATCGTACTTTCAATCTGCCTGCTCGATATGTTACTGGTCATCTTCCGGACATCGGATTCCCTGATGTAAAAGGGCACATGGACTTTCATGCCTATGCCGAAGTTTATTTAGGTGGTCGTTGGTATATAAGTGACCCGCGGTTTCACGTGCCGCGCATCGGTCGAGTCAAAGTTTCTTGCGGCTTGGATGCTGTTGACGGAGCGTTTTCTACAATTTATGGTGGAGCGACTTTAAGTCACTTCGAGATATGGGCCTATCAAATTACAAAAGGTTCTGTTAATGTCGGCGATCCGATTGATCTTTCGCAACGCCTTGATAACCAATGGACGGTGCAAACGGATGTTAAACCTTAAATGAAGGTCCTTCTTACCTGCGAACATGCAAGAAATAGTTTTCCTCCCGATATGGAAAATATTTTTAAAGGGAAACAGAGACTACTACAATCCCATCGCGGGTGGGATGAAGGCGCTCTAGAAATGGCACGCGGATTGAAACGCAAGCTGAAAGCACCTTTATTGGAAGGTAGTCATTCAAGGCTTGTTATAGATCTCAATCGCTCGATCAATCATAGAAAAGCATTTTCAGAAATTACGAAACGCCTCCCTCAGGAAACAAAAGATAAAATTATCTCGACGATTCATCGTCCATTTCGTGAAAATGCAAGGGTAATTGTCGAAAAACAATCTCAAGTTTTGCACCTGTCCATTCATTCGTTTGTACCTATTCTTGATGGTAAAAAAAGAAACTGTGAAATTGGAATCCTCTACGATCCGCGTAGGCCACTTGAGACGAACGTTGCTAAACAACTCAAACTGTCTTTTCAAGCGAACGATCCAAATGTCATTATAAAAATGAACTATCCGTATCGAGGTACTTCTGATGGACACACAACTCAATTAAGACGTACATTCTCGCCTAAAAAATATCTAGGAATTGAACTTGAGTTCAATCAGGCCTGGCTAAAGAAATTAAAAAACAAAAATCGCGTGATAGAATGGATCGCTGACTCAATTCAAAACAGTCTTCTATGATAGATATGGATGCGTTAGGGAGCGACCGCATAGCCAACTCGCCAGTCCCTTCATTGCCTCCAAAAGCGTATCATGGATATAAGTTGCTTCTTTTGTTGGTTTCGTGATGATGACAGCTCCGTGTGCGAGGGCAAGTTCTAATACCTCATCTAAGTTGGAAACATAGACTTGCAAAAAGCTAGGTGTCAGCCTCCATTCTTTTTTTCTATCGGCTAACATAATGGTTGTGTTACCCCCGCACCTCGCTGTATAAGACCAAACCGTCGTCATCGTATATGAGTGCTTCTTTTGATTCGACTCCGCCAAAAACTTCTGTGATAAATTGAATCACAAGAGTTGCCTTGTCAGTAATCATGAAAGGATTCACCGTATTGTAACCTTCTGGGATGCTTAAGGATTTTTGTTTTTCCATAATTCAAACTCTCTTATTTGTTATGCTGGTATCATAACTAAGGAAAAAGAAATCGTCTTGAATAAAAACGACAAAGTTCTAATTCGGTGGTTGGATTTGCTCGGATTTTTTGCGGGTTAACACAACGGTGTTGCGGTAATGGCACTGGTTACTTCACCCCAATACTCATCTCCTATTTTGCTATCTAATACTCGATGGCCAAATGAGAAGGGCCGACCAATTCCGCTCGCCCCGGCTCGTTTCATAAATGCAAGGCCCCAGGTTTCCTTGGAAGGGTCCTCATACTCTCCTTCGGAAACAACAATCGCATGCCAAATGCATTGTATGGTAACCACCAAGGGTATGATTAACCGCTTAGGAAATTTCTTCGACTTTAGGTAAGACCGACCGATCCAAATTCATAAGGACCTATATTCAAAACAGATTCCTCATTAGAGGAAGCGAATTGGCTTAAAGGGAACTTTATTTTTGAAAAAATCGATAAAAAATTTCCACAGTTTTTCTTTTCAAACAGTTATTTTTTTCCTCCAAAAAATACTGTTTAAATAAGCAACAATGTACATCAGCGCCCCATAAATCATAATTCCTAAACTGATAGCAGAATCATCCCAAAGGAACTCAGCCAACACAAGGGCAATGGTTAAATTTCGAATTCCAGTAACTGCTGAGATGGCGGATTGAAGATTCATGGGAAGTTTATAAAATAAAAGTCCCGAGTTGGATGCAATAGAAGTGAGAATTAGAATAGTAAGGGTCACGTCCCAGCTAATTTCCAATAGGTGTCTATAGTTTTCAATGCTTAAACTCAGAATACAAAATAGTAAAAGTAAATTGGCAAATTGATTCAATTTGTGTGACCAAACGCTATGGTTGATATCCAATTTGTTCCGAACTAAAACTCCAAATAAAAGTGGTAGTCCTTGGATACCAATTCCAATGGACAATAGTTTTAAGATTATGAGATAGGAATCCTCTGCATTTAGATTCAAAGACAAAGAAACAATGATTGGGATAAAGATTGAACCAATTGTATTCAATCCTAGGATCAAAATACCTCCCAGGAATGGATCCCCCTTTGACTTTATGATGAATATTGCACCTGAAGTTCCTCCAGGAGAAATGGCACAGAGTAAGATGGCGATTTGATAAACATCTTCCAATTGAAATACCTGAATCAATAGATAAGCTATGCCAGGTATTAGAATCAAATTTAAAATGATTGCAAACAATGCTAAATTCTTATCTAATATTGTTTTTTTGTCCTTAGAAAATTGAAGACCAATTGAAAACATGGAAATCAGCGAAAGCACAATAAGCGGAATCTTTATTATCATGACTTTTGTTTATGAATTTATGATAGGATTAATTCAACCCAGGTAATGTTAGGCGGAATCGGAAATATTTTTCCCATCCGTGATCCTTGGTAAAATAAGGATGAAGAAGAATGATATGCAAAGTCCCAATGATAAAAGCACCTGGTAGTAAATTCCAAGCAATGAAGAAAGAGAGAGAATAATCTAAAAAGGCAATCCCCCCTTTAAAGCTTTGGAAATGGTTATTTTCTAAATGATAAAGAACAAACAAAGTCAAGAATACGGAGTGTAAAGATATTAAGATTCCATGGATTGTGTATTCTAATGAACTCAACCCTTCAAACCTTTGTCTTGCTTCCCGTTCTATCCACATATCCCAAGCTTGAAAGAGAAGATCAAAAACGACAATGGCTAAAAATAGATACAAAAAAATTCCTTGGAGTTGAAAAACCAACATTCCAAGAATGATAATAGGGAATAGAATAGAGCGTACGGTATGCAAAATATGCTCTTTTCGAGTTTCTCGGAATTTATACAATTGAAATTTCCATAGATGCAAAATGATGGCATCAAAAAACCCAAACATTGCGTAGATAACAATCAATATGGCAATCATATTTAAAAGATTAACAATTTCCATAATCTTCATCCCCTGCATGCATATGCATAAATGCACACTTATACATATGTTAAAAATGACAAACCCTTTTTTAATTATTCTTTACATTTTCGAAATCGTTGGTTTGATTCAATCTATATGCTTAGCCCCAAATCGAAAGGCAATGATAGCTCTGCCCTTTCTAATGCTAGAAGAAAGGGAAATCCCCCCAATCGAAAGCATACAAAATCCTCAAAAGAAATTCATTTGGATCTTTTAGATCAAATACTTGACTCAAAGTTTTTAAATTCTTTATCGGATTCGAGCCGAGTGACGGTTTTAAAGAAAGTGATCCTTTTGGGCCGAGCTGATGTAAGCCAAATTGCAGAAGATCTTCCTTTGGACAAATCTGTAGTTTCACGGCATTTAACTTTCCTTTCCGAAGCTGGTATTTTAAATCGAACCAAAATAGGAAAACAAGTTTTCTATGAACCAGATCCGCAGAATATTTTAAAACGCTTCCAGGCCATCATTGACGGAGTCCAACAAGTCATCGCTAATTGTTGCCCGATCGTTTTTCCATTCCAAAAATAGCAATATATCAACTAATGATTATTAACTTATTTTGTGTGGTTATGGAATTTTTCAACACTGCTCATACCATTCCTTGCGTTTTTAGTTTATTGATAATGAAGGACTTCCGTAGATAAAATCATATATTGTTTTCTACTTCTTATACCTAGCATAATTGTTCTAAAGCTGCCTATATACGTGTCCACTTTTGGGAGAAGGGCCAAAATGGGGAAGTGAGCGAAATTGATTTTTGCTTGCATGATTAAATCCAAACCTTCCGAATTCAATACTATGAAGCAATTTTTGATTTGGGATGATTTTGCTACATATCGCGGCGATGGATTTTCAACCGGTCGGCATAGCCATTTTTATATTCAGATCAGTCTACCTGATTCCGGCATCATTGAATTACGGACGCAAAGCGGTGAGTGGAAGACATACAATGCAGTCTTTATTCCCTCCGGTGTGAGTCACGAAATGAGACGCGTGGAAGGCAATCTAACTCTGCTTTTTTTGAATCCATTAACAACAGGATATCATCTTTTCCATGATAGAAGTTTGGAAGTAAATCATTCATCGTTTGAAGTCGGAGATCTATTCACAGAAACTGTAAAACATCGAATCAAACAAATTCTAAATTCATCGGATACGAAAGTCCGCACGCAACTTCTTGACATTATCAATAAGGATTTTGCAAGAACTACAAGTCGCGAAATTGATGCACGCATTCAGAAGAGTATTAAAAATGTAGAGCTCGAGGATTTTTCGCTCACCCGCTTGGCAGCAGAAGCTCACTTATCAGTAGAACGTTTTCGTCATCTTTTTAGCAGGGAAACGGGTGTTCCCTTTTCCGCTTATCGACTTTGGTTAAAAACAAAGAAGGCGGTAGATTATTTGGCGAATCATCCGCACTTGCTTGACGCTGCGCATGAGGGAGGATTTGCGGATCAGTCTCACTTTACGCGTGTTTTTCGCCGATCATTCGGTGTCGGCCCTTCCGATTTTACAAAAATGAAAGAACCCTTCAATGCCATTTTCTTTTCGAAATAGCCGCTGCGTTCAAGATCGTTTTTCAAAAATCTGATATTGTATTTCTGATATTATATTTGATATCGGAGAGCAAGAAGATATGAGTTCAAAAGTCACAGCCAAAAATCTGGCGGAATTGTATTACGATAGTGCCAAGAAGTATGGCGATAAGCCGGCATTCGGAACACGAAACAAAGATAAACAATTTTTTACGATAAGCTTTCGTGACGTATATGAAACTGGTGTCGCGCTTGCCACTGGGTTAATCGACCTTGGATTGAAAGCTCGTGATCATGTAGCCGTTCTTTCGGACAATAGAAAAGAATGGATCATCACCAATTATGGGATATTACTCAGTGGAGCTGCGGATGTTCCGCGTGGCACTGACGTAACGGACGGCGATATTCGATACATTCTACCGCATTCTGATGCAAAAATGGTATTCGTAGAAAATGAAGTTACGCTGCGAAAGATCGAGAAGAATTTTGCAGATCTTAAAAACATAACTCATGTTATCCTTATTGATGGCGACTCCATTACTACAAACGGAAAAGGCAATCCGAATGGTAAGGTGCAAATAGACCCGAAAGCCGGGCCAATTCCTAAAACAACAAACATGGCTGATCTCATCGCGAAGGGAAAAAATTTACGGGAATTAGGTGACCGAAGGGTAGAAGAACGAGTCGCTGATATTAAACCTGACGATTTATTTACGATCATTTATACTTCCGGAACCACGGGAGAACCCAAGGGAGTCATGCTAACTCATGCAAACATGATTTCGCAGTTACGCAATATTCCGATTGATATCGGTCCTAAAGATCGATTTCTTTCCATTCTACCTGTGTGGCACAGCTTCGAAAGGGTTTTTCAGATGGGAACGATCGCCATGGGCGCCTCGCAATATTATACCAACGTGAAAAATATCCGCGAAGATTTATCGATTGTGAAACCTACTTTCATGGCCTCGGCGCCAAGGCTTTGGGAGAATCTCTATCAAGGTATACAGTCGAGGATCCAAGAGGGTTCTTTTATAAAGAAGATATTATTCAAAATAGCCTATGGCAGCGCTCTTCGCGTTCAAAGGCCGCTGCATTTCTTTAAAGGGAATAGATTGGATCTTAGCGGCCGGAATCTTGTGCAGTCCATCACACTCGCTGTCTTCTCTTTATTTTCAATCATCGTGTTCCTCATTCCTTATCTCATTCTTAATGCGATCGTATTAAGGAAAATCAAACAAGCGACAGGTGGGAAATTGCGAGGCTCGGTTTCCGGCGGGGGATCTTTACCCTTTCATATCGATGAATTTTTTAACACGATAGGAATTCCAGTGCTAGAGGGATACGGATTGACAGAAACTTCACCGGGACTCGCATTCCGTACACCCAAACATTTGGTAGTTGGCAGTGTAGGGCCGATAATTCCTGAAACCGAAATCCTATTGAAGGATATAGAGACTGGTGAAATATTATATCCACCAAAAAAAGGAGCAAAAGGTGAAATATACGTGCGTGGACCGCAGATCATGAAGGGTTACTACAAACGACCCGAAGTCACCGCCAAGGTTCTTGCAAACAACGGTTGGTTTAACACAGGAGATATTGGAATAATGACTTACAACGATACTCTTAAAATTGTTGGCAGAACAAAAGAAACGATTGTGCTCCTCAACGGAGAAAATATCGAACCTGTGCCGATTGAAAACAAACTCGTCCAATCACCATTTATCGATCATGTTATGGTCGTCGGCCAGGATCAGAAATTTTTAGGCGCTCTTATCCTGCCCGCGCTCGAAAAGTTTGCAGAGTACGGATCTACTTACGAACAGCTTGCAGCTAGCAAGGCAGTTCACGAGAAGATCCTGCAGGAAGTAAAGAACTCGATTCGCACAGAGAACGGATTCAAGAGTTTCGAAAAGATTGTCGAAGTGCGGTTAATTCCAAAGGCTTTTGATGTTGGCGATGAATTGTCGGCAAAACTCTCTGTTAAGAGGCATGTAGTCACTGCCAAGTATCAGTCGCTGATCGAATCGATGTATGAAGTGAAAGCGCAAGGGCAGGCTTACGCACGACGGTAAGCTTCTCATTAAAGGCGACTAAATCCATTGAATACAACAATGAATTGAAATTTGGTCGTCGTACGTTTTGTTCAGTGGTGTACATGTTGATAGTTAGGCGGATTTTTGTTATTCTGTTTTTCCACCTTTTATTATCAACCATATTGCAAGTCCGGGTTCTCCGAGTGCCATTGGCAGTGCAAGTATATTGTTAGTCCGAATATCCAAATAGTTTTGAAAGAAATAAAATTGTTCTTTAGTATTTCGTTATCGTTTCCTTGTTTCAAATTCGCAACTAAGAAGTATGTAGCTATGCTAAAAATAATGGTGTAAATTATTCTTAGGATAATTGATTGATAGAGTAGTGTGTTTTCTAAAAAAATCCTATGCGTAAATTCAAGTTGGTTTTTATCCGCTCGCAGATTGTTGAACCAATAAAAATCAACTATTCACTAACAATCGTTCTAATTCCATTTGGTATTCTTCTGACCTCTTAAAACGTTTGGACTTTTTATACAATCGAACTAGAAGTTTTAGGACAGGGATCACATCTGGTTTCCGACTATAAATTCTTTCCGCCATATCAATCGCATTTTCTATGCGACCTGCCTTTGCATACTGTACAGCACCTTCCAGAATCATTTGTAGCCCGGAAGGATGGAGGTTAGAAAACACCTCTGCTGCTTGCCCTGCTTCCTTCGCATGATTTAAAATTTTATGTGTGCGAAATAATAATTTCCATAACGCAGGATCTAACGAATTTTTTTCCGTTGATTCAGTGAGGATTGCTAGCGCACCCTCAGTTTCATTGTTTTTCAATAAAAAAGCAGACTTCTTCAAAGAGCTTTCGTCCCTGATTTCTTTTATGCTCTGCTTAGGTTCGAAACGTATATTAAGAAGTGATAAATCATCGGTCAGTTCTCCTGTCTTTTCAAGAATCTCACCTAGCAGCTGCAAATCTCCTTCCGATTTTTCGACCAATTGTAAAATTATCCTGTGGTCTTCATTCATAATTTTAGATTCGGAGATTTCATCCCCATATTTCCAATCATCCCGACCATCGGAACCGATGATGATAGTATCTCCAGGTCGAATCCAAGTGGTTTCTATCCTTGCTTTTTCTCTAAGCAGCCCCAATTTAAAATTGGTTGCTTCTTCAGTTAAAAAACTTGCTTTACCTCCCCTTAACCGAATGGGGAAAGGATGTTCCGCATTGATATAATACATAAATCCATTTTCTTCATCTACAAGGCCAAGGATTAATGACATTGACATCGAACCGGCAAAACCTTCGAACACTTTATTCAAATCATTAAGTGCGGAACGTAACCATCGTTCTGGAAAATAATCAGAAAGTATTCCTTCACGATGTGTTCGTTCGATGAGCGCGCGAAAGGCAGTTCCAAAAACGAGTACTCCGCCCGCTCCTTGCATCGATTTTCCCATCGCATCACCATTTGCAAAAACAGAATAACTTCTGCCACGAAGGATAATTTGGTCTGCGACTGATATATCACCACCTAACTCGTAAATTTTATCTTTAATTTGAAATGTTTTTTTCTGTTTAATGTATGAAGATATTTTTAAAGTATTGGATTGGACACGAATCCCTGCGAGCGGATTGATCAATAAAGATGTTAGAAAATAATCTGCATCTTGTTGGTCTTTGAGTTTCCGAATTTCACTGATTGCGTCTTCATAGGAGCGATTCAATGTTCGAAGCATGAGTCCGGTTAATAATAAAACGGAAATTGAGGTGATCAAAAAATCTTCACTGCGTGCAATACTGGATGAATAATCGGAAAACCAATCCGGACTTTGATTTTGTGAGATACTAACGCCTAATACGATTGCGACAAAAAAAACGATAGCCATCCAATCAAATTTTTTGCCAAGGATTAACATATTCAATATCAATATTGGTGAAAATAACATTATGTTTGCACTGACGATACCACCACTGTATTTGATCTGCAATAACGCAGTCATTGTGCTAATGATAAAAGTGGGAATGACTAGAGTTCTAAATAAAGATAAAAACCTTGCCAGGTAATAGAATACAAATGCAAATCCAAAAGCAATCCACAGGGCAATGAGTCCACCTGTTTCAAAACCCTCTCTAAAAAATTCGGAGCCTAACCCCACTGCCATGGCAAAAATTCCCGCAAACAAAGTGCCATTCAGAATTCTGTGTCGCATTACGAAACGTTCGGTGGGACCTAGAACAAACGATACAAATTTGGCAAAGCCTTTTTGCAGACGATTCCAAAGAAACCCAATTTTTGCCAACATCACTTAAATTTTCTCCTCACCGTTGTTTGTCATCGGACGTAAAAAATTTTAAACTTTGCCTGGAAATTCAGCGACTCCATCACCCATCTGTCAAGGAAGAAACCAAACACTTGTCGAGTTTTAGGAAATTTTTTTCCAAAGGATCGTTACGGGAATTGATAAGTGGCGAGAAGTAGATGTAATAATGAACATCGTTCACCGAAAGGCCCACAGTTTGAATCGAATGATTTCCAATTGTATGCAAGTGGACGAATGTTATCCTTAAAATTGTTTTCTAATACTTCGCTCTACTTCTTTTTCATTAATTAGGTCGAGGCTTTTCGCAGAAGGTGAATAATATATATCTTCTCTTCGATTGCAAAAAAGAAAAATCGAATGAGTGAGATTATCCATCTTTATTTCCGATTGAACCAAATAACCAAGAGTAAAGCATGAAAGAGATCGATAGTTTCCGGTTTGTTGATTACGGATTTCTAATCTTTTAAAAGAACTTTTTCATCATTCATACAGAAGTCGGTTTTGCAAAAAGGCTTGTCAGACTCTGGAGGTTGAGGCGTAAATTGTGTGCGATGAAAAAAATTTCCTGGATGTTTTTCTTATTCCTAATGTTGACAGGAATTTCTTGCACGCCGGATCACCCGGGAGATCATAATGTAACCAATCTTTTCGAATTCTTTTTAGACCCTAGTACAGATATTTCTTTTGATCAAATTCAAAGACAAAAATCTTGGAAACAAATTTCCAAAACCCAACTCTCATTTAATTTTACAAGTGATGTCATCTGGCTTCGGGGAAAAACAGGCGAAGGTGGGTTTTCACCCGATAGAATACTTTCCTTCGAATGGAAAGCACTCGACTCTGCCATTCTGTATTACCCAGTGAATCGAAAAGAATTCCAAACCTTCGAAACGGGAGACACAGTCCCTAAGTCGAAGTGGACTCTTCCGGAAGCCCTTTACCCCGGCTTTAAAATACCTAAACATTCGGAAGGTTCCTATTTTTACATTCGATTGCAATCAAAATCCTTAATTTCTTTTCCCATTCGTTCGATGGAAGAAAGATCATTTAATAAACGTATGATTCTGGAAACGGCAATCACCTGGCTTATATTAGGTGTATGTGCCGTTATGATTGTTTTTGCTCTTTTTTATTATTTTGCTTTTGGCTTAAGTGAATTTTTTTTCTACGCAGGATATGTAGTCTGTACTGTATTATGGTATAACGGTCAATATGGGAACGCTTATGATGTTTTGTGGCCCGAATCCACTTGGTGGCAAAACAAAGCCATTTTAGTATTTGCTACTTTGGGGATTCCCTTCTCATTCCAATTTGTGCGAATGTTTTTAAATACAAAATTACACAACCCTCGGATTGATCGGATTTTACTTATCATTGGGATTGTGGCTCTCCTTTGTGTTCCTGCAATTCTTATCTCTTATACGACCAAAATTTTCTCAAGAATTGCTACTTATATTTATCTTTTCTCCATTCCTATGATTCTCGGAACCGGAATACAAATATATTTCAAAGGGGAAAAACGAATTCTTTTCTTTCTTATAAGTTGGGGATCGTATTTTATCATTAGTTACAATACGATCTTTTATTTTTTGGGAATCCTGCCTTATTCCACACCACTGTTATATTCTGCTGTGTTTATTTTTCCTATCGATCTATTCTTCTTATTGTTTAATCTCTTGCAAAAATACGAAAAATTAGAGGGGGAAAGAAATGAGATTCTCCATCGTATTATTACATTAAGCACGGATGCAAGCAAAAGCACTCGTTATGCGAAGTCAAAACTAAACTCTGTCAATACAGAAAAATCACTCGCAAAACTGGAATCATGGATGCGGGAAACCAAACCCTATTTAGACGAAAAACTTGATTTAGAAATCGCTTCTCTTGCCATTGGCCTTACGGTCCAACAAACTTCTGAATTGCTCAATTCCAAACTAGGTGTGAGTTTTCGAGGTTATCTCAATTCTTTTCGTATTACAGAAGCTAAAAGATTTCTCAAAGACAAACCGGAGACGTCTATCCTTTCCATAGCCTACGATACCGGATTCGGTTCCAAAACTGCTTTCAATGTGGAATTTAAAAAAGCCACGGGACAGAGCCCATTGCAGTATAGGCAGGCTGTCGATTCGATAGAATGATGATCATCGGCACTATTGTTTTGCAATACAAGCCCGTTTTAGACAACGGGCTTGTAATATTTCCCGAAATTTTCAATTTCAGAAAAATTTAAACTTTGGTTTCTTTCCATTTTCCTTTGGTAAACAACCATAGGGTAAAAACCCCAACGGAAGATTCTGTCACCATCATGGACCAAAAAACTCCTTCATAACCAAAATTGAAATTTTTACCTAGAGTGTAGGCGAGTGGAATTTGAATGAGCCAGAAAAATACAATATTGATTTTAGTAGGAGTCATCGTATCACCAGCTCCATTAAACGCTTGTGATGCGGCCATCCACCATGCATAAATAAAGTAGGAATAGGAAACAATCGTTAACCATTTCCCGCCAATTTGAATCACAAGAGGGTCACTTGTAAAAATGGAAATTAAACTTTCTGCCAGAAAAAAATATACAATGGAGACCAAAATCAAATACCCCATATTACAATAGCCTGTAAACCAAACAGATTGTTCTGCGCGGTCCGGTTTGCCTGCTCCCAAATTTTGTCCGACAAGTGTGGCTACGGCATTGGACATTCCCCAAGACGGCATCATCGTAAACATCATCACTCTAAGTGCAATGGTAGCACCTGCGACTGTTTGGCTACCAAACTCGGCAAGAATTCTCATGATAAAAATCCATGAGGTCATCGCCACAATCATTTGACCAATGCCTCCAATCGATGTTTTTAGAATTCCTCCAATGGTTTCCCATTCGATTTTTAAATGAGAGGCTAAAACTTGGATGTGTTTTCCTCCACGGAACAATAGCCAAAGTTGAAAACAAACACCAGTTCCACGGCCGATCGCGGTGGCAATCGCCGCTCCGGTAATTCCATACGCAGGAATGGGGCCCCAACCGAAAATAAGTATGGGATCAAGTATGATATTGAGACCATTGGAAATCCAAAGTACCTTCATGGCAATGGCAGCATCTCCGGCACCCCGAAAAACAGCATTGATCATAAATAACAAAACTATTACAACATTGCTGCCAAGCATCCATTGCATATATGGGTATCCTTCCGTAAGCACCCAAGTGTCCGCCCCCATCAAAACTAAAAGTTCTTTTGAATAAAATATTCCTGCAATTGCAAACGGGATAGATGCTACAAAAGCGATGAATATGGCCTGAACAGCAGCTGTCCCTGCTTTCTCTTTTTCTTTTTCTCCAATCCTTCGAGCGATAATGGCGGTGACAGAAAAAGTGAGACCCATCGCTATGGAATACAATAAAAACAAATATGTTTCCGTGAGACCAACTGTGGCAACAGCCGAGGCACCGAGTTTTCCCACAAAGTATATATCCACTACAGCAAACACCGATTCAAGTACCAGTTCTAGAACCATTGGAACGGAAAGCAGGAATATCGCCTTACGCATGCTAACTTCGGTATAGTCTGCTTCCGAACCTGCGAGGGCATCTTTTAATTCTGCCCATAAGGAAGCAGAAGTGATGCGTGATTGTTGTTTTGAATTTCCTGATTTAGTTTCCAATATTCATGCCTTTAGTTAAAATTTATTAATTTAAATTATTTCTTTTCTACAATTTCGATAGCCAGTATCCAAATAGTAACACAACGATCCATGTTTCTACAAATAAATGGTCGTTTGGGAGAAGTCCGTAGGCTTTAAATAAGACATCAACAGCAGTCGAAAGTATTACATTTTGACCATCTAGGGACTTTGTGTAAACCTTCCCTAGCATAAGATCGTGTCCGCCCAACCGTAAATCAAAAAGTTGATTGAGTTTTGCCTTGAACCCAGGAATTGGTTTGGTCCCGTAGGTTGCAAAAGTAGTCACCCAAATGGATCGATTCAAATGGCATTAAATGTTTTCTAGTCCTTTTACGGAAAAGCAAAAAGTAAGCTAGTGATTTTTTCATTTCAATAAAAGATCCGCCATATTCTCTTTTTCCGATCAGTTGAAGTTGTCTGTGAAGATAGGAAGAGTTTTAGCAGCTAAATCTTGGAAAACATCCATTCAAACCCTTTAAGAGTTCCAAAACCCAATATTTTCTTGGTTCCATTGCGCTTGATACAACAAGCAAAGATAACAGCCTTTTGATTTTTCCTATTTTCATTTCTCGTTTGAGAATGACGTTCATCAATAAAAACAGCCGTTCATATTTCAAATCTATTGAATTAAATTCCTGATGTCGCTTTAATTTGTCCGACCATCACGTGTTTAGTGGCGAAAGATAGAGATTTATTTTCGTTTAGCGACTGTAATATTTTAATTAATTTGTTGATTCATTTTTTGGAATTCGCGGTTATATAATCTTCGATGAGGGGCAGCATATGAAAGCAACATCCATTTGGGACAACTTTACTCGTAAATATTCCGTATCTAAAACACTTCGGTTTGAATTGAGGCCAGTGGGGAAGACGGAAGAGAATATTGTGAAAAAGGAAATTATTGATGCAGAGTGGATCAGCGGAAAGAATATTCCGAAGGGAACTGATGCTGACCGGGCAAGAGATTATAAAATTGTTAAAAAATTACTGAATCAACTCCATATTTTATTTATTAATCAGGCATTATCCTCTGAAAATGTGAAAGAGTTCGAAAAAGAGGATAAAAAGAGTAAAACATTCGTTGCATGGAGTGATTTACTTGCAACTCATTTTGACAACTGGATTCAATATACTCGTGATAAAAGTAATTCCACTGTCTTAAAATCCTTAGAGAAATCGAAAAAGGACCTATATTCAAAACTTGGGAAACTACTCAACTCTAAAGCCAATGCCTGGAAGGCAGAGTTTATAAGTTATCACAAAATTAAAAGCCCGGACAATATAAAGATTAGATTGTCTGCAAGCAATGTTCAGATACTATTTGGAAATACATCGGATCCCATTCAATTATTGAAATATCAGATTGAGTTAGATAATATAAAATTTCTAAAGGATGATGGATCCGAATATACTACAAAAGAATTAGCCGACTTGCTTTCTACGTTTGAAAAATTTGGAACTTATTTTTCTGGATTCAATCAAAATCGAGCAAATGTCTATGACATTGATGGCGAGATTTCTACCTCAATTGCATATAGACTTTTTAATCAAAATATAGAATTCTTTTTCCAAAACATTAAAAGATGGGAGCAATTCACTAGTTCTATTGGTCATAAAGAAGCAAAGGAAAATCTAAAATTAGTCCAATGGGATATTCAATCAAAACTCAAAGAATTAGATATGGAAATAGTTCAACCAAGATTTAATCTTAAATTTGAAAAATTACTCACTCCACAATCGTTCATTTATCTACTCAACCAAGAAGGCATTGATGCATTCAACACTGTCCTTGGTGGAATTCCCGCAGAAGTGAAAGCTGAGAAAAAGCAGGGAGTAAACGAACTAATCAATTTAACTCGACAGAAATTAAATGAAGACAAGAGAAAATTCCCTTCTCTTCAGATTATGTATAAACAGATCATGAGTGAAAGAAAAACAAACTTCATTGATCAGTATGAAGATGATGTAGAAATGTTAAAGGAAATCCAAGAATTTAGTAATGACTGGAATGAAAAAAAGAAAAGGCATTCAGCATCAAGTAAAGAGATCAAAGAAAGTGCAATTGCCTATATTCAAAGAGAGTTTCATGAAACATTCGATTCATTGGAAGAACGCGCTACCGTAAAAGAAGATTTCTATCTGAGTGAAAAGTCAATTCAGAATCTATCAATTGATATTTTTGGAGGTTATAATACCATCCACAATCTTTGGTATACAGAAGTAGAGGGAATGTTAAAATCCGGCGAACGACCACTCACTAGAGTAGAAAAAGAAAAACTCAAAAAACAAGAGTATATTTCTTTCGCTCAAATCGAAAGGCTTATCTCAAAGCATTCACAACAATATCTAGATTCAACGCCAAAAGAGGCCAATGATAGATCTCTTTTCAAAGAGAAGTGGAAAAAAACGTTTAAAAATGGATTTAAGGTATCAGAATATACAAATTTAAAATTGAATGAGCTAATATCTGAAGGTGAAACATTTCAAAAGATTGATCAAGAAACTGGGAAAGAAACCACAATTAAAATTCCTGGTTTATTTGAAAGTTACGAAAATGCAATATTAGTCGAATCCATAAAAAATCAATCGCTTGGAACAAATAAAAAAGAGTCTGTTCCGTCCATTAAAGAATATCTTGATTCCTGTTTGAGATTATCTAAATTCATTGAATCATTTTTAGTCAATTCAAAGGATCTAAAAGAAGATCAATCCTTAGATGGTTGCAGCGACTTTCAGAATACGCTTACACAATGGCTCAATGAGGAATTTGATGTTTTCATTTTGTACAACAAGGTAAGAAACCATGTAACCAAAAAACCAGGAAATACTGATAAGATAAAAATAAACTTCGACAACGCTACGTTATTAGATG
This sequence comes from Leptospira ilyithenensis, assembly GCF_004771005.1. Taxonomy (GTDB): domain Bacteria; phylum Spirochaetota; class Leptospiria; order Leptospirales; family Leptospiraceae; genus Leptospira_A; species Leptospira_A ilyithenensis. The sequence goes on from NZ_RQHV01000052.1 coordinate 28,102, forward strand.
GTTGGGATGTAGATAAGGAAGCAGCAAACTTCGGATTTCTACTTAAGAAGGCGGATAACTACTATCTAGGAATAGCTGATTCCAGCTTTAATCAAGACTTAAAGTATTTTAACGAAGGAGAGAGATTGGATGAAATTGAAAAAAACAGAAAGAATCTTGAAAAAGAAGAGAGTAAAAACATTTCGAAAATCGACCAGGAAAAAGTAAAAAAATATAAGGAAGTAATTGATGACTTAAAAGCAATTTCCAATCTTAATAAAGGACGTTATTCGAAAGCATTTTATAAACAAAGCAAATTTACTACTTTAATACCAAAATGCACCACACAGCTAAATGAAGTGATAGAGCATTTTAAGAAATTCGACACTGATTATAGAATTGAAAATAAAAAATTTGCAAAACCTTTTATAATCACAAAAGAAGTCTTTTTACTTAATAATACAGTTTATGATACAGCCACCAAAAAGTTTACTCTTAAAATAGGTGAGGATGAAGATACAAAAGGATTAAAAAAATTTCAAATCGGATATTATCGTGCGACAGATGACAAAAAAGGATATGAGTCCGCCTTACGAAACTGGATAACTTTTTGTATTGAGTTTACGAAAAGTTATAAAAGTTGCCTTAACTATAATTACTCATCCTTAAAATCTGTGTCCGAATACAAGTCACTAGATGAATTCTATAAAGATTTAAATGGAATAGGGTATACGATTGATTTCGTAGACATTTCCGAAGAATACATAAATAAAAAAATAAATGAAGGAAAACTATATCTTTTCCAAATCTACAATAAAGATTTTTCAGAAAAATCAAAAGGAAAAGAAAACCTCCATACGACCTATTGGAAGTTGTTATTTGATTCGAAAAACCTTGAAGATGTAGTTATAAAACTAAACGGACAAGCGGAAGTGTTCTTTCGACCAGCTTCTATTCATGAAAAAGAAAAAATCACTCATTTCAAAAATCAGGAAATACAAAATAAGAATCCTAATGCTGTGAAAAAAACTAGTAAATTTGAATATGATATAATCAAAGACAATCGATTTACGAAAAACAAATTCTTGTTTCATTGCCCTATCACATTGAATTTTAAGGCAGATGGAAATCCGTATGTAAATAACGAAGTTCAAGAAAATATAGCAAAAAATCCAAATGTGAACATCATTGGAATCGACCGTGGAGAAAAACATCTCCTTTATTTTACAGTTATCAATCAGCAAGGGCAAATACTCGATGCTGGTAGTCTGAATTCCATTAAATCCGAATATAAAGATAAAAACCAACAATCAGTCTCCTTTGAGACACCGTACCACAAAATCTTAGATAAAAAAGAGTCAGAAAGAAAAGAGGCAAGGGAATCTTGGCAAGAAATTGAAAATATCAAAGAACTAAAAGCAGGATATTTGTCACACGTAGTACACCAATTATCAAATTTGATCGTTAAATACAATGCGATAGTGGTACTCGAAGATTTAAATAAGGGATTTAAAAGAGGTAGATTTAAAGTTGAAAAACAAGTTTATCAAAAATTTGAAAAGTCGTTGATAGAAAAGTTGAATTATCTGGTTTTCAAAGACCGCAAAGAATCAAATGAACCTGGGCATCATTTGAATGCTTATCAATTAACAAATAAATTCTTAAGCTTTGAAAGATTAGGTAAACAGTCAGGAGTCCTTTTTTATGCAACTGCGAGTTATACATCAAAAGTGGATCCTGTCACTGGCTTTATGCAAAATATTTATGATCCATATCATAAAGAAAAAACAAGGGAATTCTATAAGAATTTTACCAAGATTGTTTATAATGGAAACTACTTTGAATTTAATTATGATTTGAACTCAGTAAAGCCTGATTCTGAAGAAAAAAGATATCGGACAAATTGGACAGTATGCAGTTGTGTGATTCGATCTGAGTATGATTCAAATTCCAAAACTCAAAAAACTTATAATGTAAATGATCAACTTGTAAAACTATTCGAGGATGCCAAAATAAAAATTGAGAACGGAAACGATCTAAAATCCACCATTCTAGAACAAGATGATAAATTTATCCGAGACCTCCATTTTTACTTTATTGCAATACAGAAGATGAGAGTTGTTGATTCAAAAATAGAAAAAGGAGAAGATTCGAATGATTATATTCAATCGCCCGTTTATCCTTTCTATTGTTCCAAAGAAATTCAACCGAACAAAAAAGGATTCTATGAACTTCCAAGCAATGGAGATTCCAATGGAGCCTACAATATCGCGCGGAAAGGAATTGTAATTTTGGATAAGATTCGTTTGAGAGTTCAAATCGAAAAATTGTTTGAAGATGGAACGAAAATTGATTGGCAAAAACTTCCAAACCTTATTTCAAAAGTAAAAGATAAAAAACTTCTCATGACTGTCTTTGAAGAATGGGCAGAACTGACACATCAAGGGGAAGTTCAGCAAGGTGACTTGCTTGGGAAAAAGATGAGTAAGAAAGGAGAACAATTTGCTGAATTTATAAAAGGACTCAATGTTACAAAGGAAGATTGGGAAATTTATACTCAAAATGAAAAAGTAGTACAAAAGCAGATAAAGACTTGGAAATTGTTTAGCAATTCTACCTAACATATGGAATCCTACATTCCCATATCGTTCTTGAATGACTTCATCTTTTGTCCTAGATCCATTTACTTTCACCAAGTGCATGGATCTCTCAGTCAGAGTATGTACCATGCCAAGCCGCAGATAGCTGGTAAAGTAGCTCATGAATCTATAGATAAAGGAACTTATACTACAAGTCAAAATGTGCTCATGGGTATGGATCTCTACTCGGATAAGTATGGGTTACAAGGTAAAATTGATATTTTCTTTATTGATTCTGGGTTGTTATTGGAACGTAAGAATCAGATTTCCAAAATTTATGACGGGTACGTTTTTCAAGTGTATGCACATTTCTTTGCTCTGGAAGAGTTAGGTTACCGAGTTAAGGAAATTAAAATCCATGATAGAACCCACAACCAATCTTATCCAATTTCACTTCCGAAAGATGACCCAGAAATGTTTGCAAAGTTTGAATCAACAATAGAAGCATTGAAGAATTTTGACTTAAATGATCCAAATTTTAACCCCAACCCTGAGAAATGCAAAAATTGTATCTATTCTCATTTATGTGATTACAGCCTATGCTAAGTTTACCAGATTTCCGTGAGAAAAATATTATAGTCTCCTTTCCTAGTGAAGGTCAATCCATTTCGTTTAAGAACGATAATTTGATCATTAAAGATGGAGAAAAGAACACCATTTTACAAACTTCTTGTCATCGAATCTTTTCGGTTATTATCGTTGGTGGAACAACGATTACGACCGGGATTATTGAGAGAAGTAAAAAATTCGGATTCTCCATCTACTTAATGTCTTATGGCTTAAAACCGATAGGGGTTTGGAATTCTTCAGCTGAGGGAAATTTTCTATTAAGGCAGAAACAATATTTATATACCAATACAGATATTGCTCTCCATATTGTAAAAAATAAAATTCAAAATCAAATTGCATTACTTAAATCCGTTCGATTCAAAACGAATCGAGTCAAAGATGCAATTATAAATTTGGAAACTTATAAAGAAAAATCAGAAAGGGATTTAAAATCCATTCTGGGAATGGAAGGAATTTCTTCGCGAGTATTTTTCCAAGCATGGTTCGAAGAATTGAACTGGAAAGGCAGAAAACCCAGATCTAAAATTGATATAACCAATACGATCATGGATATCGGGTACACTTATTTATTCTACTTTTTAGAAGCAATGCTAAATCTATACGGCTTTGATATATACAAAGGAGTATATCATCAGAATTTCTATCAGAGGAAGTCTTTGGTCTGCGACCTAGTTGAACCTTTTCGTTGTATCATTGATAGGCGAATTAAATCAGCTTATGGATTGAATCAGATACAAGAGAAAGATTTTACACATAACAGAGGACAATGGTTTCTTAAAATCGATCAAAATAAAAAGTACAGCCAGTGGATAGTTCAAGATATATTAAAATACAAAGAACCTATATTTCAATACGTTCAGGAATATTACAGAGCCTTTATGAGAAATAAACCAATAGAAGAATTCCCTATTTTTGAAATTATCACCAAGGAGTAAATTGTGCTTTTGATTTCCTACGATATAAGCGATACGAAGCTACGAACCAAATTTGCGAAATTTTTGAAAAAATATGGGGAAAGGCAACAATACTCGCTTTTTGAGATACAAAACAGCGAACGGGTATTAGAAAATATACAAACTCAGATAAAATATTATTTCGAAAAAAGATTCTCACAGGATGATAGTATCATGATATTTCAAATGAGCAAACAGTGCAAAATTACGAGGTATGGGTATGCTAAAAACCAAGAATCAGATTTATTGATTATATAGAATGCAAACCTCCGTCTTTATGAGAAAATTCGACGAAAAACTAAGAAATCTTTCTGAAATATGTCCAATTTATACGCAAATAAACATAAAATCCATTGCAAATTTCCCTCAAATCAACTTTAATATACAAATACCTCTCTAAGAGAGGATATAAATTTCTACTGTTGTAGATACAATAGTATGATTCCCTTTAAGAAACTCTAAGAGAGGATATAAATTTCTACTGTTGTAGATGTACACCGTTTTGCGACATCCGCATCCGCTCTAAGAGAGGATATAAATTTCTACTGTTGTAGATTGGTTAAGGGCAAGTATGCTCAAATCTCTAAGAGAGGATATAAATTTCTACTGTTGTAGATAAAAATATTCTTGGTGCTACATGTCTACTCTAAGAGAGGATATAAATTTCTACTGTTGTAGATTGTGTCGAGACCACTAAAGAAAAGGCTCTAAGAGAGGATATAAATTTCTACTGTTGTAGATGTGAACTTCATCGATTGTAATGAGAACCTCTAAGAGAGGATATAAATTTCTACTGTTGTAGATGATTATGGATGGTTTAAGAGTAGAATCTCTAAGAGAGGATATAAATTTCTACTGTTGTAGATCGATGTAACGACAATCAGAACCATACTCTCTAAGAGAGGATATAAATTTCTACTGTTGTAGATAATACTGGCTTACAAAAATACGACCGCCTCTAAGAGAGGATATAAATTTCTACTGTTGTAGATGTCGATGCCGCACACTACCTACCGCATCTCTAAGAGAGGATATAAATTTCTACTGTTGTAGATGCGGCAGGGGTTCCGCCAAATCCTGGACACTCTAAGAGAGGATATAAATTTCTACTGTTGTAGATCATTGATTGGTCGGCAAGGCCCGCCCCTCTAAGAGAGGATATAAATTTCTACTGTTGTTACTAGTGCTATTCATAGTATTACTCCTATCAGTTAGGAGCTAGAAAACTGTATGGTTTTCGATGGGGTAAGTCCACACACTGCTATGAACAACCAATTTTGGATTAAGTGTGGGTTGATAAATCTTTCTCTTCTGCATCGTGAGATTCGTAAGAGTTGGTGAACCGCTATACAACTTTTTCCATAAGGAAAAGTTGTGGCGAAGACCTGGATCCGTACGTACAGTGGTGTGAGAGGACGGCGGGTAATTCCCGCCTCCTACTTGATCGAATTCCGACCCGGATGGGAGGATGATCGAGCCATAACTCCAAAATTGAACTGACTCTCTAGAAGAGAAGCCGGAGTTCTGGCGAAGCTTACGAACCTGAGACAGGACGTCCTGTGAGTAAGAATTGGGAACGTAGATTGCTTTCCTGCTTGGAATGATTGAATTTAGCGCATATATGAGCTTAGAAAAGGGATTTACTTAGACATGAGATTTTGTTTATAATGAATTCAGTTCTTATTTATGCAGATCTTCCAAACTCTTACAAATGAATACATTCACAAAAGTAATCAGCTGTCGATAAGCGAGAGACTTGAATTTCTAGAAGAATATCGTTTGTTGCTTCCCGAATCTTTTTTTATCGAATACAAGCAGAAATGTTTAGAGAAGTGGTCGCAGACAAGAAATCACTCTGGTTCTGATCCAGAATGATTTTTGCTTAGCTATGTTTCTATCCAGGATCCAAAACTTATTTACCAAAGAAAAAATCCCTTTTGCAGTCGTTGGAGGATATGCAGTCGCAATCCATGGGGTAGCTCGTGGAACATTTGATGTTGATATCATTACGGAAATAAGCGAAGAGAATTTTTTAAAAATAGAATCCGCTTTAAAATCTATTGGAATGAACTCATTGCTGCCTGTTGGCGCTAAGGACTTGTTTCTCAACTTAGGAACCTATCAAAAAGAGAAACATTTGGTCGCATGGAATTTTGTGAATCCAAAAAGATTCAGAGATTGTTTGGATATTATTATCACGGAAGATGTCAGAAATTACAAAACATTCTTTGCAGAAACAGATTTCGGGCCTTTGTCTGTAATCAGTTTGGATGGTTTGATACAAATGAAGTCAAAAACCGGTCGGCTTCAGGATGTAGAGGACGTTCAAGCGTTAAAAAGACTGAATTCGTAGCTTGCGCATTATTTTTTATTTCTTGTGTAACATCCTTTTGAAGAACGGAATCACGCTACGGTTTCATTCCAAGATAAAGATGCTCAATCATATCTTTCGTTATTGTTTTCGCATTTTTAAAATCAATTTTCCGAAACATCATCTGTTTGCCGGAGAGTAGAACGGCAATTCCATGAACCATCGTCCAAGATGCCATCGATGTTTTTTTTACATCACTTGTCACAAGTAGTCCGTCTCTTTTGCAGTCTGAAATAATATTTACGAGTACATCAAATGTTTCTTCCTCGGCCGCGATAAGAGTATCATATTTCGAATGATCATGGATTTGATTGCCATACATGATTTTAAAAAGATCGGGATTTTTCAGAGCGAATTCAACATACCGAATCCCGGATTCCCTGAATTGTAGTAACGAACGGTTTGCAAATTGGGTGCGTAATTTCTTTAATTTTTCCGCTAATAATTTGAATCCCTCCGTAGCGATCTCAGCCATGAGAGACTCAAGGTCGGGATAATGTCTATACGGAGCCGATTGGGAAACCCCTGCCAATTTTGCGACTTTTCTTAAGGATAGTGCTTGGTAACCGTCTTCCTTTAAAAGTTTTAAGGAGGCTTCAATCAGTGCTCTTTTTAAAGCACCGTGATGATATGTGGATTTTTCAGTATTTTTTTTCATGTTGACATGTATTACATTTAATTGACGATAGGTTGCATTGAATGTGTTCTGTGTAAACATTGCGCATGGGGAGAATAAGGTCAATGAAAAATGAAAATTTAAACGACAATTTTGATTTAATCTGTATAGGTTCCGGAATGGGTAGTCTTACGGTCGCTAGTTTACTTTCCCGATACGCAGGAAAAAAAATACTCGTTATAGAAAAACATTTTCAGGTGGGCGGTTACACTCACGCATTCGCCAGAAAGCAAAATAAATTTCATTGGGACGTAGGCATTCACTATGTAGGTGATATGCATTCAGGTGGTTTTAGTCGTTTGCTTATGGATAAAATTACAAATAAGAAAGTGGTATGGAATAAGATGCCGGAACCTTTTGAAAAATTTGTTTATCCGAACAGAACCTTTGAACTTTTCGGAAACGAAGAAAAATTCAAATCCGATTTAATCGCAGAATTTCTCGATGAAGAAGAATCGATTCATAAATACTTCAAAGATTTGCATAAAGCATCGGCATTGTTCGGTAAGTCGATGATGATGAAATCAACTACTCCGGAGTTGAGCGCATTTACCGCCCAAATGGAAAATCCTGAAATCGTGACTTTGAAAGATTATCTCGATCATCACTTTAAAAATGAAGACATCAAAGCAATCCTTGCTTCGCAATGGGGAGACTATGGTCTTCCACCTTCCAAGTGTTTGTTTGCGACACATGCCGCACTTGTTGTGCATTATTTTAACGGCGGATTTTATCCTGTAGGTGGTGGTGGAAAAATATTTGAAAGCGTAGAGCCGATCATTGAAGGGAATGGTGGTGCGGTCATTAATACGACCGAGGTGGTTAATATCATTATTGAGAACGGCAAAGCAATTGGTGTGAAGACAAAGTTTCTTCGAGGCGAAAAAAAGGAACGGGATTATTTTGCTCCGATCATTGTATCTTGCGCCGGTGCTTATCCGACTTATATGAAATTAATTCCTGAATCCGTGCCAATTCCGTTTAGAAAATCATTAAGTGAATTTTATAACAAAGAAAAGATGGCAACGAGTGTTTGTGTGTATATGGGTCTTTCCGAAAGCCCTGCAAAACTTGGATTTAAAGGAGAAAATTATTGGATCTTTGCTTCCAATGATCATGAAGAAAATTTTAGGAAAAGAAACGAATGGCTTGAGAACTTTGGTGAAGTCAAAAATCTATATATGTCCTTCCCGAGTTTAAAAGACCCGGATGCAAAAAATCATACTGCGGATATGATCGCATTTACCGATTATTCTCTATTTGAAAAATGGAAAGACCTTCCTTGGAAAAAAAGAGGAGAACAGTATGAAGAATTCAAAAAGAAAATTGCAGACTCGGTTGTTGATACAATAGAGATGAGATTTCCCGGATTCAAAAATATCGTTGAATACATCGAAGTATCGACTCCCCTAACAAATGAACATTTTACTTCTCATCCGGATGGTGCGATCTACGGACTCGCCTGTGTTCCTGAGCGTTATGACAAAACAAAATCTCCCTGGTTTGATGTAACAACACCAATCGAAGGTTTATTTCTAACAGGAGTAGACGCTGGGGGCTCACCTGGGATTGCGGGTGCTATGATGGGCGGGCTTGCAACGACTCTAAAAATTTTAGGAAGCCGGGATATACTCAAAAACATTTTAAAAGAGTAACTAAAGTATATTCCAATTTGATATTCTGGCAATTGCCTCGAGAGCCGATGTGCCAACAAGAGAGTTGCCGTTATTATTTAATCCGGGAGACCAAACTGTAATCACACCAACGTCCGGAACGATGGCAACGATTCCGCCTCCAACTCCACTTTTACCAGGCAGCCCGACTCTATAAGCGAAATCACCGGAAGCATCATAATGTCCGCATAACATCATTATAGAATTTATACGTCGGGCAAGTTCGGGGGATATGATTCTTTTATTTGAGATTGGATCAAATCCTTCTTTGGCGAGAAATAGCATGGATCGACTCAACTCTTCACAACTCATTGAAATGGAACAATGGTTACAGTAAACTTCTAAAACATCGGATACTGTGTTCTCTATATTATTGCAACTTTTCATAAAATGAACCAAACTGGCATTTCTATGTGCATTCTCTAATTCGGATATAGCAACTTCATGATTAATGCCAATTCGACCTTCTCCACTTATCTCGTGAAGGAAATTCAAAATAGTTTGAATACTGGCTTCCGGTGTCCTGTCCTTTAAAAGAATATCACTTAGAACCAGAGCACCCGCATTGATAAACGGATTTCTGGGAATCCCGCGTTCCATCTCAAGTTGAACAATCGAGTTAAATGCATTTCCTGAAGGTTCATGATGTACTCTCTTCCACAGTTTGTCTCCAATTTGATTTAATACTAAAGTGAGAGAAAAAACTTTCGAGATGCTTTGGATTGAGAATGATTCGTATGCATCGCCGAAAAATGCAGATTCTCCGTTCAATGTCAGAATGGCTGCTCCAAATTTTTTTATATCAACCCGTGCCAGTGCCGGAATGTAATTGGCAACTTTCCCTGAGCCTATTTGGTTTTGGATTGATCGGCATGCGGAATCCAGTATTTTACCCAGCGAAGTGTTTGTCATAGTCATTTTATAAATCAATTAGTACGTCATACAATCTCAAATTTAATCTTTATCCTATCAATTAACGTAGGTTTATTTCCTGAGTAATAATCTTCCTGGGCTCTATTGAATCAAAGCTGAACCGAAGTTCTGTTATTTTACACCGAATAGCTCTTTTATATTCTCTCGATTTTTGATATGATCCGCTGTAGAACTGCCTAAACTTGCCAGTTGGTTTAATGAATTTGAATCAGAGCTATCAAGTTCGATTGGATAGCTTTTCTTTTCTTCCACTCTTTCATATATTTTTAATGGGGTTGATTGCGTTCTTTGTAGAATTGACAAAGTATAATCCACTCCGGACGATTGAGAACTAAAAATCAGTTCAATTAAAGGCGTTAACCATCTAATAGCGGAAATGAAATCTGATTTTAAAGCGATGGGCTTAGAAGAGATATTTCCGATGGATAAAATTCCCAAGGAATTATTCTTTTTACTATTATAAAAATATTCGATAAATTCTATAAATCCGATTAAGGAAGGATTATTATAACATAAGCCGCCATCCGTATATCGGTTTAGGATTTTTGTTTGGTTATGTTCAAAGCTATGTATGGGAAAATAGGTCGGTGCTGCGGACGTTGATAAGGCAACGTCTACAAGATAAGTTTCGTTATCTCGTGTTAAGTATGGGCGATGATCCTTTTTAAAGATAATAGGTTTGCCCGTATTTATATCAACAGCAGGAATACAAACATTCGTTTTTAAATCTTTCATTGTGTGATTATGGAAGATTGATGTCAACGCGTCTTTGAGCGGGGTTTGTTTGTAGGATGGCCCGATGAACCGATTTAAGATTTTGAAACGATTACGATGTTTTGGAAATATTTGGTTAGCAAATTTTAAATAAAATTGGAGAATGTCGGATGCTGAAATTCCAAGAGACAAACCTAAAGAGATGATCCCGCCTGTTGATGTTCCGCAAATCAGATCAAATTGTTCGTGGATCTTTATTTTATAATGTTTTTCTAAGGTTGCTAATAAGGAAGCAGCGTATATGCCTTTGATACCTCCGCCATCAATGGAAAGTACTCTATAAATTTGATTTTTTGCTTTCATATTACTTAACCTGGCATGATTTAGAAATAGCCCTTAAAAATACTTCTTATGTTCGATAATCAAACATCGATTAGAGACAACTCGGATCCCTGCCTTTTCTGCACGGGTCTCCGCTCCAGGATGGGAAATTCCAAGCTGGAGCCATAAAATCTCTACACCGCCTACGGACAGTATTTCATCGACCACTTCGGGGATGGACTCCGAACTTCGGAATACATCTACAAATTTCCTGAATGCAAGCGGTACTTCACTCAGGCTCTTGTAAATTGTGAATCCGCTCACCTCATGAACCTTCGGGTATATTCCTACGATCTCCCAACCTTGCCCTCTCATATAAGCAGGGACATAGTGACTTGCTTTTTGCGGATCATGGCTAAGGCCATACACTGCAATCTTTTTATAATTTACTAATATATCTTTAATCTCACTGTCTTTGACATTCATATCTTTTCCATCATAAACATTATTAAATTTAGACTTCTATTTTAATTTTAAAGTTTCCTTATAACGGAAACATTCTTCCAAGTGATCATTTACCAAACCGGTGGCCTGCATATGTGCATAAATTACCGTGCTGCCTACAAATTTGAATCCTCGTTTGATCAGATCTTTGCTCAATGCGTCCGACTCTTTCGTTGTAGCAGGCACATCTTTTAAGGTTTTTCTGCGATTGACAATGGGTTTGCCGTTTACAAAACTCCAAATGTATTTGTCGAAGGAACCGAATTCTTTTTGGATTTCCAAAAATCGTTTGGCGTTGTTGACTGCGGCATAAACCTTCAAACGATTTCTCACGATGGAGGGATCGAGTAATATTTTTTCCAATTTTTTGTCGGTGAACTTTGCAACCTTCTCAGGATCAAAATTGGCGAATGCTTTTTTATAACCTTCCCGTTTTTTCAAGATAGTGGCCCAACTGAGACCTGCTTGTGCCCCTTCCAAAATTAGAAATTCAAAATGGGTTAGATCATTATGAACGGGAACACCCCATTCTTCGTCATGATATCGGATGTACTGATCGAACTTCAAACACCAGGGGCATCTTTTTTTTTCAATAGAGTCAAAGTTCAAAACTGCATGCCCTCCGCATCTGCAAACGAAGAATGTCCATGATAAATTTCATATATCATTTTATCCGGGATGGAAATCTAAAAAAAGAAATACCTTAAAAATTATTCGAATTTGTTCGCAAGTTCCGCGTTAGGGATGCAAAGGGCGCGCAAGCGGTCGCGTTTTGCGACCGAAGCGTAAGCGGAGCCCGTAGTCAGCCCGGCCCCTAATCAATATTAGCTTTGTATTCCGTCGGATCGGGAACGCCCAACTTCGAATGTGAACCATATGATGTTTCGGAAGGAAGAGAGCCCCAAGCAAAGCCGTTTGAAATTGATTCTATCATTCCGCAGGATAACCCGAATATGTCATCTTTCCGGTGAAGTAAACGGGACTTTTTTGTTCCGAGAGAATCCTGTTGTTTAACTTGGATTGTAAGTCCTGCAAGACGGTGTTGGAAAAAGAAACTCCCTGTGCATCGACTAACAATACATAATGATAAGTAGAGTTCGGATCTTCTTCCGAATCCTGGTCGTCCCATAAGATTACGATATTGCCCGAGCCAGTCTCTCTGTTTCTATCGCTTATAAAAATCGCTTCGTTTGATTCCTGGTTCGGAGAGAAGGGAATGGATTTGTTATAAATTCGTTTTTCGGAAATGAGCACTGTTTGATTCGGATCGAAATGAGGAGGAAGATAGATTTCTGTCGGAGCTTCGGAGTTTCTTCCTTTCCAAATAAGAATTGTAAATCTTCTGTCTCCGAAGTATTTTGTTTCCGTATTGCCCGGTCTGATCGCAGCCCATTGAAAAACATTATTCCAGGTATCGTATCCGATTGCGTTATAATGAGAACTCATCACACGGCCTTGGGATCTTCGAAAATAAGATCTTTGCAATACGTGATAATCCACATTGAAACTTGTTCCGTAATTTCCAACAACGGAAAAGTCCTCTTCGTTCCATGCATCTTTTGTTGTGATCAGCTTGGAACTGTTTCCGTTCATATATTCGTGGTGGTTGTTGTAATAATAATCCCAATGCCACTCCGTTCCCGATACGACCGGATTATAAAAATCGGCGAATCTTGTTTTGGAAGATTGGTTTCCATCTGAGACTTCCATCGCTTGGTAGACCGCATTGAGCATTCTGGGAGTGTCTTTTGCGCCCGTTCCTTTGAGCCACATACCGAATTCACTTAAGAAAACCGGAATATTCAAAAAACGTGATTCTTTTCGGATCTCGTCCAGATATTTGAAATAAGTAGCATTGTCGATTCCGGTTAAATCCGTTCCCATTCTACCTGCGTCATAGAAGTGAGAGTTGAATACGAAGCCGGGACCCGGTGGAGTAAGAAGATGACCTCCTCCTGTCGCCGGAACAATCGCAGAACCTATGTTTGTGTTCCAAAATACGAGTGGCTCGGCGAATACCCATTTGTTTTCCCAACCGTTTTGGTTCAAGGTGGTTCGGACTTTCCTATACATAGGCCAAAGTTTTTGATTGTCCCACTGCGCGGCTGTTAAACCTTCCATTCCTCCGTCAACAGGCTCGTTGAACGGATCAAGACCCAATACATAAGTGAATTCTTCCGCACTCAACTTTTCCTTAATGTAAGAAGAAGCTTTTCCGATCTGCCAGATGAATTCGTTTTGCATATTTCTTGTGCCGGCAGAAGAGGAAAGAGAAGCGTTGTTCCAAAAATTGCGAAACCCTCTTCGAATTGCTTCGTTCGTAAGATTGTTTTGACTCCAGCTTGCGCAAATGAATCCGCAATATTCCGTCGGATAAGATCCGCCTTTCGTGATCCATGCGGGCGCTCCGTTTCCGGTATGCCAGGAATTCTTATTGAATAGATGTCTGGAAAATAAATCCTGATGGTAGTCCAAAAGAATGTACATTCTTTTTGCGGTGGCCTTTCGTATTTGTCCGATGATTGCATCTAAGTAAGAGTAGTCGATCGTATCGACGGAAGGATGAACTCCTTCCCAGGCGATCGTAAACCGGATGATATTGGAACCGGTTGTTTTGCCGAGTCTTGTGAATGCTATCTCTGCGTCCGACTCGTTTTTAAAAGGTTTGAAACCGTGTTCCGCAAGTTTCATATTTCCTGAAATATTGAAACCCCGAAAGGATACTTCCCGTCCCAAACCGTCTACGAAGATCTTATCAGTTGTGATATTGTTGGTTTTTTCCGAGATGAAAATTTCCCTTTCCGCAGTTGTATCCGAATAATCCAAAGAATGAACCGGAACCGAAACATTGATAGCTCTTGAGCTTGCGGATTGATTTAGGATATTGGCATTTTCACTTTGTCCGGAACTTTGTTGCAATAGATTGAAGACTGAATTTTTCAATTTGCCAGAATCGGGTGAACAGGCTACCAGAGAGAGTAAGATCGTGGCAAACGCGGATAGGTGGGTTCTCTTCATGGGAAGTGATCTTAGCCGGTCGTTTTTAAAATGCCAACTCGTTTTTTTAAAAATCAGAATATTCTCAGGGAAGTAAAACAAACGGATTCGATCTTTCTTCCGTTCTAACGGATAAATTCGATTGTATGGTTTTTCAAAAAAGAGAAATCTGCCATGTAAGAAATTTGTTTGGAATTTGATGTTAGCCCAAATCGAACGATAACTGAAAAGGATTTATAATGAATAACGAATACAAAGGCAAAAAGGTCTTCATCACCGGAGGATCTGTCGGCATCGGAAAAGGAATCGCGCTCGCTTTGGCAAAAGAAGGAGCAAACGTAATCATCTGTGCGAGAGATCGGACAAATTTGGAAAAAGCGGTAGCCGAATTGAAAATGGTCGGTCATGCCGAAGCTGTTTTTGGTTATGTGGTGATGGATGTTTCCGATAAAAAACAGGTAGAATCCGTATCCAAGGATGTTATCAATACTTTGGGTGGTTTGGATTTATTAATATGTAATACCGGTTATGCGCAAGTGGGAGAGGCAGCAAGCCTGGACGATTCCGTTTATCGTAAACTTATGGATGTAAATTATTTCGGGCATGTGAATACTGCTCTTGCTTTCCAAAATCAATTCATCCGACAAGGATCGGGAGAAATCGTTTTTCTATCTTCCACTCTCGCGTTTTTTTCCATCTACGGATACGGAGCCTATGCTGCGAGTAAACAAGCGATCGTAGGATTTGCACAAGGCTTTCGCCAAGAGATGATGTTTCATAATGTGAAAGTAAAATTATTTTTTCCCCCGACGACGGATACTCCCGGGCTTCTTCGGGAAAATGAAGACAAACCGCCCATTACAAAAGAAATGGAAATGGGTTCCGCTCTGAACAAGGTGCATTCCGTCGAAAGCGTAGCTAAAGCAATTGTTAGATGGATTCCGAACCGAAAATTTATCGGATACACCGGTTGGGATTCCTGGTTGCAGTACTTTTTATTCAGACATTTTCCGGAATGGGCGATTCGACTGACGGATTCCGAATTGCGGGGAGCCAAGGCTCGCTTGGAAAAGAAAAATAAAATCCGTACATAGGCAACTTGATCGAAAAGGACCAATCCTTTCCGATCAAGGAGTAAAGATCGCTTTGTTTTGATTAGGCGCGGATTAATGTGACTTCTATATTGCCGCGAGTGGCGTTGGAATACGGACAAACCTTATGAGCTTCCGCAATGAGTCGGTCAGCTGTTTCAGGATCGATGCCTGGCAGAGAGATTTTTAAGGTAACTTCTAGCCCGAAACCCGCAGGGGTTGGTCCGATTCCAACGCTGGAATCGATGGACGCATCGGAGGGTACTACTACTTTGTCGCGACCACCGACGAATTTCAATGCACCTATAAAACAAGCTGCATAACCGATGGCAAATAACTGTTCCGGATTTGTTCCTTCGCCTCCACCGCCACCTAGTTCTTTAGGCGTGGATAGTTTTACAGACACCTTTCCATCATCGGTTGCACCTGTTCCTTCGCGGCCACCGGTAGCCTTTGCATGAGCCGTATATAGCGCTTTGATTTTTGTCATTTGAATATCTCCTTACAGTAGGACGGGAGCGAGTTGTTGCCCGTCAATTAGATTGTTCAAAATTAAATTGTGCGCAATCTTTATGCAATCACATTTTACAAATTTTATTCAATTTTTTCATAAAAAACACGCCATCGGTTGTATATTAATCGATGCGGGCGATCTCTTTTAGTTTATGATCCAGTAGATAAAACCGGCCGTCTAACGACTCTGCGATGAATGTACAGCTGTCTACCCAATCTCCGTCATTCATGTAGATGGTTGAGCCGATCGTGGTCATACTTGGCGTATGAGTGTGACCGCAAATGACTCCGTCTACATTGTGGTCATTGGCATATTGAACCAGGATGGATTCGAATTTTGTAACATTGGCAAGAACGGTTTTGACTTTTGATTTTAAGTATCCGGAAAGAGACCAATATTCTTTTCCGAAAAATTTTCTTAACCGATTCAATACAGAGTTAAAGAAAACGACAAGGTCGTATGTTTTGTCGCCTAGATGGTACAACCAACCTAAATTTCTCATAAATCCGTCGAACTGGTCGCCGTGGATGAGTAGCAGATTTTTTCCTTTGACCGTTTTGTAGATTAGGTAATCGCTTAATGGTATTTCACCGAATTGGAAGGCATTCTTTAACAAAAGATTTCGGAAAATCATATCATGGTTTCCCAAGATATAATTTACGTTTCGTTTTCTGCTGTATTTTAAAATTTTTTCTATTACTTTTCCATGGTCTTTGTTCCAATACCAATGCGAATTGAGAGCCCAAAGGTCTACAATATCACCGATCAAAAATAAATTTTCAAATTTAATTTTTTTAAATAGTTCCAGTAGCAACGCAGCTTTGCAATGTGAGGTACCCAGGTGAAGGTCTGAAATGAAAACGGATTTGTATTTTATTTTTTTCATGTCGGAAAGATTGTATATAAGTTACTAAGTATTGATTTCCGATTTAAAATCGGTCATTGTCAAGTAAGAAGTATTTACTGGATCTTGCGAATCCGATGATTCAATGAATCGGAAATATAGAGGCTAATGCCATCGGTTGTAATTCCTTGTGGAGTATTGAAGGTTGCCGAGGTTCCGTTTCCATCCGCATTGCCCGCAGTTCCTGATCCTGCGATTGTTGTGACAACACCGGTTGCAATCTCCATTTTTCGAATTAAGTTGTTTTGTCTGTCCGCAATGTAAAAGTAAGTTCCGTCCATTAATATATCTTGGGGTAAATTGAAACTTGCTGAAAGGCCTGTGCCATCGGAAGCACCCGCAGTACCTGACCCGGCAACCGTCGATACCGTACTGGAAGATACAACCATTTTGCGAATTTGATTGTTTTGATAATCTGCAATGTATAGGTTGGTTCCGTCAAAAACTACGTCGGCAGGAAAATTTAACTGCGCAGAAAGACCGTTACCATTCGTATTTCCGGGAGAGCTTGCAATGCCTGCAATAGTAGTAACTGAATTTGTTGCTAAATCTATTTTTCTGATTGTATGTAAAGCAAAGTTGGTTATGTATAAATTCTTTCCGTCGCTTGCTATTCCCAAAGGATTGGCAAATGTAGCATTTGTACCGATTCCGTCTATATTGCCGGATGCTCCCGATCCTGCGATCGTTGTTACTTCTCCTGATGCCAAAACAATTTTTCGAATCAAATTGTTTAAGACATCGGAAATATATAGATTCGTTCCATCATAGAAAATAGTTTGCGGACCGCTAAATGATGCGGTTGTACCTATTCCATTGGCGAAACCGGAAGAAGCACTTGTAGAACCTGCAATCGATGTGACAAGTCCTGTTGCCAAATCCATCTTACGAATGTTATTGTTTTGATTGTCGGCAATGTACAGATTGGTTCCGTCACTTGCCAAACCTTGCGGCATATTGAACAGTGCGGAGGTTCCGGTACCGTTTGAAAATCCTTGGGAATTTCCCGCTATCGTTGTCACATTTCCCGCAATCGAAAGAGTTTTCAAAGAGCAGCTAACGGAGATATTCGATACATCGGCGATTGCTTTCCCTGATCCGTTGGAAATGATACAATCAGCTAACGGAGATGATTTGACCGTTACATTATATGAGCTTGTTTTTGTAGGAAATAGAAAAGAGTTACCCAGATATTCGACCGCTATGTCATCGGATTTATTATTTTGTAGGACTAGCTCCGTTGTCAACAACCCGGAGATAACTCCGCCAATTTTAAAATTAGAAGTAGAAAGCGAGGCATCGAGCAGTCGTCCGCAATGGGGAGAAACATCCCCCGAAATCGCTTTCCAAAGAATTGATAGGGTATAATCTTTGTTATTCGGATCACAAACATTGGAAAAGCGAACTGACTGGCAGTTTAGAACCAGTGTAGAGGCAAGCAGGGGGGCGAATGAATAAAATCTCTTCCATTTCCAGCAAATTCGCAATTGATCTTCCAACACATTCACCATTCTGGAAATTTTTTGCTAGGAGTAATACACCGTCAATCAAACGTAATCACTTCATTCTCTTTTTTTCATCCTTCCGCAAGATATTCAGGAGATTCGAAAAAATGCATTTGAGAATGATGAACATTCCGGTATACTTTGGTTTTTGGAAAGAAACCCGAATATCGGACAAAAGGTAAAAATATGAGCTTGAAAACTTATCACGGAAGTTGTCATTGTGGAGAAGTAAAATACGAGGCGGATCTGGATCTCAGTCTAGGCACGGGGAAATGCAATTGCTCCTATTGCAAAAAGGTAAGAAACTGGTCTACCATTACAAAGCCAACCGCTTTTCGTTTGTTAAATGGTGCAGATAGTCTGAGTTTCTATCAATTCGGAACAAAATCCAACGCACATTATTTCTGCAAAAACTGCGGAATCAGAGTTTACTCCAAGGGTTATGTGGAAGAAATCGGCGGGGATTATGTCTCTATTTCAATTTCCAGTTTGGATGATGCAGAACCTTTGGAGTTGGCAAACACCCCCGTTAGATTTTCTGACGGCTTGAATAATAATTGGATGAACGAACCTTCCGAAACCCGTCATCTGTAAACAGTATTGAAATCAAATGTTATAAAAATCGGCAGTGTTCTCTTTTTGGGTCTCTTCTTCCTCTGGAAATTTTCCAATTACCTTACAGGTGCGGAGCCTGTCGGTTGGGATACGGGAGGTCATTACCAGTTAGCAAACGTTTATCGGGAGTCGTTTGAAAATTTCGATTCTCTTGCCTGGGACGACGGTTGGTTCGGCGGGTTCGCTGCTTTTTACTTTTATCCTCCTTTCTTTTATTTTTTAACGAATATTATTTCCATCTTCTTGCCTGTTAGTTTTCCTTTTGCTTTCGGGTTTGGTATTTTTTTGATCATCCCTCTTCTTAGTTATTCAATCATTCGTTTTTTGAATGTATTTGTTTTGAACCGACTTCCTCTTTCCTATCTGCTTCCTATTTATGGAACGTCTGTTTTGTTTTACTTTTCTTATTCAGGTGACGGGCTGCAAGGAACAAGTGCGATCGGAATGCAGCAGGGAACTTTCATCTCTTCGCTGGCTCATGGATTTTTATTGATTTCTCTCACACATTTGGAAGTTTTTCGTAAAACCAAATCCAGGGAAGAAGGAATTAAGTTTATCTTAATATCTTCCTTACTTATATATACGCATTTCCTAACATCTTTTTTCTGGGGACTGGCGGTCTTGCTTCATTTGATCGTATTTCGCAAAGATTGGTTTCAAAACCTTAAAAGCTATTTTTTCTTTTTTATCGCCATACTGATGTTATCATTTCCCATTCTGTATAATTATCTGAAATTCAGCGGATACACTAGCGGAATATTTTACGGATATACTTATCCTCCTCTTTTGTCGATTTTGGGAAAAGATGCTTATGATGTGGCATTGGCGTCTACTGGCAACGGCGAAAATTTTCTGATAGCATATATTCGTGAACTATTGTTGAGCGGAAGAATCGTCTCAATATTTTTATTATTCGGTTTTGTTTCCTTATGCGTTCGGTTTTTAAAACATAGAAACGGAAGAAGATATGCAACTGTTTTTACCTTCTTTTTTCTTTGGTTGTCTTTGGACAATACTTTCGGATATATTATCCCAGGTCTGATGATTCATAATTACCGGGCATTCGATTCCGCCTTTTTAGGATTTTCCATGTTATCTGTGCTAGGTGTTACTCATATAATGATGCGCTGGAAATGGAAACTTCCCGTGCAATGGGGACTTGTCTTTTTATTTTTATTTACATTGAGAAATTTTATTTTTTTTCAACCAAAAGAAGTATTATCCGATCGGAATGTTTCCAAGGAAATGGAACTTCATCTTCATGAAGCCGAAAAAGCTTTGGAACTACTTCCTAAGGGGGCGCTTGTATTTCCTGAAATCGTTCGAACGAGTATTATTTTGGATACCCCGCATTTTTGGTCGAATTTACTTAGAAAGCACGGACTTAGAAACGCTTTGGGTCTTACTGTGGAATCTTCGTTGTATCCGACGCTCGCTTTTAATTGGGAGGAATTCGGACTGGAGCATACTTTCCGTTGGGGAACGAATCTCTCCTGGAAAAATCTCTGGGTATCCAGCCTAACGGGTGATAATGAAAATGCTCAACTGCCTGAATTTTTGAGAAGATCCGGAGTGAGATATCTGACTGGGCATACTGGAGCGTTTTATGAATTTATAAAAAATAGAAAGAACGATTTTAAGATTCTATTTCGATCCGGTCCGTTTCTGATTGTAGAATTGCTTTATCCTTCCGAAAAACCGAATCTTCCGGGAGGGTATTTATCCTACTCTTGGTTACACTCCAAGACTGCAACCAAACCGGATGTTTTTTTAAGAGATTCAAATACGATTCTCGCCCGATTGGTTTCCCATAACATTCTCATAAGAATTGTCAATCTGGAATCATCTTCCGAATTTTCGGATGATGATTTGAAACAAAGTTTAAGTTTTCTATTTCTTTCCGTTGATCCTAAATACAGTCTGGACGGAATTGCTTATGCAAAGTCATTTGCACAAAAGGGGATCCATATCATTTTGCTTGGCGTACCTGCACCGCCTAATGATCCTTATATATGGGATTGGAGTCCTGATGTAGAGGAAAAAATGAAAACATATTTGAAAACCTTGCAGCTAAAAACAAATCCTTGGAAGTTCCATAATATAGGATATTTTCCGGAATTGAAAGAGAGTGACGGGAAATCCCTTTATCAGTCGGATTCACACCAGCTAGCAGTAATTAATGGAAAGGAAAGGATTAATGTTTCTCTTTCGGGTTTTCGTTCCAAATGGATCACATGGGCTTTGATCTTACTTCCGATCTTTTATTTATTAGTTCCTATCATACGAAAGACCCGATATCTCTCGTTTTCATAAACAAGCTCCGCTTTTTTTGAGCGTTTCAAAGCATCTGCGACGGGCTTATAATAATGTAGATTTACAACTGCATATTTATAACCTAAAATACCCGGAATCTGTTCGTAATCCAAACTGCTTCCTTCAAAAAAAGACCTTTGCAACGTATATTTTTTCTGGTCATAGGCCCATGAATAAATCGGATTTAGTCCGAATAAATAATTCTTTTCGGGAGCTCGAAAGACAAAGTAAGGATAATCCCCCCAAGACAAAAAAATCTTTTTCTCTTCCGGCAGATTTTTTGTGATCCAGTCGGCAGTACTGAACGCGGGATTCGGGTCTGTAAATTCATACTGTATTTTCATTTTTCCGTAAGTGATTGGAAACAGAATCAATAACAATGCGGCGATTCCCGCATAATTGATTTGCCTTGGGCTTGGCTTTCCGCTAAAGCAGAATAAATACCCGAATAAAAAATAATATTCAAATAATCTTAAAGATGAAATCCCGAATATCAGATAAATGATTGTTAGGCTAAGAAAAATCTTTTGCGTTATGGAAAATTCATTTCCATGAAAGATATGATAAATGATAAAAAGCAATAAATACCAAATACCGCCCCAGATCAAACTTCTTTCGGGGGCCAACCATTCTGCAATTGCCTCGGTATCTGCAGGAGGAAAGGCTTGGACTATCAGTTCTAAAAAGTATCCTTCAAACTGATTGGGAAAAGAAGGATGAAAGATCATTCCTAAAGCTAAACCGGAAACCGTATAAAGAACAGGTTTATATGTTAAATCTTTTGTTTTAAAGTAGTCTCCCAATAAAAAGAAAAAAGAGAAGATGAATAGAATTGGAAAACCTGCGTAAGTCCAAACCGAAAAAAAGGAGATCAGAAAAACATGGATCCATTTTTTTTCTTTGTACTTTCTGAGATAAAGAAAGATGAATCCTAAAAACAAAACGATTCCTCTTCCGAAAAGCAGTCTTCCTGTAAAAAGAGGAGATCCTAATGTAAAGAATAAAGATGCGAATAAAGCGGAAAAGGATTCCGATTCCTCTTCTAAAAAAGAATACATCTGATGCAATGAAAAGCTTAGGCAAACAAGTAAAAATATTCTGATCGAGTTTGTTTCCGAAAGAGGAAGTAACAAAAAAGGCATTTCAAAAACATGAAAAAGAAAATGATAATCCGTAAATGCGATGTTTTGTATTCCGAATTCCGGCCAGCCGAGCGTTCTTACGAATCCATCATTTAAGTAAAGTTTTGCGATTGCGGAATGATAATAAATATCCGCATCCGGTAGGTGATTGCCGGAGAAAAAATAAATCGTATAGAAAAAAATCGAAATTCCGGTTGCGATCGAAGAAGGTTTGGATATTCGGATCAGGGATATTCGCCCGGTTTGACTTTCATTGTTTTTGTAACGGAAACAAGTCCTCTCGGACTGAATGAAGAAATGGTTCCTAGAATAACAGGAGATCCGGGAGTTGCAGTCAATTGTCCTGTGGACGCAACTTTGTAAACCTCAAGTTGTCTTTCGCTACTGGCTGCACCCGTATCGGAAAAAAAATAAATGAATCTACCGCTTTCATCCCAAGTTAAGCCTCCGGGAGCGTTCCCCACACCGATGGGAAATCCCGTAGGACTGAGTGTGCCTGTGGATGAATCTACTTTCAAAAGTTGAAGCCTGTTGCCTGACGAATCGGAATAGGCAAAAGCAACGAATCTTCCGTAAGGATCGATTGTTAAGGTTTTGCTCGACGTGGCAGTTGCCGAATAACTACTAGAAGGTGTAAATGGAGATCCCGGGATTGCACTTACCGTTGAATCCTGGTTGTAGATAAAACCTATAATCGGAGCCGCGATATTGGCAATGGTGGTGTAAACGTAATTTCTTGTAGGATGTAATGTCAGATTGTCGTTTAACGTTGGTGCAGCGGGCATGGCCAATGGACTGCCGGAACCGATAGTTACCGTGCCGGTTGAAGTATCCTGGAAATAGATACTCAAATAAGAAGGATTGGTGATGAATATATTCTGTTCTGTCAGCGAAACAAGAAGCGAAGAAGGACTGCAATAAGTCCCGAAGGGATACGATGATAATGTACTCTGAGTTAGATTGCCAGATGTGTCTTTTTGGTAAAGATAGACATTGGTAGTGCTGCTCGATATAGTGGCGTAGACGTTCGTTCCTGATATGTTAGGTGTAATCGTATTCGGCAAAATACCGGAAGGAGAAGATCCTGTTTCTGAAACGGATCCGTCGTCCTGAATTTTGAGAAAATAAATTTTATTGAATGTTGATGGTGATCCGAAGCCGGAAGAAGCAAGCAACTCCCTGCTTTTCGGAACTCTTTTTAAGTTAACCGGGCTATTACCCGGGGCATTGGGCGGAACCGCCTGCATCCCGACTGTACTTGTTAGTTGGCCGGACTCCGGGTCAACGTTCCAAACTTTGATTCCTGTTTCGCTTGGACCGGTTTTCAGATAAAGCATTGCTAAGAATTGGGGCACTTCCGCATCAACAAGTTCCGCATCCTTAATCAAACTTCTGAGATATGTGGAAACCAAATTTGTTTTGAAAAATGCCAAACTGGAAGGATCTGCAGGGTTGTCGAAACCGGGCCGACAATGTTCTGTTATCAGCACTAAAAGAAAAATCAAGGAAGGGATTGGTAAAAAGGATAATCTTTTTTTTCCGAGGAACATACTTTATAATTAGAAGATGTATTTTTGGATTTTGCAACGAAAATCCGAAAAAAATACCGACTGAAAGTTATTGACTGATGATTTTTCAAGGTTAAAATCAAAACATGAAAGTAGCGAATTTCCCCGCAAACTCTTTACAGGTTGAATATGGGCTCATTTTTATTCTTTTGTTTTTGTCCTTCGGATTTGGTTGCAGCCTCCTTAAGATAGGAAACCCCTGTGATCCGTCGTCGGAAAATTACAACCTAACCCTGATTACAAAATCCATTCTTCAGGATACGACTGCCAATTGCGGAGTTGGATCTTCCGGGACGAAAACAAATTCGATTTCCTCGTTTCTTTTTGACAACACTATGAACGGACTCAGTAAAACTTATACCGGGACGATTTCAGGGAATGCTATCATAGTTTCTTTGCCGTATGCGGTTCGGGAAAAAAGCGAAAGGCTCGTGGGTAATCTCCACCCTTGCGCTTGACAGCTAGTAAAAAGTAGGTCAATTTAACATTCTGTTTCGATTCCTTTTTCTAAGGAGTTGGGCAAAGGCGAAAATCGTGAAATCCCACATATCAATATTAATCCTCACTCTCATTACATCTTTCTCAGGCTGCACTGAACTTTTAATTCCTAAAAGAACCGAATCAATTTTGCTTTCCAATATTCCTTTCTTGGCTTTGTTCTTTTCATCTTCCTCTTCCGGGAATTCTTCATCGGCAAACGTAGGAACTGAAGGAGGGGTAGTTCAATCCCTTGACGGAAGTTTTAGTTTGGAAGTTCCCTCCGGAGCACTAAGTGAAACAAGACTTATTACGGTCACAAAAGATGCTTCTCCAATCGGAAACATACCGGAAGGATATGGAAAAGGAACAGCAGTATATAAATTCGAACCGGAAGGTTTAACATTTATTAAACCAGCTTCATTTACAATTTATTATGACCAAGGTCAGATGACTGAGGGTGGGTTTGAGGAAAGGGCAATCTCGTTTTATTATGTAAAAAACGATTCTACTTTAGAAAAGATGAATACACTTTCTGTGGACTACGCTCAAAACAAGATCGTAGTTGAAGTGAAACATTTTTCTTTTGGCGTTGGCCTTTCGGTTCAGGTTTGGCTTGTCGCAAGTGGTGTCATTTCCAATTCTGTTCCTGTTTCGAACATCGCAAATAACGTAATTGCCGAACTTTCCGATTTTGCTGCAAACGGTTATGCGAGTGTCGGCGCTTATTTCCAAGCAAATGCTTCTGTACTAGGTCCTTTTTTGAATCAATTGGTAGCAGTACTTGGTCATGATCCGGTGAGCACCGTTTTTCCAAACGAAGATTTTGATGGAGATGGTATTTCAAATTCTGAAGATCCTTATGTGGCTTCAACAGGACCGCAAGTAAGTATAGTTTCCTCGGGATCTACTTATGTGAGCGCAAATGGGGGAGCGATCAATACAACCCAGTTCGTTTGGAAGTCGACGAAAGCGGGGACATATTCGATTCGTAAGGGTGCTACAAACTGTTCTACCGGAACGGTTATCAATTCTGGTTCTGTAATTGCAAATACCAATCAAAGCTCCGGTACACTTACAGCATCCAGTGACTTGTTGATTGGATCCAATATTTATCGTATCTGTGTCGTGAGTAGCGGAGTTACGGGAGCAATTACCCAGTCTTTTGTTCGCGATGATACTGCACCGACTGTTTCGGTGACTCCTTCATCGGGGAGTTATGGAAACATACAAAATATAACATTGAATTGTGGTGATGTCGGGGGTGCCGGTTGTTTTCGGATGGCCTATACGACAAACGGAACAACACCTGCTTTCGATTCTACTTGTGCAATCACAAACGGTTTGTTATATTCTTCGGCGGTTGTTACACCTGATGCATCTATAACCACATTAAAATTCAAATCTTGTGATTCAGCGGGTAATGTATCCGTGTTATATACCGAATCCTATATTGTTGATTCGATTCTTCCCTCCATCACAATCAACTCGGTCTTGCCAGGATCTACCATCCAGGGAGGGGTCAGCCCCCAATTAAATTGGCAATCCGATAAGAGTGGAAATTATACAATAAAAATCGGATCGGATTGCAGTTCCGGAATACTTGCGTCAGGCACTAATGTAAGCGGATCCGTTGTTAACGGCGTTGCGATAGCAACAACAGTCAGTGCGGGTGCTCAATTATCAGACGGTGCTCGAAAAGTTAATATTTGTGTGAGCAATCTTATTAATAATGTAGGAACTTCCGCTTCTACAATTACCGTAGACAGTGTAATACCTGCCATAGCCGTCACTCCGAGTTCAGGAACCTATAACCCTGTACAATTTGTAACTGCAACTTGTACGGATGCGACTTCGGGCTGTCAAAAAATTGCTTATACAACGAATGGAACGGATCCTTCTTTTGATGTATCGGGGATAATCACAAACGGTAGTCTATATACGGGAAGTTTAGCTACACCGAATAATACTACAACGTCTTATAAATTTATCGCCCGTGATAATGCAGGACTTGTTTCAGGGATAACGTCAACCGCATATAATATAGGAACACCTCCCGTATCAATTGATTTCAATACAAGTTCGACTTACATTCGTGTAGGTAGCGTTAATTCCGGAACTATTCCTACCCAGCTAACTTTAACAATGTCAAGTCCAGCTACGTCGGATACAGTCATCGGAATCAATTCAAGTGATATCTCAAGTTTGTCTGTTACAAATAATGGTGTAACCATTTTAACCGGCCAGACAAGCGCTAACGTGCTGTTAACCGGAATTGTGCAAAACTTGGCGGTTACATTGAGCGCAACTTATAATGGTGTGACTAGAACTACTTCGGTCAGAGTTGTAGGTGCTTCTGAAACTCCTCAGCTTGCTTCCATGACTTCTGTAAACAATTCCGTTCCGATCGGAAGCGGCCTTCTCTTTATGGTAAATCTTGATATTCCCGCATCGTCGGGAGGTGAAATGATTAGTTTGACTCTATCCCCCTCAGTTAGCGGAACCGTGCCTGCGGTCGTCACAGTGCCACAAAATCAAATATCTGCGAATTTCACTTTTAATGCGATGGTAGGCAATAGTACGACTGTCACCGCCACGTTAGGAATGATTTTTAAATCTCTTAATATTACTATTTATTGAAGAGCACATAATGTTCGTTGTGTCACCGATCTTTAGATTTTTTTTCCTTCTTGAATTCGGAAGGAGTAACGCCCGTAAGTTGTTTGAATACTTGATTGAAATTGGATTTGGTGTTGAACCCGGAAGAATAGGCAATGGACAAAAAGGTTTCTTCGGGATGATTTAAAATCCTTTCTTTTGCTTCCTCCACTCTGTATTTATTGATCAGTTGGAAATACTGGGTTTTTTCTTCCAAATTCAGATATTCGGACAATTTGTGAGTCGTGATTCCAAGAAAGGAAGAAAGTTTTGCCAAGGACAGATTTTCATCCAGATATACTTTATCTCTTTCCAATAGATCATTTAGCTTTCTACCGATAGCTATCAAATCGAGATTTTTTAAATGGGATTTTCTTATTTGTCTTTCTTCTTCAACAACTCTCTTTACTTCAAGGAAAAGTTCGGGATAACGTTGTTTTATCAGATATAGTAAAATCGGAATCATTCCTACAAAGATCAGGGGCACTCCTTGTCCAATTTTTACGAAGGAAAACAATTGTAAGGTAACAACCAGAACGATAAACAAAATGAAAACGGATATGTAAAAAACAATCCGCAAGTTTGCTTCCGAACGAAACCTAACAAAACGTATGTTTGTAAACACTTTGACAACAATGAATGCAAATTGAACGAATAAAGAGAAAAATGCAATCACTAGAGCGATCTTCACATTCCGGGGAGCGAAGATCCGAATCATACCATCTTCTTTCCATAAGTAATCTTTTTTGGAAACATCACTCAACATAAAAGGCATTAAGCTCAAAACCACGATTCCTACGGGAATGCATCCTAAAATCCATGCTCTTTTGGAAAGGTCTTCCTGATTCAAGACCAAAGAGATATAAGAACGCACCAAAGGTCCGAGTAAAGTGACGAAGGGGAGAGGTGTCAAAAGAAGAAGTGGAACGGAAAGTATATGTCCGGAAAACAAGAGAAACGAATGAAAAAAATAATAAGAAAGAATTAAAAAAATCGCCGAAAGTCTTTTTTCTTTTTTTGAATTGGGTCGTAAGGAAATCTCGCCTACTGCGAAAAGCAAAGACAATCCGCTGAAAAAGAACAATAAATATGTTAAATAAATTTCATTCGGGAAAGTCATTTTGATTTCACTAAAATTAGAAATAACCCAAAGAATCCAGTGAAATTTCGTTTTTTAGTCCAAATTGTTCGGATTGGACGAACTGTTTTCGGTAACCCTTTATACTGGAAAGATGTTTAGAACTTCAAACTTAAAACAAACGATTCTTATCTTTTCCCTATTAATTTCATTTTTGTCGAATTGCCAGAAAGAACCGGAGCGTCAAAATGATGGCCTCGGAATTTTGCTTCTGTATTATTTGCGCAGTTATCAAAACCCGGACAGTCCTTCCGTATATTTCTCAACGGTTAGGCAGTTAAATCTGGAAGTTGCTTACGAACCGGGTGCAGAGCCGGAAATCGGCAACTTTGTATTAGGGGGAAGTTCCTACTGGTCAGTTACGGAAGACAATCTAAAGGCAATATTTGCTGACAGAGGTTATTCGGTCGGATTTTCAATTCCTTCCAGCTTGGAAAATATGAAGTCGATTCCTTCGCAAAATAAATCCCTTTGGAGCATAGCCGATATACTTGCTTTGAGCGCAAAATACCAATCGCAAAAGTCTGATTATACGACTGCAAGATTTTTTTTAGTTTTTGTTCGCGGATATTATAGTGATAACGGAACCGCAAGTCAGTCGACGATAGGCGTAAATATCTCCGGAACTCCTGTCACGGTAGTTTTTAAAGATGTGGTAAATATTTCTTCTACGGCTACAAGACCGATTGCAGAGCAGGTTACCGTCATTCACGAAATAGGTCATGCTTTGGGATTTGTAAACGGAGGAATTCCTCTTTCCTCAACCCACCAGGATACCGCAAATGGAAAACACTGTACCAATACGAAATGCGCAATGTACTATCAGGTGGAGTCGCAAAACAGTATTGTCAACTTTGTCCAGTCTTACATAAACAAAACGGATAAAATTGTATTTCAATCCGAATGCCTTGATGATGCAAAGAACTACAAACCGTAACTAAGACAGAACGATAAAAATACCTCCTTTGCAGTTCTTTTTAATTGAAAATTGATAAAATAAATATTTTTATCGTTTGAATTTTGCGGTCTTATTGTGAAAATCACATTGGAACCGACCGAATCCGATGCCAGACAGCTCAGAAAATCCTTTAGAGAATTTTTCCTTAGAAGACTCTACCATTTCCCAAAAAGAGGAATGGAATTCCGGGGCTGCTATTTTAGGATTACCCAAAAACCAAGGGAGATTTTCTCTTACTGCGCAATTGATATTGGAAGAATTGCGAGTGCGTCATCAAAGGCTTGCGATGCACGGTAGTTCCGAAATAGCTCCGTCTCTTCTTTTAACACTCGATAGTATTTCAGAACTTCTGCTAAAAGCGGTTCAACTTACTGAAAATCACAAAACTCCGGAAGCGATCAGTGAAGCCTTGAAAGAACTTTCCGATTTTGGAAACGGATTTAAAGACAGATCCGTTTATTTTTATCCTTATTTTCTTAAGACTGATACAGGACTTGTCGTTCGGGTCGCATTAGTTGCTCCACAAAACAAGGAAAAGACGGATATCATTCCTTACCGTAGAGCCTGTTTTAAATATTCCCAAGACATCATTGCCATATTGATGAAAAATTTTGCTTCCAGGGAAACCGTTATCGACGAAGAAAAACCGGGGGCGAGACTTTTATACCGGGATGGAAAAGGGATTTTGTTTTTAAATCCGAACGGATTTTCTTTTGAGTCCGATGCTGAATTCATTCTGAAAAAAGGATTTGAGCCTTATTTTTATATTCCCCTTCCCGATTTTATCGTAGATT
The DNA here is from genome assembly GCF_004771005.1 of Leptospira ilyithenensis. Lineage (GTDB taxonomy): Bacteria > Spirochaetota > Leptospiria > Leptospirales > Leptospiraceae > Leptospira_A > Leptospira_A ilyithenensis. The sequence continues at coordinate 58,109 of NZ_RQHV01000052.1, forward strand.
TGGTGAGTTATGCTAGCGCCTCTTCCAAGTTATACGAAATAAATAAAAACTATCATATCGTTTTATCCCAAAATTCTTTCTTGGACACTCTATTCAAACACATTGCCGTGCAGTTGGACGCGCTTTCCGGTTTTTCGTTTCATTATCTCAAGAAGTTTGCCAAAGAAAATAAAATACTCAAAGCCCTGGATCAGATTGAGGATTTGGAGACAAAGATTCCGAGTTCGGGAAAGAGATTGGTAGAAGGCGGATGGAAGTTTGCGTACGAACTGATTTTTCTTATAAAAGGATTTCCTTTCGATCAGATCAAATCGGATGAATTGCAAAGAGTCAAAGATTCTTGTTTTGCTTCGATTGCCATTTTGGAAAAACTTTTGAATGAAATCCAATCCAAAGGCAAAGATATTTTGGAAACTAAAATAGCGGAAATCATAATTAAAATCAAAAATAGGGTAATGGATCATACGGAGAAAACTCTTAGCCTCAGTTTGATCAATCTGGAACAAGAAATTCAATTCCTACGATCTTTACCGAAATTTGAAGAGAAATCTGCCATTGAACAGTTGCAAGCTGGTTTGTCCAAATCTTTGGGAGTAACTACTGCCGGAGTCGAATTAGATAAAGGAACTTTGGTTGCGGTAGACCAAAAATATTTTTCCGATGTTGTTATGAATACGAAAGATCTAGCTTTGAAAGATCCTGTCTATAAGGAACATCTGGTTTTTCTGGAAGAAATCAAAAGGATTTTGAAAGAGAGAAAAGATGAAAATTTCGATACGCTTTCTGAAAATAAAGAACCGAATGATTCCTCCCCTAAAAAAGAAATCGAAAAGGAGGAAACAAAAACTTCTGCTTTTAATCTTGCTGAGATTCAAAAAAATTTCAATCTTCCCGTAGGGATTATCACGGCTCTTTCCGGTTCGGTTCTTTCTATGATTATCGCAATTGCACTCAATCGTTTGAATAGTTTACTCACAGGCTTGTTTGCGAGCATCATGCTCGGTGTGATCTTGGCTTATGTTTTGCGAAAAGACGATTCCAAAAAAACAAACAAAGATAAAAGTTCTGCAAAAAATCATTCTGCCCAGGAAGAACGGTTTTTATCTCTTATCAAAGCATCCGAATCGTTTATTTATCCTAAAAAATACAATCATCTTCTTGATAAGGTGTATGACCCTAAAAAACTACGAAACCGGATTGAAGAAAATTTAAGTGAGATCAAAAATCTGCTCTCCGCACAAGAGAGAAAAAAAGACGATCAAAAAATCATTTCCGAAGTAGAGCACGCTATTTTGCAAATCTCTGCCGTGGTTCGAATTCCGGAAGCTTTACAAATAAAAGGGCGTACCAAAGAAATCATTGTTGGCAAAGCGGATTTAAAAACGACTTTGTTTCGGGACAACTTGGCGGAATATTACCGCAAGGAAGCAAGCGCGTATCATTCCGACAAAGATATGGTAAACTATTTTAATTTTGTAATTCGAGAGATCGAGTTAGGATATTCCAAGTATATAAAATAGCCAGAGACGCACAGATTTTGCATTTGTGCGTTGGTTGTAGGATAGTTTCGAATTTAGTAAACTTTTATCAATTCAACTTCGAAAAACAAAGTAGAGTTAGGTGGGATGGATCCTGTTCCTTTTGCTCCGTAACCCAATTCGGGAGGGATGGTTAGCTTGCGAACTCCGCCTTCTTTCATTCCTTTTACCCCTTTATCCCAACCTTTGATAACTTCACCTGTTCCTAAATTGAATTCGAATGGTTTTTTCCGATCTCTGGAACTATCGAATTTCACCCCGTTTGAAAGTTTGCCAACATAATGGACTGTAACATTTGAACCGGAATAAGCTTCTTTTCCTGTACCCAATTTAATGTCCTGAATGATCAGATCTTTTTCCGAAGAAATCATCGGGCTTTGTATTAGAAATGTAAGACAGAATGAGCAGAAAAACAGATACGTTCGTTTCATTTTAAGTAGTCCTCCCAAAGAGTGAAATCAAATCAAAGATCTTAGGGTTCAGTTCATTTTCCACTCTAATTTTATGGGAATTTAATTAAGCTGCGCTACCTATTTGTTTTACGACTTCAATGTTTTGTTCGAACCTTTGTTTTTCAGAATAGGTTCTTGACTTATTTGAAAATTCAACGCCCAAAATAAGATTGCCCTCATCATCTTTTCTCCACCAAGCGACTCTGACAAATACATGGAATGGCGCCTGCATTTTGAAAAACAGATCAAATAAAAAACCTTTCTGTTTCGGTAAAGTCATCATCAAATTGGAGTCATTGATTTTGATTTTAAGTCCTGTAGTGGAAATATCCAATACTGGAAATCGGGCTTCCGACCTGGCTAAATTTGCGTCTTTGATTCTTTCTACCATTTCCACCATCAACGTTTGTACCCGACTAACATAATCTTTTGTAATTTTGTTTTCTTTGCTCTGTACCCAAACGTATCCGATAGGGATTTGTTCTTCCAATTCATTTGTATAGATGATTGGAAAAATCAGTTCCGATGCGGTTTTTTTATCTCTGTATTTTTGGATAGCAGCTTCCAAATGATCGTCAATCTCTTCTTCGTAATCTATGTAATTCGGATCCGGGTTGTTGTACGATTTTAAATCACTGCAATCTTCCAGTAACAAAATCTTCTGAGTGCGTTTGACGACTTCAAAGGCTCTTTCCGAATCTGATTTGAATACACTGATGGAAACAAAGTCATTCGGATTTTGATTTAGCTTTTTTTCATACTCTTCGAAATTCACACGTACAAGAGTCGGAATATTAAACATATTTGCTTCTATAATGGTCTTGGAACTAATGATGTTTGTGATGTTGACAAAACCTTCTTCGGTAACCGGATAACGTGGAGCTTGGCGGTCTTTTTTGGCAATAGCGACTTTTTCCACCTTTAGCTTGACTTGGTGGTCGTCTACTTGGGATATAAAGGCACATTGAATTTCAATGTATCGGGCGAGCACTTTGGATAAAAAAATCGGCTCTTTCAAAGAGAAGTCCCAAACTTCCGGAAGTTGCAGAACGATCTCATCCGACCCCGGGGCAGCTTTTAGAATCATTCCAGATTGATCCAGATCACTCATCTTAACCAATATCTCTTGGTTGATTAAATATTTGAGAATGACGTGGTTTTTCTGTTCCGTATTTGTAATGTGGTCCATGGGACGGGAGTTCTTTTCCATATCTTTCCTATTTCCGAATGTCTTTTTCGACGAAAGATAATTTACTTATCTATCAATTTTATATTGTCAATTTATTTACAAGAAAAGGAAAAAGCAAGAAAAACTTACCCGGAGAGATCTTCAGAAAATTGAGTAGAAAACCGAATCCGGGACTGGGAGAGAGCTTTAGTCTCCGGGTAAGATATGGTTCTCCTATTATACTTAAGGATAACGATCGTTTGCTTTTAATTTAACAAAGGTTAGTTCGTTCTGTTTTTCAGCCAATTTACTGAAGAGTGCAATTTTTTAGGCATTTTGAATAGAGATTGATCGGCAGGGAAAACAAAGGAGCGGATTAGCGGATTTTGGGACAAATTTTGTCCTGCGAGCCCTCGCTTCATAATGAAACGAATATACAAGAAAATCGAATCCGGGTAAAATTGATATGAGATTCGCATGATAGATGAAAATTCTCAAATTTTAGAAGCATTTCGAATCTATCAGCTCCCTCCGAATTCCCCCATTCCAGAATTGGAGGAGATACTTGTTTTTTTTGCAAATTCGATAAAGGAAGAGATAGCATTTATTAGTTGGCTTGGTATAGAAGAGGTTCATTTCGACAATAGCGTCGGCTTGAAAAACGGATCTCTTTCCTCCTTAACACCTTATGTTTTGCAGGTAAAAAAGGGAGGGGAAACATTGATAGTTGTTCCGGAAGTTTGTTCCGATTTATCAAGTGCAACAAACTCCTACTATATCGGATATCCTATCATTACGAAACTGGGAATACCAATTGGTGTACTCTCCGTTCTCTCCGGTTCCGCAGTGGAAGAAACCGCCAGGACCAAAGAAATGTTCCAATTTTTTGCCCAAAGGATAATGACTATACTCGAGCTGAGAGCAAAGTCCAAAATTCTTCTGCAGAAAGACTATCAGATATTAAATCAATATGTAGAGATGGATGATTTGTACAATAACTCTCCTTGCGGTTATCTGACGGTAAATCACCAAGGACTAATTTTAAAATCGAATGTGACTTTTTTGGACTGGTTGAAGTATTCCAAAAGGGAGATGGTCGGAAAAATAACATTTCAGGATGTATTAAGTGAAGAGAACAAAATCATTTTTGAAAAATTTCTCAAAGACCTAATTGAAGGAAATAATCTAAACGATCAGGAATTGGATATCTTAAAAAGGAGTGGAGACCGGATCACCTGTCTTGTCTCCGGTAGAAAGATTTTTCTTCCTACGGAAAATCAAACTATATTCCGGCTGAGTGTGTTTGACATTACCGAAAAATCAAAAATCCAACATGCTTTGGAGTTGGAATCGGATAAGGTAAAATCAAAAAATAAAACCCTTAGCAATCAACTTGCTATGGCTGCAAAAGTACAGAAGAAGTTATTGCCTTCTTCCAATCCTAACGAATCAATTGCATTCGCCTATAAACCGTTAGATGAAGTTGGAGGAGATTTTTGTGATTTCATCAAATTTCCAAATTCAAATCAGTTTGGCATATTTATTAGTGATGTTGCAGGGCACGGGGTTCCATCCGCTTTTATTACCGCGATTATGAAAAGTACGATCCAACAAGCTAGTCCTGAGTTGAAGGAAAACCCTGCCCAGTTTCTGGAATTTGTAAATGATTCCATTATGGACTATATAGACAATCGTTTTGTAACAGCGATGTATTCCTTGTTTGATCTGGAAAACCGAACGGTCAGATATTCTTCCGCAGGTCATCCGATGCCTTTTAAGATTTATAAAAATACGATAGAACTTTTCCCTTTGAAAAAGGGAAGTTTTCCTTTGGGAGTGCAAAGCAGTGCCGTAAGAAAATCCAAAGGCAAAGGATACGTAAGTTTTGATGCCAAGTTTGAAAAAGGAACCAGGATTTTATTTTATACCGACGGATTGACCGAAGCGAAAAGCGGAAGGCATGTAAATCAGGAAGTTTATTTTGAAGCGGTCTTACCCGAAATTCTGGAAGAAAATTCCAAATTCAAATTGGAAGTTTTTTTGAATGCGATACTTTCCGAACTTGCTCGATTTATCGGCAAAAAAGATCCGGAAGATGATGTCTGTTTGGTGGCAATCGATTTATAAAAGGAAAGATACCTTGTGAAACTCAAATCCATGTTTTCCATTTTGTTCGGTTTCAATATCTTTTTACTGAGTTTATTGATTTTATGCACTTTTCTGCTCTTTGACACTCAATCCAAATTGGCAAAGAGCCAGGAGATTCGATATAAGTCGTATAAAGTCGCAGATGAGTTGAGACAAACCTCGGATGACCTCACCCGTTTTGCCCGCACGTATGTGATTACCGGAAATAAAATGTATGAAGATTTTTTCTGGGAAATTCTTGCGATTCGCAACGGAGAAAAACCCCGACCGGAAAATTATGAAAGAATCTATTGGGATCTTGTTTTGGATTCTCAGGTTCGTCCCAGGCCATACTCGGAAAATAAACCGCTTCGTTTTATGATGATGGACTTGGGTTTTACGGACGATGAATTTCAAAAATTAAAACAAGCGCAGCAAAATTCGGATAGCCTCGTTTCTACCGAGAACATTGCGATGAACGCAATGAAAGGATTATATGATGACGGGAAAGGAAATTTCGTCATCAGAAAATCACCTAACCAAAAGATGGCGATTTCTTTGATGCATGATGGCAAATATCATAGCGATAAGAAAGAAATCATGAAACCGATTGACCGTTTCTTTGAAAAACTGGAAAAAAGAACCGATAATTCGGTTAAGGAGTATCAGAGAAAAAGTATCTTTCTGATTGTTTTGATGTTGATTCTGGTTTTATCAGTAATTTTTTCTCTTGTTCTTTCTTCGTTTATCATTCGCAAAAAAGTAAGCGAACCAATTACCGAATTGCAGGCGGTAGCGATCGGGATTGGAAATCAAAATTGGGATTTGTCCGTTACGTATCAATCCAAGGATGAGATCGGTTTTCTTGCGGAAGCGTTTCGGATCTCCAAAGAAAAAATTTCCTTATTATTCAAAGATCTGAATCGAACCAATTTGGAATTACAGAAAACAAATCTGGAACTGAATCAGACTTTGAAAAAATTAAACGAAACTCAAACCCAGCTGGTACATTCCGAAAAACTGGCGGCATTGGGACAAGTAGTTGCGGGAGTCGCGCATGAGATCAATACTCCATTGGGTGCCATCCAGGCATCGGTTGAAAATTTAGCGGATGGAATGGAATACATTTTACAGACATTGCCCGAACCGTCCAATTTTCAAACCAAAGAGATTCGAGATCGTTTTTTTCAGTTGGTTTCTCATCCCAAGTCTTCGGTGTATTTCAGCTCGAAAGAAAAGAGAAATTTAAAGAAAACAATTATAGAAAACTTAATAGGTTTGGGAATAAATGACATTGATTCCATCTCCGATATGTTAGTTGATCTGGGAGGCTACGATAATCTGGAAGATTGGAAGTTGCTTCTCAAGGATCAAACCGATCAAAATTTGATTACTCTTGCTCATAAAATCGTCCGGCAGAAACAAAATTCCGACAATATCAAACTCGCCGTCGAGAGGGCTTCCAAGATCATATTTGCTTTGAAGAAATACTCTCACCAAGATCATAAGGAAGAAAAATCTTTGGTCCATATTCAGGATTCGATTGAAACTGTACTTCTTATCTATCAGAACCTAACAAAGAAAGGTGTTGAAGTCATTCGTGAATTTCAGGAGGTTTCCGAGATCTACGGTTACCCTGATGAATTGGCGCAAGTATGGACGAATCTCATTCATAACGCTTTGCAGGCAATGGACTTCAAAGGAAGTCTGAACATTCGGATCTACCGGATCGTTAATGAAGATTCGGTTTCCATCAGCTTTACCGATACAGGGAAGGGGATTCCAAAGGAGATTCAATCCAGGATCTTCGAGCCGTTTTTTACAACCAAAGCTCGCGGGGAAGGGACAGGACTTGGCTTGGATATAGTAAAAAGAATCGTCGACAAACATAACGGGATTCTTCAATTTGAGAGTATAGAGGGAAAGGGAACGACATTTGCGGTCATCCTTCCGAACAGAATATGAGTAAGTCCGTTTTTTTATGCGTTGATGATGAATCTTCCATTCTGGAGGCACTGAAAGAACAGTTGCGATCTGCTTTCGGGTTGTCCTATATTTACGAGACTGCGGAGAGCGCTGAAGAAGCCATCGAAATCATAGATGAATATGAGCGTCCCGATGAAACCATTGTGATCATAGTCAGCGATTGGTTGATGCCTGGAATGAAAGGGGATGAGTTTTTCATTAAAATCAACAATACCTATCCCAAAATCAAAAAGATTTTACTTACTGGTCAGGCCGATCCCGAGTCGATTGATAGAGCAAAAAACATCGGTAAGGCGCAAGTGGTTTTGGCAAAACCTTGGACCCAAGATATTCTGATTCAATCAATACAAGGACTACTCGCTTCTTAAGTCCGTCTTTCCTTTTGCCGTCTACTTGGATGGATCTTTCGAAAACAGATTCTAACGCCGAATCAATCTTTTCCCAAGCAAAAAAACAACACTGATGAGGTCTACCAAAGGAATCAGCAGTACCATCGGAGATAATATTCCTAAGATAACAAGCGCTAGCAAAAATACGCAGGTAAAACCTCCTCCTCTCATACCTGCTTCAATCAAAGGCTCTATCTGATAAAAAACAGCGATTAGATTGTAATAGGCAAGTAAGAGAAAATGAATCCCCACCAAATGGATCGGCCCGAATAAGAAGCCGTCTGTATCAAAACCGGATGGAATAGATGAAATGAAATAATGCAATTGCGAATGTAAAAAGTATTTCCGAACGGTATGTACTGTTCGCCGAAGCATAGGATTTCGCCTGCCAGATTAGAATGCCCAAACCTAAACTCAAATTCCAAATACTATAAGCTACGGCTTGGGACCTCATTAAAACTTCGAACTTCTTTTAATTCGGATCGGGGAGATCGATTCCTAATTTTTTTTCAACTTCTTTGATTCGTTTGATCCATTTGTTCAAGACCACTATGTTCTTGATGTTCACTCTATATTTTTGGAAGTCGGGAAAGTTTAGCCCGAGATCCCAACCGATATATACGTCTTTTGTTTTGGGAGAAGTGCGGAGGGAAGATCCTCCAGCGATGATCGTCCCTTCAACAAGCGTTAAATGGTCGCTAATCGCACAAGCGCCGCCGATGATCACGTAATTTCCGAGTGTTACGCTTCCTGCAAGTCCTGATTGACCCGCGATGATAACATGGTTTCCCACATTACAGTTATGTGCGATGTGAACCATGTTATCGAATTTGCATCCGTTTCCGATCGTTGTGTCAGTAATTGCGCCCCTATCTACAGTACAATTTGCACCTATTTCCACGTCATCGCCGATGATCACTTTGCCTACTTGCGGCAGTTTGTTGTGTTTTCCGTTGGCAAATACAAACCCGAAACCGTCCCCGCCGAAAGTGGAATTGGCAAATACTGTAAATCGGTCTCCGATTTTGGTTCCATGATAAAATGCACAGTTCATTCCGATTCTTGCATCGTCACCGATGGATACGTTATGTTCGATTTTGACACCGTCTCCGATGATGCTGTTTTTTCCGATGACGGAACCTTCGCCGATAGTAACAAAATTTCCAATAGTTGTGTTTTCACCTATTTTTGCAGTGGGATGGATACTTGCGTTAGTCGCTATTTTTCCATCGGGTTGTTTTAGGGGTGAAAAATGAAGTAATACTTTGCTAAGAGCGAGCTCGACCTGAGGAACTACGATAAGAACTTTGTCAGGGATGAGTTCCGCAAGTTCGGGGGAAGCAAGGATTGCCGCTGCTTCCGAAGCCTTTGCATCGTTTATGAATGTTTTGGAAGAAACAAAAGAAATAAATTTTGCATTTTTACTAGTGAGAGGTAACACTTTATCTACTTCGATACTCTCGGGGGAAGGGCAATTTTTTAATTCTGCTCCATCTAATAATGCTAAAATTGTTTTTAAACTACTCATTTCTCTTTTCCTGACCAGTGTTTATCTAATAAACACTAAAAAGATAGAAGGAGATTATTGCGAAACATTATTCAAATCATTTATATAAGAATCAGCCGTTTTTTGAAAAAAAACAAACATGCTCTGAAACCTTTGTTTGGCAGAGTATGTTTGTTAGGTGGGAATATTATTTTTCCAATTTGGAAGAAATCAAATCATCAAGGGAGAATGATCCCGCGCCTTTGATGATTACAGGAATTGCCAATCCGAAAGTTAAGATAAAATACTCAATTCCGTTCGGAGCAAAGAATCCGCCTGGAAGGTGAACGAGCAATGCCGCAACCAGCATGGTTGCAAATACTCCGAAAGCCGCAAGGCGAGTGAAAAGACCTAAAATGAGTCCAAGTGCTCCGAAAGACTCTGCAATGATTGCAAGGAAAGCAAAAACTGAAGGAATTCCCAATTGTCCTGTCATAAATCCCATAGTTCCGTCAAAACCATAACCACCAAAAGAACCCAAAAGTTTTTGAGCTCCGTGAGGTAAAATCACGATCCCGAGGGTCACCCGGATTATAGTTAAAGTAATGTCTTTTTTTGTCGCAAGCAAACGGTAAAGTAAATTCATTTCAAACCTCTTATTCTTAAATAACTTAATGTCAAACTATTTTGCCCGAAGACTCTGTCAACTTATTACGATTCTTAAGTGCCTGATTATTTTTCGTAAGTAAGAAAAATTTCGTTTCCTTTGGTGATGGAAGAAGCTAATTTCCAAGCGTTCTGGTCGAATTTGGGAAGTTCGACGCTTTGGTCTGCAATCCCGGGGAGTCCGTTTTTGCCGATGATATAAGGAACAATTGTGATATATACCCTATCCACCAAGTCTCCTTCCAAAAAGGAAAAATTCAACTTGGGTCCGCCTTCCAAGAGTACATTCTTGTAACCTTTTCTTTTTAAGATCCCTGTCACTTTTTTAGGATCGATATCTTCCGAATCCAAAGCGAAAATCTCCGCTCGGTTTTCCAAATCGGTTTTGATCTCTTTCAAATTGATTTTGGTGCAGATAACAAGAGGTATATGATCGGATTCTTCGAAGACATGTTTGTTGATGGGGAGAGAACCTTTTCTAACTAAAATGACCGGCCTAGGGTTCAAAACGTTCGGAAACGCTCTGATTTTGACAACCGGATTGTCATTGATGATTGAGTTTTTCCCTATAATCAATGCATCCGATTGGGAACGATAGACATCCATTTGGTGTTTGTCATCTTTGGAAGTGAGTCCGTACCAACGTCCATCGGGACGCACTACTTTGCCATCCAGAGTCATCGCCATATTAATCGAAAGTTTCATTCAGGTTTCCTTGCGGTAAGAATTTGCAATTCCCTCTGAAGGATTTGGTAAACCTGCGGAGAGCAGGTGCCGCAACCTGTAGTGGCTCTTGTTTTTTCTCGTATATCTGCCATAGAATTTGCTCCATCTCGGATGGCGTCTACCAATTCTTTTTCCGTCACCATCTTACAGAGACAAACCCGTTTGGGTCGCATTAGGGAATTTAAATCGAAACTGTCCACAACAACACTAATCATTTGACAGAAATTGGAAAGGGAGGGAAACTCTTTAATTACTTCAGATAAGGAAAAATCCAAAAAGTTTATGGCAAAGGATATCAGTCCGGAAAAGAAAAAAAGTCGCAACAGAGAGATCTTTGGATGGTGCATGTTTGATTTTGCAAACTCATCCTATACAACAGTAATTATCAGTGTAGTTTACTGTGAGATTTTCACCCAATTGGTCGTACCGTCGGACCCGAATTCTGCAAACCCTTTCCAATTTGGAAATTCCCTATGGGCGTGGGCACTTGCAGTATCTTATTTGTTTGTCGTCTTGACCGGACCTATCTTCGGCGCCATTACCGACTATTCTTCCACTAAAAAATTATTTTTGTTTATCAGTTATGTCGGTTGTATAATCACCACATTTCTGTTATACTATGTTGATCCCGGTTATGTTTGGCTCGGATTCGTGCTAGTGGCTTTATCCAATTTCTTTTTTGCAAGCGGTGAAAATTTCGCGGCGAGTTTTCTTCCTTTCCTCGGAGAAAAAGAAGATCTGGGCAAGATCTCAGGTTATGCTTGGGGCATCGGATATTTCGGAGGAATCGGATCGGTTGTACTTGCAACCACTCTCGGCGATTATACATTAGCAAACTATGAAAATCTAAAATTGGTCGGTCCTTATACTGCCGTCTTTTTTCTAATTGCCGCAATTCCTACTTTTCTTTTGATGAAAGAGCCGAAACTTCCAAAAGGTATTCCCAGCAAGGTGAACTACCTGAAAGAAGGTGTCAATCGTGTTGTTAATACGTTGAAATATGCAAGTCGATTCAAAGATTTGATGATCTATTTGGTTTCTCTTTTCTTTACTATGGCGGCACTTGCCATCGTGATTTCCTTTGCCTTTATCTATGGTTCCCAGGAAATCCATATAGAAGCACAACACAAACAAGTTATGTTTATCTTCATTCAGATTTCCGCAGCTATCGGTGCCCTTGCGTTCGGAGTGATCCAGGACAGTATAGGTGCGAAAAAAACGTTCAACCTGACGCTTGTTCTTTGGTTGGGTGTTTGCGGACTGATTTATTTTGTTCAGGACGTCACTCTGATTTTGAATACTGTTCTGGGCAAAGCCTGGACGGTTCAGTGGGTGTTTGTTTTTATTTCTTCCCTGGCAGGGATGGGACTTGGCTCCACTCAATCGGCTTCCCGCGCGATGGTTGGAATTTTTTCTCCTGAGTCCAAGTCGGGTGAATTTTTCGGAATGTGGGGATTGTCGGGAAAGATCGCGGCGGCTATCGGCTTATTTTTGTTCGGGTTTATCCAAACTTTGGTAACACTCAGAAATGCTTTCCTAGTCGTTGCGCTTTTCTATCTTCTATCGTTGATTATCAATCTGTTCGTAAATGAGAAGAGAGGAGTTGAAGCTGCCGATAACTTCCAAGAATAAAAATGAATGAGATAGAAGAAGACGATTTTGAACTGCACCAGAGTCAGAGAAGACTGGCTTTGGCAACGATAGACGAGCTGATGCAAACAAAGCTAGATCTATTGGACGCGGATAAAAATGTACCAACTTTTATCAATAATGCGATTTCTTATTTAAAGAGAAAGTATGTGACTGAGGAGCAGACAATATCGCAGCTCCTCATCAAGCGCGGGCAACAGGCAAATTCCTGAAGCCCAAGGTTTGTTTCGTTTAACGAGTCTTTAGTTATAATCCAGAATCTTTGTAACCAACTGTCTTTGATCGAGTTCCATATCACGAAGTTTGCGAGAAGTATGTTTGCTGATCTTACGTAACATTTTTTTGTAAGTTAGCATGATATGTTTTTGTTTTTCATAAGGAAGAGGATCTTTGTCGTCATTCAATATCATGGTGATATTGGCGGGATCCTTTTGCACAGGTTTGTTCGGCCAAATAGTGTCAGAAGTCAACGCTTGAAAATATTCCAAAATGATATCCGAGTTTGTATCGATCTTTGCTTCCCCTTTTTCATCTTTGTCAGGGCTCCCGGCCCTGGGACTAGGATTGATGAGTCTGCGCATTTCCTTCACATGAATAGTTCCGTCCGCATTCACTCTTCTGAATGCCAAAATGATTTTATCCAGGTCGGAAAAGTCTTCTTTGGGATAAACAAAGGCAGTTCCGTCATAAAGGTAAACTTTCGGCCAATCAATATAAGACTGTCCTTGCGGAAGTTTGATTTCCAAATATAATTTACCCGCATCATCTTTTTTATAAAGCGGCTTTACCTCTGTCGGAGTATGGGCCAGATACTGGGCTGCGGATTTATCAACACCAAGATCCTGCAGTTTTTTCATTTTGCGAAGATGCTCTCCCACTAAACCATGTAAGGTGTCCACTTCGTTGTCCGAAAATCCGGAAGATCTTTGGGCATCTATATGTTTTTGGGTCTCTCTATCTTTCATTGTCACAGAGGCAGGTCTTTCCGCGAACAGGGAGACGGTTATCCCGGAGAATAGAACTAACGATAAAGACAAAGCGTTCAAACGATGAATCATGACGTACCTCAAGTAAACTTACAGTCCTTTATAGTATCGAATTCTATCCTGTCGATACTTGAATGAAGATTTTTAGAATTTTCTTGTAGCGAAAAAAGAATGGAGGGACTGTAAAAAATCGGTTTCCGCTTCTTTTGCCGCAGGGATGATCCCTGTCAGATGCAAATACCCGTGGATTAGGGAAGGAAAATGTCTGTGCTGCACTTTTACTCCCGCAGATTCCAGGCTTTGGGCATAGGCCTCTCCTTCGTGGGAGAGCGGGTCAAATCCTGCAGTAGCGACATAAGCCGGAGGAAGTCCTTTCAAATCCTTGGGATCGGAAAGAAGTGGCGAATTGACGGTCAATCTTCTGTCTCTTTCATCCGGTGTGTAATTTCGAATGAACCAGCGAAGAGTGCTTCTCGTGAGAATGAATTTGTCCCCATAAGTATCATAAGTTTCCGATTCCCGAGAAACATCTGTTACCGGATACAATAATGCCTGGTAAACAGGAAGCGGCATCTTTTCTTTTTTTGCCCGAATGCAGAGAGCCGTTGCCAGTAAACCACCGGCACTGTCTCCTGCTACCGCAATGGCGTTCGGGGAACCTCCGAAAAGGTAAGCAATGCTTCTTACATACTGGTAGGCGATCATGGCATCATCAATTGCTGCAGGATAAGGGTGTTCCGGTGCCAGGCGGTAGCCTACAGATACTACGATGACTTTGGAATAATAAGCGATTCGTCTGCAAAGTGCATCGTGGGTGTCGAGAGAACCTATGGTCAATCCTCCTCCATGGAAGTAAATGACGATGGGGAGATTTCCTTTTTGAGGGTGTGCGTTGTAAAGGCGGATGGGGATAAAGGATGCCGAAGGCGTGGGAATCAATTTGTCTTCTATATGAGAAATCCCAATTGGGGCTTCGTCGAAGATTTTGGTATTTTCTGCGTAAAGTTTGCGGGCTTTGTGGGCGGTCAGAGTTTCCACCTTGGGTAGGAACCGGGCAAAATTGCAAGCTAGCTGGCATTGTGCGTTCAATACCTGCTCATTCGAAATAACAGCTCCTCCAAATAGAGAGTGAACCCAATTTTCGGGCATGGAAAAAGCAAACCCAGTGATAGAACGTTTAATATCTACTAACATTAACTAATCGAGATCTCATTTTTCAACTTCTTATAGATAAGAAACAATCCGTAAGTATCCATTTCGCAGTATCTTAATAAATCTCCAAGAACACGATTTTTGTCATCATCTGTCACGTGCTTTTTTAATAATCGTAAGAATTGGTAATTTGCGTCCTGTCCTTCTTTGATTGTTAGGTTCCCATGACTTACCTCCGTGATGGCGGGAAGTATGTCCTTCAGGGATGCTTTGCCTCTTTGTTTGGGATGATAGATCCAAAATTTTTTAAATGGCAAAGCTAAGTCAATAAATTTCGGACGGATTGTACTCCACCATTCTATAAAATTAGGATATACTTGCGTAGCTTCTTCGATTACTAATTTCTCAAAAAAGTCATTAAAGGAGCAAATTGTTATGTCTTCTTGCAGTTTCTTTGACAAATGCTCCAAGATAGATAAGCGCGGGTCGGTTCCGTCCGGTTCATGGATATAAGTATGATGGGTCAATTCGTCCGTTTCCGAATCCCAGATGTGCAAAGAAAATAAAAAGGGAATGTGTTGGAAAGGGCGGGAGTTCGTAAAAATAGGAAGTAGGGGATTGACGGACTCGAAATCCAAAAAGGCGACCTTCGGAGTTACATTTTCCAAATAGGCCTGCATTTTGGGGAAGTCGATGTACAAATTGCCGGTTTCATGACTTTGCTTTTGGATTTTTTGGACGGGGGTCAATTCTTCTTCCGGGATTTCGAGAAAACTTCCCAAACCTTCCAGATAGTATTTTTTTGCAAGATCATGACCTTCTCTCAGATCGAAAATTTCCCTTCGATCCAAATCGGGAAAACAAACCTTGTCCAGATAACAGGATTTAGGTGATTTGCATGTATGAAAATCTTCGGTAAACAGGGGAAAGTTCGGATTCTCTTTATAATTCTCGAAAAGATTCCATTCCAGGTCGAATCTATTTTTTTCCGTTTCTATGCGTTCGGTAACATCGTCAAATACCAGATAACTTTCTTTATCTATCGATTCGGAAATGTGAACATAGCCGGAATTGATTCGGATGACTTTGATTTGCGAAACTCGGATACCAAAAGACTCCAATAATTTTTTTTGGAAGTATAAAGATCGTAATATATCCTGTTTTTGAGAGCCGACGGAACGAAAATCCCAGAGCGTCCATCCGGAAGAATCCGATTCAGGCACCAAACACTCGATAGCTGAGGAGAAAGTTTCATTTTCCAAAAAACTATGAAAGATTGTTTTTCTTTCCCGGATCGCATTCAAAGTTTCCGTTAGTTGGTCTTCCTTGGATAAGAATTTCGGTATCGAAATTGCGTTTGGAAATAAAGATCTGCATAAATCCTGAAACTCACTCCATTCCAAATTACCGCTATGTTGGATGTTTTGTTTTGTGATGAGTCCTTGGTTGAGGATATAAAACGAATTCACACATTTTGTAAAATTAAGAAATTGAGATTTGGTGATCGGAAAATGAACGGGATTAAGCGACACTCTTGTAAGTCTCTAGGATTTGTTTCAGATGATTTTGAAAGGAAACACAAAACGGATTTTCCGCAGATGTTTGCAATGCGTCAGGGTATTTTGTGAAAAAAGGAAAGAGCGCCGCTTGATTGGTTGTTTGGATTGTAAATGTGTTGTCTTCCAGGGAATAGGGGTATCCGTTTAAAAATGTTTCCAAAGAATCCGAATAATGATTTGCAACAGAGATTTGCAACTTTTCTTCTTCATGAACATCAAAGCCGAGCGGATGAAAATTCATATCCTTGTCCGTGATTTTTTTATTGGAAATAAAATCTTCTCTCAGATCTTTTTTGACTTCGATTCTGGGAAGTATGAATCTGCGTAAATTCTTCCGACTACGGTCGTATGCCAATAAGTAAAAATCCTCCGAGTTTTTTCGAATCAATCTGTAAGGTTCTATGATTCTTTCTTTTCCACCGTATCGGATTACCAAAGCCCGTTTGTCTTTGATGCTTTGGATGACTTTGATCAGATCGGTTTCTTCGTTTGTATCGGATTCTTTTTTTCTTTTGTTGATTTTGATTCCTTTCGGATACAATTCGAGGTTTTTTGAAAAAAGTTTTTGAGAAAGGGAAAGTAGAGTTTCGTTGTCCTGATTTTCCACCTCACAGAGCTTACGTGATAGAAATTCCAATTCCTCTTTGGAAAATTTAAGAACGGAATCGAGAGATTCTTTTTCCAAATAATAGGGAAAATGATCTTCCGATTGGAATCCGAAATTGGCAACTTTGATATTGAATCCCATGGACTTCAATTGGCCCAGATCTCTGTATAATTTTTTGCGATCGGAATCTATATCTTCATTTCGATAATAACGAGGCATGATTTTGCGGAATCTTTGAAAGGAAATCCCTTTCGGTTCCTTCAGAAGATTGAAAAGAAGGGCAAATAGACGAACTTCCGTTTCGTTCATTTTTTTCACTTCTATCATTGGAAAATCATCTTCCTTGATCATCTCTGCCATATCTTCCCAGACTTGTTGTTTTTTTGATTCCGAAAAGTAGAAAATCTTAAAAACTGGAAAAGAATGCGATTTTGGACCCCAATTCTCTTACTCTTCCTTTTGGCAAATTGTGCCACCTACTGGAAAAATAGACGCAAGGACATGCAAGACGTTGTCACAGTAGGCGGGGAAACACCCATGTACGGTGCCGCCATCAAATTGGGACCTTTGCCCATCGGATTTCTTTTCCAAGGAGGGGAATCGGAAATGGGCAAAAGGGATTTGGGTCGCGGTTACGGACTTCGCGGAGGGAACTTTGGCGGTTATCATTCCCAACAGCTCGTATTCGGTATATTAGGCGGGGAAAGTCATCATTCCGGTCTTCCTATGTTAGACGACAAAGGAAATTGGATTGTGGACAAAAAAGGGATTCCACTGACGGAAGATGAAAGAGCCAACCTCAAAAGTTATAAAATGCGTTATTATTCTTATTTCAATGATCCTGTGGGTGAGAGGAAAAAACGTAAAAAAGAAACATTCCAAAGAGAACTCACTCTCGATATAGTGAACCAAACGGGAAACAAAGATCTGATGATGTATTTGCCCAAAGGTGAAGAAAAGCCGTTCGGGTATCCAAAAGGATTTTTGTGGAATATCGAATTTGTAGGCGGGATTTACGGTGGTGCCAGAGTAGGTTTCAATATCGCGGAAGCGTTGGATTTTGTTTTGGGGTTTACCACCTTTGATATGTTTGACGATGATTTGGAAGGAAAAGAGAAACCTAGTTTTCCTGGTTTCCCTCTTCCTGCAAATTCGGAATCGGAAGAGGATGACTCTTCGGAAGACTAAAGTTTGAAATCTTTGGAAACGATTTTGTTTTTAGCATCAAAAATCAATTTGATGAATTTCCCATCGGCTTCTTCCGGTTTTTCTTTCAAAGTATAATACTGTTCCGGAACATTTTTGTCTTCAGCAAGCCACCATACTTGAACGGTGCCGGCAGGATCGGATGATTTTTCAGTAGGTTTGCCGAGAACTGCTTCCGTTTTAACCAGACTATCACCGACTTTAATCATATCAATTTCCAATTTGCGGAGCGCCGTATGCGGATGCACTTTGGAGCTGTCGGAAGTTACTTTGTTTCCGGAGCTACATGAAACAAATGTTAGCAGGACTAGAGAAAAAGAAAAAAAGATTAGAGAACGTTTCACAGTTCACCTCATAATGTAAATTCTATTCTAAGATTAGACAAGTGGAGTGGAATTGGCAAGTGGAATCTCATGTCTTTCTTTCTCTGCAATCTTGATTTTTTTCAGGATTTTTTTGAAGAATGGAATCGTGAGAAGCACAAGCCCGATTTCCAAAAATCCGAAAAAGAAAGATAATGCGGGAAACGAATATTCCGCAGGCAAATTTGCTTTGAAGACGCCTTCCATTTGTACTGAGACAACCGGACCCAACATAAAACCGAGAGATCCGATCCCTGTGAATGCGGACATGGTGGTAGCAGTCAAACCGGAACGGGACATTTTGCTCGCAAGCATCATGGATGGAACAAACATCACTCCCGCACCGATTCCACATATCAGAAGATAGGTGAAGAGCAGCCAGAAATTGTCAGTAGTTCCCGAAAGTCCGAGGAAAATTCCGTATATCAAAGAACCTGCCAACACTAGAGGTAAAACGCCTGTTTTGCGGGAGATCAATGCTGACGGGTAAGATAGTAGACTCATCGGAAACAGGACCAGTCCTAAGAATACTCCTAAAATCCCAGGGTGAAATGCCAAGGTCTCTCTCAGATGAATATTGAAGGATGAAATGATAAACCCGACTGTAAAGCGGTCTATAAAATTGAATAAGAACGGAACGTATAGATAAGGGTTGTCGATGATTGCCGTTTTGAGATGAGAAAGTTTGAATTCCTTTTGTTTATGAACACCAGTGTCTTTCAGCTTGAAAAGTGCAACGAGTCCCACAAAAACCAAAATCCCTGAACCTACGTAAAAAGGAAGGAGCGGATTTTTCCTACCTAAAATCCCAAGAGGCATTCCGAATGCACCGCCTAAGGATAAAAACATCCCGGTGATTCCCATAAGAATTCCTTTGCCGTAGTAACGTGTGTTTTCCGGGTCGTTTTCTCTGTCCGCTGCGGAAGAGAGTAAAAGTCCTATGATAAAGATATGTGAAGCACCTTCAAAGAAACGAACCAGAAGGAATAAATTCATATCATGGATTTGAGTGAGAAGGTAGAATAAAAAGGCGTCTA
Organism: Leptospira ilyithenensis; assembly: GCF_004771005.1. Taxonomy (GTDB): domain Bacteria; phylum Spirochaetota; class Leptospiria; order Leptospirales; family Leptospiraceae; genus Leptospira_A; species Leptospira_A ilyithenensis. Next base: position 77,206 of record NZ_RQHV01000052.1, read on the forward strand.
CAAAACAAAATGCCGCAATAAAATACTTTCTATTGCGAAATCTGTCTGAAATCATCCCTGCTACCGGAGCGAATAAAAACGAACCGAGCATGGGAATGCTTGTAAAATAAGCTACTTCCCAATTTGAACCGAGTAACCGGTCTTTGATGATGTCCTTGACAACAGGGACGATCATCGTGACCGGCAACATGGAAAGAAAAACAAGGGTGATTAATGTATAAGGGAAAGTCACTATCCTACCGGGATCAACTCTTGGAATTTTTCAGCACCGATATTGATTTTCAAATCCTCTTCCAGTTCTACAAATAGATTTTTGTTCAGATCGAAAACTTGTTTCGCTTCTTCCAATAATTCCACTTTTTGGGAATCACTCAAAGGAAGAGTATCCATCGCTGTTCTGTAAATCCCTTTGAAAGCCTGGTGGTCTTGGATTTCAGGAAATTCATAGAAAGCTGTTCCGGGAATTCCTTCCAAAGCGAAAGTTTTTGCGATTACTTTTTTGATTGCTTGTCCGCCGGAGAGGTCTCCCAGATAACGAACGTAAGATTGTGCTACAAGCAAGTAAGGATTTTCTTTTGCCACTCTTTGGATATGATTGATATAGTCCTGTGTTTTTTGGGAAATTTTTCCTTTGACTTTGGTTCCGAATTTGGATTGGAAAAATTGAATGTCTTCTTCCAAAGCTTTTGTTCGGAAAAGTTCAGGGAAATAAACTTTGGAAAGGATGGGATCTTTTGCGTTTTCACGGAATAGATCTTCCATTACATTATAAACATCCCGAAGGCTTTCCAATTGGTATGTATAAGTTTGAGCATCGAGTCCGCCGCGAAAGATGGCTCTGAGGTAAGGAACTCGTTCCGTTTCCTGGTGTTTTTCCGCCGTTCCTTCTCTCAACATAAGTGCTACTGACATAAAATCTCCTAGTTGCCGCTGAAACTCATTTGGTGAGAATCAGTCTCATAAATGACATTACCCTGACAATTGGAAGATAGGTAAAGGATTTTTAAAGGGGGGATTCTTGCGGGTCGGATTGTTTTTTTATAACTTCCCCGTAGATCGGCTTTGCCTCGGGATATACAGTGTTTGCAACATAAATGATAAAGATGCTGATGATAATGCCCAAAGCCGCTAGTACCACATCTTTGCCGACTTTTCTGAATGTATCCAGGTAGGGAAGGTCTCTGTAGGTCAGGACGTTGAGAATGATTTCTCTACCTGCAAGTAATCCTAAAAATACCCAGGTGGTGGACATGGGAACATGGCTGATGGTTTGAAATATAAACAAAATCGTTCCATAAACAAAATCAACTGTGGTTGCCGCCTTGGACCATTTGATGTCCGATTTTTCCGAGACAACTTGTTGAATCGTTCCTCCGTTCGTCCGGATAATAATGAACAATGCAAATACTAACAAAAATGAGGCGAAAGAGAACTCGGGAAAGCTCAAATGGCGCGGTATGAATACTGCGATATTGGCAGTGTCTTGAAAAAGCCAGGCAATCCAAAGATAGATGGTGGAGATCCATTGCAGGCGGGACCATTTTCGTTCGGAGACCGGATCGGGAGTATGTTCTTCATAATATTCCTGCGGGTCTATTTTGGCAAGGATCGCCCAAATCGCTATGGCAGATAAAAATGCAAGACCGTATCCCAGAAAGGATTTGGTTAACATCTTTTCTATGTTGTTGCCGCCAAACAAACCTAACACGAGGAAGGTGGTGGAAACAGGCGCTCTGAGTCTTGTTATCACAACAAGGACTACGGGAGCGAGTAATTGAAATAAGTTGAAATGATTTGTTTCGGGAAAATGATCCAAACGGTGGAAGTGAATTTCTCCTTTGTGGAGAAACCATCCGAAAAGATGGACGAGAATCAAGAGTCCACCAAATACGATTAGTTTTCTAAACCAGTGGACGGACTTTTTACTTTCGAAAAAAGTTCCGATGGTCTGAACCGCGTCGTTTCCTGCAACGGAAAAAGCGGCTATGGCGAAAGAGCACCAACCGAGGAAATAAGTAGGAAGCCCGTAAAAGTAACCCAGACAAATCCCAGCAACAAGTACTGCTGTGAGGGAAAAAAAACGAACCTGGTCTTTGAAACTGGGGTGTTGGTAATCGACTTCCTCTTTTTTACTCATGCACTCATGTAGTGTTTCGCATATCTCTCCGTAATTTCTTTTCGGTCAAAGAGAATAAACACGTCCGTAGTACCAAAAACCGAATCCAGCGCGGGAATTCCACAGATTTTAGCACCGATTCGGATATATCCTTTCAAAAGCGGAGGAATATTTTTGGAAACGGACTTCGGATCTCCTATCTCAAGATTTACATTGAAACCGGGTAGGCAATAGTCGGGATTCGGGAACACTCTGAATTCTTCCGGAGCAAGTGCTTCTTTTGCTTTCAGGAATGCATAAGACTCGGAAGCTACATCCGCATTTGTGGAATGAATGGAACCACATCCCATCAAATAACGTACGTCATACTTGATCATAAATTCAGCAAGACCCTGCCAGAGAAGAGAGATTACCGAACCGTCACGGTAGTCAGGGTGAACACAGCTTCTACCTACTTCTGCGATCTCATCGGGAAGGTTGTAAATTGATGTGATATCGAATTCATTTTCGCTGTAGAATCCGATTCCTTTTTTTGCATTTTCTCTTGTTAGGATGCGGTAGGTTCCTACGATTTTGTTGTCATTGGTTTTATCAAATACCAGTAAGTGGTGGCAGTAAAGATCGTATTCGTCCCTGTCTTTTCTTGTTGCTGACGATTGAGGGAGTCCTTCTCCCATTTCAAGGTTGAATACGTCATAACGAAGAGCGAGTGCTCTTTCTATTTCCAATTGGTTTTCGGCAAGACGGACTTCCAGAACTCGTTCCGTTTTGTTCAGTATAGGGTTGTTCGCTTTCATAAAGGGTTTTCCTTTTTTCTTATCTGGCTTCAAAGTAAACCTTCTCTGTTACGTCTATGTGACAAACGAGTAAAAATTAGACAGAATTGATTCTGTTTAAGCGTGAAATGTTCCTCGCTCTTTTTCGCGGAACATCCTGTTCCGACGAAAAAGCTTCGGCCGTCCCTGGCCTCCGCCACCGAAGGGAA
>NZ_RQHV01000001.1 GCF_004771005.1 Leptospira ilyithenensis
AAAACTTCTTTCTTCACGAACCTCTAATGAATAAACAATATTACTAAATGCCCATTAACAAACACATTAGTAACGAGCGTAATCCGACAGACTTATCAGTGTTAATGTGAATTTGACATTTCTTCTTTAAAAAGCTCTACATAAGGAGAGATTCATATATCCAATTATTGACTTTTTTACGATACCTATAGATAATTTACATATGAAGGTAGAAAGCAGACAAGAATTGATTCAAAAGCTTTCTGATGCTAAGCCAAAACTGGAAACCGGTTTTGGAGTTTTGCAAGTCGGTGTTTTCGGATCTTTTGCAAAAGATAAAATTAGTTCCAATAGCGACGTAGATATTTTCGTCGATATGAAAAACCCTGATTTTGACTCACTTGCCGGACTCCAAATTTTCCTGAAAAGTCTTTTAGAAAGAAACGTTGATTTGAATAGTTATGCGAAATAGAGGCAAGGTTAACTGACTTTCTTGAATTCTTCATTCACCTTTTCGGAAAGGAGAATTTTAATTAATGATTGGTAAGGAACATCATTCTTATTTGCGAGAGTTTTTAATCTTTCTAACAATGACTCTGGCAAACGAATAGAAATCAGTTGAATCATTTTCAGCCCAGAAATCAATTTCCTCAGAGTCGGATTTGAATTTAGGTATTTTCTTTTTGAGATTCTTCATAAACCTTCCTTTCTTTCCGACTCATATCTCTTGTAGAAATAATTCTAATTTTGTTTTTTCTAATTGTGAAAATTGAAAAAAGTTTTCTTCCTGAATTCGTGATTTCCAATGCAGCAAATCTAATTTCTTTTTCAACAAAAAATGAGGGAGTTTAAAATCAGAACGGATTTTTGCCTCTATTTCGCATAACGAACTAGCTTTACGACGTTGTCCGTAGCTGAGACCCGTCTACGCAGCAGACGATGTGGTGTTATGTGATGAATAGCGCCAATATCGATTTACTATCCGCCAGAATTCTAAAGTTTCTTTTGCCAAATTTCTTTGAAATATTCTAAGGAAAAACCAAGCGCTTTGTAAAATGACTGATCTGATCGAACATACAGTTTATGAACATTCATGTTCTTAATTCGATTAATTCCTTCATAGATAACTGCTCTACCTAACCCCTACTTTCTGAATTCAGGCATCGTTCCAACTAGCTCGATGATTCCAATGTTATTTATTGAATCATGCCAAATAGTAGCAAAGGATACAATTTCATTATTTCTATTAATGACTGCCAGATCAAGTTCTTGCGAATAGTCCGGCGCTTTCCTGAGCGATTGATACGCAATTTCTGCAATGTTATTATCAGGCTGAATACCACTATAATATCCGAAAACCTTTCTGGTGATTGCTTAATTTGTCCGAATTTATTATTCTAAATCCGGTAGGTAATTCGACTGCAAAATTATCGTCTAGATTTAGGCCATAAATAGGATCGGTTGAATTTTCGTACGCATAGTTTCGGTCGCTAATGATTTTTTTCAGCTGTGAAAAGCCAGTATTGATTCTTAAATTTAGAATTCTTTCATTTCCATGTTTAAAGGATAATTTTGTTTCTGCAAACTCCAATAATTCCTATTAGAAATTCATCTGAATATTTCAGATTCCTTAACTGAATAAATGCATCACCTAATTGCGAGCCCCGAATATTCCCATCCGAATTGACAACAGCGACGATGTCACCATCGGAGTTTTCCCAAAGCCCAACGGTCTCGGGCCACGAATCGAATGTACCAATTCCTCTGCGCAGGAGAAATTTTTAGAGTAGTTTAAAGATAGATTTTTATTCTTCTGAAATCAGAATGTTCGTATTTCTTTCTTTTAAATTGCATATTGTAAATCACGATAATCTAAAGGGATGAGAAACCAGGAGGTGTTACCCATGTCCTGATCCCAGTGGGAGGATTGGCATAACTACGCCTTACCGTTACGATGCGGCACTTAGTTTTTTCTATACTATCCCCGCCCTATCGACATTGGGAGGGGTGAACCACAAAGCCGCCCAATGAGTTCCAACTATCACACCACCTTCCTCCTGTAAAGCGATCCAGTCATTTCCTGAAATTTATTTCCAAAAAGTTCGCCTTTTTGACAAAAATCACCGCGCAAGGGCCTGGTCGCACTTGCGACCGAAGCGTCAGCGAAGCCCGTAGCCCGGTCGGGCGTTGGATCGCCCGTAAGTTTTGAACGATCCCGAGGCGCCCAAAAAGGCTTACGCAAGAACAAAGAAGTTAGGAACTTCGGGACTCAATTCCTTCTTTGCGGTAATTTTCTTTGTATTTCGCGTAGTTGGAAGCGGTGCGGGTGATGATTTCGCGTTCTTTTTCCGTGATGTCCCGGATGATTTTTGCCGGGCTGCCCATAATGAGAACTCCGGGAGGGATTTTTTTTCCGGGAGGCACGAGAGACCCCGCCCCCACAAAAGACCACTCACCGATTTCCACATCATCCATAAGCATAGCCCCCATTCCCACAAAAGAATGATCCTTTAGGGTGCAGCCGTGGAGAGTGGCATGGTGGCCGATGGATACATAATTCCCAATTGTGACAGGGAACAAATCTCTTGCCACATGAACTAGTGTCATGTCCTGGATGTTGACATGATCTCCGATTTTGATGTAGTTTACATCCCCTCTGAGTACACATTGGAACCAAATGGAGGATTCCTCGCCGATGGTAACGTTGCCTAAAATATCAGCACTAGGTGCGACCCAAGCACTGGGAGCGATAAGGGGGGACTTTCCTTGGAAACTTTTTATCATTTTCTTTTACAAAAGGGCGGGAGATGAACAAACTCAAGCATTTTCGGTTTTTTAATTGCGTTTTTCCCTTTGTGCAGGCTATCGTTGTTATAGATTCGTGGAATCCCAGTCTTCAAAAATCCTGTTTTTACAAAATCATTTCCCTAGGAATACTACATGGCAATAGAAATTAAAGTCCCAGAGATGGGGGAATCTATAACCGAAGCAACAATCAGTGCTTGGACAAAAAAAGAAGGCGATAGCGTCAAAGTAGATGAAGTTCTCGCAATACTCGAAACCGACAAAGTCTCGTTAGAGATTCCTGCTCCTGCAACAGGCGTTTTGAAAAACATCACTAAAAAAGTAGGCGATACGGTGCATGTTCGAGACATCATCGGTGCCATTGAAGAGGGCGCAACTGCTTCCGTCGCAGCACCATCCGCTCCCAGCGCTCCTGCAGCAAGTTCGGCTCCCGCAAGTTCCAACACAAACGAAGAACTACCACCTGCTGCCCGTAAGCTGATCGAAGAAAACAAACTCGATCCTTCCCGCATCAAAGGAACAGGCCGCAACAATCAAATTACAAAAGAAGACGTTTTAAATTACCTGGAAACACAAAAGTCAAATCCAAGTGCGAATGGTGCGGCTCCGAAAGCGGTAGCCACTCCGGAAATTGCAAAACAAGTTCCGACTGGTGCACGTTCCCAAGGCCCGCGCGAAAACGTAGTGCCGATGACAAAACTCCGCCAAACAATCGCAAACCGGTTGGTATCCGCACAACACAATGCCGCCATCCTTACCACTTTCAACGAAGTGGATATGAGCGGGATTATGGATCTTCGCAACAAGTACAAAGACAAGTTCAAAGAGACCCACAATATCGGTCTCGGATTCATGTCTCTTTTTACAAAGGCGACTGTTTCCGCATTGAAATCCTTTCCGGCCATCAACGCGGAAATTCGCGGAACAGATGTTATCTATAAAAACTTTTACGATATCGGAGTCGCGGTAGGCGGACCGAAGGGACTTGTCGTTCCGATTGTTCGGGACGCCGACTTACTGTCCTTAGCACAAATCGAAGCGGAGATCGCAAGGCTTGCAGGCAAAGTAAAAGACGGAAAAGTGTCTCTGGAAGATATGGAAGGAGGAACCTTCTCCATTTCCAACGGAGGTGTTTACGGTTCCATGATGTCCACACCGATTCTCAATCCTCCTCAATCGGGGATCTTGGGAATGCACAATATCGTCAAACGGGCGGTAGTTGTAAATGATCAAATAGTAATTCGTCCGATGATGTATCTTGCACTTTCCTACGACCACAGAATTGTAGATGGAAAAGAAGCGGTTCAATTCCTCGTAAAAATCAAAGATGCAATCGAAGACCCTGCCCGTCTTCTCCTTGAGGTATAAAGACACTACATGGAACAATACGAAGTAATCGTAATCGGTGCAGGTCCCGGTGGTTATGTTGCGGCAATTCGCGCCGCGCAATTAGGCAAAAAAGTAGCTATCATTGAAAAAAGAAAAACACTCGGCGGAACTTGCCTGAATGTAGGATGCATTCCCTCAAAGGCACTTCTCGATTCTTCCGAAGAATACGATAAAGCCAAACACAAACTAGGTGATCATGGAATCACAATCGGTTCCATTAAAATCGACATCAAAAAAATGATGGATAGAAAGGACAAAGTCGTCGGAGAAGTGACTTCCGGGGTGGATTACCTCATGAAGAAAAACAAAATCACACGTTACCTTGGTCTTGGAAAATTCGTATCCAAAACCGAAATCCAGATCACAGACGATGACGGCAAAACCGAAAATATCTCAGGCACAAACATCATCATTGCCACAGGTTCCACTCCGATCGAAATTCCTCCGCTTCCCGTGGACGGAAAAAACATAATCACATCGGATCATGCGATCGCATTGGATTCCGTTCCCGAACACCTAATCATTGTAGGCGCGGGAGTAATCGGTTTGGAACTTGGTTCCGTTTGGGGAAGACTCGGTGCAAAAGCCACCATCGTAGAACTTCTTCCCCGCCTATTCGGAACGGCAGACGCTGCCATGGCCGGACTTTCCCAAAGAATCTTGGAAAAACAAGGTATGAATTTTTTATTCGAAACCAAAGTCCATGGTGCCAAAGTGAAAGGCAAAAAAGTGGAAGTGGAGATAGAAGACAAAGAAGGAAAAAAGACAATTTTGGAAGGAGACAAGGTACTTGTTTCCATCGGACGCCGTCCGAATACAGATGGACTTGGTGCAGGAGAAATCGGAATCGAATTCACGGAACGCGGACGAGTCAAAGTCAAACCGAACCATTTCCAAACCAATATTCCCAATATCTATGCAATCGGCGACGTGATCGACGGACCTATGCTTGCCCACAAGGCGGAAGATGAAGGGATCGCAGTTGCAGAATTGATCGCAGGTCAATTCGGACATGTAAATTACCGCGCGATTCCTTCCATTGTTTATACCTGGCCGGAAGTCGCTTGGGTTGGACTCGGCGAAGAAGAGTTAAAAGCACAAGGAATCGAATACAAAGTAGGAAAATCCGTCTTCAAAGCAAATGCGCGTGCCAAAGCGATGAATGAACCGGACGGACAGGTGAAGGTACTAGCCGATAAAAAAACGGATAAACTTTTAGGTGTCTATATTGTAGGTCCTCGCGCGTCAGATATGATTGCGGAGGCGGCGGTTGCATTCGAGTTTGGGGCCAGTGCCGAAGACATTGCACGTTCCACGCACGCTCACCCCACTCTTTCGGAGATTTTAAGGGAAGCCGCCATGGACGCCGACGCAAAATGGTCGATCCATTCGTAAGAAAAAGATGATGCCGAATTCGTTTCATATACAAGGGAGAAAAAGATGACTACGGAACAGATGATGAGTTTATACGGCGACAACGTTGTCGTATTGGAAGAGTTATACGAGCAATTCAAACAGGACCCGACTTCCGTATCTTCGGACTGGGCGCTTTTTTTTCAGGACCTGGACCGAAGCTCTACCTCCTCCAACGGGAACGGTTTTAACGGAAATGGCTATGTAAATTATACTTCTTCCGAGCACAGAAAGGATTCTTCTCTCAATGATTTCGGTATCATCAACCTTCTCAATGCCTACAGAAGACAAGGACATTTGGCGGCAAATCTTGATCCGCTGGGGATCAATAAACCAAACCGCCAATTCATCGATTTAAAAATCAAAGCACTCAAAGCAACGGATCTCGAAGCGGAAGTGGATTCCGGTGTTGCCAATCTAGGAAAAACAAAATTACAAAACGTAATCAATTGGTTTGAAAAAACATATTGCGGTTCCATCGGTTCCGAACATTATTATCTGGTCAATGATGAAGAAAGAGAGTGGTTGCAAAACAGAATGGAACCGCTTGCCAACAACGAGTCTATTCCGAAAAGGACCGCATTACGACTGTTTGAAAAACTTTACCAAGCCGATACTTTCGAAAATTTCCTCGCAAAAAAATTCGTAGGAAAAAAAAGATTCTCCCTCGAAGGCGGGGAAACAATGATTCCTATGCTTGACACTCTCGTGGAAGAAGCGGGCATGCATAAGATGGACGCCCTCGTCATAGGAATGGCACACAGAGGAAGATTGAATGTTCTTGTAAATGTGATCCGCAAACCTGCGGGACTCATCTTTGCCGAGTTCGAAGAAAAACTTAACCCGGGTCAACTTGGTTATGCGGACGTAAAATATCATTTGGGTTATTCCAATAACGTAATGACCCATTCCGGGAAAGAAGTAAAACTTTCTCTCGCATTCAACCCTTCCCATTTGGAAGCTGTAGATCCTGTGATCGCGGGTTCCGTTCGTGCCCGTCAAGAGATGGCAAAAGATCATGATCACTCCAAATTTATGCCGGTAGCAATTCACGGGGATGCTGCATTTGCAGGCCAAGGTGTCGTGGCGGAAACTTTCAATATGATGAACCTGAACGGTTATACGGTGGGGGGAACTTTCCATATTGTAATCAATAACCAAATCGGATTCACCACTCTTCCCAACGAATCCCGTTCCACTTTGTATGCAACCGATCTTGCCAAAGGATTTCAAGTTCCTATCTTTCATGTGAACGGAGATGATCCCGAAGCTGTTTATCGTGTCACAAAACTCGCATTAGAGTATCGCCAAAAATTCAAAAAAGACGTAATCATCGATTTGATCTGTTACCGCCGTTTGGGTCACAACGAAACGGACGAGCCTACATTCACTCAGCCTCAGATGTATGAGATCATCAAAAAACACCCGAAAACGGTAAACCTTTATGAAGCTGCTCTTTTGAAAAGAGGAGACATCACTGAAGAAGAAATCCAGTTCATCAAAACGGGAACCAATGAAGGTCTCGAACTTTCCTTCCAACAAGCAAAAGAAAAAGACACTCGTATTACAGTAGATACACTGGGTGGTGTATGGTCGCGATATTCCAAAGAACCTCTTGATTCGGATATTCACACGCAACTACTCCAACAACAACTGGGCGGAATCGTAAAATCTATCACTACGATTCCACAAGGTTTTACAGCAAATCCGAAACATGTAAAAGTGTTGGAAGACCGTAGAAAAATGGGCGCGGGAGAATTACCGATTGACTGGGGGTTTGCGGAAGCATTGTCCTTCGGATCCATTTTGGAAAACGGGTTCCCTATCCGTTTGGCAGGACAGGATGCGCAGAGAGGAACTTTCTCTCACAGACATTCCGTTTTATCTGACACTTCCAATGGCGTAAAACTAACACTACTCAATCATATCAGTGACAAACAAGCGCGTATCGATATCATAAACTCTTCGTTATCCGAATACTCCTGCCTCGGATTTGAATACGGATACTCTCTTGCCGACCCAAGTTCCCTTGTTCTTTGGGAAGCTCAGTTCGGCGACTTTGCAAACAATGCACAAGTGATCTTTGATCAGTTTGTTTCCAGTTCTGAAATCAAATGGCAAAGGATGAGCGGGCTCGTATGTTTGTTGCCTCATGGTTATGAAGGCCAAGGCCCGGAACACTCTTCCGCAAGGCTGGAAAGATTTTTGCAATTATGCGCGCTAGACAATATGCAAGTGGCAAACCTAACCACACCTGCTCAGTATTTCCATATCCTTCGCAGACAGATTTTGCAAAGTTTCAGAAAGCCGCTCATCATGACCACACCGAAGTCTCTTCTCCGTTTGAAAGAAGCTGCTTCCAGCTTGGAAGATATCACAACCGGTGCCTTCAGAAAGATTTTACCTGACCCGGTCGCCAAACCGGAAAAAGTTGATCGATTGTTATTCTGCTCGGGCAAGGTATATTACGACCTGCGCAAAGCGGTAGACGTTGACAAAAAAGAAAACGTAGCAATCGTTCGGGTAGAGCAGCTTTATCCTTTCCCGGAAAAACACATCCAACAGATGATTACAAGTTATCCTAAGATTAAAAAGTTCGTGTGGGTTCAGGAAGAACCGAAAAACCAAGGAGCTTGGTCATTTATCCGCGATCGGATCGAAGCGGTCATGCCGGAAAACAAACGACTCCATTATGCCGGTCGTTCCGAATTTCCAAGCCCTGCCTGCGGCCACGTGGTAACTCATTTGAAAGAACAGGAAACTTTAGTGAAAGAAGCCCTCGGTTAACGAGGGTTTTTCAAAGATTTTCGATTAAGCCTACAAACGAAGGGAAATACAAAACTCCCTTCATCGTTTTTCTGTTCGCATTCAAGTTTATTTCCCCATTCACAAAATAGGCGCGCAGATAACTTGAATTGATTCCTTTAATTTGATTTTAAAACTTGCATCGGAGTCACAGGAAAATTTGAATCCTTGTGCCATTGCTCGTAATGTATTTGTTATTTGTTCCGGACCGATACCTTTTTTAATATAATATGCATTCAATTTGGAATCACGAATGGCTTCTATCAGCGCCAGATAAAATTTTTCTTCGTAAGAGCAAATGAGTCCGCTCACCAAACCTTTGCTTGCCAAGATAAGATCGTCAGCTTCGCTACTTTTTCCCCCAACATATCTGCCGAGCCAAGCCTCCAACGCTAGAAATAATTTCTCCTCAATCGGGATCTTCTTTTGGTTTAAAATTTGGGCGGCGGACCGGAAGGACGTTGCAAAAAAATACCGGAGCCCCTCTTTGAACAAATCTTCTTTATCTGCAAAATACAAATAAAGCGCCTGCCTGGAAATGGAAACGGATTTTGCAACATCATCCATAGATGTTTTTTTAAACCCGTATCTCAAAAAAACACCGATCGCTCCCTCTAAAATTTCAACTTTTCGGGAATCCGTTTCAATCTCGTCATTCGGAATCAATTTGTCTGACACAAAACAAACTTGACAATTATTGTCCAGTTTGTCAAGTAGGATTTAAAAGGAATCGATCATGTATTCAAACCAAATTTTCACTCCCTACCGTTTGCCAGGTGGGCTCGCATTGTCCAATCGACTGGTAAAGGCAGCAATGGAGGAAAATCTTGCTACTGAAGAATTTATCCCCGGCACCGCCTTATGGAACTTATATGAAACTTGGGCAAACGGAGGAGTTGGTCTTATCATCACAGGCAATGTTATGATAGATGGCAGAGCACTGACCGGACCAGGCGGAGTGGTTTTCGAATCAGATCTTTTCTTAGAGGACTTCCGAACTTGGGCGAAAAAAAGCAAATCCAATGGAACCAAGGTGATCATGCAAATCAACCATCCGGGCAGGCAGGTGCTTTCGAAAATGGGTGGTAATGTATGGGCGCCTTCCGCGGTTCCATTGAATATGGGTGGATTTTCAAAGATGTTCGGGCAACCGAAAGAAATGACCTCTCCTGAGATTGAAGAGACCATTCAAAAATTTTCAAATACGGCGGTCCTTGCTGAAGCAGCAGGGTTTGACGGAGTCGAGATTCATGCAGCGCACGGATACTTAATCAGTCAATTTCTTTCGCCTCTTTCCAATCGTAGAACAGATCGTTATGGCGGTAGTTTGGAAAATCGTACAAGTTTTCTTTTGGAAGTCGTTACAGAAGTTCGCAAAAAAGTAAAACCTGAGTTTGCAGTAAGTGTGAAATTGAACTCGGCAGACTTTCAAAAAGGAGGATTTGATATTGAAGACGCAAAAAAAGTCATATCAATGTTAGCCGATACTAGAGGAGTCGATTTTGTGGAATTATCAGGCGGAAGTTATGAGGCACCGGCGATGCAAGGCGATTCCCGGGACGGTAGAACATTGGCAAGAGAAGCTTACTTTTTGGAATTTGCAAAAGAAATTACCAAAACATCTGCAATTCCGATTATGATTACAGGAGGGATAAAAAGAAAGGAAGTAGCCGAAGAAGTGATCACAAACGGGGTTTCTTTGGTCGGGATCGCAACTGCACTCGCTTTGAACCCTGATCTACCAAATGATTGGAAGAACCAAAATACATATGTTAGAGATTTGCCCATTGTAGGCTGGAAGTCGAAACCACTTGTAGCGTTAGCAAATATGGCTATGGTAAAATACCAACTGAACCGCATGTCAAAGAAGAAAAAACCTTCCTTGAAAATCTCACCGCTTTTCACAGTGATCAAGGATCAGTTGAAAACCAATCTGCGAATAAAAAAATACCACATTTGGCTGAAGAAACATTACACCAGTTAAACAGTAATTTCCACTGAACGAAAAGTGAAAACAGAAAGTAAAAAGGCGAACTTTTTTGAATAAAATTTCGAAAACCTGACTCTTCGCTTTACAAAGAGAAGGCGGTATGGTAGAAGGAACACATTGGGTGGCGGGTGGTTCCCCACCCAAATCGGGCGGGGAACCACCGATTCTGAAACCATACAAAACAATATGGTCTCACTGATAATATCGGAAGAAAAATATGAACCTCTATACGTAGGTCGCGAGAGATCCATATAATGCCAATTAGTTCAAACGGTCATTCAAACCGTTTTGCTAAAACACCTTTTGCGGTAATTACATCATAAGAAAAAATTTCCTGAGGACTTTCAGGTTCCGCTTTTTTTCCTTTCGCTTTTTCCGACGAGGGAGGAGGATTTTTTTTAATGATGGAAGAGATCGTATTTTTTGCAGTATTGTAAATCAATTTTCTGAATACATAACCTTGGGGAAGTATATCACTTAACTCTTCTTTGTCGGGATCATAAAGATACAATCTTTTTCCATCCTTATGATTCAAAACTCCGTCTTTGTTTGTATCTTCCGTTGCCGCAAAAACAAGAAGTCTTTTGTCCAAGCCTAGCGAATCCAGCTTCGGCTCATCTATATTCGAGATGATCTGTTTGGAAAACTCTCCCAAAAAGTAATCCCATACGTATACATTGCGCGGAAAGAACTTTTTTACGGCTCCTGTTTTCAAATTCACCGAATACAGGTTACGCGCATGGGCCATTGTTCCGTCAGGACCATATCCGCCGGACTCGGTCACAAGCCCTACCGGATAAATGAAAAACTGTTTCCAAAACACTTTTCCATTTCCGTTTTCCAAATCAAATTCATCGGTTGGCTCTGGAGCGGTGTCTTTGTCTTCTATCGGATCAACGGTTACTTCGTAACCGGACTCATAGATTTTCCAACTTTTGGAAAGGCTAAATGTCAAAACCGCCAATACCAAAAGAAGAAATAAAAATACACCGATTCGAAATTTTTCCATGTTTACCGTTTTTTATATTCTTTGATCGCTGAAATCACTTCGTCTTTTTCCGAATCAGTCATATATGCGAATAATGGAAAGTTTAGAACGGAAGCGGATATCCGTCTAGCATTTTGGTCTTTCCCAAATCTCTGGATCAGATGCGGTTTGGCACCCGGTTGATCGGACATGGCGCCGGGATAAATATTTCCAAAGCCGATTCCTTTTTCTTTTAAAACTGCTTCAATCTTCGGTCTTTCTTCGGGAGAAACAAGAGTTACATTGCAATAACCGTTCTCAATATATCCCTCCGGAGGGTGGATCGGCTCGATTCCGGCACCTGGCAAAGTTTTGTAATAAAATTCTGCCGCTTGTTTGCGAGATTCGATTCTTTTTCCCAAATGCTTCAAAGATAGATTGAGAAATGCAGCTTGCAAAGAATCCAATCGGGAATTCCAACCGATATCACCGTGTTCGTAATGGGAAGTACGACCATGGTTGGCAAGTCTGCGGGCAATGACGGACAGTTCCTCACTATTTGTAAAAATCGCCCCTCCGTCTCCTGCAGCACCTAACACCTTTGCGGGATAAAAGGAAGTAGTTGAAATCAAGGCGTCTTTGTAGATGGATTCGTTATTATAAAGAACTCCGAAACATTGTGCACCGTCTTCGATCAAAGGAACATTTCTTTCTTTGCAAAGTTTACGATATTCCTTAATACGGGAAGTTCCCCAACCGTATAAATGGACTATCATGGCTGCCTTCGGCTTCACTGTATCCAAAGCTTCTTTGAACGTATCAAAGTCCATTTGCAAATCGCCGGAATTCGTATCCACGGTATAAGGATCGGCGCCCACATTTACAACCGCTTCGAAAGTCGCCCAAAAGGTGGAATCGGGCAATAATACTTTATCACCGCGTTTTACACCTACTGCACGTAAGGCGATCTGTAATGCATCCGTCCCGTTTGCACAAGCGACAGTGTATTTCGTACCTGTAGCTTGCGATAAACCGTTTTCCAGTTCGGACACTTCCGCACCGCCGATGAACTGCGCATTTGCAGACATGGTTTTTACTTTCTCATTCCACTGGTCTAAAAAACCAGGCTCAAATCTTTTTATATCGATAAAGGGGACTGCCATAACTTTTCCTGTTTTTATTACTTATTCATAATATAATCTTCAATAAATTTGTACCATTCTTTGGTGTAATAAGTCCACATAAAGAACAAAGCCCAATACACAACGGTTCCGTAGGAAAGAACAGGTATCAATGTTTTACTTAAATTGTTCGAAGCGGAATAGTAAATTCGTATCAACACAAGCGGCCATAACAAAAAAAGAAATACATAAATTGCCTGTCCCATACTCCCAAGCCAGGACAAAAGTTCACGCTTAGGACTTTCCTTCCAACGAGCGACTCCCGCCCAAAACTCAGGAAAAAACTGAACCATATAAAAACAAAATACCAGAAAGAAAAAAAACTTCCAATGAGTTTCCAGATCTCTGCGAAACAGAGATAGAAGTAGTCCGATAAACCATATAAATAAAATAGGAAATGCTAATTGGTCGAGTAAACTCATGATTGTGCTTTTGTTACTAATTTCAAACAGGAAATAAGACCCGTAGGATCCGCTTTGCCTTTGCCTGCAATCGCAAAGGCTGTTCCATGATCGGGGCTAACCCGTAAAAATTTCAATCCTAAAGTCACATTCACCCCTTCTTTTCCTTCCTGCATTTTGAAAGGAATGAGGCCTTGGTCATGATAACAGGCAAGGAAGAGATCGAATTTTTTTTGATTCTCAGGTAAAAAGGCAGAGTCCCCAGGAATCGGACCTTCGATCCGAAGATTTGCGCTTCGGAAAAGTTCCATTTTAGGAATCAAAATATCCAACTCTTCTCTTCCGATTTTGCCACCTTCTCCGGAATGAGGATTGAGTCCCAAAAGACAAATTTTGGGTCTCTTCAAAAGTTTGGTGGATTTAATCGCAAGGATCAGTTCCGACCAATTAACACGGGTAAGCTCTTCGGCAACGCCTGAGATGGGAACGTGAGTGGTTAGAGGTATAACTTTTAAATTTTTGCCCGTCATCATCATGAATGTGGGGGTGTTGTATTCTTCCGCCAAAGTTTCCGTATGTCCCCGGAACCCGGAAATCCCCGCCCGGATGACCCATTCTTTGCTCAAAGGCAAAGTGATGAGAGATGCACCCTTTGTCTGTTTTTGGATCTGAATGGCGGAAAGAAGTGCTTGGAAAGCGGAACGACCGGAAGCTTCGCTTGGTTTTCCCAGCTTGATTTTTGAAATCTCTTCCCGGCTGAGATATTGTTTTTTAAAGGAAAAAAGCCCGTTTCCTTTGGGAATGTCTTCTACTTCCGAGAAACCTTTTGCGACGAGTTTATGATTCCCCCGAACAAGAATAATGCGATTTGTTTTGGAAAGAGAACGAAGTGTGGGAAGGCTACCCGCAAGTAATTCGTAATTGATACTGGCAGGGTCTCCTTCTGAGAGAAGAATCGTCTTCAACTATTCTTTTGTGTTAGGTTGTTTCCCGAAGATTTTTTCTACGCTTAGTGAGTCTTTGGAATACTCAAGTTCGATCAAATCCTTGGCACTGTGTTTGAGATCATTGGAAATCATACAACGGCCTTCTAGGATCACCCCGTTTTGGATGATAAGCTCAGGAGTTTTAATATCCCCCAAGATTTTAGAAGTAGGTAAAAGCATCACCCTGTTTCTAGCAGTCACGTTTCCAACAACGATACCTTCTACGATCACGCTCGCCGCAGTGATGTTTGTTTTCACCTTGCCCGTAACACCGATGTAAAGGTGTTCCGCTTGGAGCGATTTACCTTCAAATTTTCCATCGATTTTGAGGGAACCGTTGATAAAGAATTTACCATTGAAGTAGGAGTTTTCTCCGATTGTTGAGTTGGTTACTTCTGTTTGGTTTTTCACTAAAGCCATGCTTCTTATGGTCCCTAAAGTTTGAGTTTTTCCCAGTTTGGAAGAAGATGCCCGGGAAGAAAAGGTTTTTTTAGCCTCTAAAGGAAGGGAGTTTGATCAATTCTACGGATTCATCCACAAATTGTTGGAATTCCCGGAGAGCCTCCATAATGGAACGTCCTTCCAACATGGTTGCTTTTTCAAACCTGGGGTTGAATTTAACCGATTCTTCCATGTTCATGATCACATTGTTTCCCTCTTTGATTTCATCATTTACGGAATGAAGAAATTCCTGGAATTTTACAAAGGTCTCGTAGGATTCCGCTATAAAGATCCTGGACTGTTTGTTTTTCATTCGGGAAAGTTGTTCACGGAACTCTTGTTTGTCGGCTGCGGCATATTCTTCAATGGTTTCTATCAGAATCTTCATGTTTCTACGAAGGTTTTCCATATATTTCAATACGGAATCTCTTTCCGTAGCGTGAGAATAATCAAACTTGATATGTGCATCTCCCACAACGGGAATATATTCCAAATCCATGATATTTACAAGTGTACCGATCTGGTTGATTTCCGTATCATTCGCATTAGGTGTAATTTTCATTACAGGGTATTGAGAGATAACCTTATGTTTTGTTCCCGGATTTTCAGCCCGCGCTTTTACGTTCTGCATCGCTTGATCCAGGTTTTCAGGAACGCCCTCGGGAGAAACTTCCTGAACTCTACGACGATACCTTTCTATATCAAAGGCAACTCTTTCTTTTTGAATGTCATTTTTTGCACCTCTTTCAATCTTTTCCAAATGGCGTAACATCTTTTGCAATTTGGTAAGTTCTAAGATCTGTTCTTGCGTTAACGGCATTTAGATATCACTCATTTCATCAGGAAATAAAGGGGTTTTGCCCATTTTTTCCAATGTGGAAAGAATGGAGCCAGCAACTTCCGCATCCCCTTTCCTTTGCAAGGCCCGTGCGTACAAATAAAGAGGGATTGGTAAAAAACGAAGCCTTCCCCCCTTCTCATAAAAATTCAAAAAGGAATCGAAATCTCCTTTTCGGTAACAAGTCAATGCCATCTGCAAATTGGAAAAATAAGAATAAGGAAATTGGAAAATTTCCGTTTGGATCGTTTTTTCAAAACGGTCCCCTTCTTTATCATAACGAAGAAGAGTAACTAAAAAAGGGTCAAATGGAAAACCGACATTGTATCCGAATTGAACTTCCTCTTCTTCCCAGTCGCCCCGGAATATTTTTTTTATATCATCCAAATAAAAAGAAAATTCATTTTTTGAGAGCAATTTCTTCGCATAACGAACGAAAGCAAATGCAGGAACTTTTCCGAGAACAATGGATTTGAATTTTGTTTTTTCCCAATCCTTCCAATCCGAATAAAATCCGGACAAAAACTGAAGGAATTTAAGAGTATCTTCGCCCTTCCAGGCAAGTTTGGCTATCGAATCCAGCAAAACACCTGATAGTTGCCAATACCCTTCCTTTAAAACGGAATTAGATATCGCCTTATAATTGACCGATTCGTAATTTCCACGGGAATAATGGATCAGAGATTGTAAGATGGAATCGTCTTCTTCGGGTTCGTATTCTTCCCAACCGAGCAAAGTCAAAAAGCGTTTGCAGTCTTCGGAAAGTCCGAATTCCCTTTTGGTCATTTCCACCCATGCTTTGAAATCGGTAATGTCTCCTGTCAGTAAAAAACTAATTCCAAGTAGCTCCCAATCTTCTCTTTCTACTTCCTCCCACTCTTTTTTTTTGGAAACAAGCCAAATCATATTTCGCATTTCCAGCGAAACCGGGGGACCGGGAGGGGAAAAAGGGAAATGAAATGTATTCTGAGTGTGATTTTGAGTCAGAAAGGAACAAACTTTAAAACCTCCCGAAAAATCGGTCGATAAATATTGTATGTAGTTAATATAACGATTGTATTTACCTTGGAAAGAAGAACGTAAACTGCTCCAAAAGACATTCATTGGAATGGGATCAAGGGTGGAAACAGCTACCGGTTCGTTTGAAGTCGGGGGAGCGGGCGGTTTTTCTTCCGTCTGCTTTGTGAAATGAAGTCGGATTTCAGGCCAAGGTAATTGTGTTTCGATGTTTCGGCTCATAAGGAGGGTGCCCTTTCCCTCTAAAATTCGTAATTATAGGAAGTATGCATGAGGTTTTTTTGGGTAGCAAGTAGAATTCTTTTGGTTTATTTGGCCATCCCTTCCCTATCTGCACAAGATGACATTTATTATTGGGTAAAATCCCACCAATGGGATAAAATCGAGTCCCATTTTCAGAAAACTTCCCCTTCCCGGGAAAGTGAAGTCTACAGTCTGATCGAGTTTCACGAAAAATCACCTAACGGAAACAAGGAGACAAGATTTCGTTATCTGATCTCGCTTGTAAGAGGAGTATTCGTCAGTGAAACCACCCCGGAGGAAGTGAAAAAAATACTCACCCAAACCATGCCGTTTCAGACCACACTCTTTCGGCTTACTTATTGGAAACTGTATACGGAGATATCTCAGAGAAATTATCTGAATACGGAAGAAAAAATCTTATTTTTATCAAGGCTGAATTGGGAAGAAGATCCTATCTGCAGAAAGGCATTCGATGAATTGATCCGTCTGCTTGCCATCGAAAACAGATGGAAGGATATTTTAGAAAGAAGTCAGTCCCTATCCGACTCGACCAAATATTACCTGCTCACTCCCGACTCCCAATACAGACTCGGGAAAGCAAGACTAATGCTAGGTGACGAAAAAGGAGCGATCGACGAATGGACTGCTTGTCTGCAAAGAGACACCATACAGGAGTATACGGTTCAGTACATTGCAGCCGATTGGGGAAAGTGGAAGGGAAATTCCAGTATCCACCAACTCTCGGTATCCGAACTGACTTTATTTTTTCCAGCGATCAATACCGCTGACAAAGAGGCCATTTTCAAATCAAGGCCGGAATTATTTTCCACAAGACTTCAATTTTACCAAGGTTTCAAACATCTCACTCTCCAACTAACCAAACTCGATCGAACCGACGAATTGTACCGGGTTCTCAGGGCCAATAGAAGTTTTACCGAAATTGATCCGGGATGGATCGGTGGGCTGGGAGATATTTTATATGCACAAAACAAATTTCATAAAGCGATCGATCTTGTAAAAAGTTTCGGAGGGAAAGATCCGGGAACCTACAGAATCCTTGCTGCCTCCTACGATAGATTAGGTGAAAAAGATCTGTATTTTGACAACTTGGTTCATTACTTGGGCAAGTACCCGTTTAATCTTTTTTATCAGGACAGATTGCTTGATTCTCTTGTGATGAGAAACAACGGAAGTATTTCCTTCGCTCCCATTCCCCAATTCGAAAAGGCATTATCCGAAATTCCCAATCTCCCCGTCAAAGGGAGGTTAGTTTATTGGTATCTGAGGGCATTGCAGTCCAAGGGCGAAACGGAAAGATTGCAAAAGGAATTGAAAAGATACTATCTGCTTTGCCCCGGATCTTATTATACCAGGGTCATTCGGGAAGAGTTTATCACGCAAATCCAAAAGGAATCCAAACCGGACAATCCTGTCTACAGCAAAGACAGCCTTTTCGAATACCTTTCTCATACCGCAGGAATCCCCGAGGAGTCAGGAGGCCTCATCGGCAAAAACCTCGGATTCGCCTATCCGAGAGGTTCTTATGAACTTGGGATCAAACTTTCCAATGCGAGCAGTCGCATCCAGGGAAATCGTACTTTGCTGCTTGCCTCCGATTATTTTAAAGTAGGAGAAGATGCGATGGGACTTTCTCTCGTACATCATTATTCTCTGAAAGAAAAATTATCGGAAGAGGAAAAGGAAGAAATACTGGTAGGAATCGGAGACCAATCAAAAAACACGTATTATACGGCATTTTATACCCGTTCTCTTTTGAAGCGGTATATGATTCCCGATGATCCGATCTTACTTCCCATTCAGATTTCCATGCGTATTTATCCCAGACCTCATAGGGATTTGGTGAAATCCTATTCCGACGAAAACGGGATTTCAGAAGACATGGTCTATGCGCTTATGAGACAGGAATCTTTTTTTAAGGAAACGGCTACTTCAAGATCCAACGCTCGCGGTCTTATGCAAATCATGCCGGCTACGGGAAGAGAGCTTGCTCAAAGAATGGGGGTCAAAGATTACTCTTTGTACACTCCCAACGTCTCGATTCGATTGGGGACAAAGTTTTTGGCTTACTTGTTGAAATCAAACGAGAACCAGCTGCGTTGGGCATCCATCGCCTACAACGGGGGTCCGGGAAATCTTCGTAAATGGAAAAAGCAAGTTTATAACGGGGATTTCAACCATTTCTTGGAAGACCTTCCCGTAAAAGAGTCTAGGGATTATTGTAGAATCGTTGTGTCGAATTATTACGCATATGACATTTTGAAAAAATACCATAAGTTGTAAAAAATAGCTTTTCTCAGGGGTTTTCTCGTCTACTTTATCATTGAAAGAGTTAATATTAGGAGAAGATATGTCGGAAAAGGCAATTCTGAAAATAGATGGTAAGGAGTACGAACTCCCCGTAGTCATTGGTTCCGAAAACGAAAAAGCAGTCGATATCACAAAGCTCCGCCAGTTGAGTGGTTATGTTACGATTGACAGCGGTTATCTGAACACCGGTGCTTGTACAAGTGCAATCACATTCTTAGATGGAGAACAAGGGATTTTGCGTTATCGCGGAATTCCGATTGAAGACCTTGCCGCAAAATCGACGTTTACCGAAGTTGCTTATCTTTTAATCCATGGAAAACTCCCTAATCAAGTAGAACTAAAGTCTTGGAATGAATCCATTACGATGCATACGATGATCCATGAGGATCTCAAACGTTTGTTCAACGGATTCCCAAAAGACGGTCACCCTATGGCGATCATGTCCTGTATGATGGGATGTTTATCCACTTATTATCAGGATTCTTATGATCCGATGAATGAAGAGCATAGAGCTATCTCCATCATCCGCCTACTTGCAAAATTTCCAACTATTGCCGCTTTCGCTTATAAAAAGTCCTTGGGACAACCTACGATTCATCCTTTGAACAATTTGGACTACGGCAGCAATTTTTTAAACATGATGTTTGCTGTTCCTGCGGAAGAGTATGTAATCGATCCTGAAATCGTTTCCGCATTGAATCTACTTTTGATTCTTCATGCGGACCACGAACAAAACTGTTCAACATCTACTGTTCGTTTGGTGGGCTCTTCTCTTGCCAACCTTTACGGTGCTATTTCCGCAGGTATCCTTGCACTTTGGGGACCGCGTCATGGTGGAGCCAACCAAGAAGTATTGGAAATGTTGGAAGGAATCAAAAAGTCAGGGCTCAGTGTTAAAAAAATCGTTGAACAGGCAAAAGACAAAAACTCTTCCTTCCGACTCAACGGATTTGGCCACAGAGTTTACAAAAATTTCGACCCTCGAGCAAAAATCATCAAGGTTGCTTGTGACAAAGTTCTGAACAAACTAGGAATCAAAGACCCTCTTCTGGACATCGCAAAAGAATTGGAAGAAGCCGCTCTCAATGATCCTTACTTTGTAGAGAGAAAACTATATCCGAACGTGGATTTTTATTCAGGAATCATTTACCGTGCACTCGGAATACCTACAAACATGTTCACTGTGATGTTTGCTATGGGAAGATTGCCGGGTTGGATTGCCCAATGGAAAGAGATGATCGAAGACCCAAATATGAAGATTGGCCGTCCTCGCCAAATCTACACCGGGGCCGTAGAAACTCCTTACGATATAGCGAAAAAGAACGCTTAAATATCGGAACCGAGATCTGTGGGCGGGGGATCAAACCCTTGCCCTTTTTCTTATTTTTCAAAAGAAACTATCTTAGTTTCTTTTTTTTACTTCTTTTTTCTTCACAAACACTCCTTTACTCCCAAACCCCGACAGTCTCTCTTGCGGAAAATCATTTCGATGGAAACCTGAGAATCACAAAACAGATAGAAGTTTGGGAAGATAAGTCGGGGAAATTCGATTTTGATTGGATTCGAAACCATTCAGAAGAAATTCCTTTTCAAAAAGGCATTTCGGATTATCTCAATTACGGCTTTTCCAAATCCGTTTTTTGGATACGATTCCGATTGGAAAAGCCGCCTGAAGACAAAGATTTATTCCTTCTCATCAAAGCACATAATATCGATTATGTGGATTTTTATTTTTCAAATACTTCGGAGAAAATAACAAAAAAGCAAACCGGACACTTCGTTGTAATGCCGGAACGCGAATTTCCTCATAGACATTATCTGGTTTCAATTCCGAAAGATTCTTACGGAAAAGATATTTATATCCGGATCAAAAGCGATATCTCCCTACAAATCGCAATCGACCTGCTCGATTGGAAAAGCATTCATCAAATCGACTACTCCGAACAGTGGTTTTACGGTTTCTTCTTCGGTTGCCTGGGGATCATCATACTTTACAATCTTGCGATTGCTTTTTTCGTAAGAGACATCAATTATCTTTTTTATATCGGATATGTTTTCTTTTTCGGGCTGGGTCAAATGAGTATGCTCGGATTCGCAGGGTATTTTCTTTTTCCGGATTCCAGTCTTTTTATGAGAAACGGGATTCCTTTGTTTTTCAGTATCTGCATGTTGTTTTTTGTTTTTTTCGCCTCCAGCTTTCTAAAACTGAAAGAAAGATTGAAGATTGCTTATCGGTTTACTTATGTATTAGCAATTGCAATCATCCTGAATGTAATCTTTGCTGCCGCAGGAGAAATTTATATCTCCGCAATTGTATTGAGCTGGCTCACCTCGATCCTTTCCGGGTTCATTATGATTGTGGTTCTTTGGGGATTTTATAAAAGGATCATATCCTTTTATTATTTCGGTGCCGCATTTTTTATCCTGATGGCTTCCAGTGTAATTTATAGTATTTTAAAAATCACCACATTCGAAACCAATACGTTTTTGGAAGAGATGATCTTTCCCATTGCATCTCTTGCCGACATCACTCTGTTTTCCTTTGCGCTTGCGGATCGAATCCAATTGCTTCGTCTTGAAAAAGACCAGGCGATCGAGCAGATTGTTTTACACGAAAAGGAAAGACAAATTTCAAAAGACCTTCTGGTTCAGGCTTTGCCGAAAGCCATTCCCTACATTCCGTCCCTTTCCATCCAGATTTTCATCCAACCGATGAAACAAGTAGGAGGAGATTTTTACGAATTTCACTCACCAAATTCCTGTGAGCTGGGTACTTTGATCTGCGACGTATCTGGACATGGAATTCCAGCTTCACTTGTTTCAGCAATGGGAAAAGTCGCGTTCTCAACACAGAAGAAAAATATTTTTTCTCCCAAACGGGTGTTAGAGGGAATGAATAGGATTTTGTACGGGAACTGCACTCCCGAGTATCTTACAGCCTCCTACGTTTACTTGAACACGGAAACAAATACCTGGCGTTTCGGCAGAGCAGGCCATCCTTCCGGTTTTCTCCAAAGAAAAACGGGGGAGATTTTGACAGTTCATCCCCAAGGTAAGGTGATCGGCACTTTTCCCGAAATCCAGATCGAAGAAATCGGATTTCTTACGAATCCGGGAGACAGGATTCTACTTCTAACCGACGGCGTTCCGGAATCTTTCAATTCCTTGGATGAGATGTACGGCGAGGAAAGACTATTGGAATTTTTGAAAAATAATGCGAATTTGCCCGGAGATCTTTGGGTGAAGGCACTTCTTTCCGATTTAGAATCGTTCTCTGGAAAGGGTTTAAAAGAATGGGAAGACGATATCACTTTTATTCTTTTGGATCTGAAATGAAACAAAGTTACGAACTATTAGACTCAGGCGATTTTTCCAAATTGGAAATTGTAGGCGGATTCAAACTGATCCGTTCCTCCCCCTCTTCCGCTTACGGAAAAGAAAATCCGAAACTGTGGAATGATGCTGACGCTCGTTATGTGAAAAACGATACAGGTTCGGGAAGTTGGTCATTTCAGAAAAAAATCCCCGAAAGTTTTTCCATTGATTTTGCAGGTTTACAATTCAAAATCAAACTCACTCCCTTCGGACATATAGGACTTTTTCCCGAACAAAAAACAAATTGGGATCGGATCAGAGAAATAGGAAAAAAGAAATCCAAGCTTGAAGTTTTGAATCTCTTTGCGTATTCCGGTGGCTCCACCTTAGCATGTTTAGACGCGGGAATGAGCGTCTGCCATGTGGATGCATCCAAAGGTATGGTGGACTGGGCTCGGGAAAATGCAGCACTTTCCAACCTTGCTGACAAACCTATCCGATGGATTGTAGACGATGTATTAAAATTCATACAAAGAGAAATCAAAAGAAAAAAACGTTACCAGGGATTGATACTGGATCCGCCCAGTTTCGGGAGAGGTTCCAAAGGGGAAGTTTGGAAAATCGAAGATCATCTCCCCGAGCTGATGGACGCACTCATGGAGTTATGCGATCATTCCCCCGAGTTCGTCATCCTAAGTTGTCATAGTCAAGGATACAGTCCGTTGACTCTGGAACGTATCCTATCCAGCAGAATCAAAACACGAGGAACGTATAGTACGGACGAATTGTTCATCCAGGAAAAGTCGGGAAAAAAATATCCTTCCGGGTTTTGTTCCTTCTATTTGAAATCCTAAAAATATGAAACCTCAAGTTCAATCCATAACGAGTTTTTCAAACCCGAAAGTAAAATGGGTATCTTCCTTAAAAGAAAAGAGAAGTCGGGATGAAGAGAAAAAGTTTTTTATCGAAGGTTATCGTGAGATTTTTAAAGCGATTAAAGGTGGTTCCGATTCTTCCGTTCCTACCCTTCCGGTAAGACTTCATTCTCTATTTATTTCTCCCGATTGTTTTTTAGGAGAAAACGAATCCAAACTGATTGGATCCGTGACCTGCCCTATCTTCGAACTCCCTAAAAAAATCTTTGAAAAAATATCCTACAGAGACCGCCCCGACGGTTTGATCGCAGTTGCAGAAACACCTAACGCAAATTATGATTGGGATCTTTTTCCCGCTTTGAATCTGAATCCCGTCCTAATCATTGAAGGTGTTGAGAAACCGGGGAATTTAGGAACCATACTTCGCACTGCGGAAGGTGCCGGAGTCGGACTCGTTTTAGTCACGGATCCAAGGATCGATCTTTTCAACCCGAATGTGATTCGAGCGAGCACGGGAACTCTTTTCACTCTTCCGACTTATATCAGTTCTCTCTCGGAAACGATTGTAAATCTTCGCAAACAAAATTACTCCATCCATGCAGTCACCCCGGAAGGAAAGTCCTTATATTCAAATACGGATTTTAGAAAAAAGTCGGCGTTCCTTTTCGGAAGCGAACAATACGGACTCACTCCTTCCGCAAAAGAAGAAAGTGACGATACCCTTTACTTACCGATGTTCGGAGAAGCTGACTCGCTGAATCTTGCCATGTCTTGCGGAATCGTTCTCTATGAGTCCTTGCGTCAAAGAAATACAGGTTCATAAAATTTGAAAATTTACTATTATGTTTCCGGGCATGGCTTCGGCCATATCAGCCGAACATCGGTTATCCTGTCTGAAATTTTAAAAAACCCCGGCCTCACTGAACTCCATCTGATTTCCGAACGAACCAGTTTTATTTCCGAAGCAAATCCAAAACTGATCAAAAGAAATAGTAAATTGGATGTAGGGGTATATCAAAAAGACTCTCTCTCCATGGATACCGAAAAAACAAAACAAGCGTTAATTGAATTTGAAAAATCAAAAAACCGATTATTAAAAGAAGAATCCGACTATTGTAAAACAAAAGGGATAGATCTGATCATTACCGACGCATCTTCCTTACCACTGATCATAGCACTCGAAGTCGGTATTCCTTCCGTGTTTGTCGGAAATTTCACATGGGACTTTATCTATCGCAAGTTTGCAAACCAAGATTCTTATTTCACGAATATAAGCGATATTCTGCTTACTGAATATAGTTTTGCAACGGAAGCATTGGTCTTGCCCTTTCATTGTCCCATGCCTCCTTTTTTGGAAAAAACGGAAGTAGGACTTGTGGGTAGAAAACCGACTCTTACCAAATCGGAAGCAAGAACCTCTTTTCAATTTACCGATTCATACAAATACGTCTTACTTTCGTTCGGAGCTTACGGATTGGAAGGATTTGATTTTCATTGGGAAAATCTTCCGAGTGATATCAAGTTAGTTGCTTACGGCGTGCCCGGGCTAAAGACAGATAGAGTCATTGTTCCCGACTTTTGCAATTATCCCGATCTGGTATCCGCCTGTGATTATGTTTTGACCAAACCGGGTTATGGAATTCTTTCCGAATGTTATTATGCCGATACTCCGATCCTTTATACGGACAGAGGAGATTTTGCCGAATATCCCTACTTAGTCGAAAATTTGCAAAATTATTTTTTAAGTAGCTATATAAGCCACGAAGAAATTTCAAATTGCGAATTCGAAATTCATTTTTCTCGAATTGACAGTGCGAAAGGAAAGGTCAAAGTATTAGAGGTTCCTAAAAACGGAGAAATTCAGATTACAAATCGAATCTTCGAATATACATAGTCACAATGGCATCTGCAGAATCATATCCTGAAAGAATACTCCAAGATTTAGAAGCAAACGAAAACGGTTTTTTTCAAATTGAAAACAGAAAAGGTCGCGCCTATCTTCATGTAACAAAACCAGGCGAAAAAGGCCAGAAAGTAGAGTTCAAAGATGTGCTTTCCCGAATCAAATTGTTCGGAGTGGAAAGTTATAACGAAGATACGATCAAAAAAGTAGTCCTTCATTCCGATGGGAAAGAGGTGGAAATCGGGACTTGGTCCAAAGGAACCCCCGAAGATTCTTATGCGGAAATTACTATTTCCGACGATCATATGAGTGCCTCCCTCAATCTTTATCCTCCCAAACACGGAGGCAATCTTCTATCCGAATACGAGTTGAGAGAAAAAATCGCAAGCATAGGAATCAGCCTGGGGATTTTGGATCCGATCGTTCAAAAAACGATCCGTAACCCCGAATTTTTAGTACCGGTAGTGGTTGCAAAAGGATATCCTCCAACTCCGGGAATCGACGGAGAAATCAAAATTTTCTTCCGCTCTGACAACAAACCGCAGTTAGAAGAAGATGAGCAAGGCCGTATCAATTATAAAAACATAGGAATCATTCAATCGGTAAAACCGGATGATTTGATCGCTGAAAAAATCCCCCCAAAACCGGGACAATACGGAAAAACAGTCACTGGCACATTGATTCCCTTCCCTGAAGAAAAATCAGTAGAATGGGTTTTAGGTCCCAATGTGGATCTAAGAGGAGAAAAACTTTATTCTAAAATAGCAGGACGCCCGGTTCTGGATAGAAACGGAGGGATACGGGTAGACCAAGTGATCCAACTTGAAGCCGTAGATTATTCAACAGGCAATATTGATTTTCCGGGAACAATCATCGTAGAAGAAAAAATCGGAGACGGTTTTTCACTTACAACGAATGGAAGTATCATTATCAAAAGTTCCGTAGGCAAAGCTTTCCTTCGGGCCAAAGGAGACATTGTTCTCTCTGGCGGCTTTATGGGTCGGGGAGAAGGTTATATCGAATCGGAAGGAAACATATACGCTAAGTTTATCGAACAAGGGAAATTATCGGCAGGCGGATCCATCTTTGTGGAAGAAGCGGTCATGCACTCGGAAATTTCGGCAAAAGACATTATACGAGTATTAGGTGGTCGGGGAGAAATCATAGGTGGCACGACCATAGCAGCAAATTCCATTGAGTGCGCCAAACTGGGAGCTGTTGTGGAAACCAAAACGAAAGTAGCGGTAGGAATTCCTCCCGAACTTTTAGAAGAACTTGATCGGATGAAAATAGAAATCTCGGAAAAAGAGAGCACCTTGAAAAAAGTGCAGACTACCCAAACCAAACTACAAGAACAAACAGCGAAAAGAGATCTGAAACAAGACGAAAAAGAAATGTTATCCAAATTGAAAGAAGCAAATGAAAAGTACAGCGTCCTTTTGGAATCTCTTAAGAAACAATTTGATACCGCTCTCGGATCTTACGAACCGAACAAAGAAGCATTTGTTTATGTGGAAAGGGAAGTTTTTCCGGGTGTGGAAGTCAATTTTGGGTCAGGAAAAATATACAGATCAGCCTTAAATTCACTTGTAGGAAAAACAACCATACTAATAGGAGTCGACGGAAATATCCAAACAGAGAGAAATCTTCCGCCAAATGCGCGCTAGATGTTGAATTTAATCAATCGGGTAAAACAGCATCATCTTCGTCACGGTTGATTTTTTTTTCAGGAATAAGATCGGAATCTACCGATGTGATTACTTCTTTTGCAGATTTAACCTTTCTTTTTTCAAACTTGAGTTTGCTTAAGTCTTTCTTGCTAAATACCAACCAACGTCTATTTCTGAAACCATCCACTTCTTTAAAAGCAAACCCTGTATGAGGAAGGATAAAATTGGTTTCAGGAGTATGATCAAAGGAAATATCAGGAATTTTTGACCAATCATAATAATTTCCCTGCTCATCGAATGCAATCTCCGATTGAATTTCTCCAACCAGGATCTCTATCGTATTTTCAGTAGCCCAAATATAAAAACCAGTCCGAACATAATGCGATACTACGGACTTTACAGGATTGTATTTGGAAACAATCAGTAACATTTGATCCGGTTTTACTTTGCGAAGTCCGTCCATAAGGTCTGCGGAAAAATCCTTAATCTCAGCCTCTTCGAAAACATAGAGCAATAAATTCCCATAGGAACTTTCTTGTTTGTAACGAATGTTTCCCAATATATCTAAAATTTTATCTTCCGAAATTTCAATCGGATGAGCGAAACTTTGTTCCAGAGCTTTTTCCGATTTGAGTTTTATATTTTCACGTTTTACGGAATAAATCGCAAATTCATTATTACGAAACAATAAGTTTCTAGACTGAACACCTGTTGCACAGGAATTGATTTCAAAAATTAAAAAAAGAATTAAAACTGAGAAACTAAACTTAGATTTCATTTTATGGCTCCAAAGCCTTTGTGAATTCAGGAAATTTTGATAAGTATTCATCTACCGTCAAAATGGATAAGATATGATTGAGTCCGGAGAGACGAAATACGGAATTTAAATTTTTATTGAGATTGGTTACGTAGATCTCTATGCCTCGGTTGTGTAATGCGGAAGAAGCTTTGATCACTGCGCCGATTCCGGAAGAATCCAAAAACTTGACATTGGAAAAATCCAGAGTCAATTTAGCAAACTTCATACCATCCATGGATTTTTCAAATTCCTGGTAAAATTCCCTGGAATTTTCCATAAGAACATCCTTTTGAATTGAAAAGAGAAGATGATTTTCTTGAAAGTAGGATTGGATGAGCATGAAATTGATACGATTATTACTGTTATCAATACCTTAAAGAGGAAGAGTTTTATGTCAAGACTTTCGGCTCACAAAGGAGCAAGGTCGGAAAGAGCCATTTCTAAATCGTGAGGGTAACCTTCTTTGTCATTGTAGATCACTAAGGCTTTGTCGGAATTCAGTTCTTTGATCTCAACTGTCGCGCCGGTGAAAATAAAAATTCCTTGGAAGAGAAAGGTTTTTTTTGTGAGTTTTACCCTGTCTCCAACCTTCATCCGGCAGCACTCTCTTCTTGGTTCAGATAAAGGTCTTTACCGCCCTTTTTCATCACATCAAAGATATGCATTTGTTTTTGATCCACACGAGTTCCAATATCATAGATTGCATCCGTAAAATCGGCACCTTCCAGATTGGCACCGGCAAGTTTTGCAAAACGAAGATCGGCACCCCGAAAATTAGCATTCATTAAATTGGCACCATTGAAAAAGGAAGCTTTCAGATTGGCACCGGAAAAATTGGCACCTACGAAACTGGAATTTTGAAGGAATGCATTGTGAAGGTCGGCATTGGAAAAATCAACACCGTTGAAGTTTTCCTTTTCTAACATAACACTGGATAAGCTGGCTTCTCTTAGATGACCTTGGGTTTGCAGAAGATCCATAGCTTTCGCTTTGGTGACTCTTTTTTCAGGAGGAACTCCCCCGCCCTTTTCCCAATCCTCCACAGCTTTTTTCAAAGCGGCAACAGCAGACTCCGGATAATTTTTTCTTCTTTCGGGAAACTCAAACAAAGTCTCCAGTGTATCGGGTGTTAAAGTACGAAGATCTTCTATCTTTTTGCCTTTGGCATACTCTGTTGCCATAGCAAGCGCTACAATTCCAAATCCACAGCCAGTGGTTGTGTAACTTGCGTCTTCAATGATGGATTCGGGAGAAACTTTGAGATAAATGCGGTAACCGTCTCCGCAACCTGTATTTCGGTAATAGGAGACTACATTCGCGTCTTCCATCTCACGGTAATTCAACCTCTGGTCGTTGATTTCCTTATATCTTGCAAAGTCCATCACAGCCATTGGCATATCCCCCTAGAGATGATCTGAAATTTAGACAGGTCGAAAGACCTATCTTACTTCATTTTATATTTTTTCTTAAATTTGTCTACCCGACCTGCAGTATCTAAAACTTTAGATTTTCCTGTAAAGAACGGGTGGCAGTTGGAGCAAATCTCCACACTGATATCGCCAGCAGACGACCGTGTTTCGATCACATTGCCACAAGCACATTTGATTTTTGCAGAAACGTATTTTGGGTGGATGTCAGTCTTCATATTGGCGCCTTTCGTTAATTAGTGTTCATACTTGCCAAAAACTGGTCATTCGTTTTGGCAGATCGCATTTTTTCGATCAATAGTTCCATACTTTCCGTGATGCTCATGGGAGAAAGTACTTTTCGGAGGATAAAAACACGGGTAAGAACATCTGCCGGAAGAAGCAGTTCTTCCTTTCTGGTTCCGGAACGATTGATGTCAATGGCAGGAAAAATCCGTTTGTCTGCGAGTTTTCGGTCCAGATGGATTTCCATATTTCCCGTTCCTTTGAACTCCTCGAAAATCACCTCGTCCATTCGGGAACCGGTATCAATGAGCGCAGTTGCGATGATGGTAAGAGATCCACCCTCTTCGATATTTCTAGCCGCACCGAAAAAACGTTTCGGTTTATGAAGTGCATTTGAGTCAACACCACCGGAAAGAATCTTTCCCGATGTGGGAACGACTTGGTTGTAAGCGCGGGCAAGTCTTGTGATCGAGTCGAGAAGGATCACAACATCCCTTCCGTGTTCCACAAGCCGTTTTGCCTTTTCAATAACCATCTCGGCCACTTGGACGTGTCTTTGTGCCGGCTCGTCAAAAGTAGAGCTGACCACCTCGCCTTTTACATGGCGGGCCATATCGGTTACTTCTTCCGGGCGTTCGTCAATAAGGAGGACGATTAGAAAAATTTCAGGGTGGTTTCGGGTAATCGCATTGGCAATCGACTGCATCAGAACCGTCTTACCGGTTCTAGGTGGTGCTACGATCAGCGCTCTTTGCCCTTTTCCAATAGGACACATCAAATCCATGACTCTAGTGTCCAAATGGCTCGGGTCGAATTCCATATTGATTTTTTCGTTCGGATAAAGAGGAGTGAGGTTATCAAAAAGATTTCTTTTTTGAGCCACGTCAACCGGATAACCGTTGATAGACTCCACACGAAGCATGGCAAAAAATCTTTCCGCTTCTTTAGGAGGACGAATGAGTCCCTCTACCGTATCTCCCGTCCGAAGGCCGAAAAGTTTGATCTGAGAAGGAGAAACATAAATATCATCCGGACCTGGCACATAATTATAGTCAGGTGAACGAAGGAAACCGTATCCGTCGGGGAGTTTTTCCATTACCCCGGCAGCATGCACTTGTCCGTCTTTTTCCGTTTGCGCTTGGAGAAGTGCAAACATCAGGTTTTGTTTTTTCAAACCATGTGTATTTTCAACACCGAGACCTTTGGCAAGATCTGCCAGCTCGTTGATATTTTTTTTCTTAAGTTCGACTAAGTCGAGTGCGGGAGGAATCGGTCCTTCGTATTGGCGGCGTTTTTTCTTGAATTGTTTAGGAGGTTCGTTACCGGACTCGTCTTGGTCCATGATGCCGTTGGAAAATTCAGGTTGTTCTTCAGGGGTGGAATATTGTAGTTCGTCTTGTTTGCGTGATGCCATAGAAAATTTTACATAACTGTAGATTTTTTAGAATTTTGATTAAGGGAATACCATTGTGCAAAGAAGGAATGCTAGTGAAACAAACAGCGAAGTTGAAGTAAATGTTTTACTATATGGTAAGGAAAACTTCGGTCTTTAAAGGAATACGTCAACGCCTTTTTTTTGTCTTTTTAATAAGTTTCGATTTCTTAGGAGAAGTTTTTGGTTTTTTGCCCGAAATGGGAGGAGAAACCTTGGCTTTTTTACTCGGTTTTCCTTTCGGTTTTTGAATTTTTTTCGAGCTACTTTCCTTTTTAGTTCCCGTTTTTGCTTTGTCTTTCACTGGAACGGGGCTCACCTCCGCACGTTTTCTGGGAATCGGTTTCTTTTTTTCCGAATCCGTTTCTTTGAATCTTTCCTGTATCTTAAGGTATTTGATTCTGTTTTGCAAAGTCGTACGGGGAAGACCTAGATCCGAAGCCGCATGAGAAATATTGTTTCTGTTTTTCTTAAGAGTCTCATGAATATAAACCGACTCAATTTCTTCTAAAATCCGTTCCAAAGGATATTTGGAAGAGAACGCCTCTTCCAAACTTGGAAAGATATTTCCGGAAGAGGAAACGGATTCCAACCGGGAGGAGAGATGTGAAAACTGATAAAGAAATCCTACGATCTTTTTTTCCTTTCTAAGAGTTACGATTCTAACAAGAGAATCTAACTCCCGTACGATGGTCTGCAATTGATACACGGAATGATCTTTGGATTCGATCTCCAAATCGTTTTCTTTCAAATATTTTGCAAACAAATCCCGGTTCAGATCTCTTAAAAATCTTTCGGCTACCTGAACAGAGTCTTTGAAAAAAGGAATCGGAAGTACATTTTTTTCAAACGCTTCATTATAAAATACGCTATTGCCGGCAACATCCGTGGAAAGAAGTCCGTCCGGAAAATTGGATAAAATCAACTCCATATACCAATGGATGGAATCCTGGGAGTCTCTTTTTTTTTCTTGTTTGGCAGCTATTTCCTCAAGACGGGGATCTCTTTTGTCTGAAGAATCCAATTTGGAAAATTCGGCAAGGAATCTGGGTTTGTCCCAAAACTCTTTTCTGTTTCCTTCATGATCGAGAACCGGAATCCGATTCGAATCCCGAAAAAAGTTCAAGATATTCTCATTCAAATCCTTTTCCAGGATTTCAGTAGGAATGAATTCATAATCTTCCCGGCCTTGGCCTAGATCAGCTAACTCTTGCAATACGCGTTCTTTTGCAATCAGTCCGAGCAAAATCCCTTCGGCATTTACTACAGGTAAATGACTCGCCTTGGTCAAAAGAAAATGTTTATAGATCGACTCTATCTTCACTTTCGGGTCATCCTGTGCGAATTCCCCGGGGTGAAAATCTAAATTTTTAGTTTTCTCGAATGGATTGTCGTTTTGTTTTGTGGTTGTACTGCCAAACAGGTTCCGCCCAAACATTAGCAGCAGTTTGGTAACCTTCGGGAATTTCCTTTCCATGAGATAAAAAGGAAAGCAGCGAATACATTATGGAACGTTTGTAAGTATGCAAGGACATGTGGTAGTTGCCAGAGATATAGAACTCTTTCGCATGATCCTTTTCGCTCTTTGCCATGATTAAGTATCTTTGGATTTTCTCTCTGGTATCCCATTCCATTTTTTTGCCGGAAGCTTTTTCTTCCGATTCTACCAAGAGAAAGCTGCCCTGTGCCTTTTCATAAATATCTTGGGATTTTTCTTCCAAATCAATGCAAAGTTTTCTGGAAGCAAAAGCAAGCTCGCCTTCCGCAATGGAGAGAGTTTTTTCCATTCGGATTTTTTCACCTATCCGGTATGCATCTTCCACTTCCGAACGAACTGTACTGAGAGTATTTCTTTCCGACTCTTCCGGCAGAGATAGAGTTTCTTTGACATCAAAAACAAGTCCGATCTTTTGATCGAATTGTTTCTTTCTCTCTCTGGAAGAAAGAGTGGTCTTTCCTAAAAGAGAGAGAGAAAGAATGAAGGCCAGAGCAAGGGTTACAGTACGCATGACTTATTTTTTAGGTTTCTCTTCGTAAGTAGCCTTACCTTGTTCATCAAACTTCGGTACTGCGGGAACGGATTCACGTTTTGCACCTTCGGTTTCTTTGATTTGCAAGTTGGCTTCTTGTAATAGATCCAAACGTTTTGAAGTAATGAATCCGTAATTATCATCATGTTGTTCCAAAAGATCCAATGGTTTTGCATCGGGGTTTCCCGGAGGAGCTATAGCTCTTTCCATTCTTTTGTTTTCCATAAAGTTAATCAGAGTATCTCTTACTTTCTCGTAGTTTCTTTGTTTTTCTTCATTACGAGCGTCTTTGATATCATCCAAAGAACGATATTGGTATTCCGGCTTATCCTCATCGGGAGTTTTGGAATAAATCATCGAAAGGATCGCAAATCTTTTCGCACGTCTAAGTGTCAAAATTCCCTCTTTATAAAGAGTTAATTTATAACGGTATTGGTGCGGGCTGGAATTGAGTCCTGTCGTATATAGATCTTCTGCGGAACGAAGGTCGCGAAATCCTAGTCGAAGGAGTGCCTTGGAAGAATTGTCATTGGAACGGATGATGGCAGGTGCCGCAGATTCCAATAGAGCCCTAGCATCTTCTATATATCTTTGAAGAGTAACTTCGTATATGGTTTTCAATTCCCCTTGAGCACCACGCAACTGACGGAATGCGTAGGAATAATTACTTTGCAAATACCACATGTTTCCGCTAAAGTCCGTTTGGTTGGCGGCCTTGAGCATTTTGAAGTAATCGTTACTTTCCAGATTTTTTTTATCAGGTGCCGCAGTAGTTGTTCCTGCGGCAGGCGCCACCGCGTCCTCTTGGGGAGGTGAGAGGTTACTCAGACATATGTTGATAAAATTAATGTTTTCTTTATTTTCAAAAATCAAAATCCCCAAGTTTGTTTGTTCGGGGGACACAGCACTCAAATGCGAGATGTGCAAGCTCGCAAGTGCGACAAAGAGTATAAATTTCCATTTTCCCATAGCTCTACCTTGTTTACTATATCGGTGCTATGGGAAAAACCTAGAAATTTTTTTAGATTTTTTGAATGCGTTCTATGGCAGAAAGCACATCTTCCCTCTTTCCGAAGGCGGAAAGTCGGAAATATCCCTCTCCAGCGGGTCCAAATCCCGATCCGGGGGTTCCTACAATCTGTGCTTTGGAAAGAAGTTCGTCAAAAAACTCCCAAGATTTCAGGTTTCTGGGAGTTTTCAGCCAAATATAAGGAGCGTTCAGTCCTCCGAAGATTTTATAGCCGCTCGCTCCCAAACCTTCCCGGATGAGGCGCGCATTCTCCATATAATAGGAAATTTGTTCCCCGATTTCCTTTTGGCCTTGGGCGGAAAAGACCGCTTCAGCTCCTTTTTGAGTCACATAAGAAACTCCGTTGAACTTGGTAGTATGGCGACGGCTCCAAAGGGAATTGAAGCTGATTTCCTCTCCTTTGGATGTTTTGCCTTTCAGTTCTTTAGGAATCACAATGTAGGCGCAACGTGTGCCCGTAAACCCCGCCGTTTTGGAAAAAGAGCGAAATTCGATCGCAACTTCTTTTGCTCCTTCGATTTCATAGATGGACTTCGGAATCGTAGGATCTTGGATAAAAGACTCGTAAGCAGAATCGAAAAGAATGATGCTGCCCGATTTATGCGCAAAAGCAACCCACTCCGCCAAACGCTCTTTAGTTGCAACCATCCCGGTAGGATTGTTCGGATAACATAGATAGATGATGTCCGCCTTTTCTTTAGGAAATTCAGGTTCAAAATTGTTTGCTTCCGTTGCAGGCATATAGACAATATTTTCATAATGTCCGTGGGCATTCACTTCACCGGTTCTACCTGCCATCACATTCGTATCCACATAAACGGGATAAACCGGATCAACCACCGCTATCTTGCTATCCAATGAAAATATCTCCTGGATATTTCCCGCATCGCATTTGGATCCGTCGGAAACAAAAACTTCATCTTCGGAAATTTTCACTCCCCGTTTTGTATAATCGTGTTCAATGATTTTATTAATTAAAAAACTGTAACCTTGTTCGGGACCATAACCATGAAATCCTCCGGGGGTTCCCATTTCTTTTGCAGCTTCCACCATCGCATTTACGATGGAAGGCACCAAAGGAAGGGTTACGTCACCGATTCCCAAACGAATGATTCGTTTGTCAGCATTTGCATCCGAATATGCCTTTACTCTTCTTCCAATCTCAGGAAATAGATAACCTGCTTTGAGTTTTAAGTAGTTTTCATTGATCCGAGTCATTTTTTTCCTCTTTCGATTCTTCAATTAATTTTCGGGAACGAAATCCGTCGTTATATCCATGTTCGTATAACACGTCTTCTTCGCCCCAAGTCCAACAATAATAACCTTTTCCATTATCAAAATC
Source organism: Leptospira ilyithenensis (assembly GCF_004771005.1). Taxonomy (GTDB): domain Bacteria; phylum Spirochaetota; class Leptospiria; order Leptospirales; family Leptospiraceae; genus Leptospira_A; species Leptospira_A ilyithenensis. The sequence continues at coordinate 34,832 of NZ_RQHV01000001.1, forward strand.
AACGAGCCATAACCCTTTCACATCCAGATCGAGAGCTAAAATTTCATTGGACCAAGCTTGGACCAAGACGGAAATCTCGTCTTCTTTTGCTTCCAGCACATTCTCGGGAAAAACTTTGTTTCTGATTTCATCTGCAAGTTTACTGGATTTAATATAATAGTCTCTTGTAATTTCCCTTACTAAAGGAAGCACTTCTTTCGCTTCCGCCAAATTCCAGATACGTTTTGTCATGATAGGTTTATTTCTTTTCTCCGAAAGGAACACCTAAGCTCAGACAAAGAAGAGCCATCCTGACTACCACACCGTATTTCGCCTGACGGAAGTAAGCTGCATTTGGCAAGTCGTCAACGTCCGTTGACAACTCATTCACACGAGGGAGAGGATGAAGTATGGTCGTATCTTTTTTGGAAGCAAGAACCAGTTCTTTGTTCACTTTATAGATATCTTTTAATTTTTCATATTCTTTGTGATCGGCAAATCTTTCCTCTTGGATACGGGTCACATAGGCTACGTCCGATTCCCAAAATGCTTTGATGTCCGTCGTTTCTTCCCAAGTCATGGGGAAACCGGTTAAGTTCTTTTTATAATTTTCAGGCAGTTTCAATTCCTCGGGAGAAATCAAATAGAGATGAACTTTGTAATGTCTGAGCAGATTGATCAGGGAGTGAATCGTCCTTCCATATTTTAAGTCTCCGATAAACGCGATACTTAAACCCTCGATTTTGCCTTTTTCGGAAATGATTGTGTACAAATCCAAGATCGCTTGAGTGGGATGTTGCCCTGCTCCGTCACCTGCATTGATCACAGGGATGGAAACGGCGCCTGCTGCGATTCGGGAAGACCCTTCCACAGGATGACGAATCACTGCAATGTCCGTGTATGCTTCAATCATCTTCATTGTATCATAGAGGGTTTCTCCTTTGGAGATGGAAGAGAATTGAAACCCGACTGTGGAGACAATTCGTCCGCCTAACCTTTCCATGGCCGCTTCAAAAGAAAACCGGGTTCTGGTAGATGCCTCAAAAAAAAGAGAGGCGAGTAACTTTCCATTCAAAATGCCGAAGGCTTCCCCCGATTCGTGGAGCTTTTGCATGATTTTTGTTTTTTCGATCAGAAAATCTAAATCTTCTTTTGAGAATTGGAGGGCATCGAGAATGTTCCGGTGGGAATAAGAATACATATGGCGGAAATCTTTTACCAAGGGTTTTTGGTATCGAATAAATCGAAAACAAAATTTTACTGGTCAGTATGTCCGACCAGATTTTGACCAAAATTGCTTCCATGGACCTAGTGACCCAACACCTAGTCCAGCCAGACGATCTAAATTACCACAACAACCTATTTGGGGGTAAAATGCTCTCCTGGATCGATGAGGGAATGGCGATGTTTGCCATGATGAAAATCAATTATACGAATATTGTCACCGTAAGCATGGACAATGTAGTGTTTCGCTCCCCCGCACGCGCAGGAGACATTATCCAAATTTATGGCAAAATCATCAAAACGGGAAAATCCTCGGTCACGGTCAAAACACTCGCGATCTCCAACAACCCGCAAACGGGAAAATTGGCCGAAGTGATCGAAAGTGAAATCAGCTATGTTTGTTTGGATGACAAAGGAAAACCCTACTTCCATTTTCGAAATTTCAAAATCCAGAGCGAAAAGCCATAAGCCAAAAAGGCGAACTTATTTCAAAAAAAAATCCGGGAAGCTGAAAGAAACAGGAAAGAACGCATAATGTGTGCTATTTGGAGCGCATTGGGTGGCGGGTGGTTAACACCCCACCCAATGTCGATAGGGCGGGGATAGTATTCTAAAAACCCCTCCCCCACGCCAGGGATCGCAGCGGAAATCCTTTCCCGAAGGGAAAGATTTGGAGCGAAGAGCCCGGTCGGGAACTAAAATCCCATCCGGCTCCATCTAACATATCCGAGGCGCCCACCAAACAAAAAACTGTTTACTATTCTATTCTTAAAAACAGATGAGGTGGTTCCGGCGGTGACTTGAAACACATCTTTGGATTAACGTGAGTTTTAAAAAGTTAGTTGGTTAAAGATTTACGTGCTCCTTGATTAGACTTGCAAGCAAGTCTGTGAATTTGGACTACCGCATTCGCTTGCCGTCCAATTCACATTCTCGCTTCCTATGGGTCGCTGCGAATGACCATTGATAGTCGAGTTCGCCCGTCGTAACACGGAGGTTACGCGGGCAGGAGCGTGGCAAGCGTAGCGCTCGCTTAGCCGACCCATTTGGGATACAATTCAGAATCCACACCTAACAGATTAAATATCCTGCCGGAAATAAAATCCCCCAGATCATCGAGGGTTTTCGGTATTTGATAAAATCCGGGTGAAGCTGGCAGTATGATTGCACCCGCTTCGTCCAGAGACAATAGATTGCGAAGGTGGACCCGATTGTAGGGGGTCTCTCTCGGTACTACAATGAGTCTTCTTCTTTCTTTCAAACTCACATCGGCCGCGCGTTCGATCAGATTTTCCGTCAAACCAGCGTTTATCGAGGCAATTGTTTTCATACTACACGGAACAACTACCATCGCATCCCATACATTGGAGCCGCTTGCTATATCGGAACCTATATCGTGAAAATTGCGAATGTGAAATTTATGTTTTAGTTCGGGTTTCCATTTAGTTTGGATAAAATCCAAAACATCCTCAGGTTTGGAAACGGAGGTTTCGTATTCTTCGGAAAAAATCCGAAGCGAAGGCGGACTGACAATAAAATAGGATTCGCCGGGGATTTCGGAAAGAGCTCGCAAAAACCTTGCAGCGTAGATCGAACCGCTTGCCCCTGCCAATGCGACAACTAACTTCACTTAAATGAAATTCCGGAAGAAAGTTTGATTAAAAATTCGGACCATTTGTCAATCAAAATGGCAAAGAACAACACAACACTGATCCAAGAGTTGATTTGATAAAACCGGGGAGGAAGTTCTTTGGAACGGTGATTCCAGGAAAGTCTATGTTCGTAAAACAGCAAAAATGCGATGATAGAAAGAACCAAGTAGTATAAAATTCCAAGCTCAGCAAACCTTCCGGCAAAACTGAATCCGAAAAGAGAAAGCACATGCAGAATAACGGCAATAATGCGGGATTTTTTTTCGCCGAACTGGGAAGGAATGGAATGCAAACCTTCCTTCGCATCGAAATCCGCATCCTGGATGGCATACAGAATATCAAAGGCTGAAATATGAAAAAGCAGCCCCAAAGAAAACAGGATGGGAATCGTATCTATACTTTCCGTCATCGCAATCCAGGCACCGAGAGGGGCGAGGGAAATGGCAAGACCCAAAACCAAATGACAAAAAAGAGTAAACCTTTTGGTCAAAGAATATAGAAACAAAACAAATAAAGCCGGAAAGGATAATAAGAATGCCAGCTTATTGATAAAAAAACTGGAGAAGATAAATATAAATGCTGAAAGACCAATGAAAAGAAGTGCCGAGAGTTTGGAAATTTTTCCGGAAGGGATCTCTCTTTTTTCCGTCCGGGGATTTCTTTCATCGATTTCCGCATCCACATAACGGTTAAATCCCATTGCAGCACTACGGGCACTCACCATACAGATAACGATCAGAAGTCCTATGCGAATCAAATCCACTGTTTCAAGAGGGGACTGTAAGTACGCCAAGATAAAAGAGATTCCCGCAAAAGGGAGGGCAAAAAGAGTGTGAGAGAGTTTAACCATTTGTCCGTAGAGAATAATATTTTTAAAGATGTTCATGGCAGGAGACTAACGTGCCCATTCCTTAGACTGTTTTTAGATTTTTTGGTTCATTTGAGGACCAATTCAACCGTTCTATTCCATAGAGTCCCATCAATGAAGATACTTATTCTAGCACTTTTTTTCCTATCTCTGTCTTTTCCTCTCTTCAGTCATCCTTCCGAAGCGGATTTACCCATCAAAATCTTCTTTCACTGTGGAAAGGACGCTCATACCCAAATGAACCGGGAGGGCAGAGGTGGACTCGGCGCCATCCTCCAATGGGTAGAATCGGAGAAGTTGGATTATAAAAAGAAAAACGGGAAAGCTTACTTGTTATTTCCTTTCCTGGACAAAAACGATAAAAAACTGAAAAACTATCCTTATGACGGTTACCAAGAGGAAAAACAATCCGTAATCGAAACCGGACCCGTTAAACTTGGATTAGGTTACCTTTCTTCTTTCGCCAAGCTGGAAGATTATTTTGATTACGACGGTTGGATTTATTTTGTAAAAGAGTCGGAAGAGATCCTTCTTGCTACTACTGAATTTCCAAAAGACCCGAACTTCCCCATATTTTTACTAGGAGAACCTGGCAAACGCGCCAATTTCAGATACCTTGCTAATGTACATCAAATTACCTGTCCGAATGATTTCGGAAAATTGGGAAGTTTGGAACTTTATTTTCGCAAAAGGAATTTAATCCGAATTCATCACGAGGTGGTTTCAGTCAACTTGGAAGATCGCAATCGCTCTTGGAGAAAAAAACACGAATCCGTAAAGGAAGAAGAACTACCGGTTGCTACTGTCAGTCAACAGAATACGAAGGGCAAATCTTCGAAAGACAGCAAGTCGAACACTCCGTACGCCTCGCTTGGCAATTCTTACGACCGAGAAATATCAGGTACAGAGAAAGGTTTCTCCAATACTCCTTAGGAATCAATTCCATCATTTCTCTTTCGATTTTGACTGGGTCGCTAGCCTCGGTTAAACCAATTTTTTTTGTCAGTCGTTTGACATGGGTATCGACTACAAAACCCTCCGAAATTCCATAGAGCTCGCTTAACACTACATTGGCGGTCTTTCGGCCGAACCCAGGCAGAAGAATCGCCTCTTCCAAAGTCCTGGGAATCACTCCTCCGAATTTGGAAACGAGCATTCTCGCAAAACCTTGTATGTTTTTGGCCTTGTTATGATAAAAGCCTGTGGAAAAAATTTTCTTTTCTATATCTACAAGCTCCGCCTTGGCGAAAGACTCCAGACTCGTAAATGTTTTGAATAATTCCGGTGTGACCTCATTGACTCTTGCATCGGTGCACTGCGCCGACAATATGACTGCGATCGCAAGCTCATGAGGTTGTGAATAGGTAAGCGGAGTTTCCACCACACCAAACTCGTCGGATAACAGGCTGTATAGATTTTGAATGAATTCGGGAGAAGGTCTTTTCCTGGCCTTTTTCATAAGACCAGGTTAGATAAAAAACTATTTTGCGGAAGAAACTTTTGCAGCGGCAGCAGAACCAACGCCGATATATTTTTTAGGCTCGATTGCTTTGATGTCTCCGCCATGGTCTTTGATCGCATTCTTGAGACCTTTTTTGCGCAAAGTTCTAAGTGCACGTGTGGAAATTTTCACACGAACCCATCTGTTCTCGTCTTCTAAAAAAATCTTCTTAGTAATAACGTTGACCTTCCAAATACGACGGTCTTTTTTATGTGAGTGGGATACGTTATTCCCCGCAGTCGTTCCTTTTCCAGTTACAACACATCTTCTTGCCATATGATTTCCCTTTGCTTTCGCTATGATTTTGTACCCAATTTTTGGGTCAATTCCAAACGAATCTTTTCTTGGAAGAAGCGGAATGCTTCTTCCGGAGTATTTGCATAAGAAAAAAGATCAAGATCATCTTCATTGATAAGCCCATATTCCGCAAGAACGGGGAAATTCACCACTTTATCCCAAAATTCCTTTCCGTATAACAAGATGGGAATTTTCGTTTTTTTCTCGGTTTGCACCAAGGTCAAAACTTCAAACAATTCATCGAAGGTCCCAAAACCACCAGGAAAAGCAACAATCCCCCGGCAATGTTTCATAAACCAAAGTTTTCTCATAAAGAAGTAATGGTATTCAAAAGAAAGTTTGGGGCTGGCATAAGGATTTGCGTGCTGCTCAAAAGGAAGTGCGATATTCAACGCGATGGACTCTCCACCGGCATCGGATGCCCCTCGGTTTCCCGCTTCCATAATCCCAGGCCCTCCTCCCGTAGAGATAAATAGTTTTCTACCGGGAAATTCACTGTCAAAATGATTGCCCCAATCGGAAAGAAGTCTCGAAAATTCCACTGCTTCTTCATAGTATTTCACCAAAGGAAGAAGTCCTTTGTGTAAGGAACCGTTTGCATTTTTTTTGCCTTCCGGGCTGGGAATGCGCGCCGAACCAAAAATAACAACAGTGTCCGTTACCCCATGTCGGATGAACTCTGCCTTTGGGTGCAGATATTCCGATAAAATACGAAGGGATCCGGCATCGTCTCCCCATAAAAAATCTTTGTTTTCAAAGGCTAATGTTGTCATTCTGCTCCTAAGATCGGCGATTTCCCATACTAAAAGATGAAAATCCTTCATAAATTGATTAAATTCGGAAAAGGCGTAAAATTCAAAATAGAAAGCCAACAAATAGAAGTTAGTTTCTACACTGATTCCGTTCCTTTAAGCGAAAAAGATCTGAAACAAAGGTTCGCAGAAGAATGGGACGATTTTTCCGAAAAGAATCTTTTCCATTTCATAAGCTTTGATTGGAAAATCCATCCCAAACCTATAGGAAAAAGTCAAATCGAACTTTATGGAACTCGAAAGCTGGATTCATTCTCAAAATTTCATTATCTTTTATTTCCCAATCACTATATAGGCCGGGAAAGGATTCATTTAAAGGAAAAAGCAAATTTATTTCTGGGAATTCCCCCGAAGGCATCTGCGAATAAAAAATTCATAAAAGATAAAATCCATAATCTTTTCCGTACTCCCAGAAGGATCTTTTGGAAAGAAATTTCTTTCCAAAAATTTGAAATCCCAAAATCGGAAACTCATTCATTTTCAAATGCCGACTTTCTTCCCCTTCTGAAAGAAGGCCAAATGACTCTCATTGTCAAATGGGCAAGACTTACCCGGATTTCCTATCTATTGAAACTGACGACTTTTGACAGGCCCTCTCCATTGGTTGGAGAAATATTTTTGAAATCCAGAAGGAAATTTGCGGAAGGAAGTTTTGGCGAGTCCTGTTTTGTTTCTTTGGGTTATTTTTTGCCTAATGAGAAAGATAATTATTTTCTTTCCTACTGGGGTCTAACACCGGTTATTGATAAAGAGTGGCAGCAGTATGCAATGCCGCAAAACCTGAATGAAACGGAAGACCTGGATTTTTACGGCCTTACGCAAGACATTTGGTTCGGGCAAATTCTGATCTCCAAAGGAATCAAATTCAAAAAGAAAAAGAATTTAGTCTTTGTCACTGAGGCTTCCGAAGTCTGCAATTCCGGTTATGAAAAAATATTTTTGGAATCTACATGGGAACTTTTTTAAGAAGTCTGACGTCCCGGGCGCCATTTTTTTGCCAGATCATCCAAGATCACAAAACGGGAATTTTTACCAATGACTACTTCATTCAGTTTCCTGTCCTGAAGTGCCCGATAAACAGACGTTCTACTGGTGCTCTTTTTTTCTGCGAAGTATTTGATCTCTAAAAGATTCTTACTCATTCGTTTGCAAGTTTGTATAATCGTATCAGTCATCGTTTGGCGAACCTTGACATTTAGACGAAAAATCACTACCTTACTTGGCTAAAAACTCTCCATTCTAATAAAAAATTCTATGGTTTTTTGTTCTTTTTTAGGTAAAACCACAGGGTTTGACTCGGAAAAATGCAAAAAATTTCCAGTGGAGGTCATAGGCTCGATCGCAATCGACTTTCTATCCCCGGGAATGTAAACTTGGTAAAAATTTCCCCCTCCTACTAAAATTTTCTCTTTTCGGTTCATGGAAAAAAAACCGAAATAGGATGATTTTGGATCCTTATCCTTTGCCATAAAAAGCGAATCGTAATGTTTTCCCTCCAATTTTACTTCTTCTTCCAAACGGATTTTTTCTTTGGAGATTTTTTCAGGAAGTAGATAATCGCCTAACTTCACTTCGTAAAAACCGGTCCCGAAAAGATACAGATCGTCTATGTTTTCTTCATTTCCCCAACGAAAATAGGGATGAATTCCCAAAGCGAAAGAAAAATCTTCTTCCGAATGATTTTCAATCTGATAACGGATCTTTAGTTCATGATCCGTTAAAATATAGGTTTCCGTCAGATCAATGGATTCTAGAAAACAGTTTTTCCATTCCACGGGCAGTTCAAAACCGAAACTGACAATACTTGACATATCCGAATGGGATTCCGAGAGAATCTTACGATTTAAGTTATGAAATAACCCGTGTAAGGAGACTCCGTTCCCGTCAGTCAACCAATGTATGCTGGGATAAAAAGGCGCTACTGCCCAAGGATTGGGTTTCAAACGATTGACCCAAGGAAACATGAGAAAAGATCCGGATGCAAAAAAAGGATCGGGTGATTTATAGCCAGCAATGACGGAAAGCTGGGAAAAATCCACGGGAGAAGAAAGTATAAGGTTGATCCATTGCCCTCCGGAGTCGGGTAAAATGTCGAAATAAGCCTTTTTTGTTTTTAGTCGGTACAAATGAGACCTCAAAAATGATTGAATCCAATCTTTCCGATCTTACAAAGGTTCTATGTCCTTAAGGAAGCATTTTTTTAGTGTCCTCACAATTGTTTTTTCCCTTACATTCCTTCAATCCTGCATCATTGGCCTTCCCTCTTTGGCAGGAACAAAAGCAGATTTCGAAGAAAAACTGATCTCCGGTTCCGACAAAGATAAGATTCTAATTATTCCTGTTGAGGGAGTGATCAGTGATGAAAGCAGAGAGTCTTCTCTCTTCGGAAGCGGAACGGAGTCTATGGTCGCAAGGATCAAAGAATCCCTTAAATTCGCAGAAAAGGATCCGAATATCCAGGGAGTGATTCTTAAGATCAACTCCCCCGGCGGAACCGTCACTGCAAGTGATATCATCTACCAGGAAATTCAAAAATTCAGAATCAAAAAAGGGATTCCTGTTTTTTCCGCCTTTATGGATACCGCTGCAAGCGGAGCCTATTATATTGCAATGAGTACGGATTCCATCGGTGCCCATCCAACAACTGTTACAGGGTCGATCGGAGTGATCATGCAGGGAATCAATGTCAAAGAAGGATTGGATAAGATCGGAGTGAAAGATCAATCCATTACTTCCGGAAGCAACAAAGCAATGGGCTCTCCCCTAATCGAACAATCTCCCGAACAGAAAAAAATCCTACAATCCATTGTAGACGGTTTGTATGATCGTTTTTTTCAAATTGTAAAAAAAGGAAGACCGAACGTTTCGGAAGCTAGGCTGAAAGAAATTTGTGACGGTAGGATTTTTACGGCGGAACAGGCAAAGAAGGAAGGACTGGTAGATTTCATCGGTTACTTCGACGATTTTCAAATTCAATTGATGAAACATCCTAAATACGGCGGACATAGAGACGGCAATCCTCGATTGATCATTTACCAACGCGGCCGGGGAAAAGTTGAGAATATTTACCAGACCATGGATTCTTCCGAAAAACAATTTCAATTCGGAATTGTGGAAAAACTATTCAAACAAAATTCAAACGCAAAGTTCTTTTATCTTTGGGATCTATAGGCCGCCAAATAAATGTTATTCAATTCGATTCCCTATCTCATTCTATTTGCTTTAACCTATATTATTTACTGGAATATCCCTCAAAAAGGAAGAAAGACCTTATTACTCACTTCTTCCGTTATTTTTTACGGGTATTTCAGTTTTACTTTTTTGTTTCACTTTCTTGCGGTGATACTTGTCAACTACTGGTTTAGCGAAAGAATTTTCAAAAAGAAAGAAGAAGGAAAATCCGACAAACTTCTACTAACGACGATTGTCGCTTTGAACGTAGCCAACCTTGCGTTCTTTAAGTATTTTTATTTTGTAACAGGAAGCGTTTATTCGATCACGGGTTGGACGCAAGCAAAAGCTTTTACTGAATCCTGGAGTATATTTTTACCTCTCGCCATCAGCTTCTACACATTCCAAGTGATTGCTTTGCAAGTGGACATTCATAGAGGGATCTTAAAAGATAAAATCAGTTTCCAAGATTACTTTTTGTTTATCTTGTTTTTCCCGCAACTGATCGCAGGTCCCATCATGCGATCTGACAATTTCATTCCTCAAATCGACCATCCGGAGATCGATTCGGATAGAATGAAAAAAGGTCTTTTCCTTCTTATGGGAGGGCTTTTCAAAAAAGTAGTCATAGCGGAAAATATTGCTCCGATCATTGCACCGATCTATATGGATCCGGGTAAGTATGATAGTTTTTCCCTTTTATTTGCTAATCTTGGTTTTGCGATGCAGGTATATTGCGATTTTTCCGGTTATACGGATATGGCGCGCGGATCTGCCAATTTACTCGGTTACGAAATTCCTGAAAACTTCAAGGGACCTTTTCTCGCACAAAGTTTCAGAGATCTTTGGAGCCGTTGGCATATTACACTTTCCTCCTGGCTCAGAGATTACCTCTATATCCCTCTCGGTGGCAGCCAAGGAACCGTATTTCGTTCCAACCTCAATATGTTCATCACTATGTGTCTCGGAGGGCTTTGGCACGGTGCCAACTGGGCGTTCGTAGCCTGGGGGGCTTATCTGGGAGCTTTTTTATGGATAGAAAGGTCTCTGTATTTGGCCCGGGGCAAAAAGAAATTATTACCGGATAGTCTTCCTTTTGTAGGCCTTATCAGAACCATTTGCGTGTTTTTTATATTTTCCTTTTCGGGAGTTTTCTTCCGGGCGGCAGCTCGTGGAGACGAATCCATGAATGTTGTTTACGAAGTTTTCAAAGGAATTTTGACTTTTAGAAATGTGGGAGATACTTTGGACCGGGTCAACGAACTACCTATGTTTGTTGTGATCGGGCTATTTTTCAACTGGCTCCAATATTCGGATGTAGCCTATTCAAAACTCAAACCTTACCAAAATTACCTACTCCCTGCATTTGCAGTTGTTATGCTGCTACTTATGGGAATTTTCGGAGACGGTGGACAAGATTTTATCTACTTTCAATTTTAGTTTTTCAAAGGAGATCCCGGCTTTGTTATTTGTAAAAAAAACAATCAGGGATCTCTTCTTTCTTATAGGGGTTTTATTTTTCTCTTCTTTCTGCTATCCAAAGACAGAATGGATTCGAAACCTTCCTCCCGATGCGGCTTCCAACAAATCAGATCGGATAAAAAAAAATCCTATCCCTCTGGGAATCTATCTTCGTCCGAGTGAAAAAAAATCTCCGATGAAATCTCTTTCCCATCATTACGAATGGACCGAATCGATTTATATTTCCAAGGGAAACCAATTCACGAAAGAATATCGTGAAAAAAACGAATCCCCCGACGAAACGAAATTCAAAATCATCTCAGGAAAAGGAAATTATAAACAGCAAGGTGTTTGGGTGTTATTCGAAACAAATTCCATTCAAAAAATAGAATGTTCCCCGGAAAAAACAAAATGGAAAACGGAGGATTGGAAAAAAACAAATCTATGTTCTCATTCCCCTGATTCGGTTTCTTTTTCCCATTCTCTGCTCTATCATTATAAAACGGAAGATCAATCTCTAGCGCCGATGCAATACGAATCAGGATACACCGAATCCAGTTTCGGAATCGTTTGGGAATCCAAGGAACCTTACAAGGAAGATATTTTATTTAAAAAAGCGCGGGATAAGTTTACAAAAAAAGAATTCCAACCTCACGTCTATTACTACGGGAGGTTGGATTGATTCAGGAAAGAATCGAAGAGGGTAACCATCTCTAGAAAAGAATCATAACATTATTTGAAAGCGAGTAACTCGCACGCTCTTCCGTAAGCAACATGATCGTTCGCCGCTTTTGTTGCATACTTGGAAACACCATGAGCTTTGAAAGCAAGACTTGCTTCTTTTGCGCGAAGGGATGCTTCACAGTAATTTCCTGCTTTGAAATCAGCACCGGAAGAAAGATAGAGAATCGAAGCAAAACTCTTGTGAGTTTTTAAACCGATTGCTTCGCGAATCTTCAAAGCACGTTTGTAATGGGAAGATGCCAATTCGTATTCTCCGAGGCTTTCTTCTTCGGAGGCAACTTTCACTAGCTCGTTGGAAATCTCAGTAAGAGTCTCTTTATCGTAAGTATTCAAAAGAGAGTTCACTTCTTCGTCGTTTACAGTCATTTCGAATGCTGACAAAGACACCGTGAATCCTACTATAGTTGCCAAACTGATTGCTAGTTTCATAACCAATCTCCCAAGGAACCGTTTCCTTTTCGTTCTGATTACTAAGTGCAATAACCGTACCAGAAAATGAGTGAGGTTATATCCGGTACGAGAAAGGGTCGAATCTTTTGCTACAATGCACGGAAATAAGGACGGGAGCTAGTTTGGCTGGGGGAAATAAGAAAAGTTAAAGAAATAGATTTTTGCTTATGGATTGTACAAAAGCAAAAATCCGCCTATTTTCTAGGCAGCCTGCGGTGAATTAATGCGGTTGCCCGATTTCATCGTCACTGATTTCTAGTTCCCTTTGTAAAAAGTCATTCAAGTCCATAGAGCGGAAATGATCTCTTTCCCCATCGCATTGTCTGGAGCCAGGAACCGATAAAGTTCTCCCGGCAACAGTGATCGGTTTTAGAAACATATTGGACACCAAAGGGCAGTTAGGACCGGGGGTAAGTCCGTTGAAGGAACAGGTGGCACCTTTGATTACATCGGCAGGAATCTCTTCCGGTCTGTCAGAAGAACCAAAACCAGGATAAGGACCTTCGTTGTACCATCGGGAATACATTTTCCCCCAAACAGGAGCGGCAACTCCGGCAGCTGTCGTACCCTTTCCCAAAGAAAGAGAAGATTTATCAAAGCCCATCCAAACTACGGAAGTGTATTTCGGATCGAAACCGCAATACCATACGTTGGTATAAGAAGAAGTCGATCCTGTTTTTCCACCGGAAATTCCTTTGTAATTCCCTTTGTCGGAAGCACGCAAGGCTTGAGTCGGTGTTCCGCCTGTCGCTACACCGATTAACATTTGTTTGATAATATATGCCGTCGCCTCCGGGATGATTTGGATGGCGCCAGTTTTGGCTTCTTCTGCCAATTCTTCCTGAACCTGTTTTTCCCGGTTGTAAACTACGGTGCCGCTCTGATTCAAAACATAACGTATGCTAAACGGAATAACATCTTTTCCTTTATTGGCAAGTATGGAGTATCCCAATGCCATTTCGTAAGGAGTGAGTTCGGCCACTCCCAAAGCGAGAGCGGGTCCGGTAGGAAATCTGGTTTTATTGGCTTTGGTGACTTTGGAAGAAAAATCGATGACAGAATCCGTTCCGGTTCGCATCAGCACTTGAACGGAAACAATATTCAAAGACAGGGAAAGTGCACGGGACAAAGGAACCATCCCCCTGAAATCACCGGAGATATCCTGGGGAGAATATCCTTCTCCTTCTTCTGTAATCGTCGTTAGGGGGGCATCCATAATTCCCGTTCCGGAACCTACCGCTCTGTTCTGAATGGCAGCAGCATATACGAAAGGCTTGAATGCGGAGCCGGTTTGTCTTCTTGCCTGCATCGCCCGATTGAACTGGTTTTTAGGAGTGAATCTGGATCCGCCCACCATCGTCTGGATGTATCCTGTTTGGTGGTCGATCGTGATGATGGCGCCTTCCACATGTAGATTGGAAGAAAACACAAGGGAGGAACGCATAAATTCCTTAACCGCAGAACTTTCGTTTTCCGACGGAGTGAAATCGGTAAGTAGTTCCAATGCCGGTCCCATCTCTTTTTCCAGATGAAGCCGGAATATCTGTCTATCATCCAAATTGGTGATATAAGGAACACCAACGGGAAAAATAGTACCCATCAGATTGTAAAGAGAAACCAATCCGCGATCCGCTCTTCCCGCATAACGAAAATTTGCTCCGAATGCATAGCGGTCCTGTTCGATGAGTGCCTTTCTAAGCTCTTCTTCGGCAATTTCCTGTTTACGAACATCCAAAGTGGTATAAACACGAAGGCCGCCAGTGTAAACAGCTTCATCCCCCAATTCCTTTTCCAAAATCTGTCTGGTCCATTCGGTGAAATGAGGAGCACGATTGAGCTTGGTCCCCCATGTGGAACGGGAAGGAGATTGTGTGATTACTATAGGCCAATACCTTTCCCAGAATTCATTATGGATTTTCTCTACTTGGTCTTTAGGAATAAATCCGTTTTTTGCCATAAGCCTCAAAACCACCAAATGGGAGTTTTTTGCATCCATAGGATTTTTGAACGGGGAATAGTGCACCGGTGCTTTGGGAAGTCTGGCGAGTAAGGCCGCTTCCGCAATATCCAAATCTCTTACGTCTTTTTGAAAGTATACATTTGCCGCGGAGGAAAGTCCCGTGGTTCCATGGCCTAGATAGATGAGATTAAAATAAATTTCTAATATTTCTTCTTTGGTATATTCCTGTTCGATCTGAAGAGTGAGAAGAGCTTCTAAAAACTTACGTGCAAATGTTTTTTTACGTTCCTGCAAAATGGTTTTGGCAAGCTGCTGGGTTAATGTGGAACCGCCCTGAACAATGCGTCCCGCGAGCAGATTTTTAACGGCTGCACGAACGATCGCGGAAAAATCAATTCCGAAGTGATTGAAAAAATTGTCGTCCTCGACGGATAAAAACGCCTGGATCACATGAGGAGGAATGTCCTGGAATTTTAATAATTCCTGTTTGTGCCGGTAAAGTTCCGCAAACAACACTCCGTTCGTATCATATAATTTTGTGGGAGTAGTAGGTTGGTAAGATGCGAGTTTTTGAAGTTCTTTGCCTTGGTTCACTTCGGAAAGTACATATCCGAAGAAAAGACCGCCAAATAATGCCGAAACGAAGAATGCAGTCAGAGTGTATTTTAAAGTTTTTTCACGATTCATATATTTTTTAAAATCTTAAGTTCTATAGGTGGAAACGAAGTCCCTCTCTTGCCAAATGGATCTTGAGTTTCTTTTCTCCTAAAAATTTCTTATGCAACCTGGAAGCTTCATAAATTTCATAAATTTTTTCATCAGAATAGGACGGTTCATGGTGAGTCAGGACTAAATTTTTCACATTCCATGCGGTGGCACAATTCACAGACATTGTATAGGAAGTATGACCCCAATCGAATTTGGAAAAGGATTCGTCCAAAGTGTATTGGGTGTCTAACACGAGCAAGTCGGCGTCCTTGAAAAAAGGAGCGTAGTCATGAATGATGGACATATCCTCTCCCGTAAATTCGGCATCGGTTGCGAATATAAATACCTTGCCGAGTGCATCCGTAAATTTATAAGCAAAAGATCCTCCGGGGTGTTTGAGAGGATGGATTTCCACTTTGATTCCGCTCGGGAATTTCATTTCATCACCGGGTAAAAAATGATGAAACTCCTTTCGGGAACCGGTATCCGCAAAACGGACAGGGAAAAATTCAGGCCTTTGCTGGCTCTCCAGTCTGGCTTCCAAATCCGCGTAAGGAGAATGAAATTTAAGATGAAATTCGGGAAAATAGATCGGTTTGAAAAAAGGAAGCCCTTGGATATGATCCCAATGGGTATGAGTGATGAATATATTTACATCTTTTTGGGCTTTTTTATTAAAATAGGTCTGAAGCAGATCGTCACCTACGTTACGAACCCCGGTACCCATATCCAAAATATAGATTTCCCCTTTTGCATCGGTCACCGTAACGCAAGTAGTATCGCTTCCCGTAACAAACTTCAAATGGTAAGGTAACTTTTTCCAAAAGTCCTCCACTGAGTTGCGGGTTTGGGGCGGTTTACTGGCGTACAATTCTAGGATTTCTAGGATTTTTTTGCGATAATCCTGGTTGCGAAGGGGGGCCGCAATGGAGCCACGAACCCCGAAGAGTTGAACGATCACTTCCTCGATTATAGGAAATCGACTTTCCTTGTCACTCAAGATTTGCGAGTTTGAATTTATGCCCCCTCGTTCTCCCTCAGGTTATGAGCTTCGGTTTGGACCCGAACTGACTTCTATCGTTCGTATCCTACTTATCGCAAACGGAACCATATTCGTTCTACAGTTTTTGACCCAAATGTTGTTCAAAATGCACTTTTTAGAGGGATTGTTCGCACTTTCCCCGGCCGCTGTGATGGGAGGCTCCGTTTGGCAACTCATCACCTACTCGTTTTTGCACGTAGATTTTTTCCATTTGCTCTTCAATATGCTCGCCTTATGGATGTTTGGCTCGGAACTGGAGTCCACCTGGGGAGGAAAACCGTTTTTAAAATTTTACCTTTTTGCGTCAATTATGGGAGGAGTTGTGACTTTGA
Organism: Leptospira ilyithenensis; assembly: GCF_004771005.1. Taxonomy (GTDB): domain Bacteria; phylum Spirochaetota; class Leptospiria; order Leptospirales; family Leptospiraceae; genus Leptospira_A; species Leptospira_A ilyithenensis. Next base: position 51,033 of record NZ_RQHV01000001.1, read on the forward strand.
TTGCCTCCATTTCAGGATTTCCTCAAGGAATCGTTATGGGTGCAAGCGGCGGAATTTTCGGATTACTCGTAGCTTACGCCATCATGTGGCCTAACCGAGAAATTTTATTTATGATGATCTTTCCTTTGCGTGCCAAGTTTTTTGTGATGATCCTTATGTTAATGATCGTATTTGCCCAAGGCGGAAGGGCCGCCCATATGGCACATTTAGGCGGTGCAATCGCAGGTTTTATCCTGATGAAACTGTACACCGGCTGGAAGGACAATTCCTCCAAAGGAAGTTCCTGGTCTCTTTCTCGTTATTTGCAAAAAAGAAGATTCCAAAGATACCAGGAAGAAATGTACAACCGTGAAAATGCAAAAAAAAGAGTGGATGATCTTTTGGAAAAAATCTCACGGGAAGGAATGAATTCCTTGTCGAGAAGTGAGAAAAAATTTCTAAATGATGCATCTCAAAAGTATTTCAACGAGTGAGTTCGGATTTATTTTTCTTTCCTCCTACTTCCATACGCTCGCCTTACTATAACTTGGCGGTAGAAGAATCGATTGCATTGCATCTCGCCTCACTCGGGTTAGTTGGAGGGATCAGGCTTTGGGTCAATCCCAGATCCATCATTCTGGGACTTTCCGAAGATCCTAAAAAAAATATAAAGCCTTCCGTTTTGGAAAATTTTCTAAAGACGGATATTTCCGCACGAAAACCGAACCCAAATGCGGTTTATATTGCAAGACGTGCCTCGGGAGGCGGAACCGTCTATCATTCCCCAACGGGAAATATCAATTATAGCATCTACGTAAATCTGGACAAAAGAAAGGAGCTGTTTGCGGTCAGAGACTCCTATGATATTTTACTAAGGATAGTAGCAAGGGCACTCGCAAAACAAGATATAGGTGCAAGTCCCAAAGGTAAATCCGATTTGGCAATGGAAGAATCCGGAATCTTACGCAAAATCTCAGGCAACGCACAATTTCGAAAAAAAAATTGTATCGTTCAACATGGGACACTGATTTTAAAAAAAGAATTGATCGGAGAAGTTTCGGATTTACTACTTCACCCTCCCGAAGAACCGGACTACAGAAAGGAAAGATCCCATTCCGATTTTTTAACTGCACTGCCCTCTTCTTTTTCCACACAACAATTCCAAAAAGATCTGTTCCGAGAATTTGCAGATTATTTGGGAGTGAAAACAAACATGGAAAATCCCGATTTTTCCTTCTTCGGAAGAGGGTTTTCTACTTTTCGGAAAGTAGTCCTGAAAGAATCTGAAATTATCCGTAGGCGAAAATACGAAAGTTTACCATTTATTTTAAACAGAGAAATTCCAACATGAGTTTGCAAAACCAAGACCCAGAAGTTTATTCCGCACTAAAACACGAAGATGAGAGACAGGAAAATTCTCTCGAAATGATCGCAAGCGAAAATTTCGTTTCACAAGCGGTCCTTGAAACCTATCACTCCACACTAACAAACAAATATGCGGAAGGTTATCCCGGAAAAAGATATTATAACGGATGTGAAAACGCGGATAAGGTGGAAGAGCTCGCCATTGACCGCGCAAAAAAATTGTTCGCCGCTGAATATGCCAACGTGCAGCCACATAGCGGTGCACAGGCGAATATGGCCGTTTTTCTGGCGGCACTCGAGCCGGGAGATAGTTTTCTGGGGATGAACCTTGCTCACGGCGGACACCTAACACACGGCAGCCCGGTCAATATCAGCGGAAAATATTACAAACCGATTCCTTACGGAGTCACTGAAAAAGAAGAAACTATAGATTATGCGGAAGTGGCAAAACTCGCAAAAGAACATAAGCCGAAACTCATAGTCGTAGGAGCATCCGCTTACCCAAGGACGATTGATTTCACAAAATTCAAAGAAATTGCAGATTCCATCGGAGCGAAATTGATGGCGGATATTGCACATATCGCAGGTTTGGTGGTGACAGGTGAACACCCTAGCCCAGTGGGATTGTTCGATTATGTAACTACCACAACTCATAAAACTTTACGCGGACCGAGAGGCGGACTTATTCTTTCTCAAACAGAAAATGAAAAAATTCTAAACTCACGAGTGTTTCCCGGAATCCAAGGCGGGCCTCTTATGCATGTGATTGCGGCAAAAGCAGTCGCATTCGGCGAAGCACTTCAGCCTGAATTCAAAACTTACATCAAACAAGTGCTAAAGAACGCAAAAATACTTGCGGAAACTTTTCAAAAACGCGGATTCAGAGTCGTTTCCGGAGGCACTGACAATCATATTGTGCTTTTGGATGTTTCGGTAAAAGGACTCTCTGGCCGTGACGCTGCGGACGGACTGGATGAAGTGGGAATCACTGTGAATAAAAATGCGATTCCATTTGATAAAAATCCGCCGGCAGTTGCATCCGGAATCAGACTCGGATCGCCTGCGCTTACCACGCGGGGACTGGGAGATGCCGAGATCGAAAAAGTGGCAAATCTGATCTGTGACTTTTTGGATCATTACGGAGACACATCTTGGAAGGAAAAAGTGAAGGCAGGCGTGAAAGAAATAACGAAATCGTTTCCAATGACAGGGTTCAGACTGGGTTAACGGGGATTAGGTGGTCGATGAGTTCCCCCGCCCCTTCGAGCGCCCATAGAAGCGAGAAGTATCCGAAGGATCATCAGCAAAGCTGGATCTTAGGGTGGGGAGGAGTGGTTCGTGGGAAGCCGCTCCCCAAACCCCTACCATAAATTGATTCCCCCGTCAAACACCTCAAAAATTTTATTTCTATTTGTTCGCCTTTTTACCCTTTATTTTCGGACTATTGAAAATTCATAATGTACATCTTCTGTTTCCCGGGTAAAAGGGCCGGGATAAGTTTTCTCCCAAAAAGAACAAACCCCTTCTTCGGAGATCATTACAATCGTGCTGACTCGGGTTCCATACCCAGGAACGGAAATTCGCACGGAAGACAAAGCCATTTCCTTCAAAACTCCGATCCCGGTATCAGGCAAACTTTCTTCCGAAGCTTTTTCCTCATCGCCCAAAGTATGAAATAACTCGGAAGCAATCTGAGACGGATCATTTCCTTTCTCCGTTTTTTCGGAAATTCGAATCATGGCTTCTCGAATTTTTTTAGTCTTCGGCCACTCCGTGTTCCACAAGCTATTGCTAAGCGCATGAAATCCTGGTCCGATCGTTTCGACCCCATCTCTTCGATTGGAAAGATATCTGGCTTCTTTTCCGTCAAACAGGAATAAGTTGAATCCTTCATAAAAATTTCTTCCGGTATATAAATTCTTCGCATAATCTTCTGCGGAAAATTCACCTCGTAAAAAATTCTCTACCAATTTTCCTCTGGAAATCGGATTGGAAACTGGCGGATCTCGAAGATCCCGTTTATTGGTAACAAATGAAATTTTCCCTTCTTTGGTAACGCCTAACCAAGTACCTAACGATATTCGGTCCCTACCTGCCAAAAGATAAGGGGCATCTTCCCAGAACCCTGCACGGGCTGCAGGTCTTGCAAAAAATTCGTCTCGGTTGGATGCAATCACAATCGGATAACCATCCCATATTTTATATGCCAAACCTACTAAACACATGGCTCCAAAAGAAAACTTTTTACTGCCTTGTCAAATTATTACCGATCTTTTATATAATAGTACATTTCCGAAAAGAAGAGAAATGAATAAATATTTGGATTGAATTCGCAGATATTACAAAAACCCTACTAAAAAGAGAAACTCATGAACCTCGACGGAAATAAAGCAGTCTCCATATTTCAACAATCCGTATCGGATTGGCATAAAAAAGAAGCTCCTCACCCAAATCCTTATCCGGAACATACTCTAGAAAATATTCTCTACAATAAAAACCATGTAGATACCATCCAATGGCATATTGAAGATGAAATTCGCAGACCGGACATCCCTTTGGAAGAAGTAGTCGCATTAAAAAGAAAAATAGACAAACTCAATCAGGATCGTACGGATATGGTTGAGAAGTTAGACGATTTCGTTATCTTGCTGTTTAAAGACATTGTCCCCAAACAGAACGCGAGACTCAATTCGGAATCTCCTGCATGGCTTTTGGACCGAATGAGCATATTGGAATTAAAGATTTTTCACATGCAAGAGCAAGTAGATAGAAAAGATGCCGGCGCATCGCAAGAACATCTTGAAAAATGCAGACAAAAACTAACGATTCTCCTGGAACAAAGAACAGATCTTAAAACCTGCCTGGATGAACTTTTTACGGACTATAAAAATGGGGATAGAAAAGTAAAAGTTTATCGTCAAATGAAAATGTACAACGATCAAAATCTGAATCCTTCCCTATACAAAACAAAATGAACTTACTAGTATTAAGATTTTCTGCAATGGGTGATGTAGCTCTTATGACTCCCGCGCTCATTGCCATCGCAGCAAAATACTCCAATGCTCAACTAACGATAGTTACTCGCGGAAATTTCTCACCTTTCTTTTACAATATTCCGAATGTCAATGTACTTGGGATCAATCTCAAAAAATACAAGGGTTTTTTCGGAGTTATCAAACTCTATAGGGAAATAATCAAACTGGGTCCCTTTCATGCAGTCGTGGATTTACATGGCTCGGTTCGATCCAGGATGATTGCTTTCTTCTTCCGATGGCAGGGAATCCCTACTTCCAAGATCATCAAAGGGCGAAGGGAAAAACTCCAACAAACAAGAAGGTTCAATAAAAAGATAAATCCGCTCCCTCATACTGTGGATCGTTATTTGAACGTTTTTAAAAAAGTAGGATACGATGCTCCGATCCGCAAAGGGCCTTGGCTGAATGTGGATGGAGAATCAAAAATGTTTGCCAAAGATTATTTCAAATCCATCGGCCTTGAAAAAAAATCCGGCCAATGGTTCGGGTTCGCCCCTTTTGCCGGACACGCCCTCAAAGAATGGCCTTTTCCAAAATCCAAAAAACTAACAGAAATTTTGTTAGAAGAATTTCCCGATTGTCATGTATTTCTATTCGGAAGCAAGGACGAAGGAAAACAACTGGAAAACCTGAAAGCAGGTTCGTCCCGGATCAATCTTGTTCAAGGCGGGAATCTGGGGATACGTGGAGAGTTGGGAATTATGGAACGTTTGGATCTGATGATTGGAATGGATTCATCTAACGTTCATATTGCGGCACTATTGAAAAAGCCGGTGATCGGTTTGTATGGCACCACCCACCCTATGTCCGGATTCGGACCTTTTGCACAGGAAGATTCCGGTGTTTTGCAAGTTGACCTGGCCTGCCGACCCTGTTCTATTTATGGAAATACCAAATGTTGGCGAGGCGATTTTGCTTGTATGGAAATGATCGATCCGTTTGACGTAGTACGTCGCATTCGCTTTCTACAGAATGTAAATACTTTATGGTAAAGTCGAAGCTCATTGTATCATACTTTTCCCTTTTAACAACCGTTACTGTCTTTACTTTTTCCCAACCTCCCACCGATTTATTTTCCCAACCGACAACAAATCCAAGCTCGAATCCAAAAGCCCCGGTTGAAATCGATTCTTTCGATTCTCCGGTCATTGAAAATTTTTTACCTTCTCCCAATAAGGAAAAGTTCGAAGAACAGATTTCATGCAGCAAGGAAGACTGCATTCAAATTCCATTTACAAAGGAAAACAAAAACATCTCCCAAGTATGGGAAGAGTTGGGAAAAAACAGCGGCAAAGTGGTCGTAGAAATCAAAGATAAAAATCTGAAGATTGATGATGAATACTTGGAAGATTTGGTAGAATATCTGAGAGAAATTTCCAAGCGGGACGGAAATGTTTCTTTCGAACCTTATTATATCGGAATCAGAGCATTCGGATTTGCAGATATTCCTGTGTTTAAGGATTTATTCGGAGTCAGCTACAATATCTACAAACGAATCAAATCCATCTTGATTTTCAATCGGATGAAACATTATAATGCAAAAGTTTTGTATCATCCGGTAACACATGAAATCATGTTGTTTTACTTTTTTCACAAAAATTATGGCAACCTTTGCGATACTGTTTATTCAACATGCACCAGCTTACAGTATATAGATGATGATTTTTTCGACTTCCAACTTTCTCAAGCACTTACAAAGTCGGAAAGAAACAATGCACCGGTTGAAGTCAAATTCCAACAAGTGTCGGCGGAACTACCTCAGGTAAAACTGGACATAGACCATTTGCTTGTAGCGAACCGCTCTTCCCGACTTTATAAATGGTTGATCGCTTCCAAAGAAACGGACACCAAAAAGATAAAACAGGAAAGGTTTTTGGATCTGAGCTTAGTTGTATCCATTTTAGATTATAGTCTGAAAGCATACGAGCTTGTGGAAGCCATTCGACTGTATATGCCGGTGCGAAAGATGAAATCCGAAGTCGTATATGACGATTCCACCGGCAACAAAGTAGTCAAATCCGTCGTATTTACCAAGATCACCAAATAGTCTTTAGTGGTTTACGAAATCAAAAAAAATATCCAAAAGAGTTCCCTTCTTTTCTTTTCCCTTTGTAGCTTCGATTAACTTGCGATACATTTCTTCCATTGCATCAACGCATTTGCTCATTTCATGACCGGAAGCAATCTCAATGGAATTTTTGGAAAACTCTTTATACTTCTCCGGATCATTCAAAAGTCGAATGGAAAGTTCCGCCAATTTTTTTACATCAAAAGGAGGCGCGATATATCCGTTTCTTTCCTCTTGGATGAGTTCAGGCAAAGCGAAAGAATCCACACCGACAGCAGGCAGCCCGCAAGCAATGGACTCAAGTACAACTAACCCTTGTGTCTCCATAGTGGAAGCAGTCAGAAACAAATCATATTGAGGGTATATATTGTGCAATTCCGCATTGGGAACAAACCCTTTGAAAATAATCGAGTCCTTTAACTCCAAATGTTCCGCTTGTCTTTGCAAAGACGGAATGGCCGGACCTTCGCCTATGATTGTTAAGGTGGCTTTTGGGAAAACATCATGGATCAATTTGAATGAATTTAAAATCACATCGCAATTTTTCTCATAAGAAATCCTTCCCACATGCAAAAGTTTCGGAGCGGAATTGTCCAAAGATTTGACCTTGCCTGTAAATCGTTTCAAATCCATCCCGTTGGAAACAACCGTAACAGGCCGGGTGATTCCGTAATCCGCCAATTGTTTTTTGATCAAATGGCTCGGCGAAACTACAACATCACACCTGTTATATAAGTCATTGCATATTTTTAGAATGATTTTTTTTCTAAGATTGAAATTGTCGAATTTTACAAATTTATCCAAGTCATCTATGTTCATTTTCTTTTTAAATTTGTTGATTTTAAAAAAAAGTTTGTCCAGTTTGAACAACCGATAGAAGGAAACATACATCTCTTGTTCTGCCATGAGTGTGTGATAAGTTCCAACAGTCGGTATCCCGAATCGTTCCGCTGCATTGACAGCGTAAACTCCAAGTAACCCGGGTGTGTGTATGTGAATGATATCGGGCTGAAAGTCTTCTATGATTTTTTTGATTTTGCCTGGAGATGGTAGTACCACTTTGATGTCGGGGTAACTTGGCAAATATCCGGAGCGAAATCGAATTACCTGGATATTGTCGCCCATTCTCTCAAAATCCCCTTCTCCGTAACGAGGGGCGCAGATGGTGAATTCATGCCCCCGCAGGGATAAAAGTTCCGAAAAATTCTTTATCGAGACGGCTACGCCGTCCGTTTTCGGTAAAAATGTGTCGGAAAAATATAGAACTTTCAATCGGAACCTCTTTACAAAATGACGAAAGTATATACTTTCGATACAGCAATGTTATACCGAATCTATCTTCTCTTTCTATCTCTGTCTATCATTTCCTGCGCTATTTCCGTTTCTTTGAGCCAGCTTTTTTTAGTCATTTCCTTCTGCTTATTTTTGTTCTTGCCCGAAAAGCCGAATTTCAAATCTCCACTTGTATTAATCATTGTTTGTTTTTACTCCTGGCAATTTGTTACATTAATATTTCATTTTTTTGAAAGCGGATCGGATCTTTCCGTTATCTCCCGAGCATTCAAAGCGGAGATGAAAGATATCTTTTTGGCTTCGGCTTTTTTCTGCATTCAGGGAATCAAAAAAGAAGACCAACCGAAGTTAGAGAAAGTCTTACGTATTTTTTCCTACATAATTCTTATTACAGGTGCCTTATCCGTTTTTTCAGAAACGAGACTATCCAGGTTGATCTCCGATTTGTACAAAACATCTTCATCCTGGCCTTACCAACACCATTACGGAAGTTTGGCAGGGATCGATGTCTATCTTCCCATCGGACTCATGAATACCCACCTAACATTCGGAGGATTGATTTCATTTGTTTTTCCATACTATTTCTTTCAAGTCTATGAAGTCTGGAAAAACAAAGAAAAATTATATCTGAGATTATTACATGCTTTCTGTTTTTTGACACTCTTATGCGTTTTTCTGTTTAATAACGCAAGATCCGCAATGTTAGGCTCTTCCATAAGCATAATACTGGGTTTGTATATTTTAATTTTCAAAAAGAACGAAATCTCGAAAAAAACGATCGGCATTGCATTCGGAACCGGGCTCGTCCTTGTTTTATTTCTCGGCACGGCATATTTGCAATCGGGAGCCGTGCGAAAAATCATCAAACCTTTGTTTGGTTCAGAGAAACATACTGATTCAGGCAGAACCTTTATCTGGGACTCCAGTTTTCCTCTAATAAAAAACAATCCTATATTCGGAATCGGGTCAGGCTCCTACCCCGAACAAATTGAGATATCCAGAAAGGAAAAATCCTTCGAGCACAGGGAACTTTCCTTTTTTTACGAAGTAACCCAAAGAGGACATGCACATAACGATTACTTTCACCTAAGTTCTGTTTTTGGATTGCCTCAGGTGCTTTTGTATATTTTATTGAGTTGTTTCATCGTTTACGGTTTCGCGGACAATCGTTTTTCCAAACAAACAATGTATTGGACTATCGGCTTAACGGGCTTCTTTTTTTCAGGGCTTCTGCAATGTTATTTTCAAGATGACGAAGTTCTGATAGTATTTTTTTATTTTCTTGGATATTATCATATGCTAATAAATAAGGAAGATTTGATCGTATGAAAAGATTACATCCGTCAGGTGAATGGTTTGAAGATGAATCCGGAAGAAAAGTAATCCTGCGAGGAGTAAACCTCGGCGGAGATACAAAGTCCCCTTATCCAAACGGCGGCACACATATTGCCACCGATTTTTCGGATCATAGGGACGTCAGCTTCGTAGGAAGACCTTTTCCTCTTGCAGATGCAAAAGAACATTTCACTAGACTCCAAAAATGGGGTTTCAATTGTTTCAGGCTGCTGACCACTTGGGAAGCAATCGAACACAAAGGTCCGGACGATTATGACACCGAATATCTTGACTATCTAACTGAAATTACACGACTTGCAGGCGACTACGGATTTTATGTTTTTGTCGATTTCCACCAAGACGTATGGAGTCGAATGACCGGAGGAGACGGTGCTCCCGGTTGGCTTTTTGAAAAGATCGGAATCGATTATACAAAATTATCGGATGCCGATGCAAGTATCGTCATGCAATTAAAATACGATTATACGAAGCCCGGAACAAGGCAGGAAGACAACTATCCCACGATGTGTTGGTCGCAAAACTATAAATATGCGGGAAATGCGATTCTATGGACTTTGTTTTTCGGAGGAAGGGACTTTGCTCCGAATTTTTTTATAGATGGGAAAAACGTTCAGGACTATATGCAGGATCATTATCTGGGCTGTATGTTGGCAGTTGCGGAAAGGATCAAAGATTTTCCTCATGTTCTCGGATTTGATTCGTTAAACGAACCTGGCAAAGGTTTTATCGGAAAGGCGATGAACGATCGGGGCATATCGAATCACGAAGACGATCCTGCGAAACCCGGACTGGCCTGGTCTGCAATAGATGCGCTTTACTCCGCCCAAGGTTTCACTATCGAGCTTCCTTATTTGGGACTCAGTATTATAAAAGGAGGATTTGTTCCGAAAAAAAAGCAAGTTGTCAATGAAAAACAAACGTCTATTTGGTTTTATCATGTACCGGGTGATCCGTTCCAATTGGAAGGCGCATGGACTTTGACAAAAGACGGCACTCCCTTCATTGAAAAAAACGATTATTTTCAAGTAGTAAACGACAAACCGGTAGAGTTTGACCGGGATTATATGATTCCTTTCATTCGAAAAGTGGGAGAAGCAGTACATTCCGTTCGCAAGGATTGGATGATATTTGCGGAAAGGGAAGCGACTGACGGAGTATTCAAACCGAATTTCGACGGAGAACTTCCGCAAAACAGTGTTAATGCGACTCATTGGTATGATTATACTGTTTTGATTTTCAAACAATTCTTATATCCGATCGCACTCGACCCGATCCGAAAAATTCCGGTATTCGGAGAAAACGGAATCCGCAAATCCTACGTTAATCAGTTAGCACGCGTTAAATCAGGAAGTTTAAATGTTCCTGGAAAAGTGCCGACTCTGATCGGAGAATTCGGAATTCCATTCGATTTAAAAGCAGGAAAAGCCTATAAAGAATGGAAAAAAGGAAATCATAGTCCCAAAATCTGGAAAAATCATGTAAGAGCACTCAATTGTATGTACAATGCGATGGATGATTTATTTCTTTCCAACACTCTTTGGAATTATACAGCGTCTAATAAAAACGATCTAATGATCGGAGACGGATGGAATCAGGAAGATTTGAGTATTTATTCCGAAGATCAGAAACTTCCCGATGCAGAAGTAGATTTATATGGCGGAGGAGGACGGGCCTTGGAAGGATTTGTAAGACCATTTGCCCGATTCATCCAAGGAATTCCCAAAAAAATGAATTATCAACTATCCTCGAAGAAATTCATTCTTGAATGGATTGCGGATAAAAAGATTCAGGGACCTACTGAAATCGTTCTACCAAGATTCGTTTACCCTAACGGAATCAAGGTGGAATATGGAAATTGCAAACCGATTGCAGATATTACGGATACACTTTTAATTCAAGCGGAGGAGGACGGACAAACGTTCGTTTCCATTCAAGCATTATGATAGACTTAAACTACATACTTACAAAATTTCCTTGGGAAGAAAAATACACCAAACAGGGAAAACCTTTGGATTTTTTTTGGGAGATAGAACTTAAAGTCACCAGAGAAGAAATCTGGCCTTATATCATAGATACTTCCTCATTCAACCAAAGAATGGGAATGTCCAAAATGAATTATATAGAGAAAGACGGCAAACTATTCGGATCCGCCAAACAGGCCGGATTTAAAATGGAGTGGGAAGAAGTTCCTTGGGAATGGGAATACCTGAAAGAGATGAATAATGCCCGTATCTTCTCAAAAGGTTTCGGACATTATGTTCGCACGAAATATATTTTGGAGCCTTACGGAGAATCCAGATCAAAATTGTATGTTTATTTCGGTTGGATTCCTCGTAACTTTCTAATGAAGAAATTATTAATTTATGCAATGCCCAAACTGGAAGAGGATTATTTTACTACTTTTGCTGAAATCCAAAAGGAAATCCAAAGAAATACAACCTCACTTCAAATAGGTGGGAATGTCGCGAGCCTGAAAGGTTTTGTGGCCGATCCCGAATGGAATAATGAAGAAAAACTTGATTTGGTGAAGCCGGACCTGATTAAAAGCGGAGTGAAAGAAGACGTAATCGATTCCGTTTTTCATTGGATCAGAAACACAGGCGACAATGATCTGGATCGAATCCGAATCAAATATCTTACCAAACTTCTCAAACACGATTTTGACGATCTATTATTGTTATTTTTATACGGAAGCAGATTGGGGATTTTTACGTTAAGTTGGGACATCGTATGTCCCCATTGTAGAGGAGTAAGAACCTCCTTACAAAAGCTGGGTGATATGCCGGCAAAGGACGAATGTGAAGTTTGTGATGTGGAATTCGAAACCACCGGAAAGAACTCGATTGAAGTAACATTTCACATTCACCCGTCTGTTCGTAAAATCGAAAAACAAATCTATTGCGCGGCGGAGCCGAACCGAAAAAGACATGTGCTTCTTTCCAAGTCGATTCCTCCGGGAAAAGCATTCTCGACGGAACTCTTGATTCAACCGGGAGTATTTCGTTTGAGAAAACAAGGAGAGTCCCGTTACCATCTTGTGGATGTGGATGATAAATTCGAATCTAAAGATATTATCTGGCTGGATAAAGAAGTCGCACAGGAAATGTATGTTCATACAAAACCGACTCTTGTGTTTCAAAATGAAGAAACAAAACCGATCACTATCATTTTAGAAGAAAGAAAAGAAGATCAAACCAGTCTCCGCCCCTCGGAATTGTTTAATTTTCCGGAATTCAGAGATTTGTTTTCGGAAGAAGCAATTGCCACCAATCTGCAGTTAGATATTGGTCTTCAAACAATTTTATTTACCGATATCGTCGGCTCTACCAAATTTTATGAAACGGAAGGCGACCATGGTGCTTTTTTGCAAGTCCGGGAACATTTTGTCAAAACTTATCAGATCATGAAAAGAGAAAAGGGAGTTGTGGTGAAAACCATAGGAGACGCGGTAATGGCATCATTCCCTGCTCCGGTTTATGCAATTCGTGCTTCAAAAGAATTGCAAGAATGGTTTCACTCGGAAAATAAACATACCCCTGTGCGAATTCGAATTTCCATGCACTATGGCAGTTGTTTGGCGGTGAATCTGAACAGTAATATCGATTATTTCGGAAACACGATCAATTACGCGGCAAAGATGCAATCTCATACGGAATCTGGAGAAATTTCTCTCAGTGAATCCGTTTTTCGGGATCAGGAAGTGAGAAAGTATTTTTTAGACAATGGAATCAAACTGAAGAAGCTCGATTTTCCTTTGTCCTGGGCGAATAGGACCGATTCCATTTATATTTGGAAACCTTAAACCGAGAGAACAACAGGCAAAAAGGCGAACTTTTTTGTAAAAAATTTCCCTCAAGAAAGGAATGACTTGCTTTCCCATTGAATTCGTGTTAAAGGGAAAGCATTGGGTGGCTTTGTGGTTCACCCCACCCAATCAGGGCGGGGAGATCCGTTCTAAAACAGAAAACCCGGACACTATTTCTTACTTCTAAATCTTACCTGCACCTTGCAAACAGGATTGGACTCGGTTTTCCTTTCTTTCCGGAGCAAGCAATTTCACATAACTCTCTGCTAGGTTGTAATTTTGGGAAGTTACATTACAATTTACCGTTTCAAAAATCATAACACCGTCCCCCTGGTTTGATTTGAAATTCAATTTAGATGATTTTAAAATTTCCTGAAACACACGGAGGCAATTCTTTTCCGAAAAGTTTTGTCTGCAAATAATACTAAAATTATCAGGAGCATCAAAATAAAGCCAAGTTTTATCCCCTCCTTCTCTTGCATTCACGGAAGAAAATCCGGGCAAAGAAAGGGTGAGCGATTTTTTATAAGTATCCGATAAATTGCATACCAAATTGACCGAATATTCCTTTGACTCACCGTCATCATTTGCATCCAAGTTCGCCGAACAATAAGCAGACTTTTTTTTCCCAAACTCCAAACTGTCTTTAAAATATCCGTTAACCGTATTGAACTGGGAAGTCGTAGAGTCGGTCCTTCCAACGGAACGATTACTTTTATTGGAAACGCCGGGATACTCGAAAGCCCAACCGTTCAGAGTGTTCACATAAGTTTCGTAAATTACAGATTTACGTGTATTAGGTGAAATATAACGAAATGATATTTTTTTGCCAAGGATCAAATCGGAAATAGTTTCGGAATTTTCGAAGACGGCATTCGCCTTCCAATCCACTTGAATGGTTTTGCTGATTCCGTAAACAATCGCAGGAGAAGGGGCCCAATTTCCATTAGGAAGTTTGACTTCAATCGGACCCGGATCAATCGAGATATCGTTTACCGTACAACTGAGAACCCCAGAATCGTATTCCGAATTTCTACTCATATAAATACCGAAACCGCAAGGACCGATCGGATTCTTATCTACGATCGCATTGACCCGATCCGTAAACGCATTTTTGATTTTATCATCCGCTACATTTGCAGAGATTTCCAGTTTATAGAAAGAACCGATTTGTTCTTCTTTTAGAATTTTATAATTTGAAATGTAACCGCTGGACTCGGCAATCACCTTCTGAGAAACAAGCTCACCCTCCTCCGAACTGGAAGAAGAACTGATATAAGTTCCCAAAGCCCTTTGCACACAATCTTTAAAAGCCGAATGGAGGGCCTCCGTTTTTGCCTTATCTATTTTTTTGGCAAAAACAATCGATTCTCCTTTCGCATAACAACTATCAGAATTTGTGTTTTCCCTTGATGCCGAAGTTTCGTTTGCAGTGCTAGCGCAAGACTGGAAAATTACGAGATTAAAAAAAATGACTAAGGCTGGGATCAAATTTGTCTTCATATATTAAGAAGGAAGTCTAGCGGAAAGTAGTAAAAAAGAAATCAAATTTATTAAGACATGCAGGGTATTTGAACCTATCTTCCGAATTTCTCCTACAAAGACAGAAACCTTCGATATTTCCGCCCGATTTTACAATCCGTTGAATTCATACAGCTTTGCTAATAATGATTGAAACCGATTCTTTAAATTGAAAAAATGACTGATTAAATTCAAATTTAGAATCGGAGCAAATCAATATGGAATCTCAGAGTGTTTCAAAAGTTCAATTATGGTCGGGTCGGGTACTAAGCGGTCTTGCTATTGCCTTCTTACTTCTTGACGGCATAGGGAAGTTTTTTCTGGAGAGTATGCCCAAGGAAGCGCTGGAAGACGCAGCGAAACTGGACTATCCGATAGAAATCATGCCATACATAGGCATCACCTTACTTATCTGCACCGTCTTATATGCTTTACCCAAAACTACGGTGCTTGGAGCGATTTTACTAACTGGTTACCTTGGTGGTGCAGTTGCTTCCCACGTTAGAATACTAAACCCTTGGGGAAGCCATATACTCTTTCCTGTTTACGTTGGCATTTTCATTTGGCTGGGTTTATATCTAAGAACACCAGAACTGCGTGCATTCATTCCTTGGAGAAAATAAAGACCAACAAACAGAGATAAGATTAATTTTACATATACTATGTATTAAAAAACGAAAGAAAATACGATTCTTCTTCTTTCGTTATTTTTCATCCCTGCAGGATTCTTATATTTGAGAGTTCAATCAAATTTTACTCGGGTTAGATATCTAACTTTTTCCATCCGGATTCTTTCCTTTATATTGAAACAAACCTAACGGGCAAAACACGAACTTATTCGAATCATTTTGCAAAACCCACCGCTTCACTTTACAATCTAAAGGCGATATGGTAAAAGGAA
The DNA here is from genome assembly GCF_004771005.1 of Leptospira ilyithenensis. Taxonomy (GTDB): domain Bacteria; phylum Spirochaetota; class Leptospiria; order Leptospirales; family Leptospiraceae; genus Leptospira_A; species Leptospira_A ilyithenensis. Next base: position 66,356 of record NZ_RQHV01000001.1, read on the forward strand.
CGCATTGGGTGGCTTTGTGGTTAACCACACTTTCTTCTCGCGCCAATGGAAACGAAAGAAGTATTCGAAGAATCATCAGCAAAGCTGATCTCGGACGGAGAATCGTAAATCATCCGCAAAATAATTTTAGTCAAATATCCCAACTCTTTCGACTTTTATAGATTTTTCACCAAAAAGAAGACTCAGTTCTCCAACATATTGGATTAGAGCGAAAACTGCCAAATTATCCGGTTGAAAAAATTTCACAAAAGGAAGTAAAAGTTTTCGGAATAATATTGACATTAATTTCATTTTTGACAATTCTCTCATTTAATAAAATATTCTCATATCTAAATCACAAAGTCCGTAAAGGCTTTCTCAAATATTTTTGGATTAGGAATTTGTTATCCGAGGGGATCAGTTGAAAGAGGAATCAGAGACCAAATATGACGTAATTATCGTAGGCCTAGGACCGACAGGTGCAGTGCTTGCGAATATTTTAGGAAAGTATGGCCATTCAGTGGGAATCTTCGAAAGGGAAGAAGATCTGTATTATGCCCCTCGCGCAGTTCATTTTGATGATGAGATCATGCGCATCTTTCAAGCAATCGGACTTTGGAAAGAAATTCATTCTACAAGTGAAGCATTCAAAAATATGGAATTTCATTTGAAACCGAAAGGGAAACCGATATTCACTCAAAAGATCGGAAACCAAGACAACAAATATGGACATGAAGGAGCTTTTTGGTTCCACCAACCCACTTTGGAATTGCAGCTTAGAAACGGATTGAAACGTTTTTCCTCCGTTGTTTCCCATCTGGGTTATGAAGTGAAAGAAATATCACCAAATATTGATTATGTTAAAGTTTCCTGCAAAAATAAAAAAGGAAATCAAATCACTGCCAGCGGCAAATACCTTATCGGCTGTGACGGCGGAAAAAGTGCAATCAGAAAGTACATGCAAATCGGTCTTCATACTGCAGATTTTGACGAATCATGGGTGGTAATAGATACAAAAACACGTTCAGGACAGAAAGAAAGTTCACTACCGAAAGTGCATATTCAAGTATGTAACCCAAAACAACCAGTCACCTATGTTCCATTAGCTGGTCCGTATTATGAATGGCAATTTATGACAGTAGGAGACAGATCGGAAAAACAGGCAACCGACCCTTCTTTTGTAAGAGAGCAGTTGAGAGAGTTCGTAGATTTGAACCTGATTGAGATTAACAGAATCGCCTATTATAAGTTTCACGGACTCTGGGCAAAACAATGGAAAAACGGAAGAGTGTTACTTGCAGGAGATTCCGCACATCAGATGCCTCCTTTTTTGGGACAAGGAATGTGTTCCGGAGTAAGAGACGCTCATAACTTGGGCTGGAAACTGCACCTGGTACTTACCGGCAAAGCCGATGATCAATTTTTAGATAGTTACGAACAGGAAAGATCCCCGCATGTGCAATCAGTAATCAAAGGTGCAATGCTTTTAGGCAGACTGATTCAGACCAAAAACAAGTTCGTTGCCTTCTTTAGAAACAATTTTCTTTTTCGATTGGGTAGGCTCGTCCCATTCTATGGAAATATTATTTACAAACTTGCAAATCGTAAACGCCCGTTACAAGAAGGAATTTTCGGCAAGAATCGGAAAAGACTTGCTGGTCATTTAATCATTCAACCTAAGGTTTCAGTTAAAAACGGGGATCCGGTTCTTTTCGATTCATTGATCGGTGACCATTTTGTAATTCTTACGAGGGATGACCAATTGAAACATTACAGATCCTCTATAACCGAACTATCATGCCTTATTCCACTGAAAGAGATTTCATTTAACAGTGTTTCCTATGCGGAAGCCATTCAGGATACAGAAGGAAAATTCAAAAAACTATTTGATCAACATAACTTAGATTTTGTGATTATTCGTCCTGACAGATATGTTTTTGACGGAGGAAAGAAAGAAGAATTCCCTTTTGTTTCAAACCATCTGATACGGCAAATTTCAGTTCGATCCGCCATAACTTCCAAGATGGAAATAAAACAAGAAGAAACAGCAGGGAGATCCTTATGATTCAAACCCCCGTTCTAGTAGTAGGAGGCGGTCCCGTTGGACTTGCACTTTCTTTAACATTAAGCAAATACGGAATCAATTCATATTTAATTAACAACCGTTCAACTACGACCAATCATCCTCGCTTGGATGTAGTGAATTGCCGATCCATGGAAATATTTAGACGGATTGGTCTATCGGATAAAATCAGGAACGCGGGAAATCCTATTTCTTCCAATCAATATTGTTCGTTCGCCGCTTCGGCTAACGGTCCGTACTACAGCGTCATGTCAGATCGAAATTTCATCTACCAGCCAGTAAAGGAAGCTAATAGAAAGCTTATGACCGTTAAAGATGGTAGCCTACCTTTGGAATCCATGCAAAGAATTCCTCAGATGCATTTGGAACCGGTTTTACTGGAAGAAGCGGAAAAAGATCCGAATATTGAAGTGAGATTCGGTTGGGAACTTTTCGGTTTCGAGCAAGATGAAACAGGCGTTACAGCGCTTATTCAAAACGTAGAGACGGGAGAAAATACAAACATACGTTCCGAATATCTGATCGGTTGCGACGGGGCACTCAGCAAAGTCCGTAATTTTCTAAATATAGACTATGAAGGAACCAGAGATCTCTTGGGAGAATTATTCATTATACATCTGAAATCCGATGAAATTTCCTCCTTGTACCCAAACAAAGAATCTTATTGGCACACTTGGATTTCCAACCCCGAATTCACCGGTCTTCTGGTCTCACCGGACGCAAGCAAAAACGATTTTATTTTGCACAGACCGTTTGCACCGAAAAAAGGGGAGTCCGTCGAATCCGTCATCGACAAAGCCATCGGTAAAAAACTGAAATACGAAGTGATTCAATCGGGTCCATGGCGCCCTCAATTCATAGTCGCAGAATCCTTTGGCCACAAACGGGTGTTTATTGTCGGAGACGCCACCCATCAGTATATGCCCACGGGAGGACTTGGCATGAACACAGGCCTATGTGAAGCCTACGACCTCTCATGGAAGCTAGCGGCAGTTTTACGAGGTTGGGGAGGCATGAATCTATTGGATTCGTATGAATCGGAAAGACGTCCTATTGCACTTAGAAACAGAGAACATGTCAAAAAATGCGCTGCTTCCGTTTTCGAGGCTCAGTTCGCACGAAACGAAAAGATGTTGGACGACTCCAAAGAAGGAGAATCGATTCGAATCCGAATGAAACATGAATTTGAAACCAAGGTATCAAGGCTTTACGAATCCCTTGGAATCGAAATCGGCTATCGTTATCAAAACTCACCCATTATCGAAAAAGAAGAAGGACAAGAACCTCCTTACGAAGAAATCAAATATATTCCTACGACCTGGCCCGGTTCAAGATTACCAAGTGTGTTTAGAAAGGATGGAACCGCTTTGTTCGACGAGCTGGGCACGGGCGAATTCACCTTACTTGTATTATCCGAATCTACGGAAGATACGGAATCTATTTCCCAAGCAGCACAAAAATTGAATGTCCCTTTGAAAATAATAAAGATAGAAGAGACGGAGATAGGAAAGGTATACGAGAAAAAATTCATACTAGTTCGACCGGACGAACACGTAGCTTGGAGAGGAGATCGTCTGCCTTCGGATAGTTTTGCTCTTTTAAACAAAGTCAGAGGAGAAAAATGATCACTTTCAAAAATATAATCTTAGCACCTAAGTTTTCCATACTCCTTTTAACAATGTATTATTTTTTAAAACGATCTCATTCCAAACGAATGAAAGAATTATTATCGGAAACGGATTTCGTATTGCAAATTCGAACGGAAAAAGGAAACAGAGGCGGTTATTTCAGTTTAAAAGACCGGAATCTTTCTTTTGATTTCGGAATCCATCCTTCTCCTGATTTTTCTCAGATTTGGAAAACATCACAGGATGCTTATATTACTTTGAGCAAAAGAAATGAAACGGAAATACTCCGAGCTTATGAAGCGGGAAAGTACAGAATGAACGGAAGTTTTCTCATCGGACTTTGGTTTGCGGAAGTCACAAAAATTTCCATCCCACGCTAAAACAACCGACCCAAGGAAATATAAAATATGAATCATCTCATCAGAGCCATTGACGTTCACCATCACTTTATCCCTTCCTTTTACACGGAAGCTTTGAAAAAACAGGGCATTCATTTTATCGCAAGCGCCCCTATTCCTTCCTGGAACCCCCGTCGCTCCTTGGACACGATGGACTTGCATGGAATTCGGACGGCAATCACATCCATTTCTTCTCCGGGAGTTTATTTTGGAAATGCGGATGCAGCTTGCGAGTTGGCAAGAAGGTGCAATGAATATGCAAGGGAAATTGCAGAACACCATCCGGATAGATTCGGATCGTTTGCCGTTCTGCCTATGCCTCTTCCCGACAAAGCAACGACTGAAGCAATCTACGCATTGGATGTGTTGAAAGCGGATGGAGTGATGTTACTTGCAAGCACCAGAGGAAAATTTTTAGGTGATTCCGATTTTAACGAACTTATGAATGAATTGGACAAAAGAAAAGCAAAAGTATTCGTTCATCCTGACATTCATCCCACAAGCGAGCAAATAGGATTGAACATTCCCGGATTTATTTTAGAATTTCTTTGCGACACAACACGTGCTGCCGTAAATCTGATTTATTCGGGAACGATGGAAAAATATCCGAATATCAAATGGATTCTTTCCCATGCAGGCGGCTTTCTTCCTTACGTAGCATGGAGAGTATCGTTGGGAAATTTACTTCCTGAAATTGCGGAAAAAACTCCCTGGGGAATTCTGACTTATCTAAAAAGATTTTACTTTGATACGGCACTTTCCCCTTCTCCTTATGCAATGGCAGCCTTACTTGAATTAGTTGATATAGATCATATTCTGTTCGGAAGTGATTTCCCTTTTGCACCCGAGCTGCTCTTGACAAATCAGACGGAAGAACTTCAATCGCTAAAACAAATCGACGAACCGTCTTTGCAGAATATAAAACGAGATCATTCTCTCAAACTGTTTCCGCAACTTTCCCTTCCAGGTGAAACGGCGGGTAAGGCACCTGAATTTCAAAAAGCAGATTGGAAAACCAGAGCAAAACATCAAATCATCAAACAATTCGTGGGACTTGCATCAAAAGCAAGAAACCGTTAACGTTATTTAGTTGGCGTTTCGTACCATGCTTTTTTATAACTTTTAGTTATGATATTTTTTGCAGTAATCGTCGGAATACCGAAAGCTTTCAATACCAACACCATAGTGTCTTGGTCGTGATTTTTTTTGACACCTCTGCCTTCAATGATACTTCGAATTCCGTAGTGCAAGGCACCGACATATATATTCAAAGCGCTCTCTTCCGAATCAATAGAAAACTTTCCTATCTTGATCCCCTTTTGAATGTCTTTTAAAGGATAACTCCTCAGAATCTCGCTCATTCTTGGCGCAACAGCGGCAACCCGAATCAATGCCCATCCCCAATTCGAATCTTTCCTTGCTTGTTTGAAAAATAATAACCCGGCAAGCCCCATTCTTTCCGCAGGATCATCCATGTCGGACATCCGTTCTTCCACGTCGCCAGACATTGCTTCGGCGATAGATAGTGCCGAGGCCTCTAACAGTTCTTCTTTGGTTCGAAAGTAATTATAAAAAGTTCCGTTGGCAACCTCTGCCTCCGCACTCACCTCTGCGATAGATGTACCTGCCGCATCTTTTCTGCCGAATAACCGCAACGCAGCGCTCATGATTTGTGCTCTTGTTCTCTCTTTTTTGGGAAGCATCTTTTTTTTGGGTTTAAAATTTGCCATGTTTTCTATCTGATTCTTCCGGCCGAGCAAGCACAACTACAATTTTGAGAGTATTCTCATCTTACATACAAATCTCAATAAATTTGAATCCAATCCTGTTTGTTGATTGCAAAATTTTGAAGCCGGAAAAGAAAGAATCAATGGAACCTCTCTCCTTTAATACACCCGGTTTGTTATTTCCTGCCATATCATTACTTATGTTAGCCTATACAAATCGGTTTTTAGGTTTAACATCAGTATCAAGATCCCTACTTGAAAAGTATAAAGAATCGAAAGAAGAAGTGTTAATTCGTCAGATTATGAATCTCAGGTTTCGGATTTCACTCATTCGTTATACTCAAAGCCTTGGCATATTGAGTTTGATTTTTTGCCTAACCTCTCTCGGTTTTATCAATGCGTATAATCTTTTCGCTTGGATCTTGTTTGCCTTGGCACTGCTTTTGATGATCATTTCTTTGTTGTTTTCTTTTTTTGAAATCCATCTTTCGATCAGGGCACTCGACATGGAAATTAACGCTGCAATGGATAAGGACACTTTTTCTAAAAAAACAGACAGATCCGAAAGCAACAACTAAACTTATCTTTTTTCCTAAAAACCAGAAATAAATAATATTGACATATAATTCAATTTTGACAATTATCTCAATTATGAAATCCAAGCAAGAGGGATTGGCTCACATTCTAAATCATTCGAAAGACGGTCACATTCAATGAGAAAACATATTTCTCCCTGTCCGAAAAAATCGGATCATCCCTCTTGCAAAGTATACGATATAGCCTATATCCGACTAGGCAGGAAAAACCTAAAAAACACATTGCAGTATTATTTGGACTTCGGACTAATCCTATGCGAAGAGACCGAAAGCCGGATTTTATTCAGAAGTCATGGTTCTTCTTTTCCATGTTGGTCCGTCGAAAAGTCTGATCGGGACAAAGTTCTTGGACTAGGATTATTTGTTTCTTCACAAAAGGATTTCATAGAGATTTCCAAAATCAAAAATGCGGTTCCAAATCCTTCCGGTAGATTCGGTAATGCGCCTTCCGTCACGCTGAACGATCCGTCCGGACTTCCGGTAGATGTGGTTTATAAACATCAGGTTGATCTTGAACATCCCTTCGAAATAAAGAGAGAATGGAACAAACCTCACCTAACAAAAAGAATCAATATTCCCCAACCGGCGGAATTCGGTCCTGCAAAAGTAATCCGATTGGGACATGCTGTTTTTTTAAAACAGGAGTTCTTTGAAAATGCACAATGGTATTGCGATCATTTCGGTTTTATCCCATCCGATATTCAAATTCTTCCCCATTCAAAAGAGCCTGTCATTTCATTTCTAAGATGTGATCGCGGCGACCAACTAACAGATCATCATAGTATCGTTATCGCAACAGGAATCGACGACCGTTTGGAACATTGCGCATTCGAACTGGATGATATGGAAGAAATAGCCAAAGGAAGAGACTGGCTTCTCCGAAAGGGAGGAAAATCCGCCTGGGGAATCGGCAGGCATCTGCTTGGAAGTCAGATTTTCGATTATAAGAGAGATCCGAGCGGAATGCTCGTAGAACACTTCACAGACGGTGATAGATTCGATGATTCGGTTCCTACTGCTTATCATTTGATCGGAAGAGACAATCTTTACCAATGGGGCGAAGATATGCCTGAAGATTTTTTGGATACGAAACTCTCTTTTCGTAAGCTAAAAGAGTTATGGAAAGGAATTTTTTCCGGAAAGCAAATCAGATTGCAAAGTATTCTGGAATTAAAGAAGGTTATGGACAAATCTCCCAGACCATGGATTAAATACTGACTTAAGTTAAGATACGGGCAAACGAAATGGCAAAAAATTATATACGATTTTCAAATGGAAAAACTGTCGATTGGGGCAAAACGGAACATGGAAATATCTTTCCATTGAATGCGGGTGATTTGAATACCAAGGATTTTTTAGAATTTTTAAAGAATCAAAAAAAAGAAAAACCGGCGAAGTCCCTTCCATTCAAAGAAGTCTCCGTGCTTTCTCCCATCACAGCCCCCTGCCAAATCATTTGCCAAGGCGCCAACTACAGACAACATCTGATCGAATCCGGTTTAAACCCGGATCATAAAAGATACAATATGTTTTTTACAAAATCGGATGCATCTCTCTGTCCTCCGATAGGAGAAGTGATTCGTCCAAGTCATGTAAAATTATTGGACTACGAAATCGAACTCGGATTAGTTTTTGGAAAACCCGTTTCAAAACCATTGGACCCGAAAAAAACGAATGTTTCCGATTATATTGCCGCTTTCTTTATGGCAAACGATGTTTCCGCAAGAGACATCCAACTTCCTCAAATGCAATGGTACAAAGGAAAATCCTATCGAACCTTTTGTCCGACTGGTCCCGTACTTTCCGTACTGGAGCAGGGAGATTTTGAATTATTGGAATCTTTGGAGCTGACTCTACTTGTCAACGATACGGTTCGCCAACATGACAAGGCAGCTAACTTGGTTTATAAACCTTTGGAAACTTTATTGGAATTATCCACCTTTTGCGATATCTCAGTTGGAGATGTTCTGCTTACCGGAACTCCTTCTGGTTGCGCTCTTCGCGCCCCGGGCAAGTTCATACAAAAGATAGGAGCTTTGCTTTCCGAATCGAAAAAATGGGAATTGTTTATCAAAGGACAAAGCAAAAGAACGGAATACCTAAAACAGAATGATATGATTCGATCTTCCATTCGTACGGCCGACCGTAGAATTGATCTGGGCGAACAAATGTTAAAGGTAACGGAAGAAAAATGAAATGACCGCTTATTCGCTTGAACGGATCGGATCATGGAATAATCAATTTTTTTATTTCAAATAGCCGTTGCTTTTTATAAAGCCCAAACGGATAAGTAAGCGTGGATGTAATAAAACGTTTACCTAACGAAGTGGAAACCGCATTGTCCGTGAGCTCACTCCGAAATTTGCCGGTGAGTTTTTGTGAAACTTTATTCGGCAGAGGAGTGCTTGCAGAATACGGTGATAGTGCGCTTGTCAACAGACCGGGTGACCCTATACGGATTGCACTTATCCTTTCCGGAAAGCTACGACTTTATTATGAAAATGCCGATGGAAAAAGATTGACCATTTGCCGATTGGAGAAAGGAGATTTGGCGGGAGTGGTGAGCCTGGCTTCAGAATCAAACACTCTTTATGCGGAAGCGGAAGGAGTGACCCGGCTTTGGGTCATTCCCAAAGAAAGCTTGGAAGAAACATTGTATAAAGACGTCAATGCTGCTTCAGTAGTGATATCGGAATTGGGCAGACATTTGGAAAAGCTAGTGGGAGAATGGATTGCATTTGCATTCTCCACTGTAGAAGAAAGAATCCTTCGCTATTTGAACGGGCATAGAAAAAACAGAGAACCCGTTCGTATTTCACAACAACAGCTTGCAGATGAGATAGGTACCGCAAGAGAAGTAGTAACACGTGCTTTGCGGAAACTCAATCAGAACGGTGTAATTATTACGGATAAAAAAGGGATCCGACTATTGTGACTTTGGTCACATATATATCGTAACTTTGGTCCTTGTGTTATTATAAATTCCGGTTTATAAACGGATTATGAAACTAAAAAGATATCCACAAATCACATTCTTTCTTGCAATGAGTTTGATACAGTTCTGTATTGCAGTCGGAAATCCGAATCGGGAAACATTTCGTCCCCCTGAACAAAAGCGGATACGGGATTGGCAAACAGTGATTCAAAAAAATCAATCCATTACCGATCTTACAATTTTTCATACTGGTGCCGTCGAAGTCCCGTTATCCGGTATGATTAACCTTGATGACCCGAAACTCAAAGGAGAAAAGGACAAACGAATCTTTGTTGATGTGTATTCTTTCTGGTTTTGCCACAAAACACATGGTTGTTTCCTAATCGACAGCGGTCTTGACTCTTCCTTTCAGAAAGGAGGAAATCTGAAAGGACTGATTTCCGGTTATTATATCAGCAACACAAAACAAAACCCGGGTCAGGACATAACATCTCATTTGAATCGAAAAGGGAAACCTATTCAAGCTGTATTCTTTACTCACCTTCATGGAGATCATACCGCAGGTGTATCTGGGCTTCCGAAAGAAATTGAGTTTTATGCGGGCGCAAAAGAAGAATACATCAATTACTGGCCAATCTATTACGGAGGACATTTGGACACTGTAAAACATCTCAAAGAAATAGATTGCTCACAAGGAATGGAGATGCCGATCTTAGGTATCGTAATAGATGTGTTTGGTGATGGATCTTTGTTTGCAATACCTACTCCCGGACACTCGAATTCACATTTATCCTATTTGGTGGTTTCCGACGCGGGAACATATTTATTTACAGGAGATGCGTCCCACACCTACCGAGGGTTTCAGTTGGGAGTGGAATCAGGTTGGCAAGATAACAGGAAACAAGCCAAGGAAAGCCTGGAAAAGTTACGGAACTTTGCCGCCGCCAACCCACAAATCAAAGTAATTCCCGGCCATGAGTTGCCTCCGGGAGTCTCCGTCGGAGAGCAAAAGTTCAGTGCAAAACGCTAAAAAAAGAAATCATAAAGGCAAACTTTTTCTTAGATTTTTAGATTTACCGCTGATTCGTCCTGTCATCTTAATCTTCTGTGGTTTCTACAAAAGAGACCTTAAACTTACTCTTGGAGATCTGAATTTAAAGATTCCTAGAATCCGATCAGGAACCCAGTTTAGACCAGCGATCCTTCCCCCTCACTGGAAACGAATCGATAAAGATTACGAAGAGCTACTCATTGCTATGTTATCCAATGGTTACTCGTATGCACAAATTGAAAGATCTTGTAAAAAACCAGGACTTCCTTTCTCAAAAGAAACGTTAAACGATTCTCTCGATTTTATAGCAGAGAAAATGGACTACTACAAAAACAGACCTTTGGATAAGGAATGGATCGCTGTTTTTATTGATGCATGTCATTCTCAAATGAGAGATGAAAATAGGAAAAATCAAAAGACCGTTATCTTTGTTGCTTGTGGTATCAAGCGTGATGAAACCAAGGAAATATTGGGTTTTTGGACTCTAAAAGGTTCGGAAAACAAAGGATTTTGGACGGACGTTTTCCAAGATTTAATCCAAAGAGGCGCTACTAAAATTCTTTCGATCATCACCGACAACTTTAATGTGTTAGACGATGTGGTTAAGAAGCTTTTTCCTCTTGCTTACAGACAACTTTGTATGGTCCATCTTGCTCGTAAAATCGGAGAAACCCGAAATGGCTGAACATTTGTTAAACCAAAAAGATCATTACCTTACTTTTTTACTTTTCCCGGAGGACACTAGAAAACATTTTTATACAACTAATGCTGTCGAATCAATAAACTCCGGAATTGAAAGAATGAGAAACGATTTGGGCGGTTACTTTGCAAGTGTTAGGTCCCTTGAGGTAAATTTATTCATCCAATTTTGCAATTTACATGACCTCTGGTCGAGAAAACCAATTCCGGCGGTTAGAGCTAATATTTATGAACTCAATCAACTTTTTGATTTACGTTATGCGGGACTCGATCTAAATTAGAGATAGTTACACAATTTTTAGACAAAGGCCCGTGTCCTTCCCACTCCTGTGCGCGTAACATCCCTGTTACGACGCCACGAGCCACGGCCATCCATGGCCTCGCCACCGCGAGAATGCCACTTTCCCAAAGTTTAACTCACCAAATTCCATAATACATTATAAAAACAAAAAAGCCTCCGATCTTACGACCAAAGGCTTTTCCAACATGTTATACGACAAAGTATTTCTTGCTTGC
>NZ_RQHV01000045.1 GCF_004771005.1 Leptospira ilyithenensis
CGAAGATTGAAACGAAGAGCACGGTCGGTTAACAAAAGGAAGTTGGAAATTGGAAAAGATGCGAGACGCCCAAGGTTACCCCAAGAGCCCATCCAGATGAAATAAAAATGCGCCCGCAAACCTCAGTTTTTCCCTCTCCCAATCCCTTACCTTTCCCAAACCGGAGAGAGATACCATATTGCTAGCACTGATTCCGCAAGGATTGATAAGTCGAAATGTAGAGAGATCATTCACCCCATTGAGAGCAAACCCAAAGCTTGTGAAATAAGACTTTGCGAACACACCGATCGAAACCATTTTCTTTTCCGGAGAATCTGCCAGATAAAGTCCGGGGGCATCTCTGTTTTCCACGAGCTCCAAGTTCCAAATCTCAAGCACTGCGTTTCGGATGGAATAAGTCATCTTTTGCAGATAATCCCCCAAACGGATTTCTCTTTTTTTCAAATCAATATGAGGATAACCTACGATTTGGCCAGGTTCATGTGCCGTAAAGTCCCCACCTCTTTGGATGCGAATGAGCTCCACACCCATCCCGGCCAAACTCTCTTCCGTAACCAGTAGATTTTCCGCTTTCGCGCTTACCCCTCCTGTCAAAGATGGACTGTGTTCCAGAAACAAGACGGATTCCTTTCTCTCGTTTCTAGCAACTTCTTGGTAACTTAGATACCGACGATAAGAAATGGGCTTGGATAAATAAAAGGACGGAAATTTGCTAGAATGGAGAAACTTTGTCATGCGATACTTTGGATCCTAGAAAAATCTCCGAACGGACGCAACCGTTTGGATTTGGCGAAACTTCTTTATTATTCCGATGGAGTTCATTTTCAAAAACATGCAACCATGATCACGACAGGGATCTATATCCATTTGGAAGATTCCCCTTACCCGGTCAAACTGAACGAAGCCCTTTTATTTCTTAAGGAAAAAGGCCATATTGACGCATCTCCCGTGATTTCCGCCAAAGGAATCCAGGGATTTTCCCTTCGTTTTTTGAAACCGATCGACGGTCTAATCTTAAGCAGAGAAGAAAAAAGGGTCATGATGAAGGTCGTGGAAGCATTTCGCGGCAAAGTCGTGGATGAAAGCCGTCATTATCCTAATTTATATGAAAATTACGTCGTCACACCATTATATGATTCCATCCCATTTGCAATAGAAAGGATCAATACCAAAATCCATGTGTTGGTTCAAAAAAGCCTTTTGCAGTTGTCGGGCAAAATGTTTAGGGTTTTATTTGAGAGGTCTCCGGAATGATGATCACAGTTTGCAAAGCAAAAATCCATAGGGCAATCGTCACTGAGGCGGAATTGCACTATGAGGGAAGCCTAACAGTAGACCAGGATTTGATGGATCTTGCCGGAATGCGCCCGTACGAGCAGGTTTCCGTTGTAAACGTGAACAACGGCGCCAGATTCGAAACCTACCTGATCGTCGGGGAAAGAGGGTCCGGGACGATTTGTTTGAACGGTGCTGCAGCCCGTTTGGGGATGAAAGGGGACAAAGTCATCATCATAACCTACGGTCAAATCGATGAAAAAGAGCTTTCCAAAGATTACAAACCGCAGATCGTTTTCGTAGATGAGAACAATCATCCGAAAAAAGCCTAATCTTTCCTAATCTTTTTAGCTTCTTTCTTCGATACTTAGTATATAATCCAATCGGTAGTCGGAACATGAAAAAACTTTTAATATTGATTTCCCTTTCTTTGGTCTTGGGCGCGATTTACGCTCAAGAAGCAGGCAATACTGGCAACCCAACCGGAACCGGTACACAAGTGGCCGGATCAAAAGACACTCCGGATCTTTACCCTCTATCCATTTATGACCCGCGTATCAGATTAAAAAACGTATCGTTTGTTAGACGACATGCCGATACGGGAAAGGGAGAATTTTTGGATGTGCAAGTTGATCTCGAATCCCGTGTGATGGAAGACCAAACTTACGCAATCTATGTTCTCGCGGCATACGAAGGACCTAAGGTAAATGAGTCGGAAAGAAAACTCATTCCTTATCCTAAGTGGAGAACGAACGACCCGCAAAAAGAAGACAAATTGCTCTATTTTACCAATGTAATGCCTACTCCCGTGACTGCGAAAGAAGTCTGGGGAGAGGAAGTTTATAATAAGAAAAAAGCCGACGTGGAAAGAATGCATTGGAAAGGTTTTGAAACAGAGATGCCGGAACCGACTTTCTCCGAAGTAGTGGACTATCTTTGCAAAAACAATTCAAAGGCTCTCCCCTTTACTCTGTTTGGTGAGACAGGACCTTCCACGGATAAAATCGTGATGTACAATTATATTGCACAAACTCCCGAAGAAAAAAAGAAACAAGTCCACGTAACACTTCCTAAACATACTTATACCATCTATAATAATAAGTATCAAGCTTCCATCTCAGCTCACCACTACACTCAATACAGACCGAATTTCCTATCTTTCAATAAGGTAGCGGTTTTGATTTTCGACACGAAAAAGCAGACAAATAGTCTTCTATTTCGTAAGTTTTACGATATTAGCGATCTAAAAATCACTTTCTAAAGATATTTCCGACTACGAATGGCAAAAACGAACCCAAAAAGGTTCGTTTTTTTTTGCTTTAACATCTCCGTCGTATTTCCATTCTAGCCCCGAGCTAATATGAAACCTTCCTATTCCGTAAGCGAACTCAAAAATCAAATTCCCGAATCAGCATTCCAACCTTCCCTGTTATTAAGTTTATTTTATTTCTTTTTCGATATAAGCGTTCTAGCTCTGCTTTATACGATAGCCTTCCACCTAAATAGTGTTTGGTTTCTCCCCTTCTTTTGGTTTGCTTCCGGTACGATGATGTGGGCCCTATTCGTAGTCGGACATGATTGCGGACACGGATCTTTCTCACATATCAGATGGTTGAATTTTTTAATCGGACATCTCGCGCATACGCCAATACTCGTTCCATTTCACGGATGGAAAGTAAGCCATCGCACTCATCATAACAATACGGGAAATATCGATAAAGACGAAAGCTGGCATCCCTTGACCGAAGATCAGTATAAAAAGGCAGATCCTCTTACCAGATTTGCCCGTTTCAAACTTTTTTTGTTTGTTTTCCCTCTTTATCTTTTTGTTCGTTCTACAGGAAGAGACGGATCTCATTTTCATCCGAATAGCCCTCTCTTTCCGAATGGAGAAAGAAAGAACGCTGCCATTAGTACTGCTTGGATTCTTCCTATGGTTTCCTTACTGGCTTGGGTCATTTGGCAGTACGGATTTTTATTTTTTATTACGTATTATTTCATTCCTTATACGATCTTTGTCGTTTGGCTTTCCCTAGTTACCTACCTCCACCATACAGATACTTCCCTTCCCTGGTACAGAGGAAACGATTGGAATTATGTGGATGGTGCCTTGTCTACCATGGACAGGTCCTACGGTATTTTCGAATCCATTCACCACAACATCGGCACACATGTAGTTCATCATCTGTTCCCCACCATCCCCCACTACCGCCTCAAGCTTGCCAAACAAGGTTTAAAGGCGTATTTGGGAGAGGACTACAGAGAAATCAAAGAATCCGTCTGGACCTCCCTATTCAGAAGCATGAAGGAATGTATCGTGGTTCCCGAGGAAGGGACCAAAGTGTTTTACAAAAGACCGGATTCTATTCAAAATTAATTTTTTCCAAGGGCAGGTTTACAATCTGCCCGGCCAACCGACAGTCCCTACGGTCTTCCGACAATTTTCCCTTTTCATAGAATGTGCATTTTGCGGACGATCCGTCCATGGCAGTGTCGTCGTATTGCCAGCCATCCAGAACGGATTCGTTTCCTATTAAAATCGTTTCCTCTTTCTTTAGAATTCCGCCGGCGTATCTGCTGAAAGAATAAGTCCTAAACCGTTTTTCTTTCTGATCTTCAATCTTTAAAAAGACCAAAACACTTTCCCATTTCCTTCTCATAATACTCCATTGCCAATGGCGGTCTACCGTATAACCAAGATTAGCGAATCTCATGGAAATGCGGGAAGGGTATTTATCAAACCAGTTGGTTTCCAAGTCCCAATCGGACGATCCGTTCGTTTTCATGGAAAATTGGATCAATTCTTTACGAAAATTCCATACACATTGTATATCTTTTCCTTTCTCCTTTACTTCATTCAGTAATTCGAATTGCGGATAACCCAAAAAAGTTTTTTGTTTCGATTTCATTACATCGCACATAACTCTAGTTATATCCAATAGTTTTAAACGATCGTCATCATTTATGTCACTAAATTTTGAAAGTTCTTTAGATAATTCCACTACTTCTTTTTGCAGTGCACCTAGGACAATAGGATGTGAATGTTGTTCTTTTATAACCGGAGAAACACATGAATGAAAAATTAAAACAAGTATCAGGAAATTTTTTTTCATAATTACATTTTGTACGATAAAAAATTTAGAATCAATCTATTGTTAAAAAATAAAAATTTTCTTCATTAGGAAATTTTTTTATTGTCAAAGTTTATTTTTGCAGTAATATCAATCTTCAAAATTCTAAGGAGAATTTGAATGAAAAAATATATTGCATTAACAGCAGTTTTCGCAGTGGCAATCGCTATCGCATGTTCAGGCGGTGGTTACAATGCTCCAAGTGGATCAATTCTACAAGACACAACACTTAACAAAGACATTTCTACTGCAGCAGCAGTTGGATCTAAGTCTGGTGAAGCTTGTACAGTTGGATACCTTGGAATCATTGCTTCTGGCGATGCTTCTGTAAAAGCAGCAGCTGCAGCTGGTGGAATCAATAAAGTAAATGCTGTTGACTACAAAAACGACAACTTACTTGGTTCTTTGATTGCAAAAACTTGCACAATCGCTCGCGGAGACTAATCAAAGCAGCAATTATGGCTCTGGAAACAGAGCCATAATCTTTTTCTTCTCTCATCTTTTTTATAATTCACATCTGAAAAAACAAAACTCCTAGCGAGCCCAAACTCATGTTTTATCGTTTTCTTTCTTTTTTTTTATTCCTACTTATGTCGTTTCCTTTTTCCCTTCCTGCCCAAAACAAAGAAGATTGGAAAATCAAAGCCGAATCCGGATTACTTCAATTACTTAAATCCGAAAAAGACAAGGATCTCTCTCCTGTCAGAATCCAATTATGGACTGTTTCTCCGGGAGTAACCGTCACTACTGCCTTTGGCCATGCTGCCCTTCGGATCTTTCAAGGAACCGAATTCGGAGATAAAGATTATTATCTGGACTTCGGCGTATATGACCCTTCTCCGGGATTCTT
Organism: Leptospira ilyithenensis; assembly: GCF_004771005.1. Lineage (GTDB taxonomy): Bacteria > Spirochaetota > Leptospiria > Leptospirales > Leptospiraceae > Leptospira_A > Leptospira_A ilyithenensis. The sequence continues at coordinate 5,257 of NZ_RQHV01000045.1, forward strand.
ATGGCGTTTTCTCAAAGGAGATGCGGCATTTTTCGTAAATGTAATTCCAACGGGTTCCGCTTACGAAACCTGGGACCAATCGGGAAGAGGAATCACAGCAACAGAGCTGCAATTAAACAATGACCAAAAACACAAATTATTTGTAGAGATCCTCAAAACCTATGAGATCAACAGCAAAGGTTATACTTACGAAAATTTTACAAACAATTGTGTGACTTTTCTAAGAGAAATCATTTCGAACGGGCTCGGGACACCGCTTGAACTGAAAGAGATAGAAGAAGGAAAAGATACCTGGAGAGAACGAGTCTACCCTTATTCTAATACTCTAATTTGGTTGAACGTCAACGAGACTTTGTTATTTGACCATGATACGGATAAAAAAAGGGATCCCCATGAACTCATTTATCTTCCCGATGATCTTTTGAAATCCGTTCAGCAGACTTCCATACCGCAAGAAACAAAACAAATCCTAAAGGACAGATGGCAAAGAGAAGGAAAAAGTTCGGCCGTTTGGATGATATTTTATCTAAGTATTTTACTCTTTTCCTTTCCTGCAAAATTTTTACAGTTATTCGAAAGAATCTCTGAGATACTGTATGGGTTTGTGGCAGGATTTGGCGGCACTCTGGTCACTTTGGTGTATCTATTTACTTCCTTTAGTTTTATGAATGAAACGATTGCATGGCTTGCTATAAGCCCGATTGATTTTTTCGTTTGGAAAAAATACGAAAATTATAAAAACAAAAAACTGTATTTTTATCTTTTGGGTATCAGACTGCTGATGTTATTTGTTGCCTTGGTTCTTAAATTCACTTTTTACAAACAAACCCTGGGCAACCTTTTGTTTCTATCTTCCTTCTTTTACCTTTGCCTCCTCTACAAAAAACGCAATGAGTTCCAATCCCTATTTTTAAATCAAAAATGAAATATTTCAAAACAATATTAATCTTTTCCGCAGGTATATCCGTTTTCTTCTGTCATGTGGACCGCAAACTGGAACTACCTCCTGAAACAAACAAAGTAGTCCAATGTATAACAAATCTATACGGTATCAGCAACCTTTGCGATGATGAAAAAGAATATCTGGACTGGGCAAAAGCACAAAAACAATACAAGTCTCTAAAAGATCTTACCAAAGACGAGCTACAACGCCTAACAAGAGAGACACTGGACGTTGATAAAACTTCAGCGCTTTTCTATCTTAGATCTTTCGAAGAACCATTGAACAAAAAATTCATAGGTTATCTTGATAAAAAAGAAAAAGTAATAGAAAAGAAATTACCAAACTATACCAAAAAAAATATACTTTTGGCAATGGTTCCGGGGATGTTTTATAAAGACAATCCTACTGTCGGTGCCGATGGAAAAGCTCTCCGAGATATGGCGGCAGGTCTCGGACTCAAAGAAGATGTCATCCCGGTAGATCAAACCGGAACCGTAGATGAAAATGCAAAAGTTATTTGTGATTACGTTAAAAATAGAACCGATGTGAACGGTATTATATTTGCTTCCGTTTCCAAAGGAAGCGGCGATTTGAAAAAAGCGATCCAACTTTGCGGCGGGGAAGATTATTTCAAAAAAGCGAAAGGCTGGTACAATATCGGAGGCTTGAACAAGGGAACAATGTTAGTGGACGGCATTGAGGATAACTGGCGTTATAGATGGGAAGCCAGATCTTATTTTTTTTGGAAAGGATACAATTACGACGGGTTTCTTTCCATGGGCTCGGGAAAAGAAAGACCTCTTGACTTTGATTTAAAAGTTCCCAAACACCTTCTTCTCATCAATGTGATCGCAGTTCCCCAATTTCGACAAGTCACCAAACGCGCGAAACCTTTCTACGAATACCTGATCCAATACGGCCCCAATGACGGAATGACCTTACTCGCAGACAGTTATGTTGAAGGTGCCATCACATACCCATCCTTTAGAAACGACCATTATTTTCAATGGCCCATTTATGAGAACAGGCTAAGAGCTTTCTTTACTTATATCGTGGAGACACAGTTCCCTTAATGAATCTATCCAGAAAAGAATTATTTCTCAAAAGTTTAAAATACGGCGGAAGTGGTATCGGCTTATCCGTGCTTGGTGGACTGGGGTATTCGTTTTTTGCAAACGGAAAATACAAGATGGATTTTCCTGAAGTTCCCGGAAACAAAGTCAGTCTTTCTCCCAACGGAAAGACAGTTCTGATTTTGGGGGCTGGACTCGCAGGACTCCAAGCAGGTTGCGAATTGGCCGACCGGGGGTTCAAAGTCACGCTGCTTGAAAAGTCAGCATTCCCGGGTGGTAAGTTGAAATCTTGGAAAGACAAACATTTTGCAAAAAAAATATTTCAAAACCAGCCTTATACCCGCGAACACGGATTACATGGTATCTGGGGATTTTATAAAAACCTGAGAGAATTCATCGGTCGCCACGGTTTTCCCATCAACAAAATGCAAGACCATGATAGCTTTTATTACTTCGTATCTTCGCAAGGAACACAAAGCAAGATCCAAACTCCTACATGGCCGGTTCCCTTTGACAGACTTCAAATGCTTTCCAGCGGGATCTACATTCCATCCCTAGAAGACGTAAGAAAGCCGGCTCCTAACCAGATTTATGCGCTAAAAGCGGCATCCAAACTATGGGGATTCAATTATCTGAATCCGGATGAGAGAAACTATTTGGATAGTCTCAGTTTCTACGACTGGGCGAAAAAAGTCGGAGTGAACGAACAATATATAAAACATTATTTCGAAGGACTGGCCGAAATGGGTTTTTTTATGTCTACGAAAGAATGTTCGGCACTTGCCATTGCCAACTTTCTAAAGTTAGGTTGTTTACCGTCCGATTCGAGGGTGGATTATTACAAATGGCCGCCTGACGAAACTTTTATAAACCCGATGGTGGATTATATCCGAAGCAAAGGCGGAGAGGTTCATTTCGGAACGGAAGTTACCTCTGTCTTCGTCGAAAATAACCGGGTCACCAAAGTGGAAACAAACACTCAATATCCGAAAGGCAAAGTGAAACGATGCCGTGTATGCGGAAATATCATGGGCGCAGGCCATGTAGATCATTGTCCGTTCTGCGGAGCACACGCGTCCATGCTTGAAATTTTAACTCCAGTCAACTCCCCCATCAAATCCTATACTGCCGATCATATCATCACTGCGATGGATTTGCCCGGAGTCAAAAAATTTATTACGACGAATTCTCTCGACAAACATGCGTATTTCGGCAAAGTCAAAAAACTTTCCACTGCAACAATATTATGCGTCAATTTGATGTATGAAAATTCAGATGCCTGGGAAAAACGTTTTCCTGAGAAAAGTTTTTGGAATGCCCATGATTTTTTCCCAACCGGTTACAAGGTGCTTGGGTTTACATCCAATTGGTCTTCCCGCCAGATCCCCGAACTGAAAGAAAAACGTGTCGATCTGATTGAAGTACAGGTTGCAAAATGGCAACAGTTCAACGGAGTCTCTCACGCAGATATCGCAAAGAAAGTTCACGAAGAACTTAAACTCGTTGTGCCGGATCTTCCCGATTACTCCGAGTTCTATATCAACCGTTGGGATACGTACACAGGTTGCAGACCAGGTGATGAAAAAAATCGTCCTGAGATTCAATCTCCGGTAAACAATCTGTATTTTATAGGGGATTGGGTTTTTGTTCCTCACCATTGCGTGTTTATGGAAAAAACGAATGTAACTGCAAAGATGGTTACCAATTTGATTTTGGAAAAGGAAAAAATAACGGAAGGTCAGATTGAAATTTTAAAATCAGGAACACCTGATTGGCCGGTAGACGTTCTTTCCCTATTTACCACTGTAAAGGCATGATATGAACCTGATCACATTTCCCGCGTTAACCGACGCGGTCATTTACACCTACGGATTTTACATTTTTCTTTCCGTTTTTGTTTTTAAATTGGAATCCTCAGGGACATTCAACCTTCCTTATAGTAAATTTGCAAAGGGCCATGGAGTCTCGCCAAAGGTAGGCATGTTTATCATCTACTTTTTACCTATACTTGCCTACCTGTACACTTGGAATACATCCGACAATCCCAAACTTTTCTATCAATGGATCACTCTGATAGCATTTGTAATTCATTTCGGAAAAAGATGTTTGGAAGTATTATTTTTGCATAAATTTTCAGGCAAGATAGGAATGTTAGGAGTGTTTTTTATCACGATTGCATATAGCAATATCGGATTGATTACGGGATCTTTGCACAATCATACTTCCGAATCCCACGTGACTCAAATCCCTGTTTGGTGGACTGCTCTGGGAGCGACCTTTTTTTCAATCGGCCAGATAGGAAATCTTTATCATCATATTCTTCTAACCAAACTCAGATCGGGGAATGAAAAAGAATACAAAATCCCAAACCAAGGCCTATTTCAAAAACTTGTATGCCCTCATTATTTTTTTGAACTGGTTTCCTGGCTCGGATTTGCCATTCTATCTACTTATGCGGATAGTTTCTTTATACTGATGATTATGACGGCTTACCTTTCGGGAAGAAGCAACCGCACGCGGGAATGGTATATTGAAAAATTGCCCGGCTTTCCTTTGGAACGAAAAAGAATTCTACCGGGAATTTATTAAGGCAATTTTACTTCGGGTAGTCCGTATTTTTTCCATTTCCATGTGAAATAGAAAAATCCAATCGCACCGCTCGCAAGCACACCCAAAGAAATCACTTGTGCATATGTCAAATCCGCAAAAGCGATATTACGATCTCCCCGAAAAAATTCGATGATAAACCGATTGAATCCGTAATACATCCAAAACACAAAAAATAACTTACGTTTGGCGAACTCAACCGATTCCAATTTTACAATCAAAATATAACAAATAGCCATAAGAAACACTTCGTACAATTGCGCCGGATGCACGGGAGGAGCGATCACCGGAAAAGGGTACAATCCCTTGGCTGCGAGAACCGATTTATAATCTCCTGTAGCAACGGGAGGATAAAACGAAGAAAGCTGTGCCAGATTTACAAATCCTTCCGCACGAAGAGACTCCATGGACTTGGGAACGGGAATGTCGATCAGATTGACTTGTCCCAAAAACAGGTTTGAAATTACAGCAAGAGGGTTTTCCGAAGTAGCATATAATGCATGCAATCCATTCCATCTTTCCATCCAATCCACGCTATTTTCCGAAAAAACAACACCGAAGATCGAGTTTGTGGGATTTCCATAAGCATCGCCGTTCAAAAAACAGGAAAAACGACTGAGGCAAAGTCCGAGAGCGATCGGGGTCATAAGAGAATCACACCAATGCAGAAAGTTTTTTCCTGTTAGTTGGCAATACAACCATCCTCCGAATCCCGTTCCGATCGTTCCCCCGAGAATGGCAAACCCGCCCGAAGGCTGGAATAGAACCAAAGGATTGTTCAAAAATGCGGTGGTATCCCAGAAAAGATAATGAAAGAGGCGGGCAAAAACAAATCCCATCAGGATTGCCACGGAGTATGCATTTACAAACCACTCATTGGAGTAACCCGCTTGTAAAGATTTATAACGTTGATAAAAAAATCCCATAACAAGGATTCCCAAAACCCAATGGCCTTCGTAACCCCGAACCTGATAACCGAACAAATCAAAATTGATTGGAAACATCACTCACCTGAAACCTTTGTACAAACCATACCGAAATAATATATATATATAAAACTGTATTTTACAATCACACGATCAACTATTCCGAGTTTGGTGATCTGTCCTTTTTCGGCCGCTTTGTAAATGGACGAATTCCCGAATGCTGCAAGTCCCAAAAGATTATAAGAACAAGCTTCGCCTTTTTTATAATAAGTTTCTACATTCGGGGAAATGGATCCGACCGGTTCTATATAAGCAAACACTGCCGAAGTGGTTCCCAAAGAAGTTTGAGACCCGGTGGTGCCGCAGTTAAAAAGACAGAAAAAACTAAGAGCAAAAATCGGATACCGGAACATGATAAGTATCATTCCCCATAAACAATGGTACAAACTTGGCCGTAGACTAAAAATATATTGGTAACACTTCGATCGACGATTCCGACTTTGGAAATGCCGCCTTTGTGCATGGCATGAATCAATGAAGAATCTCCGCCCGCATAAAGTCCGAAAAGATTGATAGAACAGGCTTCGCCCTTTTTTGCAAAAGAAGGAGAAGGCCCCAAAGTCACCGGCTCTTGGTCCACTTTAAAAACCGCCGAACCCAATGGAGAGATAAATCCGGTTGTAACACATCCCGAGAATAATAGTCCGGACAGGAGGATTAAAAATTTCATAAGAATAGTGAGCTTAAAAGAGGTTCCCTGTAAAAAGAAATTAGGAAATTATTTTTTGGCACCTTCGGGAGATTGGGGAGGAAATTTCTCAGCGAGGCGGAATTTCCATTCGGATTCCGGGTGGTTCAGTTGAACCCAACCTTGCGCATGATCCCAGCGCCCGTCGAATTCCACGGATTCCCAAAAGTATGCTTGATTCATATATTTGTAGGTATCAAGAATATCTAATAAATCGCGTTCTTTGCGTGGAAATTCGTTCACTTTTTCTAGTCTGAGTAGGAAACTGGAACGGTCGATTTGTTTTTTTAAAGGAAAGGATCTTTTTTGAAAAAGAAAAGAGAACATCAACCGATTTACCGAGAATAAATAAGTAAGCCATGGCGATTACGAAAGAGAAAAAAGCAGATTTTAACGAGAAACTGGTAGATTTCAAAAACTATCTGGAAGAGCTCAAAAAAGAAGCGAATATGTACAAACTCCAGTCCAAAAAAAGCAAGGATATGGAACCTTATTTCAATATCGCACTGGCAACAAACTCACTTAAGTCAATTAACACCTGTCTTATGATCAACGAGCTATCGACGGCAATCCTTGAAATCAATAACAATAACTACCTGGAAACGGCCAGGAAAGAAATTTACAACTGTATCTCTTTTATTGAAAAAACAGTTAGCAATAACATAGACGGCTCCCTCACTGAGAACAAAGATTTGCTGGCTAAAATCGAAAGAATAACACCTACACAAAGATTGAACCTGATCAAAGGACTAAGAGAAGCGATAAAAAAAACAAATATCGCTTTCGGACCCAATTCGAAATGGAAATGGAGCTGGCCCGATATCCATTATCGATTGGCAGGCTGCGTGAAAAACCTGTTCGATTTTATCGCCTATGAAAAAGAACAAGATCTTGACAACCCTTATTATTATACGCGTAGGGAACATTTTAATTTAATTGTTGAACTCTCCAACTCCGCTGCCCAAGACTTTCGTTCCAAATTTGAAATGTCGACACAGGATTCCACGGATTTGAAACACTCTGTAGTCATGTTAGAGATGAATAGAAAGATATTTCAGATCACAGGAGAAACGGAAGACCTGGAAAAAACCAAAACTCTCATCGAATCCTTCCAACAAAAGATCGCCGACCTGGAATCCGATGACAAAAAGAAAAAAAAGAAACAATAATCGACGTTTTTCCCCCGTTCCCACAGTCTAGTACTTAGAACGGGCATTACCTTTCAAAGGAGAAACAGAAATATGGCATTAACAGAAGTCAATGACGCCAATTTCAAAGCAGAGACTGCAAGCGGCATGGTACTTGTAGATTGTTGGGCGGAATGGTGTGGTCCTTGTCGTATGGTTGCGCCGGTGTTAGATGAACTTTCCACTGAAATGTCTGAAATCAAAATCAAAAAGCTAAATGTTGATTTCAACCAAAAGACAGCACAAGAATTAGGAATTCAATCCATTCCAACTCTACTTCTTTACAAAGATGGGGTTTTAGTTGATAAAGCGATCGGAGCACTTCCGAAGCCGCAAATCAAAAAATTCATCGAAAACCACAAATAGGAAGTCGACGCTCCCCTCATGGTAAGTTCAGAACCAAACGGTTTCATAGCGCTCTCCAGAGGGGGGTACCTAGTAGATACTTCGGAAGGATACATCCAGTTCGGATCTCCTCCCGAAACAATCAAAGACACAATGGGTCTTGAAAAAAAGACTCCCCTCGTATTTGTATTACCCAATAAATTCTTTCATGTAGAAAAAGGAATCAGCGTAGCCGAACTCGAATTCCCTATCTATTTTAACTTTTTTTTCCGTGGAGGAAAAAAAACCTTTATCGTCTGCACCCAAGAACAGAAAGAACAGCTAACAATCGTTTTAGGCGAATCCCTGATGGGGCCTTCGGAGCTCAATCTTGCTTCAGAATTCATCGACGGTGAAGCCACATTCGGATTTCCGGATATCAAAGCGGAAATGGCATATTTCCGTAGTTATAAATCCATGGATGATGTTGTAGAATTTATATTATTTGATGAAAATCAAAGAGTTAAATTCGGCGGAATTACCATAGAGCACTTACCATCTAACGAATTTTTGGTGATAGACAAGGACAGGAAAACAAAAATCCCCGGAGAAGTGGATTTCCATGTTAAATTTGATATTGGAAAAAGATTACTGGAACCGTTTCAACCTCCACTGATCGGGATTACCTGCCTCGGCCCTTCCCACGGTTTCGATCCTGATGACAATACTTCGGGTTTTATCATTTGGTTGAACGGCCAAGGTATCATGGTGGATCCGCCTGTGAATTCCACAGAGTGGCTTCGCGAATCCAATGTTAATCCCAAACTCATCAACTCAATCATTCTGACCCATTGCCATGCAGACCATGATGCGGGAACATTTCAAAAAATCCTGGAAGAATCAAAAATCACTATTTATGCAACTGCAACGGTAATGGAATCTTTTCTCCGTAAATACTGTAGTTTGACAAAGATTCCCAGAAAAGAGATCACGGATCTATTCGATTTTATACCGGTAGTCATCGGTCGCCCCACCATTATCAACGGAGGGGAGTTTTACTTTCATTATGCGATCCATTCCATTCCATCCGTCGGCTTCGAATTTTTTTTCCAAGATCAATCTTTCTATTATACTTCAGATCACCTGAACGACCCCGAAGCATTCGAAGAAATGTATAAAAAGGGAGTTCTACCGGAAACCAGATTCCAATTTCTCAAGGACTTCCCTTGGGATCGCAAAATCATCTATCATGAAGCAGGAGTCCCTCCCCTTCATACAAGAATCAGTTACCTTGCAAAACTTCCCGAAGAAGTACAAAAAAGAATTACCGTTTATCATATCGCTTCCAAGGACATGCCTGCCGGCACACACCTAACCCTAGCTAAATTCGGGATTGAAAATACGCTTTATCCGGAAATCACTCCTCCGAAACATCAGGATGCATTCAAACTTTTGGAAATTTTATCCCAGATCGATATCTTCTCCGGTTTTCCCATCGAAAAAGCCAAAGAGTTTTTACAAATCGTAAAAGAAGAAAAATTCCGCCGCGGAGAACAGATCATTGTAAAAGGTATCAAAGGCGACCGTTTTTATATCATTGCCTCGGGGAATGTTCGGTTTGAAGGCTTATCCGGTGATCATTCCGCTGTAAAACGATATGGTACTTACGAATACTTCGGCGAAGCCTCGTTGATACTAGACACTGTCCGCCAAGCGGATGTTTATGCGGAAACGGATGTGGTTGCGTTAACGATTGATAAGACCAGATTCCACCAATTCATTCGTGGTTCAAAATTACACGAAAACCTGGTCAAATTGAACTCCATTCGGGAAACAAATACCTGGAAAACACTTACCGAATCGCAAACCTTCCGAGGACTTACCAGCTATCAGGTGACTCAGCTGGAACTGATTCTGAAATTTGAAACAATCAAATCGGAAGATCTTCTGATTGAAGAAGGACATTCCTTCGAAAAAGCATTTATTGTAAAATCAGGAACCGTTGTAGTTATGCAACACCACCGCACCATCCGTGAATTGGGACCTGGTGACTTTGTAGGTGAAATTTATCCACTTACCAAAAAACTACCTTCCAGTTATACATTCATTGCTTGGCCAGGCACAGAACTCTATGTTTTGGGACAAGAAGACGCGATCCAGTACATCAAGAAAAATCCCGGCGTCTATATGAAACTGAACACTGTTTATAATTGACCTATTTTCGCCATTCTTTTACCATAGGGATGCAAAGGAGTCAAACCGCATGGATCGAATCCTGCCTTTTACAGAAGAGCACCAACAATTCCGAGAAATGACTCGGAAATTTTTTGAAACAGAAGTCAAACCCCATCACGAAGAATGGGAAAAGAATCATATCGTCCCGAAAGAAGTTTGGAGAAAAGCAGGTGAATACGGTCTGCTTTGTCCCAATGTGGATCCTGCCTACGGTGGAGCAGGAGCTGATTTTCTTTATAATGTAATCATCATTGAAGAGTCCGCAAAAGTGGGAAACAGCGGCTTTTTTATATCTCTCCATAACGATGTAATTGCTCCTTATATTTCCACTTACGCAAACGATGAACAAAAGAAACGTTGGCTTCCCGGTTGTGTTTCCGGAGAAAGCATACTTGCCATCGCAATGACGGAACCCGGTGCGGGATCGGATCTGAAATCCCTCCGAACCAGTGCAGTCGATAAAGGGGATCATTACATTGTAAACGGTCAAAAAACTTTTATCTCCAACGGGCAATTGTCAGATCTCATTATAACGGCCGTTAAGCATGAAAACGGAACTATATCCCTCCTTATGGTTGAAGAAGGTATGGAAGGATTTGAAAGAGGAAGGAATCTGGACAAGATCGGTTTGAAAGCACAGGATACTTCCGAACTCTACTATAATGATGTAAAGGTGCCTAAAGCAAATTTAATAGGAAACCAAGGACAAGGGTTTCGTTATTTGATGCAAAAATTAGCACAGGAACGTTTGGTTCTGGCACTAGCTTCCGTAGAAGCAACAAGACTTGTACAAAAAATTACGTTACAATATATCAAAGAGCGCAAAGCCTTCGGTCAAAAAATCGGTTCTTTTCAAAACACAAAGTTCAAGATGGCTGAGATGGCAACCGAATTGGAAATGTCCCAAGTATTTTTAGACAAAGTGATCATTGAACACATGAAAGGTGAAAATACTACGGTAGAAGCATCCATGTGCAAATGGTATGCGACTGAAATGCAAAAAAGACATACCGACGAATGTTTGCAATTCTTCGGCGGTTACGGTTATATGATGGAGTATCCTATCGCACGCGCTTATTTGGATGCACGGATTCAAACTATCTATGCGGGAACGACGGAGATCATGAAAGAAATCATTGGGCGCGGACTAGGGTTATAAACAAGCGAACGAAAAAAGAAATATCGATTTTGCGAAAGGCCCCTCTCCCAAGGGCCTTTCTTTTTATTTAAGAAAAGTTTTTGATTGGCGATAGGACTCAAGACACTCGATCATTTTTTTTACCAATTCAGGAACGGGGACCAGTTTGGAAAATCTTTCCAAAACCCAATGATCAATTCCCTCTTTTTTTAAAAACTCCTTGTCTGAAAATAAAGGTGCACTGGAACTCATCATCAGTATGGGGAGATTCATACCCTCCGCCATGGCCGCCCATTCATGAACCAATTCTATCCCCCCGAGCACAGGCATTTCCACGTCCGTTAAAAGAAGATGAGGAGTAAATTGTTTCAAATGAGACAAAGCTTCCGAACCATTTGCAGATTCAATTACGAGCCAATTATACTTTCTAAATTCTTCTGCACATTCTTTCCGATACAGATCGGAATTTTCCACGATCAGTATGATCTTTTCCCCCACGGGAATTTGGATCAAAAATTCAGAACCTTGTTTACGGCCGGGAACGATCGATATACTTCCGTTATGTGCCTGTAAAATGGAACGGGATAAAGATAATCCGAAACCGGTTCCTACTTCTCCCAAAGTTCCCGCTTTCTTTTGCAAATCGGCACCTTCCGTATTAAAGATACGGATTTGATCTTCAGTCATTCCCATCCCGAAATCTATCACATAAAACTTATCTTTAAAATCCTCTCTCTTATGAATTAGATAAAGATCGGAATTTGCATTTGAAAACTTAATGGAATTGTTGATTAAATTGCAAATTACCTCACCTAGCAATGTCTTATCGGCAAAGATAAAACTTGGGTGATGATCTTCCAAAATGATGTTTATATTTTTGGAAGAAGAAGACAATGCCACTTCTTTGTTTACATATTCAAGTAAGTCATCCGAAGAAAAAAATTCATACCTAAGTCTGACCGAATCGGAATCAAAACGACTGATACTTAAGAGATGGCGAATCAGCTGTATTGAATTATCAACACCTCCAATCCCCATTTGAATCAGCTTATCTACGTCATCCTCCTTCTTCGGACTCACCTTGGACTGAATATTATGCAACAGAAATTTCAACCCGACCAAAGGTGATTGCAAGTCATGAGAAAGTAAAGAAATCAAATTTGTTTTCCAACGATTTGCATTTTCCAACTCACCTGTACGATCTTTTACCCTTAATTCCAGATCCTCCTTGGACTTAAGGAGTTCACGCATAGCGGACTCTTCCTTTCGGAAAGCATCCATTACCAAATAAAACATTAAAGATGTTAGTGGTAACAAAAAGAAACTAAGTCCCAAAAAGAACAGCCAATCCCTTTTATTGGCATAATTATAATAGAATAAAGATTCATGAACGATAATGATTCCTGCAAAAAAGAAACTGATCAGATAAATCCGAACTTCCGTATGTCCTTTAAATGCAAGAAACAACAAGTATAGAATACTACAAACGATCATGGAATTTGCACCTGTTTCAAAAGGTATAGAAACAAGAGTCAGATAATAATCGGGAAGAGCTAACATTAAAAATGCGTATATTCCCGTGATATAGGTAAAAACAATAAATGTTTTTTTGAAACGTTTATCTGCAACGACGGAGTAAAGCACAGTGCCGCCCAAATATAGATTCAACGGCAAACAAACAAATGACAGGCGAATGATAAGATAACAATATTCATCCGAGAACAGATTAAAAAGTATCCTGGTATCTCTCAACGTGACAATGGGAAGCATAACGGCAAAACAAAATAAGCCCAAATAAAGGGATCTTTTCAAATCTCTTCTCAAATAATAAAGGCATATGTTGAAAGCACCCAAAAATGCGAGCCAGGATACACCAAGCAAAGTCAATAATTCCTTTCTCTGATATTCCTTATTGATTTGCCGAAATGTTCCCAAATGAATAATCTCTTTCATTCCGCAAATCCTGTGGCTATAATTGGAAATATTCAGTTGTATTTGAAATCGGTTCGATTTGGGTTTGATACTGAGTATCTGAGTCTTATAAGAAGGTTTATGAATATTCGGATCGGGTGAAGCTTTTCCGTTTTCATGGACAAGTTCCCCATCAACGTACAACCGATAGGCGGTATGCAGCAAAGGAACTTGAAGAACCAAATCGTCGGCAGGACCGGAAAGTATTACGTTCAGCCGGTAGGTAGCAAAACCTTTACGGGAAAGCGGTTTTCCGTCCGCTTCCATTTGGTTCCAAGGACGGGGAAATACATACTTAAGATTGGAAGATTTTTGCGACGGATCTAAAAATTCATTCCAATAAAATTCCCATTCTCCGATCAAAGGCGTAGTTTTTGTATGAATATCGAAATCGGTTAGATCTAAAATCCCTTTTTTGGATTCGGATTGGTTGGCAGTCTCGGAGCAACCGAAAAAGAACAACAAAAGTAAAAAAGCAATTCCTGTTTTTATCTTCTGCATCGATGAAACAGGAAAAGATGTAATTTAGCGAATGTAAACCAGGATTTTCCTTTTCTCTATTTCCGACTAGCCTCTTCCTTACGTAATTCCTGAGTCAGATGCATGGAACAAAAATGAGGACCGCACATAGAACAAAAATGTGCCTTCTTCATTCCGTCTTGAGGTAAAGTTTCATCATGATAGGACTGGGCAAGTTCCGGATCGAGAGAAAGTGCAAATTGATCTTCCCAACGAAACTCAAATCTTGCTTTGGAAAGTAAATTGTCCCGCTCCTGTGCTCCTGGATGACCTTTTGCCAAATCAGCAGCATGTGCCGCAATTTTATAAGCAATCATTCCGTCTTTCACATCCTGTTTGTTCGGAAGTCCCAAATGTTCTTTCGGTGTCACATAACAAAGCATTGCTGTCCCGTGCCAGGCTATCATTGCTGCACCAATAGCGGACGTTATATGATCATAACCGGGCGCAATATCCGTCACCAAAGGCCCGAGAGTATAAAAAGGAGCTTCGTTACAAAGTTCGGACTGAAGGCGTACGTTTTCTTCAATCAAATGCAAAGGAACATGTCCCGGACCTTCCACCATCACCTGAACATCTTCTTCCCATGCTTTTTGGGTAAGTTCTCCAAGTGTCTTCAATTCGGCAAATTGCGCTTCATCGTTTGCATCTGCGATGCAACCCGGTCTGAGTCCGTCGCCCAAAGAATAGGAAACTCCGTATTTCTTCATAACCTCATTGATCCTGCCAAAATGTTCGTATAAAAAATTCTCTTTTTTATGATGCAAACACCAACGGGCCATAATGGAACCACCACGCGATACAATTCCTGTAACCCTTTTTTCAGTAAGGCGTACATAATCGCGCAAAACTCCCGCATGAATCGTAAAATAATCCACACCTTGTTCCGCCTGTTCGATGAGAGTTTCAAGATAAACATCTATGTTCAGATTTTCCGCCTTACCCTTTACCTTTTCCAAAGCTTGGTAAAGAGGAACCGTTCCAATAGGTGCCGGAGAATTTCGAATGATCCATTCCCTTGTTTCATGAATATTTTTACCTGTGGATAAATCCATAACGGTATCCGATCCCCAGCGGAGCGCCCAACGGAGTTTTTCCACTTCTTCTTCAATTGACGAAGAGATCGCGGAATTTCCTATGTTTGCGTTTACTTTAACAAGGAACTTTCTTCCGATAATCATCGGCTCCAGTTCCAAGTGGTTTTTGTTAGATGGTATAATGGCACGACCGATTTTAACTTCATTCATTACAAACTCAGGGCTAACATTTTCACGCAGTGCGACAAATCGCATCTCTTCCGTGATTTCTCCCCGTCTAGCGTAATACATCTGAGAAAAGTTTTTATCCCCTCTGGACTCTCTTTTTTCTATCCAAGGTTTTCTGATTTTTGCGATGCCTTGTTTGTAATCGAATTCCTCGTGATGCATACATAGACTTCCCTCTGTTCGATAGGAATGAAATGTTGTTCCATCTGTTAGGTGAATTTCGTTTTTTGGAATTATAAATTCCTCAGTTGTTTGTGAAGTTTGGTCCATATATTCTCCCAAACCGCTGGAACTGATTGAAAATGGGAAGGAGGGAAAACTATAAAAGCTGCATCAAACACACAAACGATATAGTTTTTTTCCGTTTCCCTTCGCTGGCATTATCCAGATCAGGTTCATGGGGACTCTCTCAGAGTTTCTTTACGAAACCCACCCCCAACGGTTATAAATCAGTTTGGGGTGGGCGACAGAATTTGACAACGATAAATTACGGGGTATTTTTGGTCCAGGTTTGTCAAAAAATGATTTGTTGGATTTATAGAAAAGTTGAGGCAATGAATACAATATAACTTTCGTTACTTGGCGACCCTCCCCTTTCTTTCCATTCTATGTATGTAGACTTGAAGATCCTGCTTTCCCTTGGGTCCTATTTCCGTAAACTGCACCCCGTAGATTCCCTCTTCCTTCGATTTTTTGCCGATCTGTTTGATCACTCCGCGCGCCAAAAAATCGGCAAGATCTCCGGGAAGTGCTACAAGGATTTCTATTTTTTCGTTTAGGTCCCATTCCTCAAAATGATTGGGCGCCAAAATTCCGATCCCTCCCAGACTTAAATCCCGAGCTTTCAAAACATCCAATAGGACGGTGCCCATAAGATGCACTTCCACAGGTTCGTTCTCTTCCGGGATCACACGGACAAATTTACGTTTATCTTGGCTTTGCGGCATTTAGGTAAATAAAGGCAATAAAATAGGAATGTAAACCAGGATTTATTATTTAATTCCTGTAATCCGAGCAGTTCAGACCAAATCAGGCGAACATTTGGCCTGAAAATTCCAGCAACGTTCAATGTTCCTCGCTCGTTTTCTCGGGACATCCTGTCCCGAAGAAAACACTCCGGCATCCCTAGCCATAGGGAGCACTGGGCGGTAAGCCGCATTCAGACACTCGTATCTTTTCTTTTTGTTTGAGGTAGTCTTTCCTTATAAGATGGGATTTTGGTATCCCACAAAAAAAAAGACCGAGCCTTTCAGCCCAGTCCTTTCTTTCCATACCGAATATGGTTCTAAAAATTAAGGAGCAATCGTCTTAACCAATGTTAAATCTTCTTTCTTGAAAATCTTAATCGTTGTTTTGTCCCCTTCTTTCGGCTTTCCTGTTACGTAAATTTTCTCACCGAAGAAAGTTAGTTCGGAGTTTTCTTCAATTGCTTCCGAAGAACGTGCTTCAAAAGTCAGATCCGATTTGAAGCGGGCTACATAGTATTTGTCTTGAAACTTTTCCACCACATAGACTTTGTCTTCTCTCGGAACAATAGGAGTTCTCCAAAAGATATCCGCATTTTCGCTGGATTTTTTAACACCTAGTTTGTCCGGATCTAGTAGAACCAATTTGTGTTTTCTTGTTTCGATTTTTTCTCCATCGTAACCCAAAACAAGAACTCCTTGGTTCGGAATCTCTTTAAATTCCTTAGAACAGATGTTATTGTAAGGACTTTTAAAAAGTGCATCGTCTTTCTTGGTATCAATCGCCCAAAGTTCGTTTGAATAATGACCATCCGCATCATACTTGATGAACTTCATGAAAAGGATCTTGTTATTGACGACGTTATCACTTTGTTCTTCTTTTTTCTTAAGCTCATCTTTGACTTGAGAAAGTTCTTTCTGAACTTCCTGCACTTTCTCTTCTGCTGCCTTCACGGCTTCAGTGGTTTTCGCAGGTTCCGTAGTTGCTGTTTCGGTTTTACCGTCTTCTTTTCTAGCTTCTTCCTTTGCGGCAACTTGCTCTTCTTTTTTAACAAGCTCTTCTTTCTTTTGTTCCAGAGCGGCTTCTTTGACTTCAGTCGCTTTTTGTTCTTGTTGGATTTGTTTTACTTCTTCGGTCTTTTTTTCGATCTCTGCTTTGTTTTTAACAGGATCTTTTTTCAATTCATTGAGGTTTGCAACGGTAGTAGCTTCTTTTTTTGCCAACTCTTCTTTTTTCTCGGCAACTTGTTTTTGTTCTTTGGCTACTTCCTGTTTTTTGTCTTGGACGATTTTCTTTTCTTCTTTGATTTTATCATCTTGAAGTTTGTCCATTTTTTTGGCTTCGTCCTGCATCTTTTGTTTTGTGGCAGGATCTTTCTCTTTGTCTTTTACGATTCGGTTAACGTCTTTTTCCAATTCATCTGCAGTAACATCCTTACCGCTGTCTTTCAGAATGTTTTTTTCAATCGGGATGATCAGTTGTGTTTTGCCGGACCAGTTTTTATAATTCGTATCAATCCCGATTTTGTCCGCTGTTACCGCTTTAACAACCTCTTCCGTATATTTGCCTGTAACAAATTTGAGGTCTTTTCTATGAGCAGCATTATAATATAACACATATTGTGCGAGGGTGTCGGCACCGCCTGCTTTGTATTGAAAGGAGCTTTCAAGATAAGCCGAGACAATTCGTACGATCGAATTTACGTGATCGAAAGATTGAGATTCGCTAATGGAAAAAATATCAGCACCCAGCTTTCCATCCCCGCCCGGTTGAATTCTTTGAACGGTAACTCCGCTTACGGAAGCACTGTCCGATTTGCTTAAGGAAGCAGCTAATTTTTTACCGGTTTCGGCATTTTCCAAAAGGATATCAGGGTTTGCTTTTTTTAAAGAGCGATTGATAAACTCAATCTTCTTTGCTCCTTTGATTTCCGATTCCCCAAGTGGTGCCTTGGATTGTGCGGAAACTCCTGTTACAACAACAAACAAAAAGATAGCGGTCGCGCGAAATAATCTCATTTCACCCTCTTAATTTTTTTTTAAAGAATAGCGCTATTTTAAAGGATCGAATGGAATCTGAAAAGCAAGTTTTCCCTCATTTAAAAAGATATTTACCCCTTATCTCATGGAACAAATCTGGAAGGGAATGGTAAAATTTACTTCAAGAATCCACAATTTCAACGCAGGGCCGGCCATGCTTCCGACGGAAGTAATGGAAAAAGCCCAAAGAGAATTCCTGAACTACCAAGGGACAGGAATGTCTGTAATGGAGATGAGTCACAGGGCAAAGCCCTTCCAAGACATTCTGGACCGATCGATTCACCATTTGCGTTCCCTTCTCTCCATTCCCGAACGTTACGGAGTCGTTTATTATCCTGGCGGAGCCACATTTCAATTCTCAGCGATTCCCCTCAATTATCTGAAAGAAGGAGAATCTGCCGACTTCGCACTTACCGGAGTCTGGGCTGTGAAAGCAAAAGAAGAAGCTAAAAAATTCTATCCGAATGTAAAAACCATCTTCGACGGAAAGGATTCCAAATATACGGAAATCCCAGAGCTTACCGATGATCTGGTTTCCGATGATGCAAAATATGTTTACATCACTTCCAATAATACGATTTACGGAACTCGTTACAAAACGTTACCTAAATTGAAAAAGGCTCCTCTCATTGCAGACATGACGAGTGAACTTTTAAGCCGCAAGTTGAATATAGAAGATTTCAGCGTTATATTTGCAGGTGCTCAGAAAAACATAGGCCCTTCCGGACTAACACTCGTTATTTACGACAAGGAAAAACTCCCGAAACAAAATCATCCGATTCCCAATCTCATGAATTTCGAGTTGATGGAAAAAAACGGATCCCTCTATAACACTCCACCGACTTACTCCATTTATATGGCCGGCCTAGTCTTCGAATGGCTGGTAGAAAAGGGCGGAGTGGAAGTGATGGAAAAAGAGAACGAAGCGAAAGCAAAACTTCTTTATGATACGATTGATTCCTCTTCACTTTATAACGCACCGGTTCCCGTAAACAACCGTTCCGTGATGAATGCGGTCTTCCGTTTGAAAGACGATTCTCTTGATGCTAAATTCTTAGAGGGTGCTGAGGCAGCAGGCCTTGCAGGACTCAAAGGATATAGAGACGTAGGCGGATTCAGAGCATCCATTTACAACGCAATGCCTAAGTCGGGTATAGAAACACTTGTCTCCTATATGAAAGAATTCGAAAGATCCAAAGGTTAATTTTTGAAAACCAGATCCTTATCCTTCTTATTTGTTTTATCCTTGGGTGCAAGCACCCTGGGTGCCGGTTCCATTTGGATTCCCGAGGAATTGGAACTGGGAAAAGAAGCAAAATCCTGTTACCAACCTATGAAAGATTGGGGAATAGGAATGCTCTCCAAAAACAGTTATGAATTGGAATCCAATACCTTTCAAAACTTTGCCAAAGAATCGGCAAACTTTCGTTTGTCGTCTTTGGCATGTTTGCGGGGTCTTATCAAAAAAGAATCGGACCGCAGTGCCATCCTATCCGGTTATGAAGCCGGTATCGCCCGGGAAGACCATCTCTTTCGTTTGGAGCTGAAAATCCTTACTTCTTCCGAAAGGGATTTTCCACTTACCCCGATTGAAATGAAATCCGTGAAAGATTGGACGGAAACGAGAGTCCAACTTGTAGAAGGAATCAGAAATCTTACGAAAGAAGGCCTCTTGTATTCCGACAAAGATTGGGAAAACAAAAAAGAAAACCTGGAAGAAGAAATCCGGGCTCGTTACGGGAGCCTCGTTCGGGAAAGAGAAAAATTCCTGTTTCGCCTTTCCATCGAATCCAGAGCATCTTATCTGAATTATTTAGCAAAATTTACGGAGAATTCATTATGAAACCCAAGTTAGGAATCGCATCCGACCATGGAGGATTTGCACTCAAAGAATTCCTTAGGAAAAGCCTGGAGGAAAGTTTTGAAGTGGTCGATTATGGTACAAAGAGCGAAGCTTCTGTTGATTACCCGACCATCATCGGGGATGCCTGCCGAAAAGTTTTGGCGGGGGAAGTACCTAGACTCATCGCCCTCTGCGGAACAGGAATCGGCGCCTCGATTGCGGCAAACCGAATTCCCGGGATCAGAGCGGCACTTTGCCATGACGAATTCACTGCTGAAATGTCCCGCAGACATAATAATGCAAATGTGATCGTTTTGGGAGGGAGAGTTCTGGGAACAGATCTGGCTCTTCGGATTGTACAAAAATGGATAGATACGGATTTCGAGGGTGGCCGTCACGAACGGAGATTGGGTTTGGTCGAAGAACAAAAACCCTAATCAGTTTATTATTTTTGACATTCCATTTGGATGCCAAGGAAATTGTCCACCTAACACAGACTCAATTATCAGACTGGAAACGAATTGATGCAATCATCGAAACAAAACCAGGCAAAAAAGAAATCATTCGTGCGGGAGAGAACACTCCCAAAAACAAAGAATTGTTTTTGGACTTTGAAGGAGAAGTAAGTTCTCCTGAACGGAAGGAAGAAGTATTTTCCAATTCCGGATTCAAATCTCCCAAATCGGTTTCAATCCTATCTTCTTCCTACATTATAGATGAAAAACATTCTTTCTTCGGAAAAAGATCCGCTTATTTTTCGGGAAAAAGAAATCAAATCCATGTTTCCGTATCCGGCTCACCTCTATTCGGCACCAACCCTGAATCTTTTTCCATCACTGTCCCTATTCTCATCAGCGAACAAGGCGCAAGCTCGGTCGTTCTGGACAGAACCGTTTTTATCAAAGGGAAAAAATACGGATTTAGTTTGGAAATAGAAGAAAACAAACCGGTGTTTTATGCGAACAATCTATTTCAAACCTCCAACGGATCCACCGGAAGCGCGGAAGTCAGATCCAATATCTCCATTCCCAGAAAAGAGTGGCATGTTATCTCCATTTACTTTGACGTAAATGAAATGAAGTTCGGTCTTTATCAGAACGGTTATGAAACTGCAAGTTTTGAAGGAAACACATCAAAAATAACAGGCATTAGCTTTCCGGAGCATGACTCCACAAATTTGGTCATCGGCAAATCTTTTTTCGGGAATATGGACGCAGTTCATATTCACAAAGGGGAACCGATGGGAAACAAAGACTATTCCCGATTTGCAAGAGTGAGCTATTCCGATGAAACCAAACTGGCAAGTCAAAATGGCAGTTGGATCATTTCACCGATTTATACTACGGAACATAGTTTTGCGAGCTTAATGCAATTTGAAGCTTCTTTCGAAAAACCGAAGGACACTCAAGTGGGTATATATTTTCGGGGAAGCAATCGCAAATTTTCCGAATCCCAAACCCACATCCCTTGGATTCGGATTGAAGATGGAAATAAAATTCCTTCTAGTTTGGAAAAATTCCGTTTCCACCAATGGAAAGTTTGGCTGCGATCCGATCCGGAAGGAATGGCTTCTCCTTCGTTCCATGCATTCCAGTACAAAGTGAAAGAAATCATTCCTCCGAATATTCCCACAGGATTCAGAATTGCCGAATTTTCACCTTTGGACAAAAATATCTGTTTTGCCTGGAACTCTAACCATGAAAGAGAAGTTCAAAACGGTGGAGGTTATATGATCCACTACGGAGTAGAACCGAATCGAATGATCGGAACTTTGTTTGTCAAAAACTCTCAAACGGAAGGTTTGAAATCCATTGATGGGAAAACTGAAAACAACGATTATAAAAATCTGAAATTCTGTGCGGATGAAAGCACTTTACTTGCCAATATTTATATCTCCGAATCGGATGCGCCGAATTTGAGTAAAACGTTGGAAGATTCTAAATTTACCGCCAACAGGGAAAGAAGAGGCGCTTTATTTCAATCGGGGATTTCTTATTATTTTAAAATATCAGCTTACAACCGTTATCACGACGAGTGGGAAGGGAGAGATCAGAAAAGCGATCTATCCGGTCCGATTTCAGTTCATTTTCCGAAAGAGGTTTCGCAAAGGTAGTTTGGATTCCGGGAAGAGATTTTCTTTCGCTGTCTCAAAATACAGAACCTCTTCCATTCCGGAAAGTAAAGCGGTAGAAGACTCGACGGAAAGCAAATGGAACAGTGAGGTTACATTTGCTGTATGCACATTCCCTGCCAAAATTTCCAAAGTTTCCTTATCGAAGGAAAGTATCTCTTCCACGATTTCGTTTACCAAATGGAGAAAACTTCTTTCCTTTTCTTTTTGATCTTTCGGAAATTCGGAAAATACATTTAACACGGAATATACGGAAGTATACAATTGATGGTGCTCGTGAATATAGGACTCGAGTATCGGCAGAATTTTCTTATTTTCCTCATTCCATAAAAGCGCTTTCCAAACGGATGAAGAGATGTAAATTTTCAATCCAATAACTCCGTAATCGTCCGAAGCGCTTTGATTCGGGTGAAGTCCGATTTTTGAGTGATTTCATTCCGAAGCGCAAGCCGAAGGAGTTCCCCTTGCGAAATTCCTCTTTTGTCCGCTTCATTTTTTAAAAGCAAAATCTCTTCTTCGGAAAAAAGAATTTGGAATCGTTTGTCGATCTTTGCCATTATTCCTCCTCCTCCAGTTCCTTTTCCGCCTTTTCGTATTTTCTCCAAAACAATTCGGCATCCTTCCATTGTCCGAGAGATTCATACAATGCCGCGATATTATAATAACATTCGGTGAGTCTGTAATCCAGCTTCACAGCTTTTTGAAACAATTTGATCGACTTCTCCTTGTTATCCGAAAACCATTCGCTGAAAGCCCAGAGATAATACCATCTGCCTAAATTGGGATCTCTAGGACGAACTTTTTCCAAATGCAATACATTCTCTTGAAATATCTTTGACGCCTTATTATAATTGCTTTGGATAGCTCTGGTTTTGTTGATTCTTGATTCTATATTTTCATCGTTTCCGGGAACTTCCAAGTCAGTTCGGTATAACAATGCTTTGGCATATACCAATTTAAAATACAATTCGTTCGGACTGATTGTCAGGTATTTTTCCAAATAAGGAATGGATTTTGTTTCCTCATCTGACCTATGATATTCGAATATTTGTTTTTTTAAAATGGTCGTTTCTTCCTTGCGTTTGGAAGGAGCGGCCAACGCAACCTCCGTAACGAAACAGAAACCTAAAAACAATTTAAAGATATAGGTAGTAATTTTCACCGTCATCTGGATATTTCATAAACTTACATTCGTAAGGAAACGGATACAAATGGAGTAATTTCTCCAAGGTATCTTTCATATTGGCTTCGCTGATGATCAAAAAAGAATTGGGGGAACTTTCGATGACTCGGTCATTGCTTTGCAAAACATCCGCAACTTTCGCCAAAAGCGAAGCTTTTTTGGTTTCATTCGAAACGGAGGGATGATAGTTTTCCCACATAACACGAGATACATGAGCAATTCTTTTTCCCCCCAAAGTTGCCTGTAGGAAAGAACGAACCATCCAAGACAAACTGTCTTCAAACAAATCGGGAGTCTTTTCTTCTTTTTCCAACAGAGTATTCAAAGCAGGGATCAGTTGTTTTAACTTTTCACCGATCATTCTTTTATGCGAATCCAAAAACTTTTCCTTTTCGGATTTATTCAAAAGAACGAGAAAAAGTCCGGGAAATCCGTAAGAATCCAACTTAAAGGAAACAATCGTTTCAATTTGAGCTAGTATTTCCCAGGAGAATTTTTTGGAGATGAACTTGTCCTGTCTTACCTTTTCATCAATGTCAACCCAGGAAAACCCTGTTTCATCATAATCGAAAAAGGAATCATTATGAAGAAATATCATATTGGATCTGGTATTGTAATCCAAACCGAAAGAAATCTGACTATGATAAGAACCGATGGTGTCGTTTAAAAACAAAAATGAAAATCGGGGGGATCCGAGTCTGCTTATAAAATTGCGGGTATATTCGACAATGCCGTCCAAAGAAATTCCGTCCCCACGATAGACCCGATCCAAAAGCGAATATTCGAATTTTTTTTCTTCCTGGATGGGCCAATTCAACGACTGTGCTTCGTTAGGTTGTTTGAAGACCTCTTCCGTGGTCTCTTGGGATATGACTTTCTTAACAAGATCCTTCAACTCGGGATTGAAAATGGATTCCCTTTTTTTCTGAATTTCCGGCGCGAAAGATTCCTTTCTATTTTTCCATAAAACCGGAGGAATGTATTGATGGATTTGTTTTTTCACAGTTTCTTTCCCAGGATAGAAAGAAGTCGGTAACTCTGCAATCGCTTCTTTTTTAGGGATCGTATTTTCCAAATTCGAAGCAACCGATTCCACTTTATTTTCCTTTCTTTCTTCTATTATAATATGATCTTTCGTCGGATCGATTTCCAAAGGAACAAATTCTTTCGATTCGTCAGTTTTCGTATTTAAACTTGCAGTCTGATAAACATTTTCATAATCCGCTTCTCCGACTTCAGGAAGAGAAAAGAGTTCTTCTTCCTCGGTCTCTTTTTTCGTAAACATTTGAAATTTAAAAAAACCGAAAACCAAAAGTAGCGGTATAAAAGTTATATAAGACCAAACGGTAACAAGAGATAAAACACCTTCCGTTTTAAATATAAAAAGCCCGTCCAAATGACCTTTGGTTTCGGCGGAAGCGGACACATAATAAGAACGAAATAAAACTTTTAAAATGGAAAAAGAACTGACTCCGGACTCAATATGTTTTGCACCTGAAACCAATTCCTCTTCCCAAAGTTTGGGATGAAGCAAAAATGATTCGTTGTTTCTGTCTTTTGAAATCCGCAAACTAACGTCAGGATAATAATATTCGTCTCTATCTTTTTCTTTTTTGGCGGAGAAGGAAATTCCGTTCAGAGCAAGCACGACCAAAACCGACTTTTTGTTTTCTTCATTGATAGGAATGATAAAAATATATTCCTTATCATTCTGCAATAAACGGGATGACTTTTCACGATAAACTTCCGTTAGATGACTAATAATCCCCAATCCGAACCGATCAGTAAGAAACCTCATATTTTCTCCGTCCGACCAGGTATAAACATCATTCACTACCGAATCATAATGAAAATTTCTGAAATCTTCCCGTTTGTTTTTACTCGAAGAGAATTGATCCAATACGTTTTTTTCAAGTATCGTCAGTTCGTTTTCCACCTGTTCCAAACGCATATTTGCCCAAGGAATATAATAACGAAAATCGGGAAAGATGGAAAAGGAAGTCTGGTAAAAAGTAATCAGCATCAGATATGATATGATTCCGATGAGTTTGGAGTTGGATAATTCCAAAGGTCTTCCTTTTAAAGACAGATAAATGATGCGTGCAATACAACAAAACGAAATACTTACGCTTACTATCAATAGAAATCGGGAGACAGTCCATTTTGAAAACAGATTTGCATCTTCGATAATATAGACCGAGTATTCTTTGAATTTATATTTATTAAGTAATCCTTCTTCACCGCCGATTTTCCAAGAAATCTTTTTTCCTTCTTTGCCTTGAAAGATACGGAGCAACTCTTCTTCCGTTCTGTCTCCGTTCAAAACGGAAACATCATTCGTATAGAAAATAGTTCCAACCACTTCGTCAAATACCCAAAAATTAAATCCGAACTCCAAATTGGGATTTGATAAATTCGGTTTTGCCATATATGGCAAAGGAAAGGTGATAAAAAATTTACCGTCTTTGGATCTGTAGGCGATCTCTCCGTTTGCCAGATTCCTAGCCATTCCCTTTTCCAGAGGATTCGAATCATGACGGAGTTCGTTTTGAAACACTTCTTTCGTTTCCTGATCGGAATAAACAAGTCTTAAGGACTGATCGTAGACTTTGATCGAACTTATATTCAATCTGTCTTTGATCTTCTTTCCCACCAAACTTCCGTAATATGGAAGTTCGCCTTCCCTCAGATTGAATTCCAGATGTTTTAAATATTCCTGTTTTGTGGCGGAATGATGGATGGCGAGTGCTTCTAAAAATTTTTCTTTTCGGGAGAATTCGTCGAAAAGACTCTCCCAAACCAAAAATACGAAACCTAAAAAAACGGAAAAAAATAGGATTCCCAAGAGAATAGAGGCTTGTCCGAATTTCCGAATCATCTTTACTATTATCGGTGGCATTTTTTGAAATTCGACTCTAGTCCAAGGTACAGATGATATTTTATACATTTTTAGATGGAATCGGCCTTGGGAAATACGATCCGGAGAGAAATCCGTTCTCTAAGTTCGCAGAAGGATTTCTATCTCCCCTCGGTGGCAAATCGCAGGCAGATGCCAAACTCCCCAAACTGGCAAATACTCTGCATTATGTAAAAACGGATGCGCATATGGGGGTTCCCGGACTCCCTCAATCCGCTACGGGGCAAACTGCGCTTTGGACCGGCGTGAACGGGCCGGGCACCCTCGGACGCCATGTCAGCGGGTTTCCTACGATTACTTTGCGGAAGATCATAGCAAAATATTCCATGATCAAGATTCTTTCGGAAAACAAGATCAAAGCGGATTTTTTAAATTGTTTCACGGATCATTACCTTAGGCATGTTCAGGAAAAACCGAAACTGGTTTCCGCTTCAACGCTCATCCAACTAGCAAGCGATAGACCGTTAAAAACGATGGATGATCTGCGAAACGGAAAAGGTCTGTATATGGATCTGACTCATGAAATTTTACGTGATTTTGCAGCTGACAGTCTGCCCAAGGATGATCCTCTTTTGCAGCTCAGAGATCCCAAAACTCTAGGCAACTCCGTATTTTCCATGTTTGGTGATTATGGGCTGACGATTTACGAATATTTTTTAACCGACAAAGTGGGACATGCCCAAGATTGGGAAAAAGCGGAAAAGATCATTCATACCCTGGAAGCGTTTTTTTACGGAGTATTGGAAACGATTGATCCTGAAAAAGATCTACTTATCGTTGTGAGTGATCATGGAAATATGGAAGACCTAGGTCAGAAAAACCACACTGAAAATTCGGTAGCGACTATCCTTTACGGAAAAGACGCGGAAGAATATTCCGAAAATATTCATTCCTTAAAAGATGTAGTACCTATCATTTACAAAAAATTCGGGTTGGATGAGGCTCTGGAAAATTTAGCTCATAATGAGTTTTTTCCGAATTAGACTCGGATTAAAAATCCAAGTCGTTTCCAAAACTATTTGAAGAGCCGGTTTCTTTTTTCTTTTCCATCAAAGGAGAAACGCTTCCTTTTCTTTCCTGATTCAAAGCATCAATGTCCAACCGGCCGGCTTTTTCTTCTTTGCCGGCATCATCCAAATCATCGTTGTCTTTGAACTGATCCAAAGATTCTTTTTTCCAGGCAAGTGCTTTGTCAGTGATGTGGTTCTTAGGATACTTGTCCACGATGGTTTGAAACACGGAAGCTGCCTCTTCAAACTTGCCTTGTCTGAAATAAATCGTTCCCTTTTTATACAAAGACGCCTGATCCAAAGAATAATTGCTATTATTCAAAGTTTTATTCAAATATTCCAAAGATTGGGTTTGTTTACCTAATGCATCATAGGCGGAAGCAATATAGTAGTAGGAATTTTCTTCCACTTGCGGACTGGGGTTCAGAGTTAATGCTTTTTGGAAAAGCTCAATGGATTTCCAATATGTTTTTTTCGTATAAAGGGATTTGGCTTCCGCAAATACGGAATCCTTGTATTCATCCACAACTTTTCCATTCGCACCACTGAGTTGGTTTTCGGTTTCGATGTATTCGTCAAACACATCGAAAGAAGCCCAGTCTTTTCCTTGTTTGCGGAGAGTTCTTCCCCAACCGATTCTTGCTTCCGTATTCGTATTGTCCTCTTGCAAAGCCAATACATAGTTTTTGCGTGCCGGTTCCAATTGTTTGTGGTTATAGCCATAATCAGCTAACGATTGTAAAACTTTTGATCTGAGCTTGGGATTGTTGGAAGAGCGAAGTACTGATTCCAAATGACCCTTTCCTTCCACTTCCTGATCCAATTTCAAAAGTAGATTTCCCAGAGAATAGGAAAGACTATCTCTTTCTTCCGATGTAAGGTTCGGTTTGTTTCTTAAACCTTTGTAAATATCCAAGGCAAGATAATGATCCCTGTTTTTTTCCAGGGCGCGTGCTTGGTTGTATTTGATTCTGAATTCGTAATTTTCCAGACCTTTTTTACCGGCAAGTTCAGAGAATATGGAAACAGCTTTCTCTTTGCTATTCTCGCTTGTCTGTTTTAAGTATTCTTCCCCTTCCGCAATTCTTTCCAAGACGACTTGATTTTGATCTTCTTTCGAGTAAATTGTAGTATGGTAAAATGCAGTGATGATTCCGGCACAAATAAATAAAAAGCCAGCCAATGCAACGATGGAACGATTCATGATTTACCTCTGCCCAGCTTTTCAAGAGTCTGGTTGGTCCAAAATTCTGTACGATCAGGAGAAAAGCTCTTAGCATCTCTCTTCATAAAATATCGGAGAGCTTTTTTATACTCCCCCGATTTTAGGTGACTAATCCCTAAATAAAAATACGCCTTACCCGCCAAATGTGTGTTTTTCTCCCGTTCCAGATATTTTTCCAAACGATCGATCGCCAGTTCAAATTTGCGTTTCATTACCGTCTCTTTCAAAATTCGATTGAGATCGGATTCGGAAAGGTCATAGTCCACTGTGGAAAGATTGTTTTCAAAGCCGGTATCATCTACGAGACCGTCATCTCTTCCTGAAAGAGGTTTGATCTCAGGAGGCACCACACTGTGCTGATTGACCGCAGTGTCAACCTTTGCGGGAGTCTGTTCCGACTGTACGGTCCCTTCGTTGGATGCGAGTTTTGTTTCTTCCGGCTTGTCCAGATCTTTGTTAAAATCATATCTGAAAAAAGAAACATTCTCTTTCAAACTGAAATCTTCGGAAATCACACCAGACTTGACAGTAACACCAAAATACAGCTCAGGAATCTCTTTCAATTCTTTGATATAGAAATTTGTTTTCGGATGATTTACCGATGCTACCTTCACCGCTACTCCCGCTCCGAAAGAAGTAAGCCCTTGATTGAACGGTTTAGTAGATGCATAAACGGAATAGACGGAAGAATCATCGACACCTTCGGGAGGAAGCCAACTCATCACAACGCCTTTCCCTACTCTTTCATAACCAACACCTCGAACATGCAAGGTGCCTTGCGGATCGGGAGGTGCAATGGATTGCGGTTTGCTTTTAGGAGATGCGGGAACGGAATCGTCGGCAATCACCTCTGCGGTATTTTTTCCATTATCCCTAACATAGAATATGCGAATGGAGGATTTTTTATCTTCCAACGGAAGACCTTCTTCCCCGCCCGGTTCTTTGACGGAAACTCCGTAATAGACTGTTTGGGATTTTTCCAAACCTTGGTCGAGAAAACTCACAGTCGGGTGACTTACCTCTGCCAGTTTTTGCGCTTTTTGCATCAACGGCAAACTGGTCATAGGATTGAAAGATCTGTATATGGTATAAATCGTTCTCCCCGATACGACTCCGGGAGGTGCTTGCCAATCAATTCGTACATTCTTCTTTTCTAATGCAGCATGGATATTGGAAACATGGCTTGGTAGTTTTCCGATTCCGGGATCATCGGGAAAACTCGGGAAACCCGGATTGGACACTGTTCCGTCGGGATCTTCGATAGTAACCGGAATAACGGTATAATTTTGATTCGGAAATAATTTAACTTCTCTTTTGCGAATGTCCCCTACCAATACGACTGCGTAATAATAAGTTCCAGGTTTTAAATTATAATCATAAAAAGTTTTGATGGAGTTCGAACCGCCGGTCTTATAACGGCCGAGAGAGTCAGCAACATACAGTTTGTCAGGCGAATCAATCACAACATTGGCACGGGCAACAATTACTTCTCCTTCTTCTCTAGGAGGTTCCCAGGCAAGAAAAGTTGATTTTTTATCAGAAAGAATATTGGCTCTAATTACTCGTGCCGACGATGGATAACGCCCCTCTTCAAAAATAGCCTGGGTTGCCAAAGGAAAAAAAGAGAGAAATAGCAAAGCTCCCGAAATCCATTTTTTAAATGAGACCACCATAGTTTCATTTTCGGTCTCCCGGCCGATGGAATTGAATTTTTCTATTGTACTCCCAAATAGATTCTTTGAAAATTGGAATTATGTCGGAAACGGAATACTACAGATCTTTGGAATATCATGAATATTTGCTTTCCAGCCATAGAAGAGAAGTATGCTCTCCGGATGACGTCTTTGCTTTTTTCAATTGGAAGGGTTTGCAAAATCTCGTGGATTTCGGTTCCGGGCTAGGATTTTACTTCAACGAATTTCGAAAATGGTTTCCCGATGTCTGGGTTTGGGCGGGGGAATGCCAGCAAGAGATCATCGATATGATTTTGCGAAGAAAGCTTCTGGAAGGGTTGGAAAAACTCACACCTTTCTACATAGACCAATCCGACCACCCTCTCTTACCCACTTGGATTCCCGTTCCTGAAATCATATTTGCTTCTCTTTCCCTCTCAACATTCCCGAATCCAGGTCTTGCAATGGATGGATTGATTCGTTCCATGAAACAAGGAGGAAGGTTGTTTATTGTGGATTGGGCAAAAACGGAATCCGGATTCGGTCCGAAAATCAACGAAAAGATATCTCTGGATAAAATGAAATTTCTCGCCGAAGAATACAAACTGGACGTTATCAAATCGGGAAGGATATCCGAATTTTTTTACGGAATGGAAGTGAAGGCAAGTCCTTCCTTTATTTACGGTTATTACGATTTGAAAGAGGAAGAGGACGATTCGGATATATTTAAGATGTAATTGTCGTAGTCTCCGCGATCTTTTTAATGATCTCCAAACAATGGTTCCAACTATCTTCGGAATGTTTCAGCTTTTCTTCCGAGGTAAATCCGGATTGAGTCAAACTAAGCGTAACTGTTTCACCTGCTGCCGTTAGTTTATTTTCTATGATTGCATAGTTTTCAGGTGAATAGGGAAGCCCGAAGAATGCAGTGAAATAAGTATATTTGAATAAGCTCGGTTTTTGAAATTCCAAAATCACACCTTTCTCTTCGTAAGCTTTTCCTTCCCACTCTCCTTTAAAAACAAGAGGACTTCCTTTTTTCCAATCAGAAATCGCATCCGTTCCGTAAAGATATTCCTTTATGTATTTTGGGCTCGTGAGAATTTCCCACACCGTCTCCCGGCTTGCTTTGATTTGTTTTTCCATACTAAGTTTTAAATTATGATTTAAGCTGTCGATTTGGTTCATGTTTGGCTCCAAGATAAAGATATACCAGTTTAACGGATTTGGATTGTAAAAACACGACAAAATGGAAAATTATCTATGTGGTGAAGAAAAAAGGAAAACCGACCAGAGGAGTATTGCGCCAAAACAAAGCGGAATTGAAGGCGGAACACGCCAGGTATTTTGCAAGTGAAGACTTGGATTTTTTTATAGAACACTATTGGACCGTTAGGTGGGACTTGAGAAACAAAGATCCGTATCTGGCGGAAACACTTCCCTACCCGAGCATTCATATCGTATTTGACAAAGGAGATTCCAAAATATACGGAATCACCAAGGGAAGGTTTTCTTATCTATTGGAAGGCAAAGGTTCAGTATTCGGAATTAAATTCCGTCCGGGAGCCTTTTATCCTTTTTTTAAAAAGCACGTATCCTTACTGACTGGTAAAACCCTGGGCATTGATCAGGTTTTCAATGTAAACGTATCCCAGTTGGAAATCGAAATTTTCGAAACGGAAGAAGACGATGATCGGATTCCGATTGTAGAGTCCTGGTTGAAAAATCATATCCCGGAAAAAGACCCTAACATACCTTATATCAATTCCATTATAGATAAAATAAAAGAAGATCGGGAAGTCCGGTCGGTAGACCAAATTGTAAAACTTTTCTCCATAGGAAAAAGAAGTTTGCAAAGATTATTCCAGGAATATGTGGGAGTCAGTCCCAAATGGGTAATTCAAAGATATAGACTACATGAGGTAGCGGAGAAAATAGAAAAATCGGAGAAAGTGAATTTTGCAGAACTCGCTTTGGATTTGGGTTATTATGATCAGGCCCATTTTATCAAAGACTTTAAAAATACGATTGGACTTGGTCCCTTGGAATATCTAAAAACTACAAAATGAGCATTCGATTTGTCTTTATTTTTCTAACATCCTGTCTTTGCCTTTACCCTTTTCCAAACTTAGTAAAAGAAATACCCGTTCCCGAAGGTTTTCAAAGAACCAATTTCCCTAAAAACTCGTTTTCCGGTTATTTGCAAAACCTTCCTTTAAAAAAAGAAACAACCGTCCTTTCCTATCAAAAAAAAAATCTGAACGATTGGTATGATATGATTGCCGTGATCGATAAACCGTTGTTATTTCAAGATGACTTGGAACAATGTGCGGATTTTTCCATGCGACTTTGGGCGGATTACCACAAAGAATCGGGAAAACTGGACAAATTGTATCTGTTCAGTTACCCGGGAAAAAAACAGTATTACAAAGATTCGAAAAAAGAATACAATCGTTTTTTAAGAAATGCATTCGCTTCTTCCAATTCCTATTCCTTAAAAAAGGGAGCAAATACGATTGCAAAAGAAAATCTGCAACCGGGCGATTTGTTCGTACAAAATGAAACAGGAGGGATCGGCCATGTTTCCATCATTCTGGACGAAGCAAAAAACAAAGATAAAAAACTCTATCTTATCGGTTTTAGCTTTATGCCCGCCCAGGAAATGCATATAGAAAAATCACCAGCTGACAAAGGTAAGGAGGGATGGTTCAGTTACGAAGGATTTGTGCAACACCTGCAAACTAAATATCCTTACGGAAATCCGGTGTTAAGAAGATTTTAGGCTTTTAAAGACAATCCAGAAAAGTATCTGTTTGTTCCTGATGCGTCGAATGTACGCGCACCGAAATGTTTGCATTCGAAGAAAAAGGAAGAGTCCGCATTCCATTCGAATCATGATATCAGCGCCCTGTCGCCTAAACTGAAATTCGTACTTCTCCCAAGGAAGGACAAAGATCTGGCGCCTCCACGATTTTGAGAACTTCCGGTCCCCGCTTCTACTAGTCACGATTTTTCTCGTGAATACGTGCGTTCTATCGTTTTGATCGGCAAGATCCAAAACAATTGCAGATAATCAAGTATCACAATTGTATATCCGTCGTTTGAACGAATCCGGTATCATATTGATAATCCGTAAAATTTAATAGGAAAATATCATTTTAGATTGTCTCTATTTCCGGAATCTATAGGGTTCATCGAAATGGATTTAAATTGGTTAGCCTTGTCGTATCATTCCGTTGGAGTTTTCGCCGCAAATTTAATCAGTGTGATACTCACTATTTTTCTATTGAGCAAAAAAAATAAAACACCTACAACCTGGTGGCTCGCAATGATGTTCTTAGGTTATAGCTTTATGTTGTTCGGTTATGTAATGGCATATTCCGTTAATGCAAGCTGGGGGGCATACCATCGTTTTTTTACGAGCTGTGCAATGTTTGGAAATGCAGGAATGATCGGATTTGCTTACACGTTTCCAAGACTTGATCAGCCGAAAGAGGCAAAAATTGCAATACCTCTATCATTCACCTTATTATTAGTTACATTCACCGATTTTGTATATACCGGCTCCCGATTAGAGATCATCTACAATTTTACAGCGCATTTTTATACTTTTGACTATGGTGCGCAGCATGCGATTGCTTTACTTTTAACTCAAATATTTCCCTTAACCATACTGATTCGCAAAACAATCCGGTATTCCGCTTACGATGGCTTTTTTTCAAAATGGATTTCCAAACCGGTGTCGCCTTCGGGGTACCCTATGTTTTTACTTTCCAGGTTTTGCGTTGGTTGGATCAAGTTCATCAATCCGAAAGGGGAAGATGCAAAGGCTTGCAAAAGTTTCGTAAAAGCGATCATCATCTTCCTCTTTATTGCGGCATTAAATGTATTAAATAAATCAGGAATTGTCACATATGATTTATATGCATTCGGATTTTCAAACGTAACATTAGTTATCTGCTTCTACTTTGTAATCACCTACTTGAATAATTCACCCGAACCTACTACATTTATGGTAAAATTGGTCGGCGTAAGTCTCGTGACCGTTCTTCTTGTGCTTGGATTTGTAGGCAATATAACACTTTCCTTGAGCGAAGAGGAATACGATAACCAAAAGAGAACGGAAATTTTAGGTTCCAAACCTTTCTTATTAAACAAACAATACGATCAAGTCGCCGAAGATATCGAATATATCATTCGAAAGCCGGTAGATTCGGATTCTTTTAGCAAAAATTTAAAAATTGAATACAATCGTCACCCGGATCAACTGAACATCGAAAGAGTATTATCGGAACAAAAGAAAGTACAGGATTTTGCTCTTAAAGAATTACTTACGGAGATACTGAAAAAGAACGGCCGCAGCTTAAAAACAAACACTCCAACGCAAGGAGAAGAAGACGAGGCGCTGTCTCGCTTCAGCAAAACGAAAGCTTACGGAAATCTGAACAGTTCTTCTCAGAATGATTTGAATCGTCTCTACAGAACAGCTGACAAACGTTACACGCATTTCGATTTTATAATGAAAAATGTAAAATATGAAGTAGGATTTTCATATGATGAATATCGAAAGCATACGCATAGAAATACGATCAAACTGATTTACATTATATTTTCAACATCACTTCTGATTCTGATTATTTTTCCGAGATTTTTCCATTCCAGTCTTGTCAAACCGCTCAACGATTTACTTTCCGGTGTCACTAAAGTGAACGAAGGTAACCTAGAGATCCAAGTTCCTATCAAAGTTCAGGATGAAATCGGTTATCTTGCCGGCTCATTCAATTCGATGGTTTATTCCATTAAAGAAGCGCGAAAGGAACTGGAAGACTACGCTGTTAATCTCGAAAAAAAAGTGAAAGAACGCACGCGAGAAGTTCAGGAGAAAATGGACGAAGTGCAAAAGTTGAAAATTCAACAAGACGGCGATTATTTTCTCACCTCCTTACTTGCCAAACCTCTATTCTTCAATGCCAATAAATCAAAGTTAGTTCCTACTGAATTTGTGATTCATCAAAAAAAGAAATTCGAATTCAAAAGCAAAACCGCCGATTTGGGCGGGGATATTTGCATCACAGGAACATTAAAATTCGGTAAACCGGAGGATTACAAAACCTACATTATGACCTTGAACGGGGATGCAATGGGCAAATCCATGCAAGGAGCGGGGGGAGCGCTGGTTATGGGTGTTGTAATCAATGCAATCATGTCCCGCTCTGCATCCAATAAAAAAGTTTTAGACATGAAGCCGGAAGAATGGCTCACGGATATTTATTATGAAGTAAATTCCGTATTCAAATCGTTTAACGGAACTATGGTGATTTCTGCTACCGTTTTACTCATCGAAGAAAAATCAGGGGAGATGTTTTATTTCAACGCAGAACATCCGGCTACCATTCTTTACCGGGACGGAAAGGCAAGCTTCATAGAACAAGAATTATTATTGAGAAAATTAGGTCAGGAGTCCGAGTTCGCTTTTCAAGTATATAAATACCAACTGGAGCCTGGAGATATAATTATTCTCGGTTCCGATGGACGTGATGATATAAATTTAACGCCAAATTCGAAAACGAGAACCATCAATGAAGATGAGTTTGCAATTCTCAGAACGATCGAAAAAACGAAGGGAAATATTTTCAAGATGGAAGAGGCTCTGAAAGAAATCGGAGAGATCACAGATGATTTGTCTTTCCTTCGAGTTGATTTTCATAGACAGGAAATCCGCGAAGAAATTCAAAACATTCAGGAAGAACCGATCTCTTCAAAATTCGAACACGAAGAACTTGAGATGCGTGATGATGAAGATTCACTTCTGGATATTACCGAAGTATATCGGCAAAGCAAACAACTGTACCAGGAAGGTCAGGTGAATGAAGCTCTCGCAGTTCTTACAAAAGCTCATTCCGTTGAACCGACCAATCAAAAGTTGAACAAATTATTCGGACTTATGAGCTTCAAAGGAAAGGATTATGCAACCGCTGTTGAAGTGATCAATCACTATTTGCAAATGGATCCTGATACCGAAGAGATGTGGTACTATTTATCATTGTCTCAAAAGAAAATGGGAAGGTATTTATCTTCTTTGGAAGCTTCCAAACGTGTTTATCAATTGCATCCTGACAATATAAATAATTTAGTCAACTTATCCGACCTTAACCGTCTAACAGGAAATTACGATGAAGCGAAGGTCCTTTCGGAAAAAGCCTTGGAACTCGATCCGGAGAATCAAAACGCCAGGAAAATACTCAAGTATTTAGAGAAAGCCTAGTCCGGTATTTTTCATATTAAGAATGGATAGAGAGCGGATTTCGGGAAAATTCACTCTCTATCGGGTTTTTTTAAACGATCTTGGGAAAACACGAAGAAATCATGCTTTCGTATCATACTTCGGTTTTCAATGTTCTCCGGTTAGTTTCAATCCCATAACACCGATTACGATTAAACTTGCGGACAATACCCTCCAAAGAGTGGAGGATTCACCGAATACAATGATGCCTAACAAAAATGCACCGGTCGCACCGATTCCTGTCCATACAGCATAGGCCGTTCCCATAGGAATTGTTTTTTGGGCATGCCAAAGCAGAAACACGCTGATGGTCATGGAAAGTATGGAAAATCCGATCCAAGGGATTTTGTATTCACTCGATTCCGAAAGTTTGATTCCCAAAGGCCAACCGATTTCAAAGACGCCCGCCAGAATTAACACGATCCAATTCATTATTTTTTCTCCAATGACCATTTTTTCAGGAGCCAATCCAAGGTCAAACCGACCTTTCTTTTCCATGTGGAACGAAGAACAGTTGGCAATCATTGAATCCAAAGCAAATAGAAAGCAGGTGATCGCTGCGGCAGGCTCAGGCAAGACATCCACAATGATCGGGCTTTTAGAAGAACAAGAAAGAAGAAAGACGATTCCGCCCGAAAGAACTTTGATCGTTACATTTACAAACAAAGCAACTGACGAATTCAGAGATCGCACAATCGCAAAACAATTGTCAAATGAATATAGGATTTCCACTTTTCACGCATTTTGTTTTCAGTCACTTCGAAAGCTTCATCCCCATTTCAAGGAAAGAGGAATCAGGATTTTAACCAATCCGGAGAAGGAAAAACTCTCCAGAGACATCCTCACCAAACATAGATTTCAGGTCGGGGGGATACCGTTTTCCATTTTATTCGGTCGAGGCGGAAAGTTATTCAAAAAGGAATTTCCGGAAGTCTATGATAACTATCAAAACGAATTACTGAAATACAAAAGGAAAGAACAAAAATTCGAATTTGACGATTTGATTTCCATGGTTCTGTCGGAATTGGAAGCGGGAGAAAGCTGGACCAAAGAATTAACAAATGAGTTCGATTCCGTAATCGTTGACGAGTTCCAAGACACGGATTGGTCTCAACTAGGAATATTAAAAAAAATGAATATAGAAAACATGACGATCGTAGGAGATGATTGGCAGGCAATTTACGGATTCAGAGGAGCAACACCGGAACCATTCCTGTCCTTTCCCAAGTATTTTCCCGATACGAAAGTATTTCAGTTATGCAAAAACTACCGTTCTTTAAAAGGAATCATCGACCTCTCTGTTTTACCTATCGGAAAAAATAAAAACAAAATCGAAAAAGAAGTAAAGGCACATAGACAAGGAGAGATGTTTTATTTATCTTTGGTGATGGAACATCCCAAAAGAGACAGACAAGTCATCAGGGAAAAATTAAGAACCTTTTTTGAAACCGATCCGGAAACGATTCTACTAGTCAGATCCAATTTCAGAAAAAGAGAATGGATCGAATCCGGAATTTCTCAAGACAAGGTAATGACAATCCATGCATCAAAAGGACTTGAATTCGGAACAGTCATCACCGACATCAGCTCCGGCTGGAACCTAACAGGAGAATCCGATGAAAACGATACCGAGGAGGAAAGAAGAATCCTATACGTCGCGCTTTCCCGTGCAAAAAACAAACTCATTCTCCTAGGCAAAGAAAAATCCAAATCCAAAAAAGGGTTGGAAGACGAATTATTCGGTTATTTTCCAAAAGCGGATACAAGAACAAAAGGCGCTTTACGCCTCCCTTTCCCATGGGGAAATGGTAAAACATTCGGGGGATTAGCTCAGCTGGTTAGAGCGCTACCTTGACATGGTAGAGGTCGCTGGTTCGATCCCAGTATCTCCCAAGATTGTATGAAGCCCCCTGCAGCTCATCCAGTTGTTTCCCCAACTGTAATTTTTTATCCTAATGCAAATTTAACAATCAGTAGTCGGCTGCAGCTTCCGACAACAAAATCTTGGTTCGGAGCCATGTTGGAACAAGTCGTCCTATACGCACAGCAAGAGCAGTGCTAAAAGGAAATCGATTTTCGTGAACTTCCCGACGTAGACCATTCAATATGTATTTCACTGCCTCTTTCTCGCTAATTTCATTCGGTGCCGGAATGCCGTCGTCTTTAACGGCTTCTGTGGCAACAAAGCCGGGATGGATTGTTTGGATGCGCACATGTTTGAAACCGAAATGTTTTAGTTCCATTCTCGCAGTATCCAAGAAAATTCTCCCCGCTGCTTTCGCCGCAGTATAATCACCTTGCATAGGTATTCCGAAGTAAGTCGCAAGAGAATTGAGATGAGCAATCATACAAGGTGTCGTTTGTGATTTCATTTGGGCTATTACCGGAACGAAAAAGTTTATCAGGGTATCGTAATTGGTTCGCATCTTACCAAGAATCACTTCTCTCGAATCTTTGATTGTGTTGGAGGCCGGGCCAACCCCCACGTTTAGAATTGCAATGTCGATCTTTCCGAATGTCTTAGTCGTTTCACGAACAACCAAATCCGCATGTTTGGGATCTGTGGCATCACCTGCAAAAAAAAGACATTTACTACCCTTGTCTTCGATTTCTCGTTTTAGGTCTTGGAGAAGATTCTCCCGTCTTGCGGTAACTACGATATTATTTCCAAAATCGGCGAGAACGATTGCAAGTTCTCTTCCGATGCCGGACGATGCGCCGGTTATTAAAATCGTTTTGTTTTTATAGTCCATATTCCCCCCAACCTTGTCCGAAATCAGTATGCTGTAAAACCTGTTGGAGCTTTACCAAGTGCGTATGCCGCTGCGGCCTTACGTTCATCTTTTATAAGTCGATTTTTTGCAATCCAACGGACGAACCATGGGATGCGGCGTATTTTGCCGCCGGTTGCGTGGGCCAAAAGATACGCTTTAGAGCATTTTTCAATCAATTCGCAATTGTATATGGCCTTCTCTCGGGTAACGCTTGTTATCACCACTCCGTTTGTATCGAGAAACGCGTTGGCACCATTGAGTAAGACCGAGTCGGCAATAGCTGAGCCATCCTCGGATTTATGAATGGGAACCACAGGTGCACCAAGTTGCCGGCACTGTTCATCAAAAACAAGAGGAAGCGGATCTTTTAATGTTTTTAATAGAGAGCCCCAAATAGGCTGGAAACAGGCAATGGCTCCAATGTCGGGTCTCGCTTTATACATGCTTGCGTGAAAGTGAATCACGGCTAATCTTTCCGAGTCAAGAATCGTCGTCTGACCGTGGATGTCGAATTGGTCTGTCTGCACTTTAGCACCTTTTCCTGAGCCTCTATTAATCAGCAGGAAAGCTTCTGGTTTCCTTCCGGGGAGCCGGAAGGAAAGGCTTGCTGCTTTTTTCTGTAAGAGACCTTTTGCCTCCAACCTTTCCCATAAATTCATCAAGTCTTTGAGATCGGTAGATCCATGTTCCTTTGTTGGTTTTTTTTTCGTTTTTACGTAGTTCATGTTATTCCCTGATTTTATATTATTAGGCAAGTCGAGGTTGCACTTTGCCTATAGGATCGAAAGTGCTTGTTGCATAACAAGAGGAGAAATTTCCGAGAAGTTCGGATTGTTTTTTATACGGGAACGAAGGAAGTATGCTGATTGTTCCTCAGCTAACAGAACATTTGCAATTGCCTCATCTATAGATTTAGCCCCACAAACTATTCCATGGTTTCGTAATAGGTATCCATTTGTGTCCTTTCGTAACTTCTTCTTAAAAGCGCTAACCAAGAATGATGTTCCGGATGGTGCATAGGAAACGATGCGTAAGGCTGACCCAAGACTTGCGCGGGACTCAGCACCTTCGACAGGCATGTCAATTCCGAGTAGAGTTACCGCACTCGCCAGGGGTTGGTGTGTATGTAAGCTGACTTGCAAATCAGGTCTACAAGTCAAAAAGGCTGCATGCATCCCGCTTTCGGTGGTAGGCTGCTTAGTGCCTTCTACTAGTTTCAAGTCCCTCATCCTGACAATACAGATATCCTCATTTTTCATGCTGTAATAGTCGGAAGCTGACGGCGTAACAGCCATAAGTTCTGTGTCTATCCGCACAGCCAAGTTTCCGCCGATGCCGGCAAAAAAACCAAGGTCAGCAAGCCTTACGGAAGCTGCTACTATAGATGCACGCACCGCTTCAAACCTTAAACCTGTCATATTATTAACTCCTCAGCAGACACAAAAACTCGGCAAACGCTGAGCCAAAAGTAGAGATAAATCGACTAATGTCGAGTAAATTTCTTTTTAAATTACTAAAAATGGACTTGAATCGTTTCTAAAGTCGATTTTTGTCGGTAATAGTGTCGAAATCGTCAAAACAAATATCCTCGAAATCACCAGCAAGTGGATTGAAATCCGAAGGTCCCTTGGGCGTCGGCAGAAGGGCCGTTTTGATTCAGGCATTGAGAGAATTATTGAGAGAGGAAGCTCCTGAGTCTCTCACGTTTGCAAAAATTTGTGAGCGTGCTGACATTCCCAGGGCGTCGGCCTATCATTTCTTTCCAAATATGGGAGCGCTTTATTTGGGCCTCCGACTCCTTCATGCTGAACTTGTAGCGGCGAGATTGTCCCGGGTGGATACCTCTCAATTCGAGAGCTGGCAAGACTATGTGTATTTCCTTGCCGGAGAAGCAATTGCCGTCCTCCGAGAGGATTCTGCGATGATGCGTGTCGTTTATGGAGTTCGCAATGAAGAGACAATGCTCATTGGTAAAGAACTCGATTCCAAAATTGCAAGCATCGCTCTCAAGCAGGTGATGGATCGTTTCGCACTTCCTTTCTGGCCAGACGCTCCGAGGAAAGTGGGTATTGCTGTTGCGCTCATTGACTCCGTCTTCCGCTTCTCCTTTCGCGAGCAAGGCACGATCACGGACGAAATCGTTCGGGAAGCGGGCCGAGCTGCCGTTGCGTATCTTCGCTGCTATTTGCCCGAGTACGTGGATAGCAAGCCTTAAGCCCAACCCCCAGGAATGCTACAAAAACTCAGCATTTGTCCACCGGTTTAGCGGAACACCAGAACTTCTCACCTAACCTTGACTACAACCTTTCCTTTTGCACGCCCGCTTTCCACATAACTCATAGCTTCATTCGTTGCTGCGAAAGGAAATACCTTATCTATAACCGGACGTATAATCCCGGAATCAATGAGAGAAGTGATCTCGCTCAATTGATTTCCGTCTGCCCTCATAAAAAGAAAGGAAAAGTCTACGTTGAATCTTTTTGCCTTTTTCCTCATACTAAAACTCAAGAGTCGCATAATCAATTTCACTAACCACGGCGCTTGGATTTCTTCCGCAAAATCGGGGTCAGGTGGCCCAGAGATAGAGATGAGTTTTCCTCCGGACTTCAGGACTCTTAGAGATTTTTCAAGAGCCTTTCCGTCTTGACTATTCAAAACGACATCATAATGACTCAGAACTTTTTCGAAATCCTCCTTCTTGTAGTCAATCACAACGTCCGCTCCGAGGCTCTTCACCAAATCCATATTGCCGGTACTTGTCGTTGTCGCTACCATTGCGCCCAAATGTTTCGCCAACTGAATCGCAAATGTTCCTACACCTCCGGAACCTGCCTGAATGAAAACTTTTTGTCCTTTCTGCAAATTTGCTTTTTCAACTAGCGCTTGCCAGGCGGTTAAGCCCACCAGAGGAATGGACGCTGCTTCTTCCATAGTAAGCTCTTTAGGTTTAATCGCGAGGTCCTGCTCCTTCACAGCAATTAGTTCCGCAAAAGCACCGATCCTATGATCAGCCGGCCGTGCATAAATTTCGTCTCCGACTTTAAACCGTGTTACACTGGATCCTACTTTAAGCACAACGCCCGCTACGTCATGACCTAATACAAACGGTGTTTTATAAGGCAAAATGAGTTTGAACTCTCCGTTTCGGATTTTGGAGTCCAAAAGATTGACTCCTGCGGCTGCAACCTGAACCAATACTTCGTCTTCTTGTATCTCCGGATCCGGCATTTCAATCGACTTTAATCGTGTCTTCTTCCCGTAATGACTGACAATCTGTGCTTTCATGTTGTTTTCCTTAATATTAAAATATGTATGCTGTTACTGATTTTTTTAGTTCGGATTCTTGGGACTAAATTTTGATTGTAAAATGCAAGCAATACTGCATTAATAGACTTGCAAAATGCAAGTAATAAAGAAGTTTTTTTATGACTACAATTAAAAAAAGGTCGGATTGCCCGATTAGTTGTTCCCTCGATACATGGGGAGACAAGTGGTCCCTACTCATCGTCAGAGACCTGATGTTTGCAAAAGAATGCACCTATGGCGATTTTCTAAAATCGCAGGAAGGAATAGCCACCAACATTTTAGCGTCAAGATTACTGACGTTGGAAGAAAATAAGATCATAGAAAAACATGATCACCCCGATAGCAAAGCGAAGGTGTTATATAAGCTAACCCGAAAAGGAATAGATTTGCTTCCTATACTGATTGAAATAAATTTATGGGCTGAAAAATATTCATCCATACCCGCAGATAGAAAGGCTATGTTGAAAGAGGTAAAAAAAGATAAGCTCGGGTTCATCAAAGCAATGACCAAAGAATTGGAGCGGACCTGACATTTAGGAAAATCATGCTATCTGCTCACTCACCAAACACCGAGGGGGTCGACTGATTAACGAGTAGATAGATCATCATAGTTTTATTTATGTTTGATTCACTCTCTTCAAAACTGCGCCTTCAAAAGTATTATAGGCATACTGCTGTAGCGCCAGAAAAAT
Source organism: Leptospira ilyithenensis (assembly GCF_004771005.1). Classification (GTDB taxonomy): domain Bacteria; phylum Spirochaetota; class Leptospiria; order Leptospirales; family Leptospiraceae; genus Leptospira_A; species Leptospira_A ilyithenensis. The sequence continues at coordinate 48,235 of NZ_RQHV01000045.1, forward strand.
CGATGCACCTTTCCCTACAGGATAGCTGAATTTAGGAACTCTTTCGTCCACAATCTTCACTACCTTATCTACGACAGGTTCCGGCCCCGGCGCTTTATCAAATTCCTTTTTCATGTATGTTGAGATCTTGTGTCGGTATAAATCGTAATCATTTATATTCCCGGTAGCTCTAGTTGCATTTTCGCCGATATTGGTTTTGAAACCCATCGGTTCAACCATACACACCTTGATGTTGAATTGATTCAATTCAAACCGCAGTGTTTTAAAATATCCTTCCAAAGCATGTTTAGAAGCCGAGTAGAAAGCCACATTAGGAAGCCCGATCAAACCCAAGAAAGAACCTACTGTGATTATTTTTCCCTGTCTTTGTTTTCTAAAATGAGGCAACAACTCATTTGTGAATTTGACGGTTCCCCAAAAGTTTGTTTCGAATTGCTGTTTTCCCAATGCAACCGAGGTCTCTTCGGCAAGTCCCGTCACCAGATATCCTGCATTATTGATGAGCACATCCAATCTATCGATTTGGCTGAAGAGTTGCTTACCGAAAGATTCAATCGAGTTATCATCGGAAATATCCAATGACAATAATTTGAAAGGCAGCTGGGATTGGTATTTTTTCGGATCACGACTCGTGCCGATTACATGATGACCCTTTTTATGCAGTCTGTTTGCGATAAGGAGTCCGATGCCGGAAGAAGCTCCGGTTACTAAAATTGTTTGTTTCATTTTTCTGGTGTCCACAATATTACTTGTATTTCACAAGTATAGTCACGCAAATCCACTTGCATAATGCAATTCATTTTTTTGATTATTTTATCGTTTAAGTTCGAAATAGTTCGGATTATCAAATTTCTACAGCCCTAGATATGGGCTCGGGCATATAAAAAAATCCTTACTCCCATAAGGATAAAGATTGCATTCTAAAAATCATAAATTAGATTATAGCGGATCATATGAAGAACAGACTGCCGCAAGAAGAATCCTTACTGGTCCTATATTTTATTATTTATTCCATCATTGCAGGCTCAGTTCTGAGCTTCACAGACTTAAGCCCAGGTTGGAAGTTGTTCTCCCTCACTCTTTTCTTTCATATCAGTTTCCTTTCTTTGACAAAACCGTTACGTTGGCACATTCCTTTTCAAATTTGGAAGTTTCTATTGCCTCTTTCCATTCTGATGATTTTGCCAGACTGGTTCTTATCGGAAGTATTAGGCGTTTTGGTATTTCCTGAGGACGGGTTTTTCAAAATAGGAACTGTTGCAGGTTATATGGCAGGACTCTGGGAGATTCCTCTTTTCATACTGGTCTATATAGGGATCAAATTGGAAGAGAAGTCCGTTTCCATACTCGGTACCTGCTTATGGGTGGCTTTTTTATCTCTGGCTATTTTCGGAGCGGCGGAAGCAACAATGTGGATTCTTACTTCCTGGTATGCTCAAAATGTAAAAATGATTGGTCATGTAGCCTTGTATGTTCTTGTTCCCGAAATGATTCTAGGAGTGACAACTTATCTGGCATACCAGGGATTTTCCGGAGGACCGTATATCATTCAAATAGGAATGGCCGCTTTGATTATGATTCAGTATACCGGTAGTCTTGCTATTTCCTATTTGGTGATAGAAAAAATCTTTTGAAAAAGATATTTCTCAAAACAAGAACATTCTAAGCACGGGAAACAACTTTAGAAATGCTTGCTTCCAGAGCTTAAAATTGAACTCTAGAGGGATGAATTTGTTTTTTCGTCGTGCTGCGGCATTTTTTCTAGTTTCCGCCGCAAGCCTTCTCATTGTTGAATTTGCACTTCGATTTTTCAACCCCCCTGCCCTACAGTATTATAGAGATGTAAAATTATTACATGCCTACCATCCGGATTACGGAGTGAGTTTGCAGCCGAATGAAAGCAGATTTGTCCGACATTATTCCGGCGCCTGGGAAGGCAGGTTCACTACAAACTCTCTGGGACAAAGGGGAAAAAAAGAACCCGACCCCGATGTTTCGAAACTTCTTTGTTTGGGAGACAGCATGGTCATGGGATTCGGAGTCTCTGACGAAGATACATTTTGTTCCCAGTTGGACGGATTGGAACTCTCAGGAGAAAAATACCAAACGCTCAATATAGGTGTGGATGCTTACGGCTCGCTAGGAGCGGCAAAACGTTTGGAAGACATGACAAACCAATTAACAAAAGTTAAAGAAGTTTTGTTCTTTATTTCGCCGAACGATTTCACAATGCCGGAAGTATTACGCAACCAGGGAATCCTTCCCGATGATGAAACGGATGCACTTCATGAAAACGATTTGGTCTGGAAAAGAAACTTCCACATTCAATTTGAAGCTACTCGAATCTCATTTTTTCTCCAAGCATTGAAGTTGGGATACGAACAAACCAAAGTCCAGATCACTATCTCCCAAGCTTCCGCCCGAACGGAAATCCAATCCTTGTTTACAAATCCCCTCCGATACATAAAAGAATCCTTTTCCAGAACTCCCAAAAAACCGATTTGCAACCTGACAAAATCGGAAACCGAAAATCAAATCTGCCCGGAGCCGAGCCTTGCAAGTGAATTTCCATGCACGGACAAACCCTCTTCTCCTGAATCATTGCCCCCTCTACCGGATGTCACTATAGCAGCTTACGAAAGAATGATTGCACTCAGTAAAACAAAGAATTTTAAACTAACACCTGTTTTTTTACCAATGCAAATGGAAGAAATCTTTTGTTATGCCAAAGGCAAATATAGTCCCTTGGGAAATTATTCCATCCAAGCGGAATTCTTTTGGGAAAAAAAGAAAATCGATACGATCAAGCTCATACCTTATGTAAAAAAAATGTGCGGGGCACCGTTCCAAACGAAGACGGGAAAGATCAGAAAAGCGGGGATCAAAGATTATTTTATTCCGGGAGATGGTCACCTAACCAAGATTGGAAACCGATGGGTTTCAGATGCGCTTAAGCAAGAATTAAGAAAAGGTATTCGTTAATGTTATTCAATTCCGCACATTATTTTATTTTTGCACCGATTGTAATTTTACTCTATTTTATTTTTCCAAAAAAGTTTCAGATGCCATGGTTGTTCATAGTCAGTTTGTACTTTTATGCGATATTCAGGGTTCCTTTTTTGCTTCTGCTTATCTTTTCCTTCATTGTCACCAAACTGGCAGTAGATGCAATGGAACGAACGGATAAAAAAATAGCTAAAATATTCTGGTTGAATGTATCCATCTGGAGTAACCTGGGCTTACTTTTTGTTTTTAAATATCTGGATTTTACCATTTCCGCCTGGAATAGTTTGTTTGGATTGAAGCCTTGTGATCCTAGTTTTGTTTCTTCTTTGGGAATCATTCTTCCCATGGGAATCAGCTTTTTTACCCTTCAAGCGGTGTCTTACGCGGTTGATGTGTTCCGAGGAGTGGTTCAACCTGCAAAATCCATATTTCACTTCGGACTATTCATTTCCTTTTTTCCCCAACTGGTCGCAGGCCCGATCCTCAGAGCAAGCGACGTTTTGACTCAATTTCTGGAACCGAAAGAATTTCAAAAAGAAAATCTGACCAAAGGACTCAAACAACTGTTTTGGGGTGTTTTCAAAAAAACATTTATCGCAGACCCGGTATCTTATGTGATTGATCCCGTTTTCGGAGATCCGACTCAATATAGCGGAGTTGCGATCTGGGCTTCAGGTATTTTATTCGGAGTACAAGTGTATTGCGATTTTTCCGGTTATTCGGATATTGCAATCGGAACTGCCAGAATTTTAGGATTTCATATTCCCAAAAACTTTGACAGACCATTCCTTTCGGGAACCCTCGGCGAACTTTGGAGAAGATGGCATATTTCCTTTTCCACTTGGTTGCGGGAATATGTTTATATCTTCCTAGGCGGAAGCAAACGCGGAGAAGTCATCACTTATATCAATCTATTTATTACTACTTTTGTATCGGGGATATGGCATGGAGCCGATTGGACTTATATCATCTGGGGTGCAGCTCACGCAGGAGCAATGGTTATAGAAAGATTTGCGTTCAAGTTCAAAGCCGTAAAAAATGCCTGGGACTCAGTGCCTCGTGCAATCCAACCGATCTATCCGATTTTTGTTTTCGTAGTGGCGATATTTTTTTTCCGAGCAAGACCTACAGAAGCTTTTCCGAATGCATTGGATATCTCTTTTTTAATGTTAGGTCGTGCCTTCGGCTTCGCAGAAGGACAAATGTTCGATGTGCCCGTATCGCTTATTTCGGTAATTGCTTTTTTGCTTTTTGTTGATATAGTTCAAAATAACAAAGAAGATTATTTCGACTTTATCACGGATCGTCCCGTATTTTTATACACGATCTGTTCGGTCATGTATATCACTGCCTTTCTCATTTATAGTGTAACAGTATCCAGTCCGTTCCTATACTTTCAGTTTTAGGTTTTTCCTTTAATCGGAGAACGAAACCATCCCTAGTACATAAAAAAACCCGGGCGGAACCAAATCGGAACCCGGGTTTTCTTTTCGTTTAAATGAAATTAGAATTGAACTTTAGGTGCGTTTTCAACTGCTTTTACATCTTCAACCGTGAATGTAGGTTTGCCTTCATAGCCGAATGCTTTGGCAGTGAGAACAGCAGGGAACTGACGAATATAAATATTATACTCTTTCGTAGCTTTGATAAAGCGGTTACGAGCAACTGTTACACGGTTTTCCGTACCTTCCAATTGAGCCATCAAATCTCCGAATCTTTCGTTTGATTTCAATTCAGGATAATTTTCCTGAACAACTAACAGCCTGGAAATAGCAGAACCCAACTGGCCTTGTGCTTGGTTGAATTTTGCAAAAGCCTCCGGATCGTTAATCAATTCAGGAGTTGCTTGAATGGAACCTAATTTGGAACGAGCATCTGCAATCCCTTGTATAATTTCTTTTTCTTGTTTGGCGAAACCTTTTACAGCGGCTTCCAAATTGGGAATTAGATCGGAACGTCTTTTGTATTGGTTGAGAACTTCAGCCCAAGCCGCAGTCACTTCTTCATCCAATTCCTGGATTTTATTATAACCGCAGTTAGTAAGAAGGGATACAAAGAGAAGAACAATCGAAAATCGTCGAATCTGTTTAATCATAGAATGTGTTTACCTGATAGTTAGAGTAGGTGCAAGTGAAATTCGGGAAAAAAATTAATATCGGAATCGTTTCGTAGCCAAAAACCAGTTTTTTTCCTCATTTTCCAAATAGGAAACCAACTCCGAATCGGGAATTCCCCCATCCAAATATCGGAGCAGCATCCTATCCCCGACAAGGAGTTCAATCGCGGGCTTGTCGGAACGAAATTCATACACACCTCTCAAATATTGAAATTCATTCGGAAAAAGTTCTTTCAGATTCTTTAAAAAAAACAGAGTGAAATAGAGGGAATGAAATTTTTTAGGATTCTTTATCAGTAGCTGATAACCTTCACATATTTGGTCTTTGAATTTATGGAATGTTGGTAAAAATCTAAGAGGTCTCATTAGAATTGCATTCGTTTGGTGGGCTTTCAAACGTTTGTCCAATTCTTCTTTTGCTTTCCCTATCAAATAAGGCGCTCCGAAAATTTCAAACGGTTTGGTAGTTCCTCTCCCTTCGGAAAGATTGGTTCCTTCCAAAAGACATTGTCCCGAATACACATAACAAGTATTTTGTGTTGGTATATTTGGAGAAGGCGGCACCCACAACAAAGTCTGATATGATTTCGGATGATAAACTCCGATGGGAATCACTGCAATATCTACATTCAATTCAAATGTTTCGTTATAATAGTTCAGAAGTCCGGCAGGGCTTAACCCATGCCTGTGCAGGACGGAACGTACTCCCACAAATGATTCGAACTCCGCTGCAAGAGGGCTTCCTTCCACTTTGTCTCCGATCGGATTAGGAGAATCAACTACGATAAAAAGAGGTGCTTTTCCCGTTTCTTTTTTGAGTTTGGAAATCCCTTCTAAAATATAATATGCAGTCGTTAAAAAAGTATAATACCTTGAACCGACATCCCTGATATCAATGACGATGATATCCAATCTTTGCAATACATCGCGAGAAGGAACAAGGCTATCTTCCTTGTCACCGTAAAGATTCACTATATTACAATCACCGAACAAGTAACCAAGTTCAGAGCCGCTCACTTGATCCTGCAGTTCCGCAAAAAGACCGTGTTCAGGTAAAAACAAAGTATCGATTTTAATATCTTCACTGAAAGAAATAAAATGATAATTTTTATTCCAACCAAACGCACTTTGGTTTGTTAAGATACCCGCACTGCAACCGGTGAGTTTTTTAAGATTTTTTATAAACTTCATTTATGTTTTTGAATGATTTCCTTTGCAAAAAGGGATTTTTCCCAAACAGATCTGATCTTTTCCAAATCCGAATTACGGTTAGGATTAAAAATTTCAATTATCTCTTCCAAAGCTATTTTATAATCATTCAGTGAATTAAAAATATTAGATCTGTTTTCTTCAAAGATAGACAACCACATCTCAGGATTGGAACCGGCAATTCTCGACATATCGCGGAATCCACCACCTGTGATTGGTTTGGTGCTTTTTTCTATTTGTTTTTTTGTAACCGGATTGGCAATGGCCGTGTTCACGAGTAAAGTCGATAAGATATGAGGAAGATGAGATAGATACGATAATGTTTCGTCATGTTCCTTTTCGCCCATCTCCAAAGTCCAGGAGCCGATAGCTTCCCAAAAGCTTCGAACCAAATCCACAGTTTCCGGTTTTGCTTTTTCGGGCTTAGTTACGATACACAATTTATCCTGGTAGAGATCTTCTTTTGCCGCTTCCGGTCCGGAATGTTCCGAACCGCACATGGGATGCGAAGAAATATAATGATGAACCGTATCAAAATGGGAGTTCACTGCAGTAAGTATGGTTTCCTTGGTAGAACCCAAATCAGTATAAACGGTAGTTCCGCTTTTCGGAAGTTTCGGAATGGTTTCAATCACAGACCGAACGGGTGTTGAAAACACAACAAAGTCGAAATCGGAAAACGTTCGAGTTTGATAAAACTCAGATTCGGTTAAAACGTCATGAGAAATATTTTTTTTTTGAATCGTCTGTTTTGAACTTTCCGAGCGTACAACACCGGTAATACGGATATTCGGAAACTTTTTCTTAATAGCAAGAGAGAGAGAACCTCCCATCAAACCCATCCCGAAGATCAGGACGTTTTTCCAACCGTTCATAAATTCTGTTCCGCAAGCGGGTATGAGCCGAGAATTTTAAACGAAGAACATTCTTTTTCAGTCTCTTTTAACAATTCTTTGATTTTTGGATCGTCTTTATGACCGAGAAAGTCTATGAAAAAATTATACTCCCAAAGGTTGCGTTTCAACGGTCTTGATTCAATCTTCGACATGTTAACGGATAGTTCATGGAACTTCTGTAAGATGGTATACAAGGCTCCGGTTTTATTCGGAACGGAAAAAACGAGTGAAGTTTTATCTTTTCCGGTTCTAGGACATTCCGTTTTTCCGATCACAAGAAAACGAGTAGTATTTCCGGAAAAGTCTTCGATACCGTCATGTATCACCTGCAGACCGTAGATTTCCGCCGCAACATTCGATGCAATTGCCGCTCCGTCTTTTTTTTCAGATACCAGTTTTGCCGCCATCGCAGTGGAAGAAGTTTCTATGATTTCCGCATGAGATAAGTTTGCTGAGATCCAATTGCGGCATTGTTCGTTGCCAATTCGAATTCCGTAGATTTTTTTGATCTTTGTAAGATCGGTCTCAAAGCCCAAAAGAGAAAAGCGGATTCTTTGGTATAACTCGGAGTAGATGGTTACATCCGAATCCAAGAGCATATCCAAAGTGGAACTCACCTGCCCTTCCGTGGAATTTTCAACAGGCACGACTCCGTAATCTATTTTGCCGGAAGCTGTGGAACGAAATACATCGGGAATGGTGGGCATACCGACGCTAGTCAATGTGGTTCCGAATTTGGATCGTAATGCTTCGTGGGAAAAAGAACCTTCCGGGCCCAAATAACCAATTTCTAACGGATGTTCTAAGGCAATTGTCCCGGACATGATCTCACGGTATATTGCCCGAATTACGGATGCGGGAAGAGGTCCTTTGGATTTGCCTGAAACTTTTTCGTAAACTTCTCTTTCCCGATCGGGTCTGTAAATAGGATCGCTTGAATTTCTTTTGATACGTCCGATCTCGGAAGCAAACTCAGCCCGTTTTTGAATGAGATCAATGATATTTTCATCCAAAGAATCAATTTGAATTCTAAGTTTTTTTAAATTTTCTTCCGTGGAACTCATAATCATTTATCCTCTAAAACTTCGGAGGGGCCGGTAGTCGATTCCTTAGTCTCGGGTTCATCGTGAATCTGCAACTCCTCAGGCAATAGTTTCGTATCAAAATCAGGATTCAATTCGTCTCCGTCTTCCGTAATCGATATCGTCTCGGGATTGAAATCTTCGAATTTTAATTCTTTCACTTCCACAGGTGTCGGGAGATCTGCAAGTTTGCTAAGCCCGAAATGCAATAAAAAATCATTTGTAGTCCCGTACAAAGTAGGTCTACCGGGAACTTCTTTTTGCCCTACAGCTTTGACCAGTTTTTTGGAAATAAGACTTGCTACCATGGCACGGGATGATACTCCCCTAATATCGTCTAACTCAGTCAAGGTGATAGGTTGTTTATAGGCGACTATCGCCAAGGTATCGAGAGTTCCCCTGGACAAGGTCTCTCGTTTTTTATCTTTAAATATATTGGAAAGTACTTCGGAATACAATTGATTGGTAATGAACTGATACCCGCCTGCAATTTCACGTAATAAAAATCCACCCTCTTTTTCCTGGTAGTCCAAAATCAATTCATCCAATAACTCCCGAGCCTCTGTCTTTTCTATCCCGGAGGATTTGGCAAGTGAGGAAAGTTTGATCGGTTCGGAGGATAAAAAGAGAAGAGCCTCAAGCAGGCCTTTGATATATTTACGATCTTCCAAGACTTAAGCAACCCGAATGATTTTGATTTCGCCGAATACTTTATGTTGTACAACCTTACAAATCCGAATCTTTACTGTTTCAAGTACTGCTAAAAATCCGGCTACGACTTCCTTTTTGTCGGGTGTGGCAGAAGAAAAAATATCCGCAAAATGAATTTCACCTTTTTCATCTAACAATCGTTGCAAGTATTCCATTTTATCTTCTACTGAAAATTGACCATGGCCTTCGAACATAGGAACTTCCTCTTCGTTGGAAGATTCTTTTTCCAAGATGGAGTTGAATGCTGATATCAAATCAACAAGACTTACATCCAACCAGGATTCTTCTTCTTCCAAAACCTGATTGGTTTCGCGAGTAAACATACCAGCCGTTAAACGATCTATTTCGGCGAGTTTTCTTCCTGCGATTTGAAATTTTTTATGTTCTAGTAGTTTATCCACCAATTCCTTTGGCAGAGGAGGATCGTAGTCTTCTTCTTCGAAACCAGGATCGGGTAAGAGTGCTTTGGATTTCAGATACACTAAATGAGCTGCCATTACGGCAAACTCGGAGGAAAGTTCAATCGAAAGAGATTGGCTAGTTCTTAAAAATTGAATGAAATCCGAAGTGATGCGAGAGAGAGAAATCTCAAAAATATCTACCTTATAACTATCAATTAAAGTCCAAAGAACGTTGATCGGCCCTTCGGTCAATCCTCCGTCCTGATTATTCCAACGGACTACAAATGATTGTTCCTGGTCTTTGGTCACCGAAACTAAATACCTAATGCTTTTGCGGCAGCCTGTTGCAATCTTTCCGGAGGAAAAGGTTTCACTACGAAATCTTTTACGCCCATTTTGATCGCTTTTGCCAAAAGGTCTTCCTGACCGAGAGCGGTTACCATGATGATCTTTGCCGCAGAATCGAATTTAATGATCTCTTTAGTAGCTTCGATTCCGTCTTTTTCGCGCATAGTGATATCCATCGTTACCAAATCAGGTTTCAAACTTTTATACTGTTCAACCGCAATATTGCCGTTTTCAGCTTCACCAACGATCTCGTGTCCAGCGCCAACCAATGCGTCTTTAACAAGTGTTCGCATAAATTTCGCATCGTCTACTACTAATATTCTCGCCATCTCAATTCCCTCTCGTTTTCAATATTTCTATCATTTTTGGAACAATATCATCCAAAGGTAAAACCAAATCAATTCCTCCGAGTTCAACTGCAACCCGGTTCATTCCATAAACAACGGAAGAAGCTTCGTCTTGTGCAAGAGTCACTCCTCCTTGGTTATGAATATTGGTAATGGATTGAGAGCCGTCTCTTCCCATACCAGTCATTATAACAGACAATAGGTGGTTCCCGCCGTAAACCTCGGACATTGAATTAAACAAAACTTCGATGGAAGGTCTATGTCCATTTACAGTTGTGGTTTGTTCTAGTTCGATTACTTTGGAACCATTTTTCGAGACTACTTTCATTTGGTAGTCTCCCGGAGCAATGTAAGCCTTTCCCGGCTCAACAACATCTCCATTTTCCGCTTCTTTTACGCTTATTTTACTCAGTGAATTCAGGCGTTCCGCAAATGCTTTAGTGAACCCGGGAGGCATATGTTGGACTACCAAAATAGGCTTCGAAAAGTCCGCAGGGATCGCACTGAAAAGAGCTTGAAGTGCCTTAGGTCCTCCCGTAGAAGTCCCTATTCCGATAGCCTGAACTGAGACTGGTTTTTGAAAACTTTTATTTATCGGTGTAGGAGAAGAAGGCCGAGCGATTTTCTCCGAAGGCTTTGCAAGCGGAAGACTTAACTTAGAGTCCAGGTAACCTTTTATCTTCCCTGCGAGCACCTCTGCGATTTCTTCCGGGGAAAATTGGTTTCCACTGGAAGGTTTAGGAACAAAATCGATGGCCCCAAGCTCCAAAGCGCGGAAAGTGGCATCCGCACCATGTTGAGTCAAAACGGAAAGCATTATCACTGCCGTTGGAAGCCTCTTCTTTTTGATCTCTGCAAGTGCGGAAAGACCATCCATAATCGGCATTTCAATATCTAAGATGATAAAATCGGGGCGTAGTTTTTCCGCAAGTTCCACACAATCGACACCAGTCTTTCCAGTGGCGATAATTTGAAACCCTTCCTTCTTTTCGAGAACATCACTCAGGATATTTCTCACAAGCATGGAATCATCAACGATTACAATTTTCGGAGAATTCATTAGGATTTCTGAATTAACTCAACCAACTCATCGAAGTCAGGAAGAAAAACCAAAACACCCAAGAGATTGCTTCCTTGGTGATTGAATTCAGTGTGCATTGATAAGAATTTGGTTCTTTCCGGTTTTACGATATCAATTACATTCAAAAAACTTCCTGTAATCATTTCTGGAACGGAAGGCAGGATTTCCTTTTTCATTTTATTTGATAATGAATTCATCACACTGGAACAAACGATATTCGATATTTCGGACAATACGGAAACCATATCTTCGGACAATACTTTGGAGTTTTCCGAAGTATAACGGGCCTCAGCCGATCCGAGTAATTCCTTGGCAATTTCCACTCCGTTTTCTTCCGAAAACATCATCAGAAGATTTCCATTTAGATCTCCGTTCATGCGGATTTTAACACCAAAGAAATCATCATTGGAAAAACGAAATTCACGGGCAAGACCCTCTCTATCCGTAAGAATGATTTCAGGTATGAATAACTCAACTTCCTTGCCAACCAGCTGGGAAAGTACCACACCTGCGTTCATCATACCGGTATTCACAATGTTTTCCAGTTTTTTAATATCCTTTGTCGACATGAGTTGGGATATATCTCTGGAACTGGTAGAAGTAACTTGTTGAAGTCTGGCTTCCTTTTGTTCCACAAACCCTTTTATGATTTGTGCAGCCTGGTCTCTTTCTTTGGAAGTAGTGGCATCTAACCTTGCTTTATCGGAAAGTCTATGCACTTCTTCTTCTTTATGAGGATCAATTGCCAATTCGGAAGTCGGTTTTCCTGATGTTTCCGTAACTGCGGTAATCGTAGATCCGTTTCCGTTTGTATAAGTTTGAGATTCGGACGAAGTGACTTTTTTGTTTACAGTGACTTCTTCGGAAAAGATTTCTTCCTTAGGAACGATCAAATGTTTCTCACTTCTAGATCTGTCTTTTTTCAGTCTTGTTTTTTCTTTGGAACGTAGTTCCATCAACTTAGCATTGTACGCGTTAGTGGAAAGTCTGGATTTGAATACAAGATCGGATTCGCTCATCTCCAAGGATCTGATGGAAGAAGAACGTTTCATCATTTCTCCCACTGCAGTAGAACTTTCTTCCCTACCGATTTTATCCGCTGCAATCTCGACGAGGCCAGGAATATCCAATACAAGTATAATGGTTCCGTCTCCCATAATGGTTGCACCGGTTAACCCTTGTACATCCTTGTAGTTTTTACCCAAAGACTTGATCACAGTTTCATGTTTGCCGATCAAATCATCTACGATAAACCCCAGCTTTCTTGTTTTATAATTTACGATAACAACGGGAACTTCCGTTAATTCGTTTCTACCCGCAAGTCCCAAGATTCGGTTCAGGCGGTAAATCGGCAATACTTCCCCTCGCAGGTTGATGATTTCATGGCCTTCCAAGGTTGTGATTTGATCCACATTCACTTTGATTGTTTCGGATACTTCCGATAGAGGGAATGCGTAAACTTCTTCTTCCATTGTGACAAGAATAGAAGGAATGATGGCAAGTGCCTGTGGGAAGGAAAGAGTAAAGGCGGAACCTTTGCCTTCTTCAGAATGGATCAGTATCTTTCCTTTAAACTCTTCAATGAGTTTATTGACCACATTCATTCCTACACCACGCCCTGAAATATCGGACACTTTGTCCGCAGTGGAAAATCCCGGTGCAAAAATAAACTGGTAGATTTCGGATTCCGTTAGGTCTCCCGCATCCGACTCGGACACAAGTCCTCTTTCGATTGCCTTCTTTAGAATTTTTTCTTTGTTTAAACCTTTTCCGTCATCTCTGATTTCCACAAGAATATTGGAGCCGCCTTGGTAAGCGTTGAGCTCAACAATTCCTTCTTCCGATTTGCCCGCAGCCTTTCTGTCCTTTGGATTTTCAATTCCATGATCTACCGAGTTACGGATCAAATGGATCAAAGGCTCTCCGATGGCATCGATTACTTTTTTATCAAGTTCAGTGTTTTCACCCCGCAAAACAAGATTTACCTGTTTGCCTGTTTCCAACGAAAGATCACGAACGAGTCTAGTGAAACGATTGAATACCGATCCGATCGGAACCATACGAATATTCATAATTCCGGTTTGAAGATCTTTGGAAATCCGATTGATTTGATCGATTTTGCCTTTAAGTTCGTTGAATAAGGAATCCTCACCGAATTGAGTTACAAGATCATCGTAGATTTTTTGAAAGCCTGAGTTGGTGATAACCAATTCGCCCACATTATTCATCAGTTGATCCAGTTTGTCAGAGGAAACTTTGATCGTGCGCATGATAACTTTCGAATCGGAGACCGCCTTTTCAAAGTTATTGGCTGAGCCGGATTGACCGTTCGGCACGAGTTTCGTTTCCGATCGGGCAATTTTTTCTTCTACTGCCACAGGCAATGCCTCCATTTCAGAGACTGGGGGCGTAATCGCTACCACGGATAAAACCTCAACCATATCAATATTGCAAAGAGCGAATAATTCATCTTTTGACTGTTGGGTAACGGTAACGAAACTCAAAGAGAGTCCGCCTTCTCCCCTATCCAAAGCCTCTTCTTCAGGAGCGGAAACAATCACAGTACCGACTTGTTTCACCGCCTGGAGGATCAGTAACAGCCGCAAGTTTTGCATCGGAGTATCTGTCTTTAATTGCAAGTTCACTTGATAGATAAGAGAACCGGGAGTTTCGCTCAAGATACCTTTGATATCGCTCCAGTCTTCATCGCTTAAATCCAAACTTTTCACCACTGGTGCCGGAGTTTGTGGTTTGGGACTTGCGGCTTCGGTCTTTTTTTCGGAAGGAGGAGAAATCTCTCCTTTCGGAGAATGGTCATTTTCATAATCCATTAACTTTTGGATCATGGAAGTGAACGGAGTTTCAACTTTCACTCCATGAGCAACACTTTCAATCACATGTTTGATCAAATCAAAACACTCGAACAAAAGATTAACAAGAGTTACGTTGATCTCAAGAGAACCTTCTCTGATCTTTTGAAGCAGGTTTTCCATTTTATGAGAGAGATCGGAAAGGTTATAAAGCCCGACAAATGCAGAGGAACTTTTTAAGGAATGAGCTGCTCTAAAAATATCATTAATGATTTCCGGATTGCTATGATCTTTTTCCAATCGGACCAAATTTGCGTTCAGTTCTTCGATCTGGTCTTCCGATTCTTCGAGAAAAACTTCTGTGTATTCGCCAAGGATTCCTGCCACTTTTCCAACCTCCCTTTATTTATTTAATGCAAAAAAATCAACGATCTGTTCCAGATCCAAATTCAAAATGAGATGTTCGTCATGACGGGATACGGATTCAACCATCTTACTATAATTAAGTGACAAATCATCGGTGGTATAGCTGATAAACTCCCGGTTTACCTTCACCACTTGTTTCACCTCGTCTACGAGGATTCCGCATCTTTTTTCATTCAACATAACAACAACTATGCGGGAAGGGGGAAATATTTCAGTGTCCGCCTGGTGGAAATTCTTTTTAAGATCTATGATAGGAATGATTTCCCCGCGAAGGTTGATAACTCCGAGAATATGTTCGTCTACGTTAGGAATTCTTGTGATGAGTACCGGCTTGAGAATCTCATGAACAAGAAGCAACCGAATTCCAAAAAACTCTTTTTCAATTGTGAAAGTGAGAAATTGTTCGATATCCCCTAAATCGGTTTCCGCTTCCGATTTGGTTTTTTCCGCAAGTGAGGTCAGAAGTTTTTCTTGATCCATAACTATCCTTATTAGTATTTATCGAACCCACCGATTCAATCTAAAAATGAGTGAATGCCTGATTCTGTAATTATTTTTCCCAATTTACAATCGTGCGCTTCCGGTAAAAAGGGTACCGGAAAAAACTTAGAAAAAGTAAATCCGATGGTCTTTCCAAAAACTTCTTTGCCGGACAAAACCCGATCATAATAACCGCCGCCTCGTCCCAAACGAAACCCATCCTTATCAAAACCAAGTGAAGGAACTAAAATCAAATCCGCTTCTTCCACGGTGACCACGTCCATACCCTTCGGTTCCCAAAGCCCGAATCTCCCTTTCTCCCACTCCATAGGACGAATAAAAACCAAATCATTATTTTGAAGTTTTGGAAAATACCACTGGGCACTATGACGAAATTCGACAAAAGAAACGGATCTTGGCAAAGGACAGGATTCGGTTATGGGCAAGACGTCCACTTCCAAATTCAAATCCGGGACATAAGAAATGATTTTCTTTTTTCCGAAAAGTAATGGAAATAATCTTTTAATTATATTGAATTCAAGTTCTTCTCTTTGGGAAAGATTCGGCAAGTGGCTCTTCAGTCGTTTTCTTGCCTCCTCTTTAGAAAGCAGATTCAATAAATGTCCCCGATAATCCCTTCTTCCAGAAGAGAGATGATTTTTTTGGTTCTATCTTCGATCTCTTTTGTTTCCTCCGTGAGGATTCCCTTTTCTTTCATTTGAAAGAGTTCATCCGCCAAATTGAGTGCACAAAGAACGGCTACTTTGGTTTTGGAAGCATTCGGTAGGGAAGTAGCAATTTCTTTCAAACGCTCTTCCACAAATTCCGCAATGCTTGCTATATATTCCGGTGGAGCTTCACCTATAATGGTATACGTCTCACCGAAAATTTGTTTTGTGATTTTTTGCGGGGATGAGGCAGAATCTGCCATTTTACTTCGGATCGTCTTCCAGTATCAAGAAGTCATCATCATCGTCTGCATCAAAAACACTGATTGTGTCATCGTCATCATCGATGATAATGTCGTCTTCGTCGTCCAACTCAACCGTTGGGATATCGGAATCGTCAGAAGCAAGCACTACCTCTTCTTGCGGTAAGGAGGCAAGTACAGGTGGTTTTTCCATAGATTCTTCCGGCGCAAAGTCGGATTCTTCGTCGTCAAGTAAGATGATTTCATCATCTTCTTCTACAACGGAAGCTGTAAAATTAGAACTTGGAGCGGAAACAACCTCAGGTGGTGAAGGAGGTGCCGGCTCTATTGCTGCTGCAATAACAGGAGCGGCGACAGAAGAAACATCTTTGGAAGCAGAAGAAGCTCCCGATCCGCTACTGAAACTACCGCTGGTAGGAATGCCGTCCAATCTTCCCAAAAGGGAATGAACTTTGGTTTCCAGTTTTTCTTCTCTGGCTTTTAATTCGCTGAGTTCCTGGTTTGCCGTCTGCAACTGGTTTTTGAGGGACTTAAGCTCACGCTCTTTCTCCTCCATTGCGAGTTTCATCTGGTCGTTTTCAGCACGCAAAGACTCGTTTTCAGTCTCCAAACGACTGTTTTCCGTGCGAAGGTCCTGGATCAACTCCAGAGCCTTGACTACTTTACTTTCCAGTTCTTCGATGGTTTCCAGTTTCAACATGATAATAATATTCCGATGGAATAGAATAGAGTAACTATTCTATTCCAATCAAGCACTAAATTATTTTGCGACTTTTGTTTTTTCAATCAAAGCGTTGAAAACGTCTTTGTGATTGTATGCTAAGTCAGCAAGTGTCTTACGATCCAAATTAATCCCATGAGTCTTCAATGCATGGATGAATTTGGAATAGGACATTCCGTTTTCACGAACAGCTGCATTGATACGAGTGATCCAAAGTTTTCTGAATTCGGATTTTTTCTTTCTACGGTCACGGTAAGCCCATTGACCGGCCTTCATTACGGCAGATTTTGCCGTTCTGAAAAGCTTGGATCTTCCACCACGAAAACCTTTTGCTTTTTCTAAAACTTTTTTACGACGATTCTTATGGATTGTTCCGTTTACTGCACGTGGCATCGCTTAACCTCCGTAAGGTAGTAATTTTTCTACCCTATTGTAGTCGGTGTCATGAATGACTACCATTCCCCGACTTTGGTGTTTCATTTTTGGAGATTTCTTTTCCAAAATATGTCTTTTGAAAGCATGACCGCGTTTGATTTTACCGTTTTTGGTAAACTTGAAACGTTTGGCTGCTGCACGATTTGTTTTGAGTTTGTACATAGTTGTTTTTCCTTTCAGACTTTTGCATTCGCTGGGTTCAGCACGACCACTATGGTCTTTCCGTCGTGTACCGGCATTTTTTCGGGAGAGGCTTGCTCTTTTAGGTCCTCGACAAACCGGTTAATAATATTCATTCCTATCTCAGAGTGAACCATCTCTCTGCCTCGGAATCGAAGAGTCACTTTTACCTTGTCGCCTTTTTGCAAAAACTCCAAAGCATGACGCTTCTTAATCTCAAAGTCATGGTTATCAATCCGCGGACGGATTTTAATCTCTTTCACCGTGACAATGTGCTGTTTCTTTTTCGCTTCTTTCGTTTTCTTTAAGAGTTCGAATTTGTATTTTCCAAAGTCGATCAACTTGCAGACATGAACGTCTTGGTCTCCTGAGACTTCCACCAAATCCAAGTTCGCTTCACGTGCCCGACGAAGTGCCTCATCCAACGTAACAATATCCGATCCTTCGTCTGAAACAAGGCGAATCGATGATACATTGGTAATTTGTTCGTTAATTCTAATGTGGGCGAATTTATCCTGGTTGGGGTTCCCTCGCGGGTTGGGCCTTTTCTGCATTCAGTCTCCGAAATTTCTTTAGAACCTCCATAATTTGATCAGGAATCGCTGGATCAAGTACATTTCTTTAGAGTGTTTGGGGAGGGAGCGGGATTGCGGGTTGGATATTAGTATCCCCGCCCGATCTAGGGTGGGGTGAACCACCCATCCCGTTACCCATAAAGTTCTTGTACGTGGTATAGCATTTAGTGATCTGTTGTTATGGAAAACGAGCAAG
>NZ_RQHV01000053.1 GCF_004771005.1 Leptospira ilyithenensis
TCGGCGCAAATCCAACAAGCGGTAGTTATATCACATTCTTTTCCGTTTCACTGACTTGCAATGATGCAGGCGGTGCCGGTTGTGATAAAATCGCATACTCTACCCAAACCGGTTCCGCTCCGACTGATCCCGCGACCAGGCCGGAAATACCTCCGCTGTTTCCAGTGAAAATTACATTATTGACACTACAATTGCCACTCCTTCCCAAGTTTCCGCACTAGGCACAGGAACGGAGGTCTTTGTACAGTAGGCTCCTGTTTCCAATGCTGCCGAATACAGAGTTTATTATAGCACATCAAGTCCTGTGACTACCTACTCCACCAGCATAACAGGAATTAGCAACCTATACTACAAAATGACAGGTTTAACCAGTGGTACATTGTATTATGTAAGAGTCGAAGCAAGGAATGGAGTTGGTGGTGTTAGCTTGCTTTCACAAGAACAGACTGTATTTACTACTTCGGTGCCACCGGGGACTGCTGTTTCGGGAACGTATGCGGATATATCTGCTGGACAAGGCATTAATTCAAGCGGAGGATATTCTGCGGCAATAATAGACTCAAAGTCAGACAAGCTACTTGTGATAACCGCCAATCAAGCAAATAACAACAAATCCAGTCTTTTCCGATGCAATCTGGATGGCTCCAATTGCACGCATACTGATATTTCAGCTGGGCAAGGAAGTATGGTTGGGTTTACTCTATCAGTCACGTTTGACTTACTTTCTAGTAAGTTGCTTGTAGTCGCTGGTGTCAATTTACCTGGATTGTATCGATGCAACTTGGATGGAACAAATTGTATTTATACAGATATTTCTTCAGCACAACCAGCCGGCTCCGGCGGTCTTCCTTTTGCACTAATTGATCCAACTTCAGGTAAATTATTAACAGTTGCGTTGAATTCAGCAAACAACGAATATAAGCCCAGTCTTTTTATGTGGTAAAAGCTACGGCCCGCTCACACATCTCGCTGAGCCAGAACCGGTATTCGTTTTTGTATATTGATCGTAAAAACCGGTTGTAGTCACAATGGCATGAGCGCTCGTCGTAGTGTCTTGCCTTGTTGTGCCGGACCAATAGTAGGTAAAGGGATTTGGAAAATAAGTCTCATGCAAACGACTACTGCCTGATTTGGTATAATCCATGATACTGAGGAGTTCATTACGATTGGGAAGTCTCCAAGTTCTACCTGTAAGATTCAGGTCTCTGCAATAAATCAAAGCATTTGCCCAAGTCGGAGCAGTTGCCGCAGGAGTACAATCCGTAACACCCTGTCCGTAGCTGCATTTCTGCCATGTTAGCTTTGTGGTTTTATCCAGGATGGTACCATCTCCATTATCCGTATAACCCCCACTAGGTTCCCGGAGCGTCCCTGATACGCAGCGCACATAATTGCTTCCGGCAGGAGCTTGATCATTGAGCGCACCAAGGAGAAAACTCACCATATAATAAGATCCTGCGTTAGCTTGTGACGGAGTGGAAGACCAATAGTATCCGCTTGTTCCTGTTCCCGGAAAATAAGCAGATAAGATTGAAGGGGAACTTACGGAAACATCCACAATACTTGCCAATTCAAAAATAGTAGGAAGCCGAAATCCCTTCGCAGAACATAGAGCAGATGATACGGCATAGGATTGACTAGTAGCACCCGCACAACTTCCCCCGCTTCCACCTTCCGAACATTTCTGCCACAAAAGACCGGTTATATTATCAAAAATCGTTCCGTCTCCCGGATCAGTATAACTTTTTGCCAAATGAAGTAGGAGATCCCCGTCTTGTCTGGGAAAAGAAGCATTGCCACAAGTGACGGAAGTAGTCGCATTAAAACAAGCTGTCTGACCTGTTTTCAATAATCCGATTGCATATGCACCCAAGGTAGTGACTTCCAAGCTGATCTTGGCAGAGAGACTTCCCGATGAATGGGCGGCATTCACTTCATACTCCGTATTGGAACGAATGATAGACGGTGTTCCTGAAATTACGCAAGTTGCCGGATCCAAAGTCAAACCGGTCGGAAGAGAAGGAGAAGCCGTACAATTGGAAAAATTGCCTGTCGGACTCGGCTTTATTTCATCGATTTTTATATGTTGGGAAAAAACAAAAGGACTTCCCGTATAACCAAAATTAAATTTTTGACCCGCAAGGCAACCCGGAGTCATCAGACATTTGAACAGTTGATTGGGAAGATAAGAGCTTGATCCCGGATCTTCAGGATTGTTATGAACTTGATTTGCGCAATTGGAAATAGATAAGGCCGAAACTAAATTTAGAAAAAGTAAAATTTTTACCAATCCTGATTGAGATAAGATATTTTTTCCTAAATCCAGTTTGAGAGAGATCATTTTTCCAGGATTTCGGATTTGAATACAGGGCAAATAATTTTTCACGGCTGAGAAAGAACTTTCTTATTTGGGAAAAAGAAACAAAACAAACGATAGTTGATTTTATTACAAACCTGTTGATTTCGTAAATGACTGTCCGCCGGAAAACCGGCGAACAGAATAGAAGCTTAATTTTAGATCATATCTTTTACTTCAGCTTTTTCTTCCTGAAGTTCTTTGTGAGTGAGGTCAAATTTCTCTTTTCCAAAAGCGTTTAATTCAAGACCGCTTACGATCTCTACTTTTTTGCCGTCGGAACGAAGAGGATACCCGAAGATAAGTCCTTTTTCCACACCGTATTCTCCGTTGGAATGGCATGCCGCACTGAACCAGTCGCCTGCTTTTGTAGGAGTTACGATGTTATGAACTGTATCAACCACAGCATTTGCTGCAGAAGCCGCAGAAGAAGCACCGCGAGCTGCGATGATTGCCGCACCGCGCTTTTGAACCGTAGAGATAAAATCTCCTTTCAGCCAATCGTGATCGGAGATCGCATCCGTTGCCGGTTTTCCATTGATCTTAGCATTATAAAAATCAGGATATTGGGTAGCTGAGTGATTTCCCCAGATAGCAACGTTTGACACTTGTTTTACGGCAACACCGGCTTTTTGCGCCAATTGCGTTTTCGCACGATTTTCGTCCAAACCTGTCATGGCAAACCAACGATCAGAAGGAATTCCTTTTGCATTGTTCATTGCGATGAGGGCGTTCGTATTACAAGGGTTACCTACGACTAAAACTCTTACGTCCGAGTTTGCATTCTTTTCAATCGCTTTGCCTTGAGTTGTAAAAATTCCACCGTTGATTTTGAGAAGATCCCCTCTTTCCATTCCCGCTTTTCTGGGAACGGAACCGACTAGCAAGGCCCAGTTGATATCACGAAAAGCTTCGTCTATATTGGAACTTACGGATACTTTTTGAAGCAAAGGGAAAGCACAATCATCCAATTCCATGATCACACCCTTTGCCGCAGGAACAGCTTGTTCCAACTCCAATAATTGCAATTCCACCGCAGTGTCCGGACCGAACATTTGTCCTGAAGCAATTCTAAATAGTAGTGCGTATCCGATTTGACCTGCAGCTCCAGTGACTGCTACTTTTACAGTATTACCCATTATATATATTTCTCCTGATTAGTTTTTTAATTCTTTTTCAATGATCTCTTCGAAGCTTTCATAAGGAAGAGCACCGGAAATAAAGATACCGTTGATAAAGAAAGCGGGAGTTCCGCTTACCCCTACTTTTTGTCCTTCCTGAATATCTTTGTTTATCTCCGCTTGAAGTTTGTCTTTGTCATTCATGCAAGCTTGGTATTTCGATTTGTCAACACCCGCTTTGATCACCAAAAAATCCACGTTAGACGCTGAAAGGTTTCCCGAGTTTTCGAAAAGTACAGGGAATACTTCCCAATATTTTCCTTGAGAGAGGGAACAATTTGCCGCCATATGAGCATACATCGCATCTTGGTGGAAAGGAAGAGGAAAGTCGCGAAATACCCAACGAATCTGATCTTTGTATTTTTCACGAAGTCTTCTGTTTACATCTTGGCTGCGTTTGCAATAAGGACATTCAAAATCGGAAAATTCAACGATGGTGATTTTTGCCTTTTCAGGACCGATCGAAGGATTGTTTTCCGTATCAACCGTTACACGAACTACGTCCGGTTCTTTAATCAAAAAATCCACAGGATATTTTTGAACGATTTCTTTGTATACATTACGGCTATGTTCTTGTTCCTGTTGGTTTTTCAGAAGACCTACGATTTGATCTTTTGCCTGAGCAAGAGATTTTCCACCTAACTGCGCCTTATATGTGTTATATATATCGGCTATTTCCTGGTCGGTAGGTTCTTTCGGAACAAAACCCTGCTTCAAAACATCTGCGGCCGGAATGTTTTTTTCCGCTCCAACGATTTCAAAAAGTTTGTCTTGAGCAAACTCAGCAAGAGTGTTTTTGATTAGATTTGCGTAATCGGTTTGGTATTTTGAATATGCAATCGGAGATGTTTTTTTAACATCCGTTATATCATATTTTTTGCCACCAATCGAGACGGCATCTTGGTTGAATTTTGCCTGGATGAACGAAGGGATTGAAACCCCTGCGAGCACGGCCAATACTACGATCGCACCCACTGCCAATTTGGAGAAGGGTTGTTCGATCCATTTTTGAATACTATTTTCCATCAAAACCAGCTTCTTAGTGCCAAATTCCGAGAGCAAACCGAAAAATTTTTAAATCACG
The DNA here is from genome assembly GCF_004771005.1 of Leptospira ilyithenensis. Lineage (GTDB taxonomy): Bacteria > Spirochaetota > Leptospiria > Leptospirales > Leptospiraceae > Leptospira_A > Leptospira_A ilyithenensis. The sequence goes on from NZ_RQHV01000053.1 coordinate 4,622, forward strand.
CACCCGGGAATCCGTAAAAAAATGCGATTTTTCTCAATTCATTTTGAGGTTTACCGATGATCTAATTGGGAGAAAAGGAATTTTCTCCTACGAAGACTATCAAACGGAGGTTTGGGTCTATGAATATTACATCCGTTCCAGCGGCTGCCCCCCAACAAATTATACCCTTCAACCTGGGAAAACAGAGTGGAGAGGAAGGTCCCCCGGTTCCCAAAAAACAAAGTTTACCTTTGGTCGAGGAAACTAAAAAGGACAAAAAAGAAGAAAAGGTTCCCGAGGTCAAACTAGACGATTTGCTCATGAAGCCGACCCCCCTTCCTTTGGAAGAGAGATTGAGTCAAATCATCTCTGCCGAAGAAGTAAAGGATTTGCTTTCTCTGGTTACTAGAAGCCCGGCGCTGAACAAAGTAGATGAACACAAAGTGGATGTAAAAAGGTAATCCGACCTGGTTCCTCTTCTCATTGCGATCCAGGATAGTTTTTTAGTTATCCTAGGTTGTATTTTGGTTCTTTCTATTTTAGGCTTCCTGGCCGTGCTATACACTCAATTCATTTTACCAATTATCTCCAGAAAGGAATCCGATCGTTTCAATCCGGCACACACGGGCGACCGCTATGATTTGGTTGTGGATGAGTCCACAAGGTTCGCTCAATTTACGATCGGTTGTAAGACGGGAAATATCGCAACCAGGTGCAATGCGATTTCGGAGGATCAATTGATCTTTCAAATAAAAAAAGCTAAAGATAGCGAAGATTATTCGATTACCGTTCTAAGAAACGGTCCTACGTTTTACAAACCGCCTCGCATGGAAATTTATCATAAAATGGAATCGAAAGAAATATTCGATTCCTATGAGATCATCGGCCATCCCGTGGAATTCAGAATTTCGGATAAAATCGTAAAAGAAAGAATGGCAAATTTTATCGAGATCGCACTCAACTCTTCGTTTTACTTCAACAAACTGGGAAAAGAAAGGATGAGATTTACCTTTACCGTAGGAAAAATACAGCCAGGTATCAACCGTAAGGTGAGACTCAGGGGCGACATTTACGCGTTCGGAAAGGAAGAAGAAAACGAAGACTCTGAATAAAAACCGTTTTTAAAAACTGGAAATCTTGGTTCCCAAATGATCCGCCTGGATTTTTTGAAACGAATAGGAAATGGACAACCCTTTCATCGTTGTTTCTATTTTCTTTTGCAACTTGGGAAGAATATTTGAAGTATGTTTTCTTTCTACAAATAAAAGCAAACTGGGTCCCGAGCCGGACAGGCAATATCCGATTTTTTCCTCTTCCAATACTTTTGTTATGGGCTTTAGAGGAGAACTTTCATAGATTCGATAAGGTGTGTGCATCTTATCTTCCAAAGCCACCAAAAGGTCGCCAAACTTTCGCTTGTCGAGGAAATGCATCCAAGCACCGATCCTTGACAAATTAAAAATCACATCCGCAGTCTGATACAGCGTTGGTAAGGTTTTACGGGACTCTTCCGTAGAAATATGCAAATGGGGAGTTAGTATGAACAATGAAACGGACGAAGGGAAGTTTTTTCTAAAATAACGAAGAGGTTCTTTGTTTACGGAATAGGCAAATACAAGTCCTCCCAAATAAGCAGGCAATGTATTGTCCGGATGTCCTTCCCACTCCGCCAAAAACTGTAAAAATTCTTTCTCCGTAGGAACAGGAATTTTGGTTTCTTTTCTTTTATGAACTTCTCTGGCCAAACACAATCCGGCAACGATGGCAGAAGCACTGGAACCCAAACCTCCTTTTAAGGGAAGAGATAGCGTCATCTTACAATGATAAGTTGGAGTCTCTTCCGTAGGGAGGAAATGTTGAAAATAGTCTTCGTATGCTTCCCGGACCAAGTCTTCTTTGGAAGAAAAAGGAAGAGGTTCTCCGTTTTTTTGAACGATTGAGTACCCCTTTTCTTTCGGAAAGGTAAATTCAAAATCATTATAGATCTTCAAAGCCATACCCATTAAATCGAAACCCGGTCCAAGATTGGCACTAGTTCCGGGAACCCGAATTTTAATTTTTGGGATATGAGTCATTGCTTCCGCCCAGGGTTTTATTTCTAAGAGTAAAATCAACCTCTCTTTGCTTTTAGTAGTTTCGTGCAAAATGGTCATTTCGGTTAGAGTTATAACCGATTCACAAGTCCCCAATCCTGAACCAATCGTTATTATGTTCCATATCTTTTGCCCTTCCCGGGTGTCTTGGCACGACTTATGCAAAATGTATAGGGAAAGGACAGAAATGGAAAATGTCTTGAAAAACATAGAGGCGATGCTCAGAAAAAAAGCAAATTGCCATTTAGGAACACAGATATGGTTTCAGAATCTCTCAAACAAATTGATCCGGCCGCTTTATTATGGAAAGCAATTTCAAGGCAGAACGAATTCCAAGCGGGAAATCTTAGGCTAAATCCGGAGATTACCATCCGCACTTTCAAAAACCAAACGAAACGGTATTTGCAATCAGAAAGATATGAATTCACGGTAGCAATGAAGGAATTGCTCAAACCGATCGTTACGCTCGACAACGAAAAAGTAGAGTATTTGATTTTTAGAATTTATGAATCTTTTTACAGAGAGCTGCACTACTGGGAAGATCCCAGATCCAGATTTTCCATTGATATCGTATTTCAATTTATAGAATTTTTATGTACGGAAGGGCCCAAAGAAGACCTGGCAACCGTTCTACAAAGAGAAACAAGTTTAAACAAAAAAGAAGTAGAGTCCATCATCACTCATATAAAGGTTTTTAATAAGTTAGGTGTGTATTTCACAAAGTCCCCTTCTTTGAAAAAAACAATTGAAAACGGCGAACCCATCCTTACTACAATTGCAGCCGCTCATACGGATGTGACCTGGCTCGCTTTGGAATCAATGTTTTATCTTTTGGTAGCACAACATGCTTTGGCAAGCAAATACTCCTGCGAATCCTTGTTACGCGGTTGGATGACGGAATATGGTTTTGACGAAAACCAATATGCAGTTGTAGCGAACTACTTTCCACCGGGAACATCCCTTCATGATTTCAGAGGGAACTACACGAGCGCTCTCCGAACTCTGCATGGTCTTGCCAGTAAGGAAAAACCAGACTATGATTTGTTATTATTAAGATCAATCGGAAACTATTTCAGTTCCTGGATCGTAAGGGTAGCCCACCAAATGGAAGCAGGCTACCAGGCAGCTTAAGAAATCAGCCACCCCACATTTTTTTCAAATCGGAAGCTATGTTTTTCTGCATAGCTTCGTTGGTTCCTCCACCGATAGAAAGCAAAATCGCATCCCGATGAAGTCTTTCCACAGGATACTCGCGGCAATAGCCGTATCCACCTAATACCTGTATCGCGTTTCTGGACACTCGTTCCGCCATTTGGGTCGCTACTAATTTTGCTGAGGCCGCACCGAGTGAATTTCTCACTTCGGGAGAAAGTCCCGATGCCACTTGGTAAACAAGGGCCCGCGCCGCCGAATAATCCGCATACGATTCGGAAATCAGTCTTTGGATCTGGCCGAATTCGATCAATTTTTTGCCGAACGCTTCTCTGTGACGAACAGTATAATCACACATGATATCGATACATCTACGCGCGATCCCGATCGATTGGGCAGCAAGAGTCACTCTTTCTATTTCCAAGTTACGCATCATATGCGTGATGGCGGAATTTTCATCTCCCAAAAGATTTTCTACCGGGACTTCCATATCTTCAAACACAAGCTGGGTCGTCGGAGAAGATCGCATTCCCATCTTCTCTTCTTTTTTCCCTACCGAAAAACCTTTGTAAGACGACTCAATAACGAAACTGGTCATCTTTTTTGCGTTCTTATCAAGTTTGGTATAAAGCAAAAAAACCTGTCCGTTGGAACCATTTGTGATATATTGTTTCACTCCGTTGATCACATAACGGTCTCCTTTTTTAACAGCATGAGTGGTCATGCCCAGAACATCCGTTCCTGCACCCGGTTCCGTCATCCCCATACCGCCGATCCATTCGGCAGAAATCACCTTATCCAAATATCTCTTTCTTTGATCCGCATTGGAACTATGGTAAAAATTATTAACGAATAAAACTTCGTGAGCCAAATAAGAAAGAGTAAACCCCGGATCAAAACGGGACATCTCTTCGTGAATGATAACAGCAGCAACGGCATCGAGTCCGTGCCCTCCGTCTTTTTCGGGAACGGTGATTCCGAAAATTCCTAGTTCGGCACCCAGTTTTTTGAACAAACTGGTGTTAAATGTCTCGTGTTCATCATGTTCTTTTGCCTGTTCATCCATCTCTTTTTCAGCAAAACCGGCAACAGATTCGCGTAAAGATAAATGGGCATCTGTGGGATTGAAAAGGTCAATCTGGTGGGAAGTAGAATTCGAAGCGATCATATTCAGAAAGTCTTAAACCGATTCCTTACTCTGTAAAGGAAAAAAGCGAGAGAAGATCCTGTTATTTAATTCTTTACGCTGACAAAATAATGATAAAATTCCTCATCTTTTTCGAATCCGTTCTTTTCATAAATACTTTGCGCTTGTTTGTAAAAAATCCGGTAGAGTGTGAATATCGCGGTGGGCCGGTCCAGGTCTTCTATGGTAGCGTGCCTTGTCTCGTATGTCATGTGTTAAATTATTTTCTCTTTTCTTTCACTATATCTGTCTACCAAATAATCGGAGATATCCCGAGTCATATAAGTGAATTTCATCAATTCCTCCATTACATCCACCAGGCGGTCTCTATAACTAGATTCTTTCATCGTTCCGTCTTCATGAAACTCGTTGAAAGCTTTTGCGACAGAAGATTGGTTTGGAATCGTAATCATCCGCATCCACCTCCCCAAAATTCTCATGTTATTCACCGCATTGAAACTTTGTGAACCGCCTGACACTTGCAATACTGCCAAAGTTTTGCCTTGCGTCGGACGAACCGCCCCCAGACTAAGAGGAATCCAATCGATCATAGTCTTCATAAGTCCCGTCATATTTCCGTGCATCTCGGGGGAAGACCAGACCTGGCCTTCCGACCATTGACTCAAATTCCGAAGCTCAATTACTTTAGGATGTTTTACCGACCTGTCTCCGTCATATACTGGAATTCCATCCGGGTCGAATATTTGAACTTCCGCACCGAAAAATTCCAAAATCCTTTTTGCTTCCATAGCGAGCAGGCGTGAATAGGATTTGGAACGAAGGGATCCGTAAAGGATTAAAATCCGGGGTTTATGTTCGGAGTATTTGATTTGTTTCGGAAACTCGGCGAATGTATTATTTTCCAAGTATTGCATTGGTGATTGATTCAATTTGAAAATTCCAACCTGTAATATTTTTTAGCTATAAAAAAAGAGATGCGAACCAGTAGGATCAGAACCGGCACTTCAACCAACGGACCGATTACTCCTGCAAATGCTTGCCCGCTATTCAATCCGAACACAGCAATGGCTACTGCTATCGCCAATTCGAAGTTATTTCCTGTTGCAGTGAAAGCAATCGAAGCTGTTTTTGGATAATCCACAATGTAAGATACTGATCTAAAAAACCTAATTTTTTACTTTCCATAACAAACTTGCAATCGTTAGTATTCACTGTATTTTGATATTTTCTTTTACAAACTTTTCCGAGTACATGCGAATTTCTTCTCTCACTCTGCGAAATTCATTTAGTATTTCTTCTTCACTTCCCTTTGCTTTCGCCGGATCGGAAAAGTTCTGATGTAACCTGATTGCATGCGAAGGAAAATAAGGACAATTTTCCTTCGCATGATCACAAACTGTGATGATATAATCAAATTCGATTTCTTTGTATTCGTTGATATGATTGGAAGTATGACCGGAAATATCTATACCTGCCTCTTTCATAATCATTACCGCCTTAGGATTCACTCCGTGAGTTTCAATTCCGGCGCTATAGATATTCGCGTTTCCTCCCGAATAATTCTTAAGCCAACCTTCCGCTATCTGGCTCCTGCAACTATTGCCGGTACAAAGTACTAGTATATTTTTGGTTTTCATTAACAACAGTTCCTCTTGGTTCTCGGTTTGTATTTCTTCAATGTTATAAAAAAATCCTTCGCATTTTCCTGAAATTCTTCCAGAACGGGCCAATTGATACAGTAGCAGGATTTTTTACCTTCGACTTCACCCGTAATCAAACCGATCTCCTTCAATTCCTTCAAATGTTGGGAAACAGTCGCCTGCGCAAGAGGCAGAACTTCTACGATCTCTCCGCAGATACATTCTTCTCTTTCGGCGATCGTTTGCAAAATCGCAATCCTTGCCGGATGCGAGATTGCCTTAGCAAATAGAGAAAGTGTTTGGAAGTTTTCATCGAATTCTTCCTTTTTGTTAATTGCCATATTGTATATCGTAATTATACGATAATAAAAGCAAATCAAAAAATCCCGATCACAAAGGACAAAATTCTAAAAACATCTCGCCCTACTCCGAACTCAGGGCGTCTTTGTATGGGGAAACCGGAAAAGGAATCCCATCTGGGTTGGATCGCGAGCATTTACGATGCATTAGGTGACACAAACAATGCGAAAAAATACAGAGAGTTAAGTGCCAATCCTCCGAAAGCTCCTCCGATCAAATTATTGCCTCTGGAAAAGATAGAAGGAGATTATCTTAAATCGGGACTTGCCTATTTCAATGAATTTCAAAAATCCATCGGAGGTAAACCGACTAAGCTTGATCCTGCATTGAATAGTGCCGCAAAAAAACATGCAGAATATCTTTATCAAAATCATTTCGGGGAAATGATCACCACCGAGTGGCATAACGAAGAAAAAGGAAAACCCGGCTACATCGGAAAAGCTCCCGAAGATCAGGCAAAAGCTTTCGGATTCAAATCTTCACCGGGTTATTTTACCGGAAATACAATGGGAGGGTTTAATAATTACGATCTGTTTTCAACACCGGAATACCTATTCCGCCATCTTGCCAACACTTCATACCATAGAGGCCTGGTCGTAGCGCCTAACTTCGAATCCACCGGATTGTACAGATGGCGAAAAGGGGAAGCCGGCATGCTCGTATACTTTATGTCATACGAGATCGCTCCGGAAAAATACACAGTATACATGAAACTTGCAGACAGTAAAAAACAAATCGTTTTTGATAAGGAATGGAGCTTTACGACGACAAAAAACGCGAATTTCTTTTGAAATAAAGTTATAAAAATATTTTTCTTTGTTCATCAAAACCACTAGTATATATACTAGCTTTCATCGATCGAATGTACAATCTGAGAGTTCGGATTCTCCGACGAACGACAAATACTTTTTAAAATTGTAAATTTATTTTACAAGGCCATCGTTATTATTTCCATAGCAAGGGAAGCAATTTTATATACTTTAATGCTTAGGATCAAGCAAGAAAACCTCTTCGGGATTTGCCTTAAGCTGAGACATTGCCAACAAACGGAGATTATATCTTGAACGGCCCAAACCAAGTTTCCAAAGACCAGCTCGCCAAATTCGAATTAACCGAAGAATCTTTGAATAGTTTCCGTAAGAACAACAGCATACCTCTTGACTTATACAACAAAGACGGTCAGATACTCATTCATAAAAAGAAAAATCCAACTGTCGACGATTTTGGCAAATTACTCAAATTCGAATTGCAGGGAGTATATTTTCTAGTTTCCGAGTTGAACAAAGGAAAATCGCCAAGCAAACTTGCGGAACTAAGCAAGTCACAAACTGTCAAATTATTCGACCAGGAAAAGACGGCGAAGTTTGCAAGACAATCGGCAACACTGATTGAAGACCTTCGAAAAACATCATTCTCATCCGATCAGGCCATTATGGTCGATCGTTCCATTAACGAGATACTTACGGACTTTACAAGCAACCCCGATTTCGAATCGGGCATATTCAATATTTTGGAAATTTTAAGCGTAGCCGGCGTTCCTTTGGAATCCGAGCTCATGACAAAAAGAACGATCGTTGCAATGGGAATGAAAGTACGAACGAAAAAGATCGTAGAAGACAGCAACAAAAAACCGGACAAGAAAGACCACCTAACTTTAATGATGGCAAGTTATCTGGCTGATGTGGGTTATACGAAATTAGACATAAAGGAACATCCAAAATTATCCAAAGAAGATTATGCGATCGTTCAACAACATCCTATCATCAGTTATCTGATGACTTTAAATGCACCCGAAATTTCAACTGATGTTCGAACTCTTATCTTAAACCACCATAGACCCTATCGAGGCTCCGGTGTGAATAACAACTTTCCCGATACAAGAAACATATTCACCAAATTGATGTCAGTTCGTGACAAGTATAATAAGGAAATAGGAAAAGAAAGGATTGTAAACGATATCGAAAAGCAACTCCATTTGCAGGAAAACAATGTTTCCTCAAGTAGTAGAGAAGAGGATATTGCGATTCTTTCTTTGGCAAGCGAGTATGCCTCTTTGACTTCGAACCAAGCCTGGAGACCTGCGTTCAAATCTTCTACAGCTTTAAAAATGATTTTGAATGATTCGTTTTTTTCTTATAGCAACAAAAACATCCGTCACTTGCTCGACTATGTCGGTTCCAGTTTGACCAATAATCAAAATATCATCAATGTTGGCGACTTTATCATCACCGCTGCGATGGATTCGGAAAAACACGTTCATTTCGACATCTGTGAAGTATTGGAAGTCGATCGATTTCAAACCAGACCCAAACTACAGAGAATTTGTACGATAAAACCCATATTCAAAAAATTGAATAAATATAGAATCGCAGACTTTGATTTGAATCATATCAGAATCGATAAAAGAAAAGCAATCATAGATCTTTCCCATACCGCAGGCTCGACAAGAGTGATTTATATCATAGACAGGGAACTCAACGAACCGTTGTTCAATGCGGTGTATAAAATGAACAAAGCAAGTTAAACCTCTTCCGTCCATTTATAAAGATTCACCTGTTTTTCCTTTCCGGCAAGTAGGATCGATTCCGTTTGCCTGAAATCGTCAGGCTTTCCTATTTCCGCCCAAACCTCTTCGGAAACGAGCAAGTGAGCAGAAACTTTTTTGCATGCGGACTCGATTCGGGATGCAGTATTGACAGTATCTCCGATTACAGTGTATTCCATTCTCTCTTCGGTTCCGATATTTCCCGCAAACACTTCTCCCGTATGGATTCCGATCCCTATCTCTATTCCCGGTTTTCCTTCCGACTCCCTTTCTAAGTTGAATTTTTTTAGTTCGGCTAACATTCTTTTGGCGGAAAAAACCGCATTTCTGGAATCCAAACCCGGAACTCCCGCAGGCAAAGGAGTTCCGAACGTAGCCATCACCGCATCTCCGATAAACTTATCCAGAGTTCCTCCGAAATGGAAGACCGCCTTTGTCATACCCGACCTGTATTCCGTGAGGAATGTGGACAAATCCTGCGGATCCATCGACTCGGACATCTTTGTAAAATTTCTGATATCAGAAAAGAGTACAGTCACTTTTTGTCTTCTTCCGCTTTGAATCACATCGGGCTGTGAAGTAATTTCTTCCACGAGGTCGGGAGAAAAATAACGTGCAAGAGATGTTTTTTGTGCTTCCGCATTTGCCAAACGTTTGAGCATCAAAATCGTTCTGTAAATTCCATAGGAAAGACAGATTGCCAAAGAAAAATATATGATAGGGCGTGTTACGATTGCGTCGGTTACGATCAACTCATCTCCCAGAACGTATTTGTACCAATCGTATCCTACGGGAGTTCCTGTATAAAAAGTATAAATCAGAAAAATACAATGAGCGAAAAAAAAGCAGAGAAAGGAAAACAATACCAGCCGAATCCTGAATTGAAACATGGACAAAGAGAGAGGCAAAAGATAAAAAGCATTCACAGGATTTTTTAAAATAAAATTAGGATTCCCATCTCCTTTCAAAAGATACCAATTCAAAATGGTAATCGAAACTAAAAAATTATCAAAGAATATACTGATATACTCATACTTTTTCACCCAATACTCATGTTGGCATCTCAAAATATAAGCATGAAAGTAAGTGTTTACAAAATAGAAAAACAAAGCGCCGAAATTGACCGCATAACCCCAAATTGTATCTATATTCGGGAGATTTGCGATTATACTCACGGTCATGGCAGCACCGATCACATATCGGAACTGGTTCGCGACCTTGGCACCGTTTCTTTCTTCTTCCTCCAAAAGCACAATCATGGTAGGACTGAGTTTATTTTTAAAACTGATCTTAGTGTCGATTTTTTTCCAAAACGATGTCATATTCCGCCATTCATAAGATGAACTTTTCAAAAAGGAAAGATTTTTTTTAAGTGATTTATAAAACAAAGAAGACCCAGATGATACGGCGGGTCAAAAAGAGGAGTCACCGGTTCTTGGTTAAAAAATTATTTTTTCCTTTTTTCTATTTAAGCGCGGATGTTCTATTATCAGTATTCGGCAATGTCGCCTTACTGAGCCTGTCCCTCTCCGTAAAACCGAAGATTCCTATCCTTGTCTGTTTGGGACTCGCTGTTTTTTCCATTTATATTTTGGATCGTTCTTCCGATTCCATCAGGGAAAAAGGAGGAGTCAAAACGGAGAGGGGAATCTTTTATCAAAACAAAATCGGTCTGACCGTTTTTGCCGGCTTACTTTCATTAACTTTCAGCGTGATTTTGGGTTTTTTGTATTTGCCGTTATCTTTTTTTATAGCAGGAGTCGTTCTCGGTTTTTTGGTATTTTTATACTTTATCTCCACTCAATTTTTTCGGATTTCATTTTTACCGAAAGAGATAGTTCTTTCCTTACTCTATACTCTGGGAATTTCCTTCCCGGTATTACTCGAAAGATTTCCTGACTATGACGAATATCCTATTTTTTTCACGTTATTTCTCAGCGTTCTTTGCAATGTCCTTCTCACTTATCGAAATGATTTGGAATGGGACAAACAATTCCGCTTCAAAACGATTACACTTTATTTGGGAAAAGAATATACTACCATGTTGTTTTATACTCTCTCAGGCATTGGGATCGGACTTTGCATTTATTTCGGATTGCAAGACCCGAATCATCATCTGCCCGCGCTCTGTTTATCGTTTACTTTCTGTTATTTGATATTTCTGGAACCTTGGGGAAGAAAAAATTCCCCCGTTTGGTTTAAAACTTTTTGCGAACTTGCCTATGGACCGTTTTTGTTTCTTTGGATGATTTAATTTTTTCTATTCTCCAAAGTCCGAATGGAATTTCTTAGCCATATGATCTTAGTGTTGATTCATATTCTTCTTTTGGCCTGTCTTTGTTTTTATATCATTTTCGTTGAGAAAAAAAAAGAACCTTTGGCGTCCCAAGGGTTTTTTCCCACCCTCTCGGAAAGTCCGAAACATCTGAAGACACCTACCCATTTCATTTTATTTTTTTCCTTTCTGCTCTTTTTATTTCTCCCTTTGACTACCGGACTGAGTCTCTATCTCAAAACCGACGCCAATGTCCTCGTGGTAATCTTCTTTATCATTTGGGCTTATAATTGGTCCAAATACGTTTTTCTACGAGAATAAAAGACTTTCCTTCTCCCTTCGCTCTCATTTTCTGGTCGTAAGGTAATCCAGGAAAACGGGGTTAAGGAATGAAAATTGTTGTTCTTGTAAAGCAGGTTCCAGATACGGAAACCTCCATTAAGGTGGGAGATAAGGCTATTAACGAAGCCGGTGTCAAATGGATCATCTCCCCATATGACGAATTCGCTATTGAAGAAGGGATTCGTATTCGTGAAAAAACGGGCGGCGAGGTAATCGCAGTTTCCCTAGGTCCAGACAGAGTTGTAGAAGCACTTAGAACCGCTTATGCAATGGGTGTTGATCGTGCAGTTCACGTAAAAGTGGACGATTATGTCACTTTTGACTCTACTTACACTTCTGAACTGCTCGCAAATTTAATCAAATCTGAAAATGCGGATCTAGTGATTGGTGGTCGCCAATCCATCGATACCGACAGCTCTCAAGTAGTCATCCAAATCGCAGAAAGATTGAACATCCCTCACATTGCAATGGCTCTCAAACTCGAATTTGACGGCAAAAAAGTAACTGCAACACGTGAAGTGGAAGGTGGAACTGAAAACATAGAAACACAGGCACCAGTTGCTGTGACTGCTCAAAAAGGTCTGAACGAGCCAAGATACCCTAGCTTAAAGGGAATCATGTCTGCAAAGAAAAAACCGGTGGATGTAAAAAAACCTGATGAGTTAGGAGCTACCGCTTCTAAAATCGAAGTGGTTGGTTTGGAACCGCCTCCTCCACGTATTTCCGGCAGAAAATTAGAAGCAGCCGATGCACAAGGTTTTGCTTCCCAACTCGTAAAAGCTCTTCGCGAAGAAGCGAAAGTTATCTAAGGAGAAGATCATGGCAGACGTATTAATAGTAGGCGAACTCAAAGACGGCGAACTTAAAAAAATTTCCAAAGAACTTACTTCAGCAGGCAGAAAGATTGCTGATGCAATCGGCGGAAAAGTTCATGCTGTAATCATTACAGACAACATAGACAAATTTGCAGGAGATCTGAAAGCGGCAGGTGCTGATACCATCATAGGTGCCAACCTAGGTGATTTCAATCCTGAAGCTTATGCGAACGGAATCTACGCAATCATCCAAGAGAAAAAACCTTCGGTAGTTCTTCTACCTCACTCCTCTCAAGGAAAAGAGTATTCCGCTCGTGTTGCGATCAAAGCAAACGCAGGAATCGTAGCGGATGCAGTTAGTCTTTCCATTGACGGTGGTAAAGTCGTTGCTAAAAAACCAATCTACTCCGGAAAAGCTTACGCAAATTTCAAAGTAACTTCTGACATTCAAATTTTCACAGTTCGTGCAAACTCCCAAGAAGTAACTCCGAAAGACGGAGCGGGTGCTGTAGAAAAATCCGGTGCTGAGGCTGGCGAAGTGAGAACCAAATCACTTTCCAAAGACCTAAGCGGCGGAAACAAAGTTCAACTAGCGGATGCATCCATTATCGTATCCGGTGGTCGTGGAATCAAAGGACCGGAAAACTGGCCTCTTCTCCAAGACTTAGCAGATACTTTAGGGGCAGCCCTAGGAGCATCTCGTGCAACAGTTGATGCGGGTTGGATTTCCCACTCACACCAAGTAGGTCAAACCGGTAAGACGGTTTCCCCTAACTGTTACATCGCATGTGGAATTTCCGGAGCCATCCAACATTTAGCTGGTATGGGATCTTCCAAATACATCGTTGCCATCAACAAAGACGGAGACGCTCCGATCTTTAAAGTAGCGACTTACGGTGTAGTTGCGGATTTGTTTGAAGTAGTTCCGGCTCTCACTTCAGAATTCAAAAAAGTGCTGGGGTAATCCCATGCGTTCTTTTAGATGGAAGCCGTGCTTCTTTCTCTAAGATTAATTTTCTCGTTTTCCCTCTTGTGCCTTTTCTCCAAAGGAATTTTGGCACAGGACGGAAGAGATAAACTCAATTCAGTCATCGGTCGTTTGAATTCCCTGGAAAGTTTCCGAGCCACAGTCACTGTGAACGGAGGACTTACAGGAATCATCTCTTACAAAAATCCCTACCAGCTCCATGTTCGTTTGAATGACGGAAGAATTATTTCGTCAAATGGAAAGACATTATGGTTTTATAATCCTGACTCCTCCATTTCCGGAAAACAGGATCTGAAAGGTGTGTCTGGCGGACTTGGTGGATTTTTATCGGGATATGAAAATGTTACAATAAGCGGTAAAACATTTCGTCTAACTTCACCAAACAAAAGATATACAGAAGTCATTTTAGTAGTATCCGATAATGATATGCCGAGGGTTTTAAAAATGAAAAGGGACGACGAAGAAGTTACGGAAATTGCCTTTTCGGGAATCGCTACCAATATAGGTCTTGGGACTTCTTTATTTAATTTTCAACCCCCGACCAGTTCTCAGATCGTTGAGAATCCATTAAACCAGAAGGAATAACGAGTGACACCCGTTTCGCGAACAGAAGCTCACCGAGTCTTTGCCGATTTATATCGCAAGACAAGAACACCGGAACACCAACAACTGATAGATGAAGCAATATTAAAATCCAACGATGTATTCATCCGTATCGATCTGATCCGAAAAGTGGATGAAGATATATTAAATAAAAAACGGGGAATAGAAGAGAAAAAAAAGCCTGCTTCGGAAGAAAAACAAAGTTCCAGTTCTTCCTTTTCCCGGGACAACGGGTCTTCTTCCCAAGACAACAAACAAAGATCCGAAAAAAGATTAAGATCTCCCAGCGAACTGGTAACAGTTGATAGCATCAAACAAAAGCAAGGCACAGGCAAGAAAAAACCTAACGAAACCAAGACGGGTGGAGGATTACTTGCGGGTCTTTTCGGAGGAGGCGGAGGAGGAGCTTCTTCCATCGGAAAATTCGCCAAAGATACCGGCGCCATTGATATAGGACTTTTCGGAAGGAATCCGAGCATCTCACCGGGAGTTGAAAAATTATTCCGCACGTTAAAAGAGGACACAATTATTCCAACGATCCAGGCGCTTCGAATGGCCGAACAACAAGGATGGAGATTATGGACTCCTCTTGTTTATAATGTAATCAATAACTATAATAAATTCTTCAGCGCTTTCGTATCACTCGATTCTCTATTCCTGGACAAAATTTCCCCTGATATATTTTTGGATCGCTCCATTAAAATGCAAATGTTCTATGTGCGCTTTTTACAAAGAGATGATGCACGCCAAATCATTCTGGATCATTTGCCGGAAGTAGTCAGACAAGATGATAAACTGGTTTCCAGACTTTCCACAGTAATGGATGGAATCAGTTTCGGACTTTCTTTGGAATCCACAAGGCCCAAACTTACGGATGCCATTACCGCATTTTATATTGTTTCCAAAAAGAAAATGTTTTCCTGGCAGGAGATTGTTGCCGACTTAAAAGTACCTGCCATCCAGGAACATAAATTTCAGGCGGCGCGTGAGATTCAAAAAGAAGTAGAGATCACAGTTGCGAAAATATCGGATGATATCAACACGAGGGTTTTCAAAAAGGAAGAATTGCAAAGCCTCCGTTCCCGTTATTTTACTATAGATGACAAAGGAAAAATCAGTTTCGATTTTTTGAATGGAGTTGTGGACGATTATATGGCGCACCATATGCCTGATAGTGCCCGCAGCCAAACAATCAAAAACTCATACAAGTCACAGCCGCATCGTTTGGTATACCTGCTTCTAAGAGACATCCAAACGGTTTATATCAACCTTTTGGAAGGTTATGTAAGGCTAGGTGATAAAAACCAAAATCAGGATTTGCTTCTGGTGCAGCCGGGTCTTTTCAAAGAAGAAATCGAAATCATGAACAATTTGGTGAGAACGATTGATAATTTCAATCGCAAGTTCCCCAGCTTTCAATATACTTTTCAACAGTATAACGGAGATTACAACAAAGGTACTATCGACCAAATTGCAAATACGATTTTAACCGCACTCACGGAAGCCTCCGAGTTTTTCGGCAATTTTGCAAACAAACTCAATATCATCATAGAAAATCATCTGATGGCCAAAGAAACCGAATCCAGAGGAAAAATATCCGACAAAATTTCAACAACAAAGGAAAAAGTGATAGAAGAAATCAAAATCATGCAAAGGTTCATTCCCCACCACGAAAAAGCGGTCGTTGCTAAAGAAAGAATCAACGGAATGTATGTGGAAGATGTTTTGACCCAGTTTACAAAGTATTTGTACAATTATGCGGTGATCTTCAAAGACCAACAGACAACAACCAAACTGACCGCACATAGAAAAATAGAACAGGAACTGATCAAATTGCACAAAGAATACGAAAGACTGACATATTCTTCTTTCAATTCCGAATCTTATAAAAAATCTTCCGATGATTCCGAGTCTACTTTCGGAGAAGATTCGGAAGAAGCATCTTCGGAATAGCAACAAAATACAACTTAACTATTTCATGAAAATTTTAACCGGTGTACAACCTTCAGGCAAACTCCATTTAGGAAATTATTTTTCTGCAATTCGGAAAATTCTACATTACCAAAACAAAGCCGAGTTGATGCTTTTCATTGCAAACTTACACGCGTTAACTACTTTTTCTTCAAAAGAAAATCTAAAAGAAAATACTATCTCAGCGGCTTTGGATCTACTTGCGCTGGGAGTTGATCCGGACAAGACCATCTTTTGGATTCAAAGCGATGTCCCCGAAGTAACGGAGCTGACTTGGTATCTATCTCAGTCCATTACAGTTTCCCAATTGCAATTGGCCCATTCCTTCAAAGACAAAGTAGCAAAAGGATTTGTTCCCGGAGCGGGACTTTTCACCTACCCCGTCCTTATGGCCTCGGATATTTTGCTTTATTCTGCTGATAAAGTTCCCGTAGGGAAAGACCAAAAACAACATCTCGAATTCGCAAGAGATATTGCAGAAAGATTCAATTCAAACTTCGGAGAGACACTCACCGTTCCCGAACCGGATATTGACGAAAACACCGCCGCCATACCCGGTGTAGACGGTGCTAAAATGTCAAAGTCCTACAAAAACACGATTGATCTGTTCGGAACGGAAAAAGAAATCAAAAAAGCAATCATGTCGATTGTAAGTGATTCCAAAGAAATATCCGAACCGAAAGATCCGGATACCTCCATCATCTTTCAAATTCATTCTTTGTTTTTAAATGAAGAAGAAAAACAAATACTTAAAACCAGATACACATCCGGCGGGGTAGGATACGGTGATTTGAAAAAATCACTTTTGGACCAAGTGATGACTCATTTCGAACCGTTTCGAAAAAAAAGAGAAGAACTTTCGAATGATCTAAGTTATGTGAATGAAATTTTGGCAAAAGGCAAGACCAAGGCAAGCTCGATCGCCCGAAAAAAAATCGAGGAAGTTCGAAAGGCTTTGGGAATTTATCCTTTTTAGTCAAAACTACGAATCTTTCTTTCTTATTTTTGAATAGGGCAGGTCCGATCTCTTTAGTTTTTTACCTAAAGAGGTATGAAGTCCTCACCACTTCCACGCATTTTTCCCGCTTCCGAAGGGGGAATGGTTTCCCTCGGGATTTGTCTGGTCGGACTCTTAAATCGGATTTATCCGAACATTCCCGGTTTTTCTTTCCTTATCTGTATCGGTTCCATTTTGTTTTTACTACTTCCTCCTTTCTTTTCCCGATTTATAAAATCGTATCTTAAAAAAAAATTTCTCTATCTGATCATAGGGTTTTTAGTTTTCGGATGTTTTCAGATTTATTTTCCAAAAGGTTTTCCAAAGGAAAAAAGAATAAATCAAAACTCAAATCCTTACAAATTTCAGGAAGAAGTCAGAGGGTTACTCAAAGAAAGCAAGCTTCCCAAAGAACTGGCATTAGTTGCGGAAGGATTGGTTCTCGGTTCCGGCAAATCTTTGCCAAAATCCGTCAAACAGGAAGCGAAAGAAGGAGGAGTATTGCACTTGTTTGCCGCTTCGGGGCTTCATCTGGGAATTTATCTAGGTTTTTGTTTGTTATTTTTAAAGAGGGTTTTTTGGTTTTCCAGAATCCTTCCCGTTCTTGTGTCCCTTCTGTTTGGATATTTTTATCTATATCTCTTGAATTTTCCCGTTTCTTTTGTAAGAGCTTATTCATTCGCATTTTACAGCATGTTAGGTGTTATTTTCTATAAAAAGGCTCAATCTTCCGACACGTTATTTTATTCCGGAGCCACAGTGGCACTCTTCTTTCCGGGAGATTATCTAAGCGTCGGATTTTTACTGTCTTTTGGGGCGGTCTTCGGAATCTTCTTTTTAAAACCTGCAATAGACAAAGTTCTATTTCCAAACATCTCCCACTTCTTGAAAGACAATCTGACTTTGTCACTTTCCTGTTCCTTCGGAACTTTCCCAAGTCTCGCCTATGTATTCCATTCTTTTTCATTCGGCAGTATTCTGATCAATTTGATTGTGATCCCTCTCGCAGGAATCATTCTTCCCTTACTCTATCTTTGCCTTATCATTCAAAAATTTTTATTCCAAAACATTGCGGACCTCTTCTGGATCATAACCGATCTATTCTTAAGAATTTTATTGAAATTGGTAACCGCATTGCCCGGAAAAATAGGATTCTATTACGAATGGAATGACAAACAAACGGGGATTTGGCTGTATTTTATCTTCACGATACTCCTTTTTATCATAATCTATAAAATCTTCAAACCCAAAGACATCGTAAACAATCCGAAGATCGGTTATTCTTTTTTCCATTTTCTGATCCTATCGGGTATCGTTTTGTTTTTTCCTTTCGGAGTTTTGATTCTCTCGGTAAAACAAAGTCAGGAAAATTTGCCGGTCCATAGAATTCAAAAAGGAAACGCATTTTTTTTCGGAGAGGAAAAGATTTCGATCTTGGGGAATTGTTATTCTCAAAACCAATTTGAAACATTTGTAAAATCACTAAGATTGCAAAATATGAATGCGAATTCCATCTTCTTCGAAAAGGAGTCTTGTCTCCGTTATGTGTTGGATCTGCAAAAAGAAATTTTAAAAACAAATGTCTCTGCAAGACTTTCCGTCATTACCAACGAGGAAAAACTGGAACCCTGGTTAAAACAGATAAATGCCTGGAACGAAAACTTCCAAATCGACAGATCGGAAACTCTACCGGTTGTTCTTTTCGGAAAGAAAAATCCAATCCCCGTACTTCGCTATACGGGAGACAAAAAAAAGTTTTCCAAGCTTTTAGAAATCACATCTCTCTATGAAAAAAATTGGATAAAATCGGGACTGAATTCGGAAACCGAACAAGCGGGGATCTTGTTACTTGATTTTCCCAAATGGGTGAAAGAAAATCCCGAAGATTGGAAAAAATACCAAAAACTTCTTGGGATTTCTTCTTACTGGAAAATTATAAGCGTAGAGGAACTACTTGTACGCTCCCATAATCAAACTCTCCGAGATCAAAAATTTTCTTTCCTCTAACTCTCTGGTTGCGCAAAAGAAATTCGGACAAAACTTTCTAATCGATCAGAATATAGTTCGTTATATTGCAGAGTGCAGCAAAGATTTTTTCGAAAAGGAAAATGTGGAACTTGCGGAGATCGGAATCGGGCTAGGTACTCTCACTTATCCGATTTTGGAGTTTGAAAGACCTACTTATCTTTTTGAAATTGATCGCGCCTATATCGAACTTGCAAAAACCACATACCTCAATCTTTTTCCAAAAGCCGTTCTCTATGAAGGGGACGCTTTGGAAAATCTCCATCATATCTTTTCCAAAGAAGTATTCATATTCGGAAATCTTCCTTATCATCTAACAAGCGAAATACTGACAATCATCGCTACTGAATTTAAAAATTGGAGAGGCGGTGTTTTTATGGTGCAGAAGGAATTCGCCGAACGAGTCACAGGCGAAATATCCTCTCTTTCCATATTTCTGGAAGGTATGGGAAAAATAGAATTCCTGAAAAAAGTAAATAAAAAATGTTTTTATCCCGTTCCCAAAATTGACTCCGCCTTGATTCGGATTCTTCCCCGCCCGAAGGAAGAACGTTTATTCCATTCGAAAGAGGATATAGCCGTTTGGTCCAGGCTTCTCCGCACTTTTTTTTGGGGAAAAAGAAAACAAATCCAAGTTAGTTTAAGAGACTCTCCTTTTTCACAAGACCCAAAATTTCAGGAAGCAGTAAGAAAGGCCTGGGAAAAAACAAATATTTCCCCCACTTCCCGACCGGAAGAGTTGAACCGAAAACAATTTCTGACTCTTGGTCAAGAATTACTTGACCTTTTGTCATAAAACGGGCAAAACTATTTCGTTATGTTCGAAAATTTCACACCTCCGCCATTTGTAACATTCGCCATTCCGGTTTTCTTTTTACTCATCGGGATCGAGGTAATCATCGGTATCAAAAAACAAAGAGAACTGTATCGATTGAATGACTCCATTGCCGATCTGAGCACAGGGATTATTTCCCAACTTTGGGGACTCTTCCAAAAAGGGGTCGGACTGTTTGCCTACTTTTATATTTATGAACATTTTAGAATTTTCGAATTCGCACTGACAAACCCGCTCGCTTGGGTGATCTGCCTCGTTTTACAAGATTTCTGTTATTACTGGTTCCATAGAGTTTCTCACGAAGTGAATTTCTTTTGGGCAGGCCATGTCATCCACCACCACAGCGAAGAATACAATTTGGTAGTGGCGCTCCGTCAAACCGGACTCGGCGGACTTTCTTCTTGGATTTTTTACGTTCCGATCGCCCTACTCGGATTTCACCCTTGGATGTTTTTAGGTGTGGGCCAAATCAATCTGATCTACCAATTCTGGGTGCATACAAAAGCTGTGAATAAAATCGGAAAAGTAGGGGAATATCTATTGTCCACTCCTTCCCATCACAGAGTCCACCACGCAATCAATCCGAAATACATCGATCGCAATCACGGAGGGATTTTCATCATTTGGGATCGCATGTTCGGTACTTTCCAAGTGGAAGAAGAAGAATGCGTTTACGGAACGGTGAAACCTCTCAAAAGCTTCAATCCGGTTTATGCGAATTATCATTATTATGCAGAGCTCTGCAAACAAGCATTCCATGCAAAAGGAATCCTAAACAAAATCAAAGTTTTCCTAATGCCTCCCGGTTGGTTTCCACCGGAAGAAAACAAATCTGGCGGTTTTCTTCCCATCCCGGAAGTGAGTGCGAGAAGTTTTGTAAAATACGATCCTAAACCAAATGCAGAAGTTCGTTCTTATACGACCGCATGGTTTGTGGGAATCCTTTTGGGATCTTTTGCGTTTCTACTTTTCGTAACCAAATTTACAATGCTCTCCCAAGCACTTTTTGCCCTCTGGGTGACTCTTTCTCTCGTGTCTGTCAATGCGATGATCGAAGGAAAATCCTGGGGAGGCACCCTGGAGATCATTCGTTTGATTTTAGGATTCGGACTTTTAGGTTATTTCGGTCTAGGTTGGGTTTCTTATGGGATCGGAACCGTGTTCTTAGTAATGGCCGGGTTCTATCTTTATCGCAATCAAACCAATTCTCACCATTCTTTACAATTGCAGAGCCAATAAATAATTTATTTACGAACTAGAACCTTCCTCACAGGAAAATCCTGTAGGAAGGTTATTTCACTTCTCACTACGACAGTGCCGTCTCACATTTTTCCCCGCCAAAACCTCGATTTTAAGATTGCCTATCCATTGAACATGGTTAATTATGTGACATAATTCGACATTTTAGTGCCAAATAAGGAAGCCCTTTTCCTTGACCAGAAACCTTTCTGTGAGAATTTGGCGGTGCACAATAAAATGTGAGGCTGAAAACGATGAAACGAAAAAGATATTTGTTCACTATTCTTGCGGCGATGGTTTTCGTAGTTACCTTCTCTGCATTTGCTTCTTATCAGAAGCGAAAAAACGAACCTGCCTTTTTAGATAACCATGATTTCCAAAGATACCAGGAGAAATGGGGACTTTGGGTGGATTTTCGTTCGGAAAAAAAGACATTATTGGAAAAAACGGTCGAATTCGGAGCAGATTACGATGACGTGATCAGCCTAAATGCGATTTCCGAAAAAGAAAAAAAGAAACTGGGTCGCCCGATTTTTGTTCCTTATAGTAGAGAATATTCTAATTCCCTACAGGAAGCAGGTAGCTATAGAGAAGCAATCGGCACGGAAATTGATCAGTTCATCTGGCCGGTCTTACCAAATGGCAAAACCAGAATCTCTTCCCGAATCGGAAGAAGATGGAACACACTTCATACCGGTGTGGACATAGCAATCCCCAAAAACTCAATCGTTCTAGCTGCCGCAGACGGTCTAGTTGAAGTTTCAGGAAGAAGCGGTGACTACGGGAATGCTGTTAAAATCTATCATAATGATCTCAATCACTTTCACACTGTTTACGGTCATAATAATGTGGTGCTTGTAAAACCAGGTGATTTTGTTAAAAAAGGACAGATCATCGCACTCTCCGGAAACACGGGAAAGTCGACAGGTCCTCATGTTCACTTCGAAGTGAGATACCATAATGTTTATTTGAATCCGGAGAACTTCCTAACCCCTTTCGAAGAAGGTGTTGCCACAAGCATGGTGAGTTTCGCAAATTGATTTAGTGACTTCTTTTCCTCTTAAAAGTTGGGCTCCTTCCGTGCATGCGAGCCTAACTCAAATCATCTCCTCTTCCCCAGGTCTCGCCTGTTTTGATTTTGATAACACTCTGATCCGAAACGACTTCGGTGAAAAGATCATGGATTCCGTTATCTCCGAGGGAATGTTATTTCTTCCTGACGACCTTTCCCTTTTTTTTAGAGACAAGGATTATTGGAAAAATCATAAAACCAAACCGATTTCCGAAAAAGAGCATTTGGTTTGGGAAGAATACACTTACCAATTGAAAGAGTTTGGAATTGAAAAGGGATATAGATGGACTTCGTTTATTTTCCAAGGTTATACCAAAGACGGCTTTTACGATCTTTCCCGAAGGACTTGGGAAAAAGTGGCCCGGCTGAGAGAAGGATTTGCGGTGTTTCCGCAAAAAGAGATGCTCGATCTCATTGAATTTTTAAATTCCAATCATTGGAAGATTTATATTGTCACTGCATCTCCGGAAGACGGAATCAGAGCCATTGCTCATCACTTTCCCGTAAAAGAGGAGAATGTAATCGGAATGGTTCAGAAAAAAAATCCGAACGGAATCTACGCACATGAGATCATCGAACCGTACACTTACGGTGAAGGAAAAGTAAAAGCGATTCAGTCCAGGATCGGAGAGATTCCCGATCTCGTCTTCGGAGATTCTTTCAACGATTATCCGATGTTATGTTATGCAAGGAAGCTGGGTGTGGCAATCGACAGGGGAAATCCTGAATTTGTAAAAGCCTGTTCGGAAAAAGGAATCTCCATTCAACCCTACTTTGCTTTGGAAACTTAAGGAACGAGCTAAATAGATCATGGATCAAAGCAAACCCGTACTCTATCTTGTCTCCAACTCTCTTGGGGATGACCGCGACCTACCTCCGCGTACAAAGGAGTTGCTGGAAAAAGCGGATTGGATTTTAGGAGAAGAACCCAGAACCACTTCCACTCTTTTGAAAAAATTAGGAATCAGCAAATCATTCGATCTCTTGAACGAACATACCACGGAAGAAGAATTGCAGGAGATAGCACTTCGCCTCTCAACGACCCGATTAACATGCGTTATTTCCGATTCGGGCAGTCCCGGGCTGGAAGATCCGGGTAGAAGACTTGTTCCCCGTGCCTGGGAAATGGGAGTCATAGTCAAATCGGCACCGGGACCTACTGCTGCGATCGCCGGACTCACATCTTCCGGATTTTCCACTTCTCCATTTACCTTCCTCGGATTTTTCCCCCGAGACCAAAAAGAAAGAGAGAGGGAAATCAAAACCTATCTAAGCCTCGGCCATACACTCGTTTTTTATGAAACACCTTATCGCACCAAACACCTTCTGGAATCTCTTTCAAAACTCCTGCCTGGGGACAGAAGGGTGTTTTTGGCCTTGGGAATTTCGACAGAAGGAGAGCTTAGTTTCCGGGGAACTGCCAAAGAAGTGTTTCAAATGGCTTCCAAAATTCCC
This sequence comes from Leptospira ilyithenensis, assembly GCF_004771005.1. Lineage (GTDB taxonomy): Bacteria > Spirochaetota > Leptospiria > Leptospirales > Leptospiraceae > Leptospira_A > Leptospira_A ilyithenensis. The sequence goes on from NZ_RQHV01000053.1 coordinate 28,155, forward strand.
AAATCTCCTCCTGTTTTTGTAATTGAAGAGAAAAAATTAAAACTCTTCCGATAGTGGATTGACATTTCCTCTGTTATATTGGATTCTTGAGCAATGGCTACCAAACTCGAACCTCCCACTGATGAACAAGAACAAGCTTTCGCAGAATCGGGAGATTACATTACGGATGTGGTCAAAGAAAACCTAAAACTCATCCGCCATACAAAAGGGTTCTCCCTGGACAAATTAGCAAATCGTTGTGGTGTAAGCCGCGCAATGCTTTCTCAAATCGAACAAGGCAAATCGGTTCCTACCATTTCCGTTTTATGGAAAATTGCAAACGGATTGAACGTTCCTTTTTCGGAACTACTCAAAGAGAAAAACCAAGAAGGCATTCATGTATTGAAAGCGGAAAATTCAAAAGTGCTTTTTTCAAACTCGAAAGTTTTCGCGAGTAGAGCCTTGTTTCCTTTTCTCGGAAACAGAAAAACAGAATTTTACGAATTATTATTAAAACCGGGCGGACATGAAGTTGCAGAAGCTCATAAAACCGGAACAACGGAAAATATCGTTGTTGTTTCCGGCAAACTTCGGTTACGCGTTGGTGAAAAAGTAGTGGAACTCGAACCAAAAGATTCCGTATTTTTCAAAGCCGATGTTTCTCACGAATATTCAAATCCTACCGACCAGGAAACGCTTATGTATCTGGTTATGGATTATACGGACGAAGTAGGATAGTTCCTACCGATTCCTTCACCTAACTTGGAATACAGAGAACTTAAAGTCAATTTACCCAAAGAGGGTTCGGATAGTTTATACGAACTATTGGACAGCCTCTCTGTTGCAGGGTATTATGAAATTCTATTTGACGGAGACGCTCCCAAAGAGCCGAACCAAGAAGGAATTTTAAGGGAAAATACGAATATCCGAATCTATTTGGACAAAGACGATATTGAAAAAGAACTTAAAATCATCATCTTTCTCAAAATCAATTTTTTAGAATCAGCTAGTTACGAATCGAGAGAAATAGAAACCAGAGATTACGAAGAAGCATACAAGGAATTTTATAAACCTTTTGCCGTGGGCAAAAAACTTTGGGTCATTCCTACTTGGGAAAAAGATTCTGAAGGCACAAAAACTCTTTGGGAACCTTCGGGAGGAATTCCTTTATTCATAAACCCGGGAGTAGCTTTCGGAACCGGCCATCACGAGACCACCAAACTTATATTAGAAAGACTGGATGCGATCAAGGAAACGGAAAAAAGCTTTTTTAAAACGGCATGCGACCTAGGAACCGGTTCGGGGATTTTATCCATCGGTCTCGGCAGACTGGGAACGGATAGAATCTTTGCTCTGGACATAGATCAGAATGCGGTGAAGGCGGCCTGGTCCAACTGGCAAGAAAACGATTTCGGTAGAAAGATTCATTTTACGGTAGAAGAATCCGGATTGTCCAATCCTAACTTAAACAATTACGAGTATGAACTTGCAATTGCAAATATCACATTTGCAGTTTTATCACAAAACATCCGTTCACTGGCCGAAATCAAAGCACCTCGATTTATTTTTTCCGGTATCATTACGGAAAAAAAAGACGCGTTCGTTGATCTATTACAATCCCATCTTCCCGGCAAAATGTTATTTGAACAGGAATGGAATGAATGGTGGGTACTCGACTGGGTCAGAAACTAAGTAGGTTTTCTTAAATATTTGATCAGACTCACCTGATTTCCTGCGTCGTTGTATTCCACCCTGTCAAATACCGAACGAGTCATTAGGATTCCCCGGCCATGTTGTTCCAGCACGTCGTTCAATTCTTCCATTGTTTTGGAAAAAACCTTTTGATGATCGAACCCTTTCCCTTCATCTAATATCCGATAAGCGACATACTCCTCATTCAGAATATAACTGATAAATACTTTTTTTCGGTTATATCTTGCGTCTTCCTGACGTTTCTGCAAAAACTCCAAATAATTTCCTTCTATGAGTGCGTTTGATTTTTCTTCAAACCCGATGTTTAAATTTCCATGTTCGATCGCATTGATGAGTATTTCCCTAACAGCGGTTCGCACTTCCGTTTGTTCTACCGAATTCATATGTTGTGCCAGTTGAGATGTGATCTTTTGAGAAATCAATTCTGCATTTCTCAGATAATTGTTCATAGAAAATTCGATTCTTTCGGAAACAACTAATTTAGAAAGAGTGTCCTCGTATTGAGGAGAAAGTTTGACAAGTATTTCTCTTGTATCATCCAACTCTACAAATTGAATACTACATTTCATGTCTTTGGGTTCTTTCACGTATTTTTGAGCAAACTCAGTTTGGAAATGGACAACCTTTTTGGTTTTGTTCAACTCATCGAATTTGTCATTCACGTACAATTCGTTAAAGCCCGCCTTCTTTTTTGTGGAGTATAGAAGATGTGTTATTTTTTTGCCTTTAACATCATCCAAACGAAATCCCAAATGTTTGGAAAGAGATCTATTGGCATTCAAAATCTCAGATGACTCGTTTAACATAAAAATGACTTCTTCCGACCCTTGAAAAATTTCCTTAAACCGCTTTTCCGATTCTTCAATCCTTATCTTAGTACCCGATAGTTCGCGGATATTTTCTCTTAAAGTACGGGAGAGAAAATTGATACGATCTGCAAGACCCAAGGACAATAAAACCAACTCCAATGCGGTTCCGATTTGTATCGTCCATCGGGTAATATGATTGTCAGGGAGAATGCCTAGGCTCTTCAAAGAAAAAAGAAGGCAACCCAATAGAAAGAAAGTCCAAGCGATCAGGTAAAATCTGGCAGTTCGGGATCTTTTTAAAACTGCAATGATACCGCTGATAATCATGATAATGGCGGTAGGAACGGCAAAACCAATCGAAGTCAAAACCGCCATTCGGTAAGGAAGAAAGAAAACAACAACGCTTACTGCTACTAAAATTCCAAACCAGTAGGTTAGTAACTTTGTAAATAATGGAGCATGCTTTTTTAAATTCAAAAAATAAGTTGCGAAGGAAATTCCAGTAAAACAGGAGCTACAGATAAAAAACGGAAGACAATAATTTGCCCACCAGAGGGAATCAGGCCATAAATACTGAAACGCAAAACCGTTGTTAGAAAGATGAAAAAGAGAAATGGACGTTATGAATACCACATAAAAAAAATAACTGTAATCTCTTGTGAAAACAAATATGGAAAAATTATAAATCGCCATGACAAACATGATTCCATAGAACAAACCGAACAGGATTTGTTCCTTTGTCATTTTGCTAATCAATTCTTTAGTAGACCAAGCTTCCAAACTGATGGGGATCGTTGATTCGGATTTGATACGTATATAATAAACAGATTGTGTCTTTGGTTTTTCAACAAGAGGAAACACTACATTTCGATAATCTGCATTTCTTTCGGAGAAATGAAAACTATCACCCGTTAAACTATGAATCCCGAAAGGAAGGTGGTTCCCGTAAATTTCTATCTCATCAATCAAAGGGAAATTGTATTCCAATATCCATTCCAATGTGTCGGGAGACGGGTTTTGAACGGGAAGCCGAATCCAAAACTGGGAAGAGGAAAACCCGAGATTCGGAGTTTGCAGCTTGGAAAATTCGGAATCTCTTTTGCCTGAAATAATTTCCTCTTTAGAAAAATTTGCGGAAGTATCTTCCAAAATCAAAGTGTTTTGCCAAACGGTTTTTCCTTCCATATGATGATCCAAAACCAACGGTGCTTGGGAAAAAACAGGAAACATCGGCAGAAAAAGAACTAAAACAAGAGAATAAAATATATTTTTCAAATTAATTTTCAAAGAGTCCTCGGATTTGATGCAAAAAAGCAATGGCTAGTAGAAACGAATTTGGTAATTTTTCTAGCCTTTTTTCTGAATTGCTAGAATTTAGGGGCAAGATTTATGAATCGCAGAGACTTCCTTAAAAAACTAGCAATCACAACTTCCGTTTCCAGCGTTGTACTTTCCCGCAACTCTTGGGCGATTACCCCGGTAGCCGCAGAAACAAAGCCAATGGGCAAATCTTCCTCTTCTAAAAAAGCAATCGTCATGGGAGCAGGACTTTCCGGTCTCTACTCAGCTTATCTACTTCGCCAAACAGGATATGATGTTACGATTGTAGATCGATCGGAAAGATTGGGCGGACGAATCTATACTCATAGGGACAAAACAAATAATATCGTTCAGGACTTGGGTGCGGAATGGATCGGGGACGGACAATCCGATATCAAAAGTCTAGTAAAACAACTCGGCTTGGAATTGAAAATCTCACCTCTCGCAGAAAAATTCCAAATCAAAAAAACTGGGGAGTCCTCCTCTTTGATTCAGCTTTCTCAAAGCTCGGTAGAAACCTTGGAAAAGGTAATTGATCTGCATAAATCCTTGAATGAGAGTCAAAAACAAGGATTGGATAAGATAAATTTTTTATCTTACGCCCGCTATCAAGGGTTAGCCGAAGAGGATGTTCGGGCTTTAAGTGAATGTTATCGAATCTTTTTCGGCGAAGATCTGAATCAAATTTCAAGTGAAGCTGTTTTAAATGATCTTGCCTCGGCCGAATCAGCACTTCGTCCCGGTTTTTATGTTTCGGGAGGTGCGGACAAAATCATTTCTTCACTTGTTACACAGTTAGGCGATACAGAAATTTGTCTCGGAGATCCCATCACAAAAGTAAGCCAGATGAAATCCCAAGCCCAAGTAGAACTTGCATCGGGAAAAGTCATTCGTGGGAACCTAATCATTTGTACTCTTCCTCCTGCAGCGGTTCTGGATATCAAATGGTCACCGGGACTTCCCAAGGATTTGGTTTATTCCGCACTCAGAATGCAATCCGGTAAAATTTCCAAAAACATAATCCTGTGCGTAAAAAAAGACAACCTATTCCCCAAATTCTTGTTAACCGATACGCCAGCCCAGGCACTCTATGTTGCAAGTGAAGAAGCTATCGGGGAAAAGTCGTACCTCCTTACTTCTCTTGCCACAGGAGACAGAGCATCCCTTTTTGAAAAAGGATCGGACGCACAGAAGAAAGCGATGCTCAAATTGTCATTATCCGAAACAAAAACGGATGAGATTTTGGAATTGGCGGATCACTCTCAGTATGTATTTCATTCCTTTCAGAAAGCAACCGGAAGCCAAGGGTTTGTATCCTTATTTCCTCCGGGCTCTTTGGGGATCAAAGAAGCATGGGTGGAGTCTTATGAAAGAGTGTTTTTTGCAGGAGAACATTTGGCAAAACATAACGGAACTATGGATGCAGCGGTCGCGTCCGCCATACAAGCCGTTAGTCGAACCTGATTTAAAAATCCGTAAATCAATACAAACTTTTTCGGTGCAAAGATATCACTTAACACCGAAAAGTTTTTTTAAACCTGTTGAATTTTTCACAATCAAATCATAAAATAAAAAACTAAGGCTGATAACTATCAAAAGATGGAATAAAAATTTCCCTACGATTGGGAAATCCCAATTCCTAAAATAAAAAGCAACAAAAAGAGAGATGGGATGGTGGACCAGATAAACAGGTAAACTGGAATCAATCAAATACTTGCTTATTTCACCGGTTCCATTTCCCCATTTTTGAAATAATAATACGAACACCTGAAACCAAACGAAAGGAGAAAGACACCATAACAAAATATGGATCATTCGATTATAAACTCCTCCCCGGAAATAAGGCATCCACAGAGGATCGGTGGTTTCCCACTCATAAAACAGAACGTAGACGATCATACCGAACAAAATCCAGTTGACCAGCCGAAAAGAAGATCCGGCTGCAGATTCGGATACCGTTATCAATATTTTACCCGAATGATAGATAAATACCCCTCCGAAAAAGAATGCGAATTGATAACAAAACAGAAGCTTGTCGATGCCGAATTCATTGTCACCCCTGGGGAAAAAGGAGTGGGCCAAAAGAGTCAGAGAAAAGGAAAAAACCAGTAAAACAAAAAATAGAATCGATTCGTGTTTTTTTTGAAAAAGGGAGGATGCTTTTTTTATAAAATCCTTTGGCAAAAAGGCAAACAATATTCCGTATAAAAACAAATTTACCAAAAACCAGATATGAGACTGACCAAATTCTGCTTTTGAAAAAAAAGATAAATAATAGTTAAAATAAGAAAGATGGGGATGTGATACTTTTTGAATTAAAAAATACTGCACAGGTGCCAAAAAGACAATACCAACTAACATCGGTATAAAGATGCGTTCCCATCTGCCTTTTAAAAAATGAAGGGCTCCCTTTTTTTCCCAAACGAGCCCGGAAAAAAAACCGGAGATAATAAAAAACAGAGGCATCCTGAAACTATGGATCCAAAAACAAAAATAGCCGAATGGTTCGATACGTTCCGGATTTTGGATCGCATACCCGATTTTAGGCGCATAAACAATTGCAGAATGGAATACAATTCCGAGCAATAAGGCAAATGAACGTAAATTATCGATATAATACAATCGACCCATTACTTGTAGGAATTTCCCTCTCGGGAATTCGTCGATCCTTTTTCTTTTCTTGACATTTCACTTGAAATTAAGCCAGTTTTAAGTATGGATGAGACTTTGTCTGAAGATAGATTTTTTTCTACCGTATCGGACGAAGAAATCGCCCGGGAAAGAAGAAAGGCAAAAGAACTCAAAAACACTGCCTGGTGGAAAAATAAACGTTCCTCGGGCATCTGTCATTATTGTTCCGGCAAGTTCAAAGTGGACGAGCTTACGATGGATCATCTAATACCTCTTATACGAGGTGGAAAATCGGTCAAAGGGAACCTGGTTCCTTCTTGCAAAGAATGCAATTTCAAAAAGAAACATAGCCTACCCTTCGAAAAGGATTTTTATAAGTAATGGAAATGCAAGGCATGGGTTTGGGAGATGATTTTTTTCCGTCCAGAGCGTCGGAAGAAATCGATCTTGTGGATGAAAAGGGAAATCAGTTTTTATGGGAAGTGTTCTATTCTTTTTCTTTGAACGGATTCGAGTATTTGGTTTTTCTACCGAACACGGAATCGGAATACCATCTCGTTAATGTAGAGTTAGACGATCCGGATTCCGATGTTCCCGGTTATATTGTACTTAGGCTAGGCAACGATGAGAACGGCGAAGAAATCCTGGAAGAGATCATAGACAATGATGAACTGGAAGAAGTAAGAGAATTTGTAGAAGATGAAATAGGTCTTCTAGGACAATATCTTAGCCAGGAGGAATGACAAGGGCATCTCCTTTGCTGACAACCTCCCCTTTTTGGTTCGTCCAAACAACTTTCAGTCGAACCGCTTTTAATTTTTCCAATTTTTCAGTAACCTCCACCTTGCAAGTGATAGTATCCCCAAAATAGACAGGCTTTCTGAACTTTGTAGTGGTTTCCAAAGCAAGCGTACCTAGTCCCGGTAGTTTCATTCCAAGCACGGGCGCAAGGAGCGATGCAGCAAGTCCTCCGTGTGCGATCCTCGTTCCAAAAGGAGTCGTTTTGGCATACTCTTCGTCCACATGCAGAGGGTTAAAGTCCCCGCTGATGCCCGCAAATAAATAAACATCCGTTTCCGTAATGGTTTTGGTAAACTGAGCAGTATCTTTGATTTGTATTTCGTTATAGGACTTGCCTTTTTCGTGCATCTAAGAAATCCCTTTTTTATCTTTATAATTCGGAAATTCGAAATGAAATAAAACACCTTCGCCAGGTTTGGACAATACTTCGATCTCTCTTCCCATCATCTGGCTGGAAAGAGAAAATATCACGGACAAACCGACTGTGTCTATTCTCTTCCGATCAAACGAAGTAGGTAGCCCCACTCCGTTGTCTTTATAAATCAATTCTATCTTATCATTGTCATTGATTCGAAAATCAACCGATATGACTGCTTCCTGAGGATTGGGAAATGCATGTCGGAATGAGTTTGTTAAAAGTTCGGTGAGCATAAGTCCGAGTGGAATGGCGGAAGTCAGATCCAATTCTCTCGGTTCGATATTCAAATGAATCCGAATGTCCATCCTCATGTACATCAATTTGATATTTTCCACCAAACTTTCTATATACATTTTGGAATTGAGACCGGAAAGATTTTTAGAACTGTATAATTTTTCGTGTACAAGCGCGATCGCTCTGATTCGCGCGATACTCTGATCCAATATGGCGGCCGCATCGGGAGGCGCGGAATAAGACTGAAGCTGAAGAAAAGAGATAATTACTGCTAGGTTATTCTTTACACGATGATGAACTTCCGTTAACAAAACCTCGTTTTCCTTTAACGATTTTTCCAGTTTCTCCTGGTTCTGCATATAATCGGTAATGTCCGTAGTAAGTGAAATCGCTCTGTTTTGCATTTCAGATCCGCTATCGTAAAACAATCTATTTTCGAGAGCCCACTTCACTCTTCCGTCAGGGAATAACAACCGATAAAGCACGGATGAATGATTTTCCCTAAGCCGGTTGGTCCACATATCCACCATTCGATCCTTGTCTTCAGGATGAAGCCTTTCAATCAGTAAATACGGATTGTCCACAATGGCCGTAACTGATGTTTCATAAAAATTGGCAGTTTGTTTGGAGATTAGTTCTATTTTCCAAGTATTTAAATTGAAAACGATTACCGAGTCCTGAATTTGTTCCAGAATGTTTCTGTAAAGATGATCCGAGTCTTCTTTTTCCTTTTGAAATTTAAATTGAACTCTGAACTCACTCAGTAGTAGAAAAAATATAATAAAAGAAGAAAGAGTTACAAAAAACCAACCCTTATAACTTTGAGCCACTCGCAAATCTTCCGATTCTTTTAAAAAACTGGCGAGTGCATGGTCTGAAAGATAAATCCAAACAAATCCGAGTACGAAATAAATCAAAGATACTCGGATTGCCGGTTTCATTTTATGAAATTTCCTGAAGAGTCGAAAATCGCTCGTTTACAAGAGATTCTATCTTTTCACCTAATTTCTGATAACTGCTCCAAATTGTGTTAAGTTCTTCTTTTACGAAACCGGATAGCCTGGAGAGAGAAGATAAATATTTCCCCACAAGAAAAAAAGTAATCAGACTTCGATCGATCAGCTTCTCTTCTTTGGAATAATGCTGCAACGAAACGGAAAGATCGGAATAAGATTGGGAAAGAATAACAAAAAGAGAAAGAACATCTGCAAACGCAAATTCAATCGGCTGCTGTTTTTTGCGGGCAGACTGTCCGTCCATTTGAATCAGAATATCGAATAGATGATTTTGAATCTTGTCCGACTCCGAGAAAACGGTTTCCAGTTTTTCAAAATCAGCCATAAACTTTTGTTTGCCCGGATACAACGAGGATATGATGGATCTTTGAATTTCACTGGTTCCGCCGCCGATCGTTCCCAGTTTTACGTCTCTGTAAAATCTTTCCACAGAATACTCCTTCATATAACCATATCCGCCAAACAACTGTACGGAGTCCTTTGCTACATCCTCCGAAATTTCAGAGGATATGAGTTTTCCAAGCGAACTTTCCAAAGGAGAAGGAATCCCTTTGTCCTTTCTCTCTGCTACCCAATAAATGAGTCTTCTTGCCGCTTGCAGATAAACCCAGTTTTTTACCAAAATTTCCTTCATACCGAAAAAGGATGCAATCGGTTTTCCAAATTGGATTCTTTCCCGAGCATATCTCATCCCTGAGCGAAAACAAAACTCCATCGCTCCGGCGAGACCAGCCACGAACACGGTTCTTTCCCATTCCAAGTTTTCCTTTCCGATCCTGACAAAACCCGAATTCAAAGGTCCCAATAGATTTTCTTTGGGCAAAACCATATCCTCAAATACGAGTTCTGCGGTCATGGAAGTATGGTGGCCTAGTTTTTTCAGAATCTTGCTCACCTTAAACCCCTTTCGTGAGTCCTCCACGATAAAAGCGGAAATACCGAAAGGCCCCCTTCCCTTTTCGGAAGTCCTCGCCATCACAATAAATACCTGACCGACCGGACCGTTCGTAATGAACATTTTGGATCCGTTCATTTTCCAACCCTCCTCCGTTTCTTCCGCATGGGTGAGAAGAGAAGCGGCATCCGATCCTGAAGAAGGCTCGGACAATGCAAATCCGGCAATCCATTCTCCGCTTGCAAGTTTTGGTAAAAATCTGTTTTTTTGTTCTTCGGTTCCTTGAAATACGATCGGCATGGCTCCGATGATCATATGGGCAGCCCAAGACAATCCCATACCACCATCTAACGAACCTGCGGCGAATGCATCCGTTGCATGGGAACATTGCAGACAATTCGCACCTTGCCCTCCGTATTCCACAGGCATGGAAAGTCCGGCAAGACCGGCTTTTCCGAACTCTTTCCAAAGGTCATCGGACCAAGTTTCCGTTTCATCCCTTTCCAATGCGGTAGGTAAAACTTTTTCTTCCGCAAACTGAAATACTGTATTATAAAAATTTCTATCTTCTTCGCTGATATAGGGATTTAATTTTGGATGTATCATTGGTAAATCCTGCCTACTTCTTTTGCAAATACTTCTGCGATCACATTTCGTTTCATCTTTAAAGTCCGGGTCATTTCACGATCCGGGTCGAACGGCCGGGGAACAATATAGAAGTTGTTAGCTGGCACTACCTCGAACGCCTTAAAACCATTATGTTTGGAAATGATAGCAGTAATTTCACTTCGAAACAACTCTCTTATTTTCGGATTTGAATCCCAAGTATCGTAGGAACCGATAAGTCCTTCGAGCTTTTTTCCCACAGCTTCAAAATTGGGTACGATGAGGGCGCCTAAAGTTTTGCGGTCATGGCCCACTACCATCACTTGATCAATATACGGAGAGGAAAGAAGTTTGTCTTCGATCGGGATCGGTTCTATATTCTCTCCGCCGATGAGCGCAATCGTGTCTTTGGATCTTCCCGAAAACACCAATTCATTCCGGTAGGAAATCTGCATCAGATCACCCGTATCAAAAAAACCGTCCTTATCAAAAGCCACTTCATTCAATTCCGGTCTTTTATAATATCCTTTTAGAATCTGATCAGATTTGATCCAAAGAGTTCCTTTGGCGGCAATTTCCTTTAACTCTCTCCCATGTTCGTCTTTCAGTTTGATTTGATAACCATCGATTGGAATTCCCACCGTACCTTTGGTAGGTTTGGTATTGGAACGGATGGAAACCACTGCAGAAGTTTCCGTCATCCCGTAACCTTCGAGCACCTTAAGTCCTATGGCTGACAAAAATCCATCAACTACGCTGGGGAGTGCGGAGCCTGCTGAAATGCAAATTCTGATTCTACCGCCTAATGCTTTGTGGATTGCGGAAAATATTTTCACAGACAATAACTTCAAAGGAGATAAAAGAAGAAGCACGAAAAATGAATAAGCTCTTTGTAAAATATCCGATAAAAAAAATTTTCGTTCCAATGCGAAATCATACCCAAATACAACTGACTTGTGTTTTGCGAAACTTCCCCCGACTTTTAGAAAAAATTGAAATAGTTTTTCTTTGAATCCGCCTTCTTTCGCCACCTTCACCATGATTCCGTTATAGACGGATTCCCAAATTCTGGGAACGGATGGAAATATAGTGGGACGAAAATCCCTAAGATCATCCTTCAGGTTTGTCATATTGGAAACCAAAAAATCAATTCCATGCGAAATCACCGCGTATTCAATGGCTCTTTCGAATGCATGCCAGGGAGGAAGTAAACTCACCGCATTGTCATTTGCATTCATATCCAAACGAAGACTTGTGTTGTGAATGGCGGTGATCCATCCTTTTTGGGACAACATAACGCCTTTGGGATTGCCGGTTGTTCCCGAAGTATAAATCAATGTAGCAAGTGCATCAGGATCAAGACCGGACACTCTTTCTCTTACGAGACCAGGCTTTGATTCCGAAGCGTCCTTTCCTTTCGATGCCAAACCGGAAACAGTTCCTTCACCTATCGCCAGTTCACCGGTATCAGTTTCCAAAACATAAATTTTTTCAAGTTTAGGAAGGTTTGACTGAATCCTTTGGATACGAGCTCTGTCTTTTTCCTTTTGAACGACAAGAAACCTTGCTTCCGAATGATTCAAAATGTATAAAATCTCGTCTTCTACGATATCAGTTCCCCTGGGAACCACAACTCCCCCCGCAGTCAGAATGGAAAGATCGGTTTTAAGCCAATTGGGAGTGGAGTCGCAAAAATATCCGACACGATCCCCAAAAGACAAACCTTCTTCGATCCAACCAGCTGTTAGCTGATCTACAAATCTGCGCAAATCGGAAAAAGAAATTCCTGGAAATTCTCCTGTGGCCGCTCTCTTTCTAAAAGAAATTTTATCAGGGTAGGTTTCTGATACAAATTCAAGTAAATCATAAAGTACGGAAACTTTCTTTTTCATAGTGAATTTGCCCTCTCCGGTGGAATAAATATTCCTGAGATAAAAAACCACTGTTCGTTCTTTGCAAGTTTTTTCTTATTCTTGCCAAACATTTAATTTTAATTATGATAATGCTATGTTCTTTTGGATTCAGGAAGGAATTTCCACTCCCAGACTACCCTCAGTTGCTTCGCAGGCACTTCCCAAAATCGGAGGAGTTGTTTCTTCCAAACCGGTAAAAGCCTTTGATGAATCCGATCAAGACAACTCCCTTCTTCCAAACTTGCAAAAAGCAAAAAAAGCATATGATGAAGCGAACGAAGAACCGCCTCCCTCGTTGATTTTATTTGCACACCAAGTGATGACTAGTCCTGTAGAAAGTCTGTTTACGGATTCCAATTTGGATGAAGCCCGAAAGTTTATTTTGGAAAAAAGATTCAGACACATTCCGATCATCAACTCCCGAGGAAAACTGACAGGGATTTTATCCGACAGAGATGTGTGGAAATTCATCAGCGAAGACGAAAATTCTCTGACCAAACCTTTGAGTTCCTTTATGATTCAAAAGCTTTTGACCGGAACCATTCAAACGGAAATCAGAGAAGTCGCCAAAGTCATGTTAGAAGAGAAAATCGGTTCCCTACCGATTATAGACGAAGACCAAAGTTTGGTCGGAATTCTAACGAGAACCGATTTAATTCGGGCTATAGTAAGATTTCCTGGTTTTACACTTCTCGCCTAGTTTCAAAATAGTGCAAAACATATGAATTTCATCCTAGACTTTTCCGTAATCGTAGTATATTTCATCGCTGTATTTTATTTCGGATTTCATTTTTCAAAGAAACGTTCGAGTGAAGAAGACTTTTATCTGGCCAAAAGAGAAATCCACTGGGTGTGGCTGATGTTCTCTCTTGTGGCTACAGAGACTTCCAGTCTTACCTTCCTGTCCATCCCTTCCTTGTCCATGAAAGGAGATTTTTCCTTTATACAGATTGCAATCGGATATATTTTGGGAAGAACGGCCGTTGCTTATTTGCTTCTACCGAAATATTATGCAGGAAAAACAATTTCCATCTACGCTTATTTAGGTGAAAAGTTCGGAAAATCCTCTCAAAAATCCATGTCAGGACTTTTTACCATTTCACGAGTATTAGGTGATGGAATCAGACTTTATGTTACTTCCCTACCGATTGCATTTTTACTCACAAAGATGGGTTTTTCCGAATACGGAGAATCCACCTTAGGAATCACTGCACTCTTTTTATTAACATTCGCCACTATTTTGTATTCGGTCTACGGTGGGTTCAGAGCGATCGTATTTACAGACTCGCTCCAGCTCATTATATACTTATTAGGCGGATTTTATGCGTTCTATCTGCTTTGGAACCTTTTGAGTGCAGGAGGGAATCCTTTTCCGGATGTGATTGCAACATCGCTTGCCAACGGCAAACTGAGTGTCTTTCATACAAACTGGCTTTCAACGGGCGATAACGCATATTATTTTATATTTGCCATTCTCGGAGGCGCATTCATCTCGATAGGCTCCCACGGAACAGACCTAATGCTTGTTCAACGAGTCATTGCAAGCAAAAACCTGAAACAAGGCCAAAAGATACTGATCGGAAGCGGAGTATTCGTATTTTTTCAGTTTTTACTGTTTTTAGGAATCGGAACCTTACTCTCGGGATTTTACCAAGGCAAAACGATAGCCCCGGACAAAGCGTTCAGTATGTTTATCGTAGAAGAAATCCCTTCCCCTTTTCTAGGCTTACTTCTTTCCGCGATCCTTGCCAGTGCCATGTCTTCTCTTTCATCCACAATCAATTCTCTCTCTCTCACTTGGGCACGCGACTGGGAAATGGATCGTTACCTCACACCGAAAATACTTTCTCTTATCTTCGGAGTGATTTTGTTTTTTTCCTCACTCCTTCCATTCTTTATGGGAGAAAGATTAGAAAAAGGAATCCTGGAAGTTGGACTTACTATTTTTTCCTATACGCTCGGACCCACCATCGCTCTCTTTATATTTGCTGCTCGGGGAATCAAACCCAGATTCCCAAATTGGGTCGTATCTGTTCTATTATTCGGCTCTATCCTGGCTTTGATTTTTTTAACGAGAGAAATCGCACTTCCCTTCACCCTCCTCATTCCAACCGGAATTTTGATTTTCGGATCGGGATGGGGACTCTTTCATCTCTTTGCCGTTAGGAAATAGAGGCAAAAAGGCGAATTTTTTTGAAACTTTTTGCGGGAAAAGGCGATATCGCTTTACAGAAAGAAGGCGGTATGATAAAGAGAAGTCATTGGGTGGCGGGCGGTTAACCCCACCCAATGTCAATAGGGCGGGGATGGTATACCTTCGACTCCCTCTTCACCTCAATTTCTCGCTTCCCTTCGCCGGACAACCCGATTCAAATTCCCCAAGTCATTTCTTTTTAATCGCAATCATGGCAATATCATCCGATAAAGAGGACATACCAGGCTTACTCAAGTTTTGCGATGTGTGCAGCTCGGCTTCAGTAACCATTTGAGCGATTACTTCCGGAACAGCTTTACCTCCATGCGTTAACAACAATTTAGCGACACGTTCCCTTCCAAAAAAACTTCCGTCAAGACTGCGCGCTTCATCAAATCCGTCGGTATATTCGAAAAATATATCACCTGCATCCATCACAAGAGATCTTCTTTCAATTGTTGTTTCAAAAAATGAATTTTCATCCATACCAAGAGGAAGTCCTCCCGCAGGCAATTCATGGATTTTGTTTTTAGAAGCATCATATAACATAGGCTTGATGTGCCCTGCGGAAACATACTCCACTTGGGAATTGGAAGGATCGAAAACCCCAAGAAAAAAAGTAACGAATATATGATCAGGTGTATCTTCATAAAGACTGGCATTGACTTCCAAAAGGATTTTTTTTAAATTCCTTTCCCCTCTTCTGAAGATGGATCGAATCTGTGCTCGGAAAAGTGCCATAACAATGGCGGGACCGACTCCATGATTGGAAACATCCCCAATGCAAAACACCAGCTTTCCGTCCGCCAGCTCAATAAAGTCATAATAGTCCCCGCCGACACCTGCCATCGCTTTGTAAAATGCGGCAAGTTCGATCTTGTCTTCCAATCCGGTAGGCAGTTTTTCGGGTAACAAGCGTTTTTGGATCTCTTCTGCGGCGGCAAGTTCTCCCCGCATCTCCTCTCTCTCTTTCAATCCGTGCACCATATCGTTGAGAGATTCGCTCAATATCCCGATCTCATCGTAACCGGCAGAAGGAAATTCCACATCCAGATTTCCTTTTTCGATCTCTTCCGTTTTTCTACTGATGGTTTTGATTTTACGGACAAAAAGCCAAGCGAGTAGATAGGCCAAAAGGATTGCAACGACTCCGATGATCGACGCATAACGAACGGATTCTTCCCTGTTGTTTCGGATCTGACGATAACCTTCCGTTCGATCCAAAAGTATGATATTGAAACCAAGTAGGTCCTTTCGCAAAAGATCATACACCAACCCCGAACCATCCTTGCTTTCAACAAGAAGCGGAGTAGAATCGAGTTCCCACATCATTTCTTCCGCTTCCGTTCTACTTCGAACCAAAATTCCGGAATCTGCGAAAGAAATCTTTCCTCTGGGTTTTGGTAAATCCGTTTCGGAGTTACCTGACAAAATCCATTCTCGAAATAACTTCGCCTTTGCAGAGTTTGTTTTTCGTTCTTCACTGTCTTTATAATAACGAACTAGTCCCGAAGGACCTGTTTTAAAAGGGACAAATGCGAAATCTTCCAATGCTGCATTTCTAATTTCCAAAAAAGAATCGTTTAATATCCGTTCCTTGAATCCTGTCCAGTCGTTCTTACCTGCTTCCATGCGAACGATCGAGTCTTTCACTTCTTCGGCGAATGCCTCCAAATTTCGAATCTTATCTTGTATCTCTTCCGTACTGAATTTTTTTTCTCCCTCTTTCTGAGGAGTTTTCAGCTGCTGTTCCCAATCTAAAATTTCTTTTGCTGTAATCTTACCTTTTTCCTGCAAAGAAAGATATTCCTCTTTCCACTTTTTTTCCGCTTTCTCGAATGTAGGATTGTTAGGTTGCAGTTCTTCAAATTTGGACTCTCTTTTTTTTATCAGCTTACGATAACCTTCTGCTAAATTACGGAATTCTGAATCTGAGCCGGGCTTTACCTTTCCTTCCTTTTTAAGATCCGTTATACGGCTCTTCAATTTAACCGCGATTTCCCTGATATCTGCGGAAGTCTTTTTATCTTCTTCCAAATAACTTTTAAAGCCATTTTCGTCCGATATGAAAATTTCATAGATCCTCCTAGCTCTTTCGGCAGTATTCGGATTACGAAATACCGGTCGAAACACGACCTCGTATTGACGGCCACCGACTTCGTAGTTTTCCGGCCTTGATTTTTCCTGAACCAGTCCGATTGCGTCTTTATCATCGAACAAAGATTTTTTGCTTTTTAAGAAACTTTCCTGAGTGAGTAGTTTTTTACCGGTACCGGAGGACTGAGGAAAAAGTAATCCGGTATCCAAAGTTTCTTTACCTACTCTGTCATATGCAAAAATCCGGATCTTATCAGGCATAAGTCCCAAAGAAGAAATCCTATCTTTATAAGAGCCCCGAAAAAAATTCTGCAAAGCTTTTGTCAAAAGAGTTTCAAAATAAAGCGCTTTCTTTTCTCCTTCGGGAATTGTTTTTTCATTTAACCTTTGTTCTTTGGCAAGTTTTTCCTTTTCAGAGACAAACAATTTCCTTTTTTTAGGATCCAAATCATTCCGAATCAGCTCCGGTTCGATCGTTTGCAATTCTTCATCTATTTCCTCGATACGCGAACGGGATCTTTCCGCACTGATTCTACCCGCTGCGGTTTTTTCCGCAAGACCACGGATTTTTTCATAAGTAACAGGATCAATCGGGGCACCCGTTTCTTTTCTAAGTTCGTTTCTAACCTTGGATTCAAAATCTTCGATTTCCTTTTCGGACAAATAACGGGTGAAATAAGTATCTACACTATGATATACATTCCCGCGTTTTACATTCAATCCCATGGATTGACCTAAGGCTTTAAGAGAGCCCAAAAATCCCGTCTCCTTACTAACAACCGTTCGTTTGAACCGACTCAGCTCTTTTTTCTTCTCGCGAACCCGAACCTTAAACTCTTCGATCATCACAAGGCTTCGATTCAGATTTTCCAAATCCAAAACCGCAGAATTGATATATTCCAAAGGAGTTTTGAGTTCAGCATCCAGCTTGTCTTCCAAAGCATTCTTTTGTTGATTGTAATGGATTGCGGTAGTAACTGCCAAAATCGAAATCACAAGAATGGCCGTAAAAAAACTGAGTTTGGTTCGGATTCCTGGCAAAACGGTACGTAGGATTTTTTTCTTATTCATTGGCTTCCTTAGAATATACAAGCGTTAGTTGGTTTTCAGGAGGAGATTTCAAACGTTTATAACTGACTGTCATGATTTTTTTAACGGAACGAATCCCAAATCCGCCGTCAGCACCGGATTCGTACAATTCCCTCCAAGTTTCACTTTTTAATTTTGTCGGATCGAAATAGATTCCTTCATCGTTGATGATGAATTTCCATTCTTTGGAACGGTTTTGCATTTTAAGTCGGATTCCCGATTCTTTCGGTTCGGGAAACCCATGTTCTATAACATTTGTTATTACTTCATCCAGACAAAATACGATCCTGCCTTTGGTCAGATCAGGACAATTTTCTCCCAAGAACGACCTTACCTCTCTTCTCACTTCGGATAAGGAATCCAAATCATTGGGAAAGATATAAGTCTTTTCGTTTTCAGGCTTCACAGGCAAAACCTATAAACTTGCCAAGGCTCCTTCCACGTTTGCAAATACTTTTACTTTTTTTGTAAAATACATCAGATCCATTGTGTCCTTTACTTCTTTCGTCAGACCGCAGAGAATGATTTCTCCCGATTTGTCTTTTAAAAACTTTTGGATCGAGTTCAATACGCCGATGCCAGCAGAGGAAATATATGTAAGAGAAGAAAAGTCCAAAACAATTTTTACCGCGCCATTTCCAATCGCAAGTTCCAGTTTTACTTTCAGTTCCGGGGCAGTCTTTGCATCAATCTCACCTGCTACCTGCATAATAGTACGGTCTCCGTCAGGTTTTTCCGAAATTTTTATATTAGCCATTACATTCCTTTCCTTAGATCTTTCATCAAATCTTTAGTTTGTATGATACCGTATAACTTTCGTTCCAATGCGTCTATTTCATAATAGAATTTTGCATTGGGATCACCTTCAAATATATATGCATATTTTCGAATTCCAAGGATGGCTTTTTTGGCATTGCCTTCCATAATTCCTCGTGTCACGGAATAATAAATTTCAATTGCAAGAGAATCCCAAAGATTTTGACGAAAACCGTTTTCTCTTTTGTCCAGAGCAATGAGCAAGGTTTCCACTTCGGATTTATTATAATTTTCCGATTCATTATAAGTTATAATATAGCGGGAAAGTAATTTTTTACATTTTGCCAGGTTATTTGATTTGGTTGCGACAAGAACCTGTTGATACAAAGTATGCAGTTCCGTTTCCAAATAAACTTTCTTGCGGGTTCCGTCCAAACGAACCGGATCAAACGCAGACTTCATATCTTCAATGGAAAGACTCTGAATGGACTCTTCGAATTTTTTCTCATTAGTATCGCTTGTGATTTTTGCAAAATCCTTTAATGACTTCTCCACAGCTAACACAAAGTCGGTGGCTTCGTTTGAAGCGGCAAGATTCGGCTCTTCCTGCATTTTATCCAAAAAGAAAATACAAGAATCTCCCAATGCGGAAAATCCTTCCGTCAATCCTTGGGAGATCAGTCTTTTGCAATGAAGTGCGATCGCATGTTGGTAAGCCGGATCGGCCGAATCTTCCTGGATCTTGTCCATAAGCTTGCCTGTGGATGCAGCTAGATGAGCTTTGTCTCTTTCCCAACCCGCATAAACTAACGGGTCATAAAGATATTGCCGGAAATTCTTTTTGCCGGATAATGCGAGGAGTCGGATATTTTTTACAAGTTCGTGAGCAAGCTCGGGAGGGATAAAGGCTCTTTTGTTTGTCATTTTCTACTAAAACAAATAACTATTCCCTAAATGCCAAGATAGAGCGGAAAGAGTAAAGCTAAAACTATTGGTTTTAAGATATAAAATCAGAAATGATTTTGCCAAGTCTCCTGATTCCCGTCTCAATTGTTTCTTCATCCACGCAGGAAAAATTAAGTCGCATCGTATTCGCATTGGTTCTGTTAATGTAGAACGGATCTCCGGGAACAAATGCAACCTTCTCCTTAATTGCCAAATCAAAGACGACGCGCGAAGACAGTTGTTCAGGCAAAATCACCCATAAAAACATCCCTCCATTCGGATTGGAATATTTGATTTCCTTGGGAAAATATTTTCCTATAGCGGAAATCATGGCCTCTTTTTGTTTCGAATATTTTTCTTTAATCTTCGTTATATGGAGATCCAAATCATTGTCCGTCAGATACTGATGCAAAATCCTCTGTCCGAAATAATTCGTATGCAAGTCAGACGCTTGTTTTGCGATGATCAGCTTTTCCATCAAACGATCCGGTGCGACCATCCATCCGATCCTGAGAGATGGAGCGAATATTTTGGAAAATGATCCGAGCAGAACGGTTTGTTCGGGGATTCTGGAAAAATAACTACGTCTTTTTTCTCCCTGAAATTGCAATTCTCCATAAGGATCGTCTTCTACAAGAATGGTGTTTGAATTCGAGATGATTTTCGCCACCTCGTCCCGATTTTCGTCGGAATGGGAAAGCCCGGACGGGTTTTGGAAATTGGGAACTCCGTAGATCAACTTAACCGCATAACTTTGAAATGTCGATTGAAGTGTTTTCAAATCCAATCCGTCAAAATGCAAAGGAATGGGCAAAAATCGGGGACGATAAAGGGAAAATGCCTGGATGGCACCCAAATAACCGGGCTCTTCAATAGCGACATACTCCGATTCGTTGATCAATGTTTTGCCGATCAGATCCAAACCTTGCTGAGATCCTGTGGTAATAAGAATATTGTCAGGATTTACCAAAATGCCCATCTTCAACGCATAACGGTCGCTAATCCATTTTCGAAGTTCCAGATATCCTTCCGAATTACTGTATTGCAAAGCATCTCCGCCGAACTCATCCAAAACTTTGACGGAAGCTTTTTTGATCTCTCCTATCGGAAATAGATCCCGGTTGGGCAATCCTCCTGCAAAGGAAATCACGTCTTCATTGACGGTTGTCTTCAAAATTTCCCGAAGAAATGATTTCGGAACATCAGAGATTCTATCGGAAAAGATATGATTCATATTTTATAAACTTTTTCCTATCGGCTTCGACCTTGTTTTTTAGAAGGTTTTTTATAGCCAGCCGATGAGCCGCCTCGGGAAGGAGGGGCACCGCCACCGCCTCTGCGTTGTTTGAATTGACCGGAACCGTGTTCCTTCGGAGCTTTTCCCGTATGATCTTCCACTTTCTGAGAATGGAAACCATGATCTTTATCTACCGGAATTTTCACTCCGATTACCTTTTCGATATCTTTGATTAACGAGCGTTCATCGGCTTCGCAGATGGAAATCGCAATTCCTTGTGCACCCGCGCGAGCCGTTCTACCGATTCTATGTACATAAGTTTCGGGAACATAAGGGATTTCATAATTGATCACATGGGTGATGTCATCAATATCAATTCCTCTGGCGGCAAGATCAGTCGCTACCAACGCACGATTTTTTCCTGTACGAAAATCTTCCAATGCACGTTGGCGTGCCGATTGCGATTTGTTTCCGTGGATCACATCCACAGCGACTCCGCTTTTGCTCAGTAGTTCGGCGACCTTATTGGCACCATGTTTTGTTTTTGTAAAAACAATTACACGTTTCAATGCTTTGTCTTTAAAAAGCTTAAGCAATAAATCCTTTTTAGCATCCCGATCCACATACATCACCGATTGTTTAATGAGTTCGACAGTGGACGATGCAGGAGTTACTTCCACACGAACAGGATTTACAAGCATGGATGCTGCTAGTTTTTCAATATCCGAAGGCATGGTAGCTGAAAAAAACAGATTGTGACGTTTTTTCGGGAGAAGAGTTATGATTTTGCGGATGGCATGAATAAATCCCATATCTAACATTCTATCGGCTTCGTCTAACACAAATACTTCGATTCCTGCCAGAGAAATATATCTTTGATCGATTAAATCCACCAAACGCCCGGGAGTTGCAACAAGTACATCGACTCCCGCTGCAATCGATTTCACCTGCGGACTTTGCCCCACTCCTCCGAATATAACAGCTGTTTTGATAGGCAGGTATTTTCCGTAGGTTTTAAAACTATCATGAACTTGAACTGCAAGTTCGCGAGTAGGAACAAGCACTAGAGTTCTAGGTTGTTTCGGTAATGTTTTTCTATTTTCCGATGTCAATCGGTGTAAGATGGGCAAAGCAAACGCGGCCGTTTTTCCCGTACCGGTTTGCGCACAACCTAGAAGGTCGTGTCCGTCTAAAAGTAACGGTATGGTTTGAATTTGGATCGGAGTTGGTTGGGTATAACCTGATTCTTTCACTGCCTTTTGGAGGGGAGGGCTTAGGGAAAGATCCGAGAATGTTTCTATTTTTTTTTGCAAGGGTAACCTTCGTCTTAGGTTCCAGACTGGAGAAAGGCATGGTAAAGAATAGGAAAATAATTTTCCTTTTTTAAGGGCTTTCCTTGCAATCCGAGTTTGGATAAGAATTGACGATCATTAGAAAAAGAGGACTTTGGGGCATGACCGTTTTTTTAGTTTTCGTAAATTCATTTATCTTTTTCGCAATTTCAGGCATACATATTTATTGGGCATTAGGTGGAAAATGGGGAAGCCATTCCGCTATTCCCGCAAATCTAAAAGGCAAAAAACTTTTTTTCCCTGGAGTTTTTGCTACCATTATCGTAGCAATCGGACTATTTTTATTTGCGTTAGCGACTTTGGGAAACTTGGGTAATTTCAATGAATGGATTCCCCGAAATTATATCCATTATGCGGACCTTGGAATCACAACCATATTCTATCTGCGTGCCATCGGTGAATTTCGTTATGTGGGTCTTTTCAGAAAAGTCAAAGACACTGATTTTGCCAAACAGGATAAAAAAATTTTCACTCCGCTTTGTTTATTCATCGGAACGGTAAGTTTGCTGATCGTGTTACTGAACCGATAGATTGCAATATCTCCGACAGAATCCAATTGACCCCATTGGGGTTTTCCCATCAAACATCGATTTGGTTCAACAAATCCACTTTCAAAACCCTACTTCCGATCAGTTCCCCGTCGACATGTACGGAAAGATTATAACGCCCTGCTTCCGGAAAAGACACTCCGTTCAAATTCAGAGTGAGCTCTACAACTCCGTCAATGCCCGCGCTTTCAAACTCTCCTTCAATCGGCAATACAACCTGATCCGTATCAATCACAGTCAGAGTCAAAACAAACTGATGTTTTCCAATCAAGTTTGTAATCGCAACGTAAATTCCCCAAGGAGGGAAAATCACGGGAAAACTGGGAGACATGAACCTGTCGAAAGTACCGATGATTCCTTTTTTATTATTATTTTCCGTAATGACCCGGTCTGCGAAAAGAATAGAAAGTAGTACTGGTTCTGCCATAACCTCACCAAATTCCGTTTGGTGCATAAAGAAAAGAATTAAACCGTAAAGTTTTTATAAAAAAATCTTGACCGAATCGATAGTTTAGTCCGTCTATAGAGATAGATATGAAATCTTTTGCATACATGCATTCTTCTCTCCTCCTCCTCGAACTACTCTAGTTCGAGGGAGACAGAGGTTTGCATACAAGCCCACTCCCTTCGGGGTCGTGGGCTTTTTTATTGGCACGAGCTAGTAAAAATCCTCCTCTCCGACGGGTCTAGGGGCCAAAGGAAAGTGAGGAAAAAATGAACCATCAAAATAGAACCGTTTGGATACAAGACGTTACCTTAAGAGACGGAAATCAAGCTTTGAAAAAGCCTTGGACCATCGAAGAAAAACAAATCGTATTTGATTTGTTAGTTGATTTAAATGTTCCCGGCATCGAAGTAGGTTTCCCTTCTTCCAATTCGTTGGAATTCGAAGCAACAAAGATTCTTTCCGCACGAGCTACCGAATCCGTCACGATTGCAGCATTAACACGTGCAAATGAAAAGGAAATCCGAACCACATGGGAAGCCATCCAAAACGCAAAGACTCCCAGATTGCATATAGTCTATCCGGTGAGTCCCTTTGCCATCGAACAGGTATTAAGGATCAGTTACGAACAGGTTTTGGAAAAAATATACGATTCCGTTTCGTTTGCAAGAAAGATTGCAGGCAAAGACGTCAGCATTCAATTTTCCGGCGAACATTTCGGAGATGCCCGGGACGGAATGGATTTTGCAAAAAAAGCATTTCAAACTTCCATTGAAGCTGGCGCGAATGTCATCAATCTACCCAATACTGTGGAGAGATACAGACCTTTTCTTTTTGTAGAGATGGTAAGAGAAATCAAGGCAGTGACTCCGGATCATATCAAAGTTTCCGTGCACACTCATAACGATATGGGAATGGCAACAGCGACTTCCGTGGAAAGTTTTTATGCAGGCGCCACCCAAATAGAAGTCGCCTTAAATGGATTAGGTGAAAGGGCGGGGAATACGAATTTTTATGAAACTGCAGTTGCGCTTTACCAAAATGGAGAAGAGTCGGGAATCCATTTTGACAGAATCTACCCCACCGCCAAAAAGATCTCTGAAATGACGGGGATTCCGATCGGGGAAAAAACTCCCATCATTGGAGAGGATATTTTTTCCCATAGAAGCGGAATCCACCAAGACGGGGTTACCAAAACTTTGGGACAAAAAAAAGGCGCCTATCGTAGCTTTTCACCCGAATTTGTGGGACGCACCGACGGAGAAAAAATTTCTTTCACAAATCAGTCAGGAACCAAAGCAATCCGTCACATCTTGGAGAGTGAAGGGAGGTTCTATTCGGATGCCGAAATTCAAATCCTTTTTCATAAAGCAAAAGAAGTTTCAAGCAGAGAAGGAAATAGGGAAATCGCCGGGAAAGAACTTATTTCCATGGCTGAAGAAAGAAATTAGAGAATCCGGGCTTTCTCCTTTGTTAAAAAGATCGTGAAGCCCTTTTTGTATCTAATACTCCTAGGTTTTGTTTCCTTTTGTAATGTTAAACCGACTCAAGGGGTACTAGCGCTTCTTTCCTCCGTCAATTCCTCATCTTCTGAAGCGGCGACAGGCAGCCTGGTTGTAAGTGCAATCAGTGGCAACATAAATGAATTCGGAGTGAGAGCAAACTTCACAGTAGCACTTTCCGAAAATCCTGAAAAGTCAGTGTATCTTTGTCTGGAAAGTAGCGATACCGCAAACGGAGGAACTATAGTGGAATCCGCTCCCGTATTTTCCGCAAGCACACCATGTAACAAATCTTATCTGGAATTTTCTCCCACAGGAGGAACCGTTCCGCAAACAGTGACGATAGAAGGAGCGCGCGGAACCGTAGGAGTTCAAACTGATACCAGTTATACGATTTCAATTTCCTCATCAACCGAGGATAGTTCTTTCAAAAATCTAAGCACAGTAACTGTGGGAGTCATCAATAAGAACATCGACATACCGGGATATTATTTTGTAAGGGTGTTTATTAAAAACTTAAACGGAAATCTAATTCTAAAAAACAACGGTTCAGAAACTTTAAGTCTGAACAGTTCCGGCTATAATAATTTTGCTACCGCGCTCACGGATCTTTCCGCTTATTCCGTTTCCGTCGTTACGCAACCAAGCACTCAAGTGTGTTCGGTCGAAGGTTCTCCTTTCGGAAATTTGGCAAGTGCTCATGCGGTAGTAACATTTGACTGTGTGAGTGGATTCGTATTCAACGGAACTTTGTTTTCCACACCCAATCCCCCTACCTTAAATCAAAGTTTTGCATCTCTCGTGACTTTGAGCGGAGACGGAACTTCCGGGTCCAATAACGGAATCGGAACCGCAGCTCACTTCAATAATCCGATCGCGATTGCAACGGACGGACAGAATTTATTTTTAGCGGACCTTACCAGTAACCTGATCCGCAAACAGAATTTAGGTGACAATTCCGTAACTACGCTTGCCGCAAATCCCGGTCCTCATGGAATCGCAACAGACGGAGTAAATGTTTACGTTACCAGCTACAATAATCATACAGTGAACAAGATCAATATTTCGACGGGAACCATTACACTTATGGCAGGGGCTGCCGGAGTTTCGGGGGACGTAGACGGAGGAATCGGAACCTCAAGGCTCAATACCCCCACCTATCTTACGACAGACGGTATCAATCTCTTTGTTACGGATCGCGCCAATAATAAGATAAAAAAAATCGTGATTGCTACGGGAGTCACTTCTTCTCTTTCCGTGACAGGTATGAACAATGCTAACGGAATTACTACCGACGGAAACGACCTCTATATTGCCAACTCGGGGAACCATACGATACTAAAATACAATCTGACTTCTTCCTTACAATCGATTGTTGCAGGAACAGGCGCTAGTGGGAACTCGGACAATTCCACGGGAATCTCCGCCACACTGGATTCTCCTTATGGACTTACCATGGATGGAAGTTTTCTCTATCTTTTGGAAGGGTCCGGAAAAAGTTTTCGAAAAATGTCCCTTTCTTCTCCTAATGGTATTACCACAATTGCGACGCCTCAGAGCGCAGGACTTCTGGACGGAACGATAGGAATCCCAGGAACCAGCAGATTTTGCAACGCTTCCAATTGCGACACATCCATCACTACGGACGGAAACTTTATCTTCTTCTCTGACAGGCACAACCATTCCATCCGGAAAATTCTCTATTAAAAACGAACAAAATTCTTGATTGCGGATTGACAAAAGTATGACATTCTGCCATACTTTTATGGTTCTTCGGAGGCTTACTATGTCAGCGACCTTGATCCGCAATGCCCGTATTTTTGACGGAAGCAAAAATCCTTCCTTTGTGGGAGATCTTCGGATTCTGGATGGCAAAGTAGAAGATCTTTCTTCTGGCACTCTGTCTGCTCTTCCCGGTGAAAAAATAATCGATGCCACAGGTCTTTGGCTCACTCCGGGTTTTATCGATTTTCATACTCATTATGATGCGGAAGTAGAAGTTTCCCCCGATCTTTCCGAATCTCTCCGTCACGGAGTCACGACGATTTCTTTGGGAAGCTGTTCTTTGAGTTTGGCTTTGGGTGATCCTGTGGACCTTGCGGATATGTTCAGTAGAGTGGAAGCGATCCCCCGCAAGCATGTACTTGCGATTTTGGAAAAGGGAAAAAACTGGAACTCCGCCAAAGAATACAAACAACACTTAAACGATCTTCCTTTAGGACCGAACGTAACATCTTTTGCAGGACACTCTGCGATTCGTGCTCACGTGATGGGACTAGAACGTTCTCTCACCAAAGGAGAAAGGGCAACAAAAGAAGAGCTCAATCGAATGAACGATCATTTAGAAGAAGCGTTGAACGAAGGTTTTATGGGGATGTCCATCAATACTCTTGTTTGGGACAAGATGGACGGAAGTAGATTCCGTTCCCGTCCCTTACCTTCGACTTTCGCGCCTTGGAGCGAATATAAATTTCTAAATAAAACTCTTCGCAAACGCGGAAAAATTTTTCAAGGTGTTCCGAATGTTTCAACCAAGATCAATTTGCTTTTGTTTTTATGGGAGGCATTCGGAGTTTTTGCAAAACCTCTCAAAACTACCATCATTTCCATGATGGATGTAAAATACGATCCGGGCCTTTATAAATTATTAGGAGTGATTGGAAGAATTACGAATAAATTTTTCGGTGCCGACTTCCGTTATCAGTCTTTGCCGGAACCGTTCGATTTGTACGCGGATGGAATGGACGTAGTCGTATTTGAAGAGTTTGGTGCTGGTGCGGCGGCAAATCATATAGAAGACGAGCTCGAACGGAAAAAACTGATGAAAGATCCGAAATACAGATCCTGGTTCAAAAGACAATGGACCAATTGGTTTTTGCCAAGAGTGTTTCACAGGGATTTCAGAGAAACCAAAATCGTTGAATCACCTAATCCCGATTTGCTCGGAAAATCGATAGAACAAGTTGCCAAAGAAAGAGGAGTTCATTCCGTAAATGCATTCCTTGACTTGGTGGCGGAATACGGAAATTCGATCCGCTGGTATACAGTGATGGCAAACCATAGAACGGAACCACTTCGTAAAATCGTATCTCATCCCGATATCCTGATTGGCTTTTCCGATGCGGGAGCGCATTTACGGGGAATGGCACATTACAATTTTCCGTTACGAATGATGAAATTGGTAAAGGATGCGGAAAAAGAAAAAGACCCTTTTATGAACATGGAAACTGCTGTGCACCGCTTAACGGGAGAAATTGCAGATTGGTTCGGAATTGATGCAGGGTATGTCCAAAAAGGAAAACGAGCGGATTTGGTTTTAATCGATCCGTCAAAATTGGACGATTCACTTGCCAAGGATGTGGAAGCCTCAATGCCTTTTATGGGAGATTTCAAACGTTGGGTGAGAAGAAACGATTCGACCGTAAAACAAGTGTTTGTGAATGGAAAACTCGCTTTCGAAGAAGGAAAACCGAGTGCCGGCCTCGGTAAAGAAAAAGGTTACGGACGATTTTTAGAATCTCGGATCGGAAACTAGATCGTATCAAAAAATAGGGAGTAGATTGGTTTCAATTCCCTATTTTGAAATATTTCCCTTGTAGCGGTAAATGTAAATATCCTCTACTTTTGCGATCTTTTCATAATTTGCATTCAGATACTTATGATAGTATTCGTAGTAACTGGGTTCCCATATAAAAAAATGAAAAGATGTTTTCCCATTTTGAGAAAGTAATTTAGTCAATCTCTTCAATTGAAATTGTCCCTCTCCCTGATAAACATTCCGAATCTCCGCATTTTGAACCAAATGACCGACAAATTCATTGGAAACCACGTTCGTCTGACCGATATAAGGTGAAATTTCCTTATAAATACGATCCATTCGTCTGCTCGTAAAAACAAGAACCAGAATTGTGATCGAAAGATAGATACCAGATTGTATGAATACAAACGAGTGAATCAGTTTTTTCCGATTGGGAACGTATCTGTCGATTGTGTAAAAAATAAAGAATGCCAGGAAAGGAACGGCGGGAAAATAATATCTAGGCATAATATCGCTTCCTTGTTGTTGGGGAGACAGAAGAGGAATCGCCACCATAAATACCAAACAAGCCAGATAAATACGAAAGAATGTTTCCTTTCGCAAACTTTTCCAATCTTTGAATAGAAAAAAGGTAAGAAAAAAAGTAGGAAGATAAAACAACATGCAATACTTTTCAAAAAAGAAATATTCGAAAACACGAACCATTCTTTCATAGAAAGTGAAAGAATGTGTACCAAGAAATCTCAAACCTTGCGGATTGTTCCAAATCAAATGGTTCGAATACAAAAACACAAAACCAGGAACCATTGCATAAAGAACCAGATAACCCAGTTTCTTTTTCAGATTTGAAAAAGAACGGAATATGATTGCGAAGTAGATAAGAACCGCAAAAAAAAGCACTTCCGTTCTGAGCAAAACGAGAATGGAAAGTAGGATCAAACTTACTAAGAATTTTAAAGCAGAACTAAAATGATGATCTTCGGTCTTTCTTCCTAATTCCAAACTCAAGAATAGAAACAGACAGAGACTGCATAATGTTCCTTCATAAAACCAAATCGAATAGATAACCAAGGAAGAACAAAATATATAAAAATATAATGTATTTCTAATCAGACTTTGATTCTCCGTAAAACGGGAAAGAAGAGATCTCAGAGAAAAAACAGACAAAAAACCGGCAAAGCCTGCAATCAAATAAATCCCGAAAAATCCGAATGATTTCAAACCGGGAGAGTTCAAATAAACCCAAAGCCAAGGGAAAGTCATATAGATTTTGTTTTGAATCAAATACGCGAAAGGAACATTGAAAATTCCGAACTGATTGTTCGGGTCTAATTTATAATCATGATTGTGAATGGAAAAATCGGCGCCGCCCGATTGTATATAATCCATAGTTTGAAAGTATTTATGAACATTGTCCTGCAAAAGACCCGCAGGAGTATGTTTCAATTGGCTGAAGATCAAAAGCCAAAGAAAGAGATAGGAAAAAATAATTTTTGTCATCACTTCAAAGATATGTTTCGAATCATAATTTCTTTCGATTCTTTGGTATCCAATATTTGGATTTGATTCAGAATATTTTCGGTAAAGAAAGTTTTTTCGTCAAAGAAATAGGAAGAAGGATAAACTAACGAAATATTGGTGGTAATTCCTTTCTTCTTCAATAAACCGGACAATTCCGAGAAAGAATCATATGTAGTGGCATGAAATACCTTCTTCACGTTATGGATCGCAAATGTGGAAGAATCGAATCCTTCACTTACAATCACAACCGTCTCGGAAGCGTTGGCTTTTAAAAAGCGATTGCCTTTTGCAAATTTTTCCTTTGCATAACCCAAAACAACCAGATAGAAACAAACTCCCAATATGGACCAAACAATCGTAAGGATCCGAACCCATTTGGGAATGAAAAAACTTTCCTTTGATTGATGGAAAAGAATTACCGACAACAAAAGTATCGGTGTCATGGAAAGAGCGAACCTGGTTCCCCACCCCACTCCCTGATAATTAACAACGGCAAAAGGAAGAATCAAAACAAATGCGACTGCAGTTAAGAAAATAGGTAAAAATCCGTGATCCAATGTTTTCCACTTTCTCATATAAAAAGGGATTACAATCAATATAGGAGATGACAAAAACAAACCTACGTTATCCCGTCCGTGAAGGAAAAATTCGTAAAACATACGCATGCGTTTGGAAAAAAATTCAGGATCACTTGCCGCCGTTACTTGCTCTACTCCTCTCAAGCCGAGAGGATTTCCGAAAATTTTCCAATTGATGAATGCCCAAAGGCCGATTAAAAATAAATAAACGGATAGAAAACTCAAGGACTGAAGAAAAGTTTTTGTCCTGGTCAAAAAACAAAAACCTACAAGCAAAACTCCTACAATCAAAGATTCTTGTCTCAGATAAACGGCAAGACCAAGTAATAGTGCAGAGACCAAAAACAATCGGTCCGATTTTTCATGAATCGATCTCCAGGTAAGATAGAAAGCAGTGTTAAGCATTGCTGAATTCAAATTTGTTTCAGATAAAAGAAATGCATAATGCAACAAACCAGTTCCAAGTCCGAAATATAACAAAAAGTATATCCGATTTTCCTTGATTAACAAAAGTTTGTCGGACCACAGCCATAAAAGCCAAAGAGTCCAAATAAAACCGAGTAAAGGCAAAAGATATTCCCCTACCGTTCCTAAAATCAAATGCAAAGGAGTCAGAAGGAACGTAAGATAAAAAGGAAACACATAATAACATTGATTGTCTATGATGTGCAAAAAGAAAGTTCCTCTCCAAGGAATGAATTTCAAATCAGGATCGATTTCTCTTTCAGGATAATAACATTTCAAAGTTTGAAAGTTTTGTTTGATAAAGTCCAAAACCTGGATGTGTTTCAATCCCCCGTCTGCCGGCTCAAGTCCCGCAGGATAAAAATAAATAAATGCAAAGAGGGAAAAAAGGGAAATGAAAAGAGGAACTTTATGTTTTTGTAAAAAAGCCATCGCCCAAAGAATCAATGAGTAGATATCCTAACGCAATCCTTTTTCAAGCAAGTAAGGTGAGTCGAGGTCATCTAACTGTAAATAAATAGAGGAACCTGTATAGATAAAAGAAAAGCTCTCTGTTATGATCAGAGAGC
>NZ_RQHV01000021.1 GCF_004771005.1 Leptospira ilyithenensis
CAGGGGATTTGGTCTCTATGGATACTTTCATGGTCGGGACTTTAAAAGGAATAGGAAGAGTCTATTTGCAAACAGTAATCGATTGTCATTCCAGATATGCATGGGGAACACTTCATACATCTAAGATGCCGATCACCGCAGTCCAAACTTTGAATAATGAAGTTCTTCCTTTCTTTGAAGAGCACAACATTCCCATTAAAACGATTCTTACCGACAATGGACGTGAATATTGTGGAAGAGAAGACCAACATCCTTTCGAGCTTTTCCTTCAATTGGAAGACATTGAACATAGAACTACAAAAGTCAGGAGACCACAAAGCAACGGATATGTGGAGAGACTTCATAGAACTTTGCTTGATGAACACTTCCGGGTTGCAGGTAGAACTAACTTTTATGAAACCGTTGAGGAAATGGATAAGGACTTACAAGTTTATCTAAAATTTTACAATACGGAAAGATCCCACCAAGGTAGAAACATGAATGGAAGAATTCCTTATCAAGTTTTTCTGGAGGGTTGTCGAGAATTAGAACTAGAACCGGTAGAGAACATTTGACCTAAGTAAAGTTAGAGGATTGTGACCGGCGAATACTATATCTGTACATCTTTTATAATTCCAAATGTACGCATTTGACCATAAATATTTGATATCTCGGAATTAAGTTGCCTTATATACTCTTTACAAACATGAAAGTAAAGATCCTCTTGAGTATCTTCCAAAAGAATTTCAAACTTCCTTTTTTTTAATTGAATAATTAATTCGTTAAAACTGTTTTTTAGTGAGATGGTGTCATCAGATGTCAGAGCAATAGTAATTTCTTTTTCTGGGAAATTGATCTGTAAAAATGCTTTTTCTTCAGATCTAATGATTGCAGATTTAATTGTTTCCATATATGCCCTTCCTTTCTCCAAATGCATTCCTACCACCTTCTAGCGTGGTCATACTTTTTTCTTTCCAATCAAGCCAATCGTCTCCGTTTATAATTTTTAACCGATTTGAAAAAGGATTGCCTTGATAAGTTTTGTAACCTTCAGGTGTATGTTCTCGATAAATTGAATTATATGGTAATGTTCGAACTGCTATATTGGCATCATGCGTAGCTATCACAATACGCTTCCCACTTTTGGCCAGATCTTTAAGTATTGGAACAATGAAATCACTAATGAAATCATTTCCGAGACTTTTTTCTGGTTCATCAACCAAATATACATCTTTATCTTCCTTTAGTTCTTTTGCCAAAAGAATCATAGAAGATTCTCCATTTGAAGGTTTATACTCAGTGTGATTTAGTTCAAAAAATCTTTTAAACAAAACAAGATCCTTTATTGAAGTAATTTTTGCTGAATCATCTATACTTAATAACTCTGATAATGTTTCAAACAAATCTGCCTGGTATACTTTTTCTGCAAGAATGTTAATACATTTAGAAAATTCTTTTTCTGGAGATTTTGTGTTACTTGATAAATGTTTGAACTCACCATCCGATATATTTCCGTTTTGAAATTTAAAATCCGTGACACAAAACAATTTGCCCTTGTTCTCAAAATCCCAAACAAATTCAGTCCACTTTTTTATTGGTTTTTTTAAATTTGCCACGATTTTTTGGAGAGCTAAGTCTAGCTTGATTCTATTGCTGGCATATTCAAGAAATCCTGTACTTTGAGGTTTTTTAGGAACTCCGGTTTTCTTTGAAACTTCCAACGAAAAACATTTTATAGTGAAGTTAATAAGCTTTGCAGATTTGAAGATTTTGAATGCATCATATGTTTTATCTGACAGGTGGCTTTGTGCTTTAATTAAAACCTGGTTCAATTCATTAAAAAGTGCCTCTCCCAGAATAGTTTTATTGGAATCATTTCGGTTTAATTCAATTATCAAACTCTTTTTTCAAGTTAGTAGTATCTGATAAAGTTGATGATAGTTGATTCTCATCAATGGGAAGAATTTCTCTTATTATTAGCTTTTGTGCAATTTTGCTTGATTCTTGTTTACTATAGTGCTCTCTGTAACTCGTTAAATTTGCTATGTCAGCTTCTTCTGCGTTTCGAATAAATAATATTTCTTCTTTACAATCATAGATATCAGAATCAGAAAGATCCAATTCTATTTTAGAACCAGACAAATCATATCTCTTTACAAGGTTTTCAACATTTGACTCAAAAAGATTTGCCTTAATTCCTTTGTCATTGTAATACTTGCATATACTTTTAAGTATTTCTGTTTTTCCTGTTCCCTTTGATCCAAATAATATATTCACATCATCCCAGATATCGATTTCTATCGGAGACTCTCCTTTAAACGGAGTTAATTTAATTTGGCTTTTATTTTTTGACGCCAATAGAGTTTGTATTGTACTTTCGCTTTTATCTAAAAGAAGGCAAAATTGTTCGAAACTTTCTACTGGAAGTCTTAGCTCAGGTAATCCATTGGAAATTTTTAAGTATGCATCCCAATCCTGAACATCAGAGCCATAAATTGAATTATGCCCATGACTCACAAATATTCCTGCAGAAATTGAATCGGTAGCTTCTTTTATCACCCGATTCGGATTTTTGATTTCAGAAAGTAAAACTTCGATTGCAGCGTCTTCGATATTGGGTTTTTTATTATAATAGTGAGCGATATAAATAACATCTATATCATTAAATGCATTGGCAATTTTACTTATATCGATAATAAATTTATCTGGAGACTCATTATTAATCAAATTTAAAAGTATTTCGTTAAATGTATTTACTTGCTTTGGATTGGATATAACGATTAGGTGACCACGTTTATTTTCGTGGATAATATCAAGTTCGACACCTGGCCAAATTTGAAGATGTTCTGCTCTTAGTGCTAATATCTCATTAAATTGATCAATATCAAAAAGATTATGATTTGTTATTGCACAAATGCCGACATCGGAATTGGAAATTATTTCACAAAATTTCTTTGGTGTAATCTCACGGGTGTGAGCGTCACCTCTTTTAGTTTTTTTTGTGTGTATATGGATATCAATTTTCATATATTTTATCCTTATTAAATTATTTAAATTTGATTCATTGCGTTTTGCTTGGCTTTTCGATAACTCATTCTATTCGTCTTTCGTTTATTCTGATTTAAAATCCTGATGCAAAACTTACTTTTTTCTCCAAAGAATAGACTTTTTAGGCAGCTACTCGCCCTCTCAAAAGCCACATAACGATCACCCAAAACTAACAGAAGTCAACCTACAAATATGACTTTCCCAAATAATTCTTTACATTTTCTTGAAGATCAACTATATAGACTAACTCCTCTTTCGAGAATATTCTATGCAAAATACCTCAGATTCTCCTCTCTACAGCCAAATCTACAGGAAATCCTTGAATTTATTCAAAAAGGACATATCTCTTAGATACATTCCGCACAAAACCCCTCTTCTTTCACCACAACCTAACACCTACCTATCAAAAAAGGACTTATCCAAGCCTTACCCTTCTCCTAACCTACTTCTGGTAAAAGGCCCCTCTAGGAATCGATCCTATGAGAAAAAAACTGGGTATAAAAAAGGATCATCACTCCCTATCGCCATAACCAAAAGGAATCCTCAGAAAGGAGCCAAACTAACATCTCCCCTCGCCTTTAAAAAAGAAGTATCTTCTCTCCAGAATAACCTTTCCCTAGAAACCCCTTCAGGCTCCATTGTCCCGGATCAAAAAAGCCACCTTTATGAGAACCTTACAGATAGTATCTTTCTAGAATCAGAATCTTTTAAGGATTATAGGTATAAAAATACCTCAGGAATCCATACAGAGAAGTTCCAAAAACTTACCTTTAAGATCCTCTATGACCTCTATCCAAAATACTGTCCTAAGTGTGATGTCAAACTTTCCAAAGGAGTTAAGAATCGACCTGACTTAGTTCGTTGCCATAATAAGAACTGCCACCATCAAGTATCCAGACTCTCATACACTCCACTCCATCACTTCAAGCTCCCTATCTGGATGTTTGGATACATTTTAGAAGAATCTATCATTCAATTCCCAAAGGTTCTTACTTCAGTGGAGATAAGTAAAAGGTTAAGTATTTCATATAAGTCAGCTAGGCTTTTGAAGCAACGAATTCAGGTGTTTTCTTCACATCAGGTAGAAAAACTTAGAAGAATATATTATGATGATTTGAAGGAAACCTTCAAGGATGTCACTCTTCCCAAGGTAGAAGATGGTAAGGATATTAAGAAGCACTTAGGTAAGAAGCTCTATAGAAAAATACCTCATACAGACACCGCTGTCCTTTACTCAGCATCTCAAAGAAGTAATCAATTCAGAAAAAGGTTCAGGCATGGAGGTCTTACTGCTTCTATCTATCAAAGTGATTCGGTTGGAGGAAGGCAAATTGGCACCTTAGTAAGTACGATAGCTACTCAGAATGGATGTGTATTCTTTGATTCCATTCCTGATCAAAAGGCCAATACATTAGGACCACTTATTAGAAAAACAGTTCCTTATGAATCTCCTTTATTTAGCGATGAAGGGTATCCTTGGTTATATGGTATTTATAAGAAACATAGAGCCATTAATCACCAAGCTCATAGTAAAGATAAAAGATACAAACTCGCTCGCAATAGATGGAGCAAGTTATCAGTTCATAATCAGGTAGCTGAGGGAAATCAAAGGTTACTCAAGAGTGCTTTTAGTGCTTACTGTTATATAAAGCCACGCTATTCAACTCTTTATCTAAATGAACTCTCGTTTATTAAGTCCATTCAAGCTGTTGGGATGGATACACTAGTCACTGCTCAAAGGAAAGGAGTTGTGCCTAATGTATCTAAGATATATAACCTAACGTATAACTTCAAATAATCGACCAAGCAAGCTATCTTGGGTTTGCATTGTCTTGGAATTTGCTTCGTAAGCGCGATTCACTTCGATCATATCTACCATCTCGGTAACTACGGAGACGTTGGACGCTTCCAGAAAACCTTGCAAAATCTGAGGTTCCAGTCTTTCGGGAAATGCAGTCGGTTCACCTGACTCAGGAGTATCGGAGTAAAAAGAGTCCCCTTCTTTGTCCAGGTGGCGGGGATTTTCAACCGTCCGGATTTTTAATTTATCCAAAAACGCGGCGTCATCATATCTGTTCTCGGACACATTGGTTCCGTTTTTGGGGTCGGTTCCTATGCGCGCATTGATATACACTTCCCCATTTTCTTTTACCAAAAAATTTCCTTGGTTCACTTGGATCGGACCCTTCTCACCCAGAAGAGGAAAACCTTGGGGGGTGACTACAAATCCGTTTTTGTCCAATACGAAATTTCCACCTCGGGTCATTCGTTCCCCTCGGTTGGTTTGCACCATAAAGAAACCGGGGTTTTCGTTGCCAGGTTGGTCCTGAACCATAAGATCAAAATGATTGTCCGTTTTTTTCACGGCACCTTGTTCGAAACGGGTATAGACTTCATTGACTTCAGCGCCAAATCCGAGTTTACCGATCACGGGAGCGGTATCAAAGGAACCCATGGGAGTTTTGCCGATCCCGTCCTCCGAAAATCTGTGGAGCAACATCTCAGGAAAAGTTTTGAATACGGTCGTGTCCCTTTTGAAAGCGGTTTTATCAACGTTGGCAAGGTTGTTTGCAATAACATCCATTCTTACCTGTTGGGAAATCATTCCGTTAGCGCCTGTGTACAAACCACGAATCATATTCTATACCCTCTGGTTTTATATTCGGCCGATTCCGCAAGCTCCATAAGAGAAAATGGGACATAGTCAAAAAAGAGTTGAAGTTTTTTGAAAATCCGCTTTCATATAAGTAACCTCTATGAAGTTATCCATTGGCAACCTCCCCCAAAGTCTGAACGAAGACCAACTCAAGGCTCTGTTTTCTGCCCACGGTACGGTAACGAGCGTAAATATCAAACGAGACAAAATTACCAAGGTATCCTTGGGTTTTGGAACCGCAGAAGTAGAAGATTCATCTGCCGAAAAAGCAATCCAAGCTTTGAACGGAAAAGAAGTCGAAGGCAAAAAGATCGTAGTAGTCAAACATGAAGATTTGGCGAACCAGTCTTCCGGCACCGGCCAACAGAAAAATCTTCCACTCAACCAAAAATCCGCATTCGGAAAAACGGTTGGCGGTGGAAATACCGGCGTTCCGCGCAGAGGTGGGAATCGCGGGTCTTAGTGGCAAAGAAGCTTATCGGTAGTTTTATATCCATTGGAGCCGGCAAAAATCAACTCCCCCTGATACTTGCCGCCAAAGAACGTGGCTTGCATGTCATAGGAATCGATAAAAACTCCACAGCGGTGGGTTTCTCCCATTGCGATATAAGAATATTAGAATCTACTAAAGAATATAGAAAAATCCTTCATGCGATGAGTAGAGTCCCTATGACGGAAAAGCTCCAGGGTGTCGCAACAAGATCTTTCGGAGATGCCACCTATTCCGCTTCCTATCTTTCCGAAAAATTCAAACTCATTGGAAATCCGAGCACTTCCGTTTCCCTTTTCTCCAATAAGAAACAAATCAAATCCATCTTGGAAAAAAAAGGAATCCTTGTTCCCAAGACCCAGACAATCGGTTTGGAAAAAAAAGTTACAAAAAAAACGGAATTACCGAAGTTTCCGATTATCGTAAAACCATCGCTAGGTTTCGCAAAACGCGGAATTCAAATCATAGAAGAAGAAAAAGCTTGGACTGACCTGCAAAAAACGATCAAATCCGATCAGTGGATCGTTGAATCCAAAATCGAAGGAGATGAAGTCACTGCCTTGGGTTTTATAGTTTCATCCAAGTTCTACCTACTTTCACTTTCCGACAAAATCACTACTAAAGAGCCTCCCTTTTTGGAAGTCGCTCATATCACTCCCTCCGAAAGAATCGATATGGCAGGCGAAATCAAAATGATTTGCCAGTCCATAGTAAATTTGACAAAACTTAAAAACGGTCCCTTTGTCGCTGAATTTAAAATCAATTCCCAGGGAGATTGTTACCTCCTGGAATCCGCTCCCGAAGTTGGCGGAGAATTTCTCGCAGAACAATTGTTACCAAAACATTATGGTTATTCTTATTTCTCGGATCTTATTTCTCTTTATCTGGGGGAAAAACCAAAACCGAATTTTTTGCACAAACCGAAAGGAAAGGCGAAAAAAACGGCGATCATATTCCGTATTCCCCACAAAAAACAAAAGTTAGTTGGACAAGAGCCGGAATTGCAGCTTGCCGGCGGAGAATCCTTATTTTTCAAAGAAAGCCTTATCCCGGAAGGAGAATCTCTGGACAAACGGGAAGGCAATGCCCGTAGGCCCTTTGTTTACGGCATCAGCACTACTTCCGAAGTAGGAAACAGAGACTGGATCGAAAGCATTCAAGATAGAATGAACGGTTGATTTATGAAAAATGTTTGGGATGAACATTACCTAAAAAATAAATCAAAACTTTCCTATCCTGACGAAAATCTGATTCGAATGTTGTCAAGGGTAAATCCTCCCAACAGACAAGCACTCGACTTCGGATCGGGATCAGGCCGGCATATCCCTCTACTTCTCGGTCATGCTTTTCAAGTATCCGCCTCAGACTCTTCCATCGAGTCAGTTGCCCAAATCAAAGAACTTTCCCTTCCGGTCACTGTTCACCACACTCGCTCGCTTCCCTATCCGTTTTCCAAAGACCAGTTCGGACTAATCGTTTCCTGGGGTGTGTTTCATTACAATACCAAAGAGATCGCAAAAACAATGTTAATGGGTCTTTTCGATTCACTGGCTCCGGGCGGTTATCTCTTAGGTTCCATCAGAGCAAACACTGACACTCATTTGAAAATCAACGGGGGGCAAATGAATTTAGCCGATCTGAACGGCGGTTATGCGGAGACCTACTCGGAAGAAGATTTGAGAAATTTTTTAAAACCTTTCTCCGACGTGGAAATAGGTTATTCGGAAAGAACTCCTCTCGGACGTTTGGAGGAAAGAATCTGTCATTGGTTTTTCCAAGCAAAAAAATCAGTAAATGAGTGAAGCCTCCGATTTCCTAAACAGAGAAAACCCTTTCGACAAAACATCCGATTGGGATTTTTTATACACCACAACCGGAAACCATCCTGGGCTTTCCGTTTACAAATGCAAAGACCGTGAATGGCAAGCGATTTACCCGAGACCTCCCCAGAAAGAACTGTATTCTGAAGCATATTACAAGGGTAAGTCGGAATACTCTTATATTGACGAAAGAGAAACGGAAAAGTATCAATCTTATGTTTGGGACGCCAGAATCAAAAACATTCGGAAATTTATTTCCAAAGGTCATTTTTTGGATATCGGATCCTCCTTCGGAGGTTTTTTAAAAAGAGCCCAACTGAAAGGATTCACAGTCCAGGGTGTCGAGATTTCAGACTATGCTGCCGGTTATGCAAATGAAAACGGTGTCCCTACGTTTCACGGAACTTTTTTAGAGGCAAACTTTCCCGATCACTCTTTCGATGTAATCACTCTCATAGAAGTGATTGAACATCTGGAAAATCCAAAACTGATCTTCCGGGAAATCACACGCATTCTGAAACCGAATGGTCTTTTGGTTTTGCAAACTGCAAACTTCGAAGGTTGGCAGGCAAAAAAAGAAAAGGCAAATTACCATTATTATATGCCCGGCCATGTATACTATTACTCGGACAGTGTAATGAAAGAAATATTGACACGATTGAAATACGATCGCTTCATCTCTTATTTCGGAGTGGATTTTCCTCTCTCTGCCAAACTTCTAAAATCTAGAGGAAGTTTTAAAAGTATTTGGGATTACGCAAAATGGATTCGAATCGCATTTTACCATTTTCAGTCCAAACTTAAGAAAAATGGTTTTCCACTTACATCCAGTTATGTACTTTATGCTTTCCGTTCCAGGTAGGTTTTATGAATAC
The DNA here is from genome assembly GCF_004771005.1 of Leptospira ilyithenensis. Classification (GTDB taxonomy): domain Bacteria; phylum Spirochaetota; class Leptospiria; order Leptospirales; family Leptospiraceae; genus Leptospira_A; species Leptospira_A ilyithenensis. The sequence continues at coordinate 8,869 of NZ_RQHV01000021.1, forward strand.
AATTCCAGCGCATCCATTACTCATCAAGATCACTACGATTCCTGAAAATCCTGGCTGGAAACGAAAACTTATTTTATCTCTTCGCATCCTGCTTGTTTCCATTCACCGTTTTACAGTCGATGATTGTCTGATGAAAGCATCGGGACTAGCTTATACAACAATTGTCACACTTGTTCCGACTCTTACGGTTGCTTTCGCACTACTCACAGTTGCATCGGGAATACAAACCCGCCAAGATGAGATCTTCCATGATGTAAATAGTTTCCTATTGAAAAACAATATCCAATTCGATATCACTCCTTATTGGGAGACTTTGAGTGATATCATCAATACCGCGTCCCAAATCGGTGCGATCGGGTTTATAGTCTTTATCTTTTCTGCAACAGCTGTTTTGCGGTCTTTGGAAAAAACATTCCATTCCATTTGGAGAATCGAGTCTCATCGAAGTTTTATCAATAAATTTGTTTTCTATTTTTTCCTGATTACATTTGGGCCGCTTATTTTTGTGGTGGGAAAAGGAATGTCGGACAAGATCTCCGATTCAATCCGCCCTCCTCATCTCAAATCAATCGTGTACACCGAGGACGGTAAAATCTGGGTAGCAGGTGATAAAGGGAATATAGGAACAATCACCGATCTGAAAGAAGACATCCGTTTCATTCCCAATGACGCGGTCGATTATGAAAATATGTTATGTGTGGATTTCAATCTGATTGAAACGGGTACATGCAAAAAACCGAATATATACAAAGAGAATTTTTTCAGAATCCGTTCTTCCGGAAATTACCTCTATACCATATCTGAGGAAGGTAGTTTTTTATTTTCCCACGATCTTGGAAAAAATTGGAATCTCCATTCTTTCAAAAATATTTTTATCAAAGATTTCGGCATCTCAAATGATAACACTGTTTTTATTTTAACGGAAGATACAAGAACTCTCAGATATGATATAGGTTCGAAATTACAAGAGCTAAAAAGATTTACGGACAAGTCTATTACTCCTGTTAAAGTAAGATTCTTTACAGACATTGACGGTTTTATTTTAGATAAGGAAGGAAGGCTTTGGAGAACTACCGATGGCGGAACCAATTTTACATTTCAAGTCATCTCCAAGAAAACCCTGAACGATATTTTCTTTTTAGACAGAAACACCGGTTTTGTGGTAGGCGACAACGGAGCGATATTCAGATCCAAAGACGGGGGAAATACCTGGCAGGACTTCAATCACAAAAAACATTCTTATGAAAGAGTTTGGATGTTCAAGTCTCCTAAGATCCAGGATTATGATCTGTTTGTATTAAACAGTTTGGGAGATATTTTAATTTCGGAAGACGAAGGTTCATCCTGGTCAGTCGCTTATAAATCCAAAGGAGGAGATATCCTGGATTTGATTCATCTCTCCAAACAGGAATTGCCTGCAAATGACAAAGCGAGTGCGGAGACAACGGATCCGGAGGACCAGCACGGAGAAGAGGTATCCCAGCTCAATGAGAGAATGTTGGGGATCGTAGGAGTCGGCGAATACAAAAAACTGATCCGAATTGAGAATGATAGTAAAGGAAATACCGTCTGGAAAAAATACCAAGGTGGGGCGAAGGTTTTCTCCTTATACTTTTTATTCCAGATCATTCTGCCGCTTATAACCGTTTGGCTGTTTTTCCTAATGCTCTATACTTTAATCCCCAATACAAAAGTTCCCTTAAAAGCCGCTTCCATAGGAGCCGCCATCACCGGTATCATACTGATCCTGTTTTTCTGGGGCTTTCTCAATATATACATCACTTCTTTCACTGAAAAAACAATGTTGATCTACAAGGCTTTGGCAGCCATCCCTATCTTTCTATTGACTATCTATTGTTTCGGACTCATCGTTTTATTCGGAGCGGAAGTGACTGCAACACTACAATTTCCGGACAGATATCTGCTCCCCAGCCACCCATTCGAAGACATCGACACATTCGTCAAACACGAGTTTTATCATGCGATCCGATTTATGGCGAATATATACGATTACCAGGATAAAAAAGGAAAGTTAATCAGTGTTTCCGAATTAGGAAAAAAAATGATGATCCCGACCAAGGATCTGAGCTTTATCCAATCGTCTTTGGAAAAGGCGGATTTCATATCCATCTCAGACAAAGGAAAAATTTCACCTGTCAAATTGAAAGAGCAGATCACCCTTTTGGATTTGTACAATGAAACGGTTTCATTTACTTTGGGTGCTCCTCCTGATCCGAGCACAAGTTTGTCCATGGCGGGAAAAGAGTTACAATCGATTGAATCCGGACTAAAAGAAAGACTCGGATCGATTAATTTAAAACAATTACTTACTTAATTGTATTTATTGGATTTGGCCGGCGGCAACGTAGCAGACATTTGTCTGTAGATTTGTTCCGCCAGTCCCATGGATTCATTTTTGGAAATGTCTTTCGCGTATTCATCATAAAGCATATCTTCAAAAATCTCTTCCGCATAACCGCCATCAATCAGCTTTTCCTTATGAACGGAATTTTTCATTTCTTTCAACATCATCTTAACGAATACGGATTCGAATTCCACTGACGCATCATATAATTTTTTACGATAAGGATCATTTGAAATTTCTTCTCGAATGTTCTGAGTCACGGTCAAACTGGAAGAACTCACTTTACCGGAAAGATCCGATCTTTCTTCCATCAGTTTTTGAAACTCCGTTCTGTTTGCAGAAGAATTTTTCCCGGACTCTGCGCTCTTTTTAGCAGAATCCATTCGGTGAAGCATTTGGTCTTCTTTGGAACGGGAAATTCTTCCCGAATAATCTTGAACTGAAAATATATCCATAATTTTCTCCTACTGAATGATTAGCTCTGCCCGTAGAGCTCCCTGCTTCTTTAATGCTTCCAGAATGGAAATGATATCTTTCGTAGAGGCGCCCACTTTGTTCAAAGCAGCTACTACGTCAGAAACTTGAGTGGCTTCTTTCAAAACAAAAACTGATTCCCCTTTCTCCTGTTCCTGAATGGGAAAAAAATAACGCATCTTTTGGGTATTGGCAACCTGAATCGTCAAACCTTGTTGGGAAATCGCCACTTCATCAATAGCAATATTTGCCCCCATAACAATGGTTCCTGTTCGTTCGTTGATCACTACTCTTGCAACACTATCGGGAGTGATCGGGAGGTTTTCCAGTTTGGCCAAAAATGCCAGATTCATTTTCGGTTCAGATGCTTTCGCATCTTCCGGCTGCGATACATTAGGTGTCACGGGAACGGGTACTAAAATCTCAGTTGCGGAAACCACTTCCGGAGTGACGCCCAAATTGGAACTAATCGCATCTACAATACTATTCATTGTAGAATAATCTTTATCCATCAGTGAAATCTTGATATGTTTTATGATGGGAGCATTGGGAATCGATTTTTCAAGTATGCCTCCGCCCGGCACAAAACCTGTATTAGATCCTATTTTTTTATCTGCATTCCCTTTTGATTTTTTGTCCTTACCACCAAAGATAAGAACACCCGATGCCACAGCAATAGTATCTCCATTACCAGCTTTTAAAGGAGATTGCAAAAGAACTCCTCCTTCCAAAGAACGGGCATCTCCCACGGAAGAAACAAGTATGTCGATCCTATCCCCTTCTTTCAAATGAATGGGAATGTTTGCAGTGATTAGCACGCTAGCAGTGTTTCTTGCTTCCCGAAGGGACTTCTTCGTATTTACGCCTAACTGTGCTAAGTAATTTTGCAACGCCTCTTCCGTGAGAGGATTTTTTGTATCGCCTGTTCCGTTCAGTCCTACTACAAGACCAAAACCAGTAACTTGATTTTCTCTGATAGCGTTGATCTTTGCAACGTCTTTCAAACGGGTTTCCACCGCAAAAAGAAGATCGGAAAATCCGAGTACAATCAAAACTGCAAGTAGAGATCTATAACTTTTGCAAGTATTAAAGAATGAATTCATTCGTTGCTTTCTCCGAGTACTCGTTTGATTGTTTTCAACAGTATTTCTTGTTTTTCCAAATCGGAAAGTTCCGCTTTACGAGTGGTGGTTCCATCCGGATTCGTAATCGTCTTCATTTGAATATTGGGCGAATTCAATTCCTTAGGATTGAGAGTTCCCTGAAATTCCAATCGAAAGTTTGCAACAAGGTCACTTGAGATATTACGGTTTTTGTCCAAGTCTTCGGGAGAAATCGTTCCTGATAAACGAAGATTGATCCTTTCTTCTCCGTAATTATAAGTCTTCGATCCTTCCAGTTCCAAATTTCCCGATCCGGGATCAATCCCTGTTACAAGAACAGCCATAATCCCAAGAACTTTCGCGTTGGTTTTGGACTTTCCCACTTTGGATCGCATAAACGTACTATTTGTGTTATACGATGGTAAATCGGAGATTAATTTTTTGTCAGGAACCGTTTTGATATCATTATCGAAAGTCGCTTTGTATTCGGACTCGTATTCCACTTTGAAACCTGTTTTTAAAACCACTTTCACAACTGTGCCGGGAGACACGGACTTGGGATAAGAATACGGATCTTTGTCTTTCCAAAGAGAATCCGCATAGAGCGCCGATTTTTCTCCCTCTTCCCTGGTTTGAAATAAACCGAAAAAATCCGAAAAAACAAAAGAGCAAACGACGAATAACATGATTTGTATTGAGATTTTAAATGAAAATTTAAGAATACGGATCATCATTCGGACTCCAGCAAACAGATACCAGGCGATTGAATTTTTCCTTCCAATTTTTTATTGGAAGTGATATTGAGAAGGCTGATTTTATCCCCTTCGTTTCCCGATTCCAAAGCTCTGGAACGTGCCTTGATCATTATATTTCCGATCGTATAAACAAGCTGGACTTCTTGTCCTCTTTCTACCATATGAAGCAAACGAAGTTGTTTTTTCTGAATGGGTTTGTCGGTTAAAATTTCATTCAGTGCTGTCTTTCCGATAGGATTGTTTAGATCGTATTCTTCGAAAGAATCGGAACTGAAGAAAGATCGTTTTTCCACATCATCTTCAGTGATGATTTGTTTGGAATCAATGAGTCGTTTCGCAAACCAAGCTTCTTTTTTTTCTTCAATAACAAACGTAAGTGGATAGGAATGAATGAGTCCGTTTTCGGAATGCAGATCCAAAGGAAAAATTCTTTTTCCTCCGTGAAATTTATTTCCCATCCTTCTCCAAACAAGTTCCACACTCGTGGAAGGAATTTTGATTTCGCTTCCTTCGTAGTGAATTCTAAATTGATTTTCATCCAATCCGTAACTGTCCTGCAGATACTCACGGAGTTTTGTTTCGAGCTGACCCGCAGAAACCGGTTTCACCAAAGGAAGAACCAAGGTTTTAGTTCCCTTTACTTCCCAATCCGATGAATCCCCTGATTCCTTCGAAGCCGAGTTCAATCGGGAACTTACATCTTCCGGCTTTAAAAACAAAGGAGACTTTACGTTTTGATATAGAACCGGATTCCAGGTGGATTTCCAAGAAAATAAATCATTCGCATATACCTCTTCCGAGTGAACGATGATTTTATTCTTTAAATATAATTTTTGAGTTTGGGATTCGGATGCGAACAAAAACGAAGCGAAAAACCCGAATATCAAAATCCAAAATAACTTTCTCATGATTCTATATCTTTTCTTTATCTTATCGTTTTAAGCCGATCGCCGTAGAAAGCATGTTATCCGAAGTCTGAATGGTTTTGGAATTGGATTCATATGCTCTTTGAGCTACGATCATATTCACCATCTCTTCCACGATTTTCACATTACTCATCTCGAGAAAACCTTGTAATACTCCGCCGTATCCTTCTTGTCCGGGCATTCCCGGAATCTCAGAACCGGATGCTACTGTTTCACGAAAAAGGTTTTTTCCCACTGCTTGCAAACCTGCCGGGTTTACAAATCGGTAGAGTTCAATCTGTCCGATCGTTGTCGGACGAATGTCATTTCCGATTTTTACAGTCACTTCTCCCTCTTCCGCAATGGAAAGAGTATTGAGAATTGCGTTTTCAGGCAAAATGATAGGAGGTTCCAATAAATAGCCGTTAGAGGTCACAACTTGTTGGTTGGAATCGATTTTGAAAGACCCGTCTCTGGAATAGGAGAATGTTCCGTCAGGCATTTGGATTTTGAAAAAACCCATTTCACCGGTAAGTGCCAAATCAAGTTTATTGCCTGTAGCTTGAAAAGAACCGATTTCGAATAACTTCTGTGTGGCGGCAACTTTTACACCATGACCCACATTCACACCGGTAGGAATTTCCGAAACGGAACTCGCAGGGGTGCCCGCTAGTACCTGGTGTTGGTAAACTAAATCTTCAAAATCAACTCGGTTCTTTTTAAATCCAGTTGTATTAACGTTTGCAAGGTTGTTGGCAACGGTATCAATGTGAAACTGTTGCGCAGTCATTCCGGTAGCGCCGGTCCAAAGTGACCTCATCATACAAAAGCACCTCTTTCGAAACCTATCGGTCGATCTCCGAAAAAGAGTAAGTGTCTTTTTTACGATTTATGTCTTATTTTCCGGTGCTTCCGAAGCCGCCTGTTCCCCGATCCGTATTTTCCAAGGTAGGTACCACATGAAATGCAATCACCTCATAACGTTTGATCAGAAGCTGAGCGATTCGAGTCCCGTTTTCCAGTAGAAAATCCGATTTTCCCAGATTCAAAAGAGGAACAAAAATCTCCCCTCGATAATCCGAGTCCACTGTTCCCGGTGCATTCGGCATAATGATTCCATTTTTGGTAGAGAATCCTGATCTGGGCCGCACTTGGCCTTCAAACCCCATAGGGATCGCAAAGGCAAGGCCAGTAGGGACTAATACCACCTCGCCTACAGGTAAAGTGACTGAAGCTTCCAGACAGGCACTGAGGTCATAACCTGCGGCACCGTCTGTTTTTCTTTCCGGTATGGTAGCTTTTGGATTTAGGATTTGGATGGATACTTGGATCATAATGAGGTAGGTATTTTTTGAAACGCGGATTCGCTCATATCTCCCACGCAGGAGAGATGCAGTTTTGGAATGGAGAAAGTGAGTTTTGCTCTTTCATTCAATTCGTCAAGGCTGACGGATTTCAAAGCTTTCATCCTTTCTTCCAAAGAATAGTATTTTCCAAAATAAATATCCTGGAGGCCGATATTATTCATTCGATTTTCCGGCAATTCGTACCCGATCGCCATTCCACCCAATTGGTTGGATTTGGCATCTTCTAATTCGCGTTCGGTGAATCCGTTTTTTACAAGCGCATCCAGCTCCTTTAAAATCAAACCGACACATTGGTTTGCCTTTTCCTTGGAAGTCGCACAAGAGATGGAAAAAAGCCCTGTCGAACGATAAAAGGAAGGAAAGGAATAAATGGAATAACAAAGTCCTTCTTTTTCGCGTATGTTTTGAAAAAGTCGGGAAGCCATTCCTCCTCCGAGGATCGTAGACATGAGTTGAGTCACAGTCACATCTTTGAAATTCCGAGGAGTTCCGTTCGCTCCGAGCATGATATTGAACTGCTCTATCTTTCTACGGGAAAGATGTTTCGTATAATGTTTTTTAGGTGTAGGCAATACGATTGGATTGCTTTCTTTTCCCTTGGGATTTTCAAAAGGAAAATACTTGCGGGCAAGTCGCAAAACTTCGTCCCATTTGAAATTTCCCGAAACAGACAATACCATATTCGAAGGGAAATAATGTTTTTCATAAAATTTACGGATCGACTTCCGGGTAACACCTGTTACGGAATCTTTGGTCCCGATAATATCGCGGCCGTAATGGGATTTTCCGAATATATTTCTGAAATAATAGTCATATACAAAATCATCCGGTGCGTCCTCGTAAGAACGCATTTCCTCAATGACTACGCCTTTCTCCACTTTGATATCTTCTTCCCGAAACAAGGGACGGTAAATCATATCGGATAAAATATCGAAGGCTAGCTCCGCTTTGTCTTTGATGGAGATCACATAATATTGTGTGTATTCTCTACTGGTGGAACCATTGAGTATCCCGCCCACTCTCTCAATCTCAGTTGCGATTTGTTTGGATGTTCTGTTTTCCGAATCTTTAAAGAGCATATGCTCCAAAAAGTGAAAATAACCTAACTCCTGCTTGGTTTCAGCAAGGGAACCTTCTTTGACAAAGAGGCCGACTCCCATGGAAGCCGCGTGTTTCATGGGTTGGAATAAAACTGTTAAACCGTTGGGAAGAACTGTGCGATAGAAATCGTCAGACGAAGAAGGCAAAATACCTACCTTTCCCTCCTTCCTAAGGAAGAAGGGAGAATGTTTTAGTTGTCCAGCAGAACGTCTTTTCGGGAAAGATCGATCTTTCCTGTTTTATCAACAGAGATGACCTTCACTTGAATCTTTTGACCTTCCGATACGATATCCCGAACGGATTGAACTCGTTTCACATCCAGTTTGGAAATATGGCAAAGACCTTCTTTTCCGGGAAGGATCTCTACAAATGCACCAAAGTCTGCGATACGTTTGATGGTTCCTTCGTAAATTCTTCCTACTTCGATCTCTTCGAAAATTCCGTCGATCATTGCAATCGCTTTCTCTTTGGAGGTTTCGCTTGGAGATGCAATCGTTACTTTACCGCTATCGTCCACAGAGATCTCTGATCCGGATTGTTCGATAATGGCACGAATCATTTTTCCGCCCGGACCAATGAGCTCGCCGATTCTATCTTTAGGAATTTGTTTCAAAGTGATACGAGGAGCATTGGAAGAAAGATCGTCTTTTACGCCGGAAATCGCTTTATTCATTTCCCCGAGGATATGATCACGACCAACTTGCGCTTGTTCTATGGCTTTTTGCAAAACTTCCAAACCAAGACCGTTTACTTTCAAGTCCATTTGGAAAGCAGTGATCCCTTTTTTGGTTCCTGCCAGTTTGAAGTCCATATCACCGAAATGATCTTCAATCCCTGCAATATCGGATAATACCGCATAACGGCCTTTTTCGTCCGAAAAAAGTCCCATCGCAATCCCGGAAACGGGAGCGTGAATGGGAACACCACCTGCCATAAGAGCAAGTGTTCCGGAACAAACGGACGCCATGGAAGAAGAACCGTTGGATTCTAAAATTTCGGAAACAACACGGATCACATAAGGAAAGTCAGTTTGCGAAGGAAGAACTTTTTTCAAAGCCCTCTCTGCCAAATTTCCATGTCCGATCTCACGTCTTCCGGGGCCGGAAGATCTTCTCACTTCCCCGACGGAGAACGCAGGGAAATTATAATGAAGCATGAAGTTCTTTTCTTTTTGACCTTCCAAAGTCTCATAACGTTGGTTATCCGAAGTACTTCCCAAGGTGATCACTCCCAAAGACTGGGTTTGACCTCTTGTGAAAACGGCAGATCCGTGAGCTCCGGGAAGAACATCTATCTCACATGAGATAGAACGAATTTCGTCTGTTTTTCTTCCGTCAAAACGAATCCCGTCATTTAATACAAGTTCGCGGACAACTTCGTATTCCAACTCATGAAGGAAATGTTTGATGTCTTTGGTTTTGTCTTCGGGAGTCAAAAGCTCTTTGAAGTGTTTTACCGTTTCATCATTGATCTTTTTGATGTCTTCGTTGCGTTTTGCTTTTTCCGCGTTTTTGTTCGCAGCAGTGAGTTTTGCCAAAGCAAAGTCACGAATTTTTGCATGAAGGTCTTTGTCAGGAGCTTTGAGAACCACATCTTTTTTAGTGACTCCCAATTTTTTAACGAGGCTTTCTTGCAATTCAACAGCCACTTTCAACTGTTCTTGAGCAAATCGAAGAGCGTTCATCATATCCTCTTTGGATATTTCCTGTGCTTCTCCTTCGATCATTACGATGGCATCTTTGGTTCCTGCAACGATCAAATCCAGATCGGATCTGCTGATTTCTTCGTTCGTAGGGTTGAGAATAAACTCTCCGTCGATTCTTCCGATCCTTGCACCGGCAATAGGGCCTGCAAAAGGAATGGGAGAAACGGAAAGCGCCGCAGAAGCTGCGCTAATCGCGTGTCCGGCCACTGACACTTGTTTGTCTGCGGAAAGAACTTGGACTTGTAATTGTACTTCTGAAAAGTACCCTTCCGGGAACATCGGGCGTATCGGTCTGTCGATGATACGAGATAATAGTACTTCGTGTTCGGGAGGCTTTGCTTCTCGTTTGAAGTATCCACCGGGGAAACGTCCAACCGAGTACAACTTCTCTGCGTATTCGCAAGTTAGGGGGAAAAAATCTTGTCCTTCTTTTGGTTCGTCTGCCGCACATACTGTAGCAAGTAAAACCAAATTTCCAGTCTTATATACAACCGACCCATGAGCTTGTTTCGCCCATTTGCCGGTTTCGATGGTGATAGAGTCTCTACCCCATGAGCCGGTGAACTCTGTAGCCATAGGAATTATTTCCTAAGGCCGAGTTTTTCAATCAGCTTTCTGTAACTATCTATATTAGATCTTTTAAGGTATTCCAAAAGACTCTTTCTTTGGTTCACCATAGCAAGGAGACCGCGTCTAGAGTGGAAATCCTTTTTATTTGTCTTAAAATGTTCAGTAAGATCCTTGATTCTAGAGTCAAGTAGGGCAATTTGTACTTCTGCAGATCCAGTATCATTTGGTTTGCTACCGTGAGTGGCAATGATCTGCTGTTTTTGTTCTTTTGTGATCATATTTCCTCCAAATTCTAAAAACCCTTCAATTAGAAAACATAATTTTTTGAGAAGGATTAAAAAATACTTTCCTGTAACGATAGGGCAAATGGGCTGACTTGTCTTCATACTTGCACCAGGCCAGGATTTGTTCCGTTCTTTCTTCCAGCAGGTAAAACCCGGTTTCCGTAGCCTTAGGCAGTTTGTCCCAGATATATCCTCCATGGATCACTGCAATGGACTCTCTCTCATCCAGGTATCTGTAGGGAAGCGGTAGAATCTCCTGCCAAGTGCGGGAGTCTTCAAAATCTATGGTTTCATAGGGAAGAGAACCTTCCAATCCCCAAGGGCCGATGGTTTCCCGCACCAATCTCCCCAGTTGGAGGGGAACCCCCCAAAGATCGGAAAGGTCCATTACAATCTTGCGGATGTAAGTCCCGGAACTTACATGGACTCGAAAAGAAAAACCTCTTTCGTTCGGCTCCCCGTCCCAAACTTTATGAACCCGAATCTTTCTTGTTTTTTCTTTTACCTTTCTGCCTCGTCTGACATGATCGGATTGCCTCATCCCGTCCACCTTGAGTGCGGAAAGTAAAGGTGCTGTTTGTTCCGTCCAGGAAGTGATTTTTTGCAATTCGGAGGAGATGGCGTCTTTGGAAAATGTTTCGCTGGCAAGAGAAGATTTTGTTTTTTCCAAGGGCCATTCTTCTATAATGTTTCCATCCGGGTCTCCCGAATCCGTTCTTCTTCCTACAATTACTTCTGCGTAATAGGATTTGTCCAGACCGAGGAATAACTCAGAAAAGGCGGTATAATCGCCAAAAGGAATAATGAGAAGTCCTTCCGCAAACCGATCCAAAGTTCCTGTATGACCGATCGAATCCAAATGCAAACGTTTCTTCAAACGAACGACCACATCGGAAGAAGTCAATCCGTCGGATTTGTTTACAAATAAATAACCGGACCTTTCGTTGAGAGCCATCGCTTTAGAATAAATCCCTCCCCAACCCCCGCGTCAAATAGATTGTAAGCGAAAAAGGTTTACGGTTCCCGTTTTCCTTTGGGGCGACTAGGGTCTTTCCCCCATTCATTCCATGATCCATCGTATAAGTTTGCATCTTTTCTTCCTAGTAATGCAAGCGCTGTCATTGGAACCGTGGCAGAGGCTCCTCCATTGCAATACAACATGATCTTTTCAGGAAGTTTTTCCGAATCTATCCCTGCTTCCAAGAAAGCTTTTTTCAACTGATCGATCGGATGAAACTTTCCCGTTTCCGGATCGATCAGAGTCGGATGAGGTAGATTGACTGCTCCGGGGATAAACCCGTTTGCATATACTTCCGGCCGCCTAGCATCAATTAAAAGAGTGTCCGAAGATCGGAACTGAACTTCATCTGCAGTCAGTCTCAATTGGGTACGTATGTTCGGAGTAAAATTCGCTTTCGGATAAGAAGGTATTTCCGAAACGACAGGCTTTCCTTCCGATTTCCATAATTTTAATCCGCCATCCAAAATCTTAACATTCTCGTGGCCATAATAACGCAATGCCCAAGCCAATCTTCCTGCAAACATAGTGTTATGATCATCATAAGCAACAACCAGACTGTCGTCGCCAATGCCTAAACTTTCCATCAACGATTTGAATTTTTTAGAAGGAGCGATATTGATGGGAACCGGATCATTCAAATCGACTATATCTTTTGTCCAGTCGACAAATACCGCGCCCGGGATATGTTCTTTCAGATAGGCATCTTTTTCCGCATGATACCTAGGTTCAGAAAGTTCCACTCTTCCCCTGATATCTACAATCCGAACTTCTGCATTTCCCAGCTGAGAAAAAAGCCAATCTGTGCTAACAATCATATGGATCCTAAGTTCGGTCTTAAGACGTTCTTCCCCCAAAGCTCTATTGTCGTCGAGGTAGTGGTTCGAGGAGAACGTTCTCCTTCCACTTCTCTGGGCAAATGCATAGACCGATAGATCTCGGTATAACCAAGTGCTGCCGCCTTTGTCACTCCTTTGTCTATTAGGTTTTGAAAAAAATCCTCCAGACTGATAAATACATATCTTAGATCCAAATCTGCCGCTTTTCCCAATCGAATGGCTGCTTCCTCAAATGTAACATCTTCCGCACCATGCAAAACATGGATTTGTTATCCGGACCAATCCCGATTCAAAAGATATCGGGAAGCAACTTCAGCAATGTCGGAAGTTGCGATGTCGGGGCGACCTCTCGTATCCTTCGGATCCGAGACCGGGCTACTTCGGGCTCGCGGATTCCCGCTCGGTCGCGCAATACGCGACCTGGCCCTGCGTATCCCTGGTCGTAGAGGATGATCGTTAGTTGTTAGGTCACATATCCCCTGGCCATTCTTGACAACTCACAGGGTGAGAATGTGAACTGGACGGCAAGCGTCCAGACTCACAGACTTGCAAGGAAACATCTATCTTGCTTTTAAGAGAAGAATGGATGATCTATGTTAGTTTGGACCTCGCATCTTTTTTGTCCGAGGCAAGACTCTTTTTATAAGATCGTTTTAGGTATACTATCCCCGCCCTAATGAGACTGGGTGGGGTTAACCACAAAGCCACCCAATGAGTTCCAACTAACATATTCAGCTCGAACCGGCAATTCCTCTTTGTATTTTCCTAAAAATTCTTAAGGAAAGTTCGCCTTTTGCCAGGTGAGCCGTGAGCATATAGCAAAGAAGGGAAAAACACTTGGAAAAGTTGATATTTGAGTTAAAAAAAGCGGGAGCGGTTGAAACAAGGAAGCTTTGGAAAATCAAACGAAAGAAATCTATTTTTCTTCCGGATCCAAACTCTCATCTTCTTCCGCAAACTCTTCCGATGCATCCGGATGAGTTTCTTCAAAAAGAGTTTTTGGCTTGGATTCATCAATCAATCGAATCACTTCCAAAGACTTGATGTAATTATTGTCCCAGGCAAAAGTAAATCTCGGGTTTGTATGCAGATGGAGTTGTTTGCCAACAAGCGAAGTTAAAAATCCGGCAGAAGATGTAAGTCCTGCCATCAATTTTTTTCTTTCGTTATTGTTGCAAAGTGCGGTAAAATAGACAGTCGCCTTCTTCAGATCATCGGTAATCTCAATTCGATGAAAGGAGGGCAGAAAAATCCTGGGATCTTTCACCTTTCCTTCCAAAATCGCAGTAGCGAGAATGCGAATGATTTCCGCTTCGAGTTTTTTCTTTCGAATCGGATTCATAGTTTCTGACCTCTAAAGCTTACGTGCAATCTCTCTGATCTCGTAAGCTTCAATTTCATCGCCTACTTCAAAATCATTGAAACCATCGAGCAAGATACCGCATTCAAAACCTGTGAGAACATCAGCAACATCGTCTTTCATACGTTTGAGGTTCTTGAGTTTACCTTCCCATAGAATCTCTCCGGATTTGTTCGAAATCACCCGAACACTTGCTTGTTTGGTCACCTTACCGGATTTAACCATACAACCTGCAATGTTACCCACTTTGGAAATCTTGAATACGTCTCTGATTTCGATTTTACCGATTACGTTCTCAACTTTTTCAGGATCAAGTAGTCCTTCCATGGAAGCTTTTACTTCATTTACCACATCGTAAATGATGCTATAGTATTTGATTTCTACTTTTTCTTTCTCAGCCAAAGATACTGTTTTCGGATTGGCTCTTGTATGAAATCCGATCACAATCGCATTCGAAGCGGAAGCAAGTATGATATCCGAATCCACAATCGCACCCGTTCCGGCGTGAATCACATGTAGACGAACATCGACAGTGGATAATTTCTCCAATGCTTCTTTCACAGCTTCCGTAGATCCGCGAACGTCCGCTTTGATAATGACTTTGAGTTCTTTGAGGGCACCTTGTTTGATGATCTCACTCATATTGTCCAGAGTCACCCGAGTGGAGTTTTTAGACTGACCTAGTCTCTCATACTCTTGACGGCTATGGGAAATGGTTCTTGCTTCTTTATCGTCAATCACCACATCAAATGGAGCTCCTGCATCAGGAACTCCGTCCAAACCGGTAACAAGTGCCGGGAATGCAGGGCCTGCTTCCCGAATCGAATGACCTAAGTCATCATACATGGCACGAACTCGTCCTGCATGAACACCGGCCACAAATGCATCACCCACTCTTAAGGTTCCGTTTTGGATGAGAACCGTTGCAACAGCACCACGACCCGGATCGAGTTTTGCTTCTACGATCGTTCCTTTGGCACGGCGACGAGGGTTTGCTTTGTGATCGAGCAATTCCGCTTGGATGAGGATCATTTCAAGTAGTTTGTCGATTCCAATATTATTCTTTGCTGATATTTCACAAAAGATGGTAGTTCCACCCCATTCTTCCGGTTGAAGTCCGTAATTGGAAAGTTCTTGTCTTACTTTTTCCGGATTCGCCGCAGGAAGGTCAATCTTGTTGACCGCAACAATGATCGGAACAGATGCTTCTTTCGCATGATTGATCGCTTCGATGGTTTGAGGCATCACACCATCGTCAGCAGCTACAACCAGAACCACGATATCCGTAATGGATGCTCCACGAGCTCTCATGGAAGTAAAAGCTTCGTGACCAGGTGTATCTAGAAAGGCTACCTTTCCACGACTGGTCTCAACTTGGTAGGCACCGATATGTTGAGTGATTCCGCCGGATTCTCCTTCTGCTACGCGGGAAGAACGAATCGTATCCAATAATTTTGTCTTACCATGGTCAACGTGACCCATAATCGTAACAACCGGAGGGCGAGTGATATAATCTTCAGGAAGATCTTTTTCCTCTTCAATGACTGTTTCATCATAGAGAGAAACGATCTTCACCTTACAACCGTAATCATCTGCCAGGATCGAAGCAGTCTCCGCATCGATCACATTATTGATCGTTACCATCATACCCATTTTCATCAGTTTGGATATGATCTCACCCGGTTTTAGATTTAATTTTTTTGCAATCTCTCCCACTTGAATGTTTTCAAGGATAGAAATCTCTTTCGGTACAGCAGCAAGCGCTGCAGCCTGAGCTTTTTGTTTTCTAAAACTTTGTTTGAAAAATTTAGTATTTTCGTCTTTTTCAGTGCGGGCCTTATCTTTTTCAAAGACTCTCTTTTTGCCTGCACCAGAACCTGCTGGTCCCCCGGAACCAGTATTTCCACCGCCAAATGCAGGATCGGAAATAGGTTTAGCACCTGGGCCACCTTGCCCGATCGGACGAGCGCCTCGGTTTCCACCTTGTCCAGGACCACCCGGTCCACGATAACCACCGCCACCTTGGCCTTGTCCAGGACCACCCGGTCCGCGATAACCGCCACCTTGGCCTTGTCCAGGACCACCCGGTCCGCGATAACCACCACCTTGGCCTTGTCCACCACCCGGTCCGCGATAACCGCCACCACCTTGGCCTTGTCCACCGCCCGGTCCGCGATAACCGCCACCACCTTGGCCTTGTCCACCGCCCGGTCCACGATAACCGCCACCATCATTTCGTTGAGGGGGAGCATTCGTAGGTCTGGATATAATTGGATTTCTGTCTTCTTTTTTGAAAAAACCGGGAACGGTTTGCCCTTGGTTTCTTCTATCATCGTTTCTATAATTTGGTGACGAAGTATCTCCGGAGAGAATGGACTCAGGCTTTCTGTCCATTGGCCTTGACTCAGGTAATTCTTCTCTTTTGCGTTCCGGACGAGAAACAATGGGAGAGGCTTGGGAAGGAGCTTGAGGACCCGATCCTAAACCACCTTGTCTTTTTGCTTCTTCTCTAATGAGTTCATTTAGATCTTTTTTTCTATTATCCGCTGTAGAGGAACCGGTTCTCGGCTCTACAGGAGTGGCGCTAGCTTTGGACTCAACAGAGTTGGGCTTTTTTTTGATGACAAGTTTTTTTTTCGTCTTATCACCGCTAGCCGCACCCTGTTGCAGGGTTTCTTTAATCGACTTTTGTTCTTCCATATAGTATTGCTAGCCTTAGCCCTCTTCCACCCATTCAATCGACTCACGAAGTAATTTCAAAATTTGATCCGCTGTAGTGCGACCAATTCCCGAAATCGCCGACAACTCTTCCGGACTTACATCAAGTAATGTTTCCACATCCTTGATTCCACCTGCTTCCAAAAGTCCAACGATCCTTGGAGTGAGGCCCGGCACATCGGAGAGAGGAGTTAGATCCGAATCATCTTCTGAAATAGATTCATCACTCACTTCTTCCATTGCTTCCTGTTGCGCGTTGAACAATCTATCCAGTTTTTCGCGCGCTTCCGGAGAAGCCAATTCTTGGTTGTACTGAGAAACCGTTTTGATATCGATCTTGTATCCTGACAATTGGGAAACCAATTTCACATTGGAACCGTTCACACCAATTGCGAGAGACAAAGACTCATCCGGAACGATCACGAGGGCATCCCCTCTCTTTCGATCCACATGAACTTCAACCGGTTTTGCAGGAGAAATAGCATTGGCAATAAACACACTCGGTTCTTCCGAATGCAATACGATATCGATTCTTTCATTTCCAAGTTCGCGTACGATTGCTTGGATACGAACCCCTTTCATACCGACGCAGGCACCGACAGGATCTACATCTTGTTTGGTTGTATAAACAACTACCTTGGTTCGAAAAGAAGGAATACGAGCTACGTCTCTGATTTCAACGATTCCGTCATAAACTTCAGGAATCTCCATCTCGAATAATTTCTTCACAAAGTCCCCGGAAGCCCGCGATAAAGTGATCACAGGCATCGGTTCTCTGGGTCGAATTTCCACTCTGGATATAATTGCTTTTAGGCGATCCCCCTGGCGGTATTTTTCCCCTGGGTTTTGGTCTTTCTTGGGCATAATGCCTTCGACCTTACCTAAATCGATACTCATCGCGTCTTTTTTCCATCTTTGGAAATATCCGTGAGTGAGTTCCCCTTCCTTGGATTTGTATTCCTGGAAGAGAAGGTCTTTTTCCATATCTCGAAGTCTTTGGAAAACCATTTGTTTCGCTTGGCTGGAAAGTACCCTGGATAGGTCTTGCGGTTTTTCGTAAATGCGAAGTTGGGAACCGGCAGAAACACTTGGATCTGTTTTATGAGCTTCCGCTTCGGTAATTTCAAGAGGAGTTTTCGGTTCCCCATCCACTACTGTTTTCAAAACGGAAACAACGATTTCGTTTTTATTGTCCGAGCCAAATTCAACTTGGCAAAGTTCTTCCTCATCCGTTTCCAAGCCCAACTTCTTTCGATAGGCGGTGAGAAGGGATTCCTGGATGATACCGAGTACAAGATCTCTGTCCAAGGATTTGTCTTGGCAGAACTGTTGGATGGCTTCAAAGAGGCCGATTTCTTTCGTCGCTTGTTTAGTTGCCATAATATTATAATTCTAAAAATAAATTTCCTTTTCGAATTTCTGTTAAAGGCTTTTCGATTGCAGGAATTTCTTTTCGTTTTGACGCCTTTCTGTCGTAAGGCACTAAATAAATCGAATCCCCAACTCTCTCGCCCAAACGAAAAATCCGTTTGTCCCAGTCCCCGTCTTCCAAGAGGACTTCTAGTTTCGCTAATAGTCCTTGGAATCGATCCAAATCCTCAGGGATGCGCAGAGCACGCTCTACCCCACCTGAGGAAACCTGAAGAGTGAAGTCAAACTCCTCTCCCCAAAGATCCAGCTCCTCTTTGAGTCTCCTTGATACTTCCTCACAATCAAACAAACTGACAGAGCCAGTTTTATGTGTAAGGTGATCCAGTGTAATCTCAATGAGGGCGTGGTTTTTCCGATTCTGTACTTGGAGCGAAAAAAGTGCAAGAGGCGGTTCGAGAATTTTGTTTAAAAGTTCTCGGATGTTTTCCTCGGTGTATACCAAACCATATCCAAAAGGAACTCCGTCAGGGATTCCTCGTAAGAGACCCAATTCATGTTAAAAAATAACACGACACTTGTCAAGCTAGGAAAACCGAGTTGTGCTGTAAATAAAAAAATAGGGAATGGAAGTTGACCGTATGCGCCTTCTCTATCTGATCTTAATTCCTTCCCTGTTTTTAACATGCCTTCGTTTTCGTGTGGACAACCTAAAAGATGAGATTCTATTTCGAATCCCTCTCGGAGGAACATCCGATACCTGGGAAGGAGTTGTGGTAAACCAAGTGCTTACCAACGTTCCCATGACAGTACCTGTAGGTTCCAATGTTGTGGCACTCGCTGATACAAAACAATCCATTATCAAATTATTCGATCGAAACGGGCGCTTGGAAGCAACCATAGGAAACCCTGATTTCAAATCTTTGTCCGGAATCCCCCACTATCCGTTTCGGTTCGGCGGACTCGGGATCGTTGCCATCACCGAAGACGGAGACCTTGTCATCCAAAACAGAATTTCTTCCAAAGGAATGGAACTTCCTCCCGGACAGGAAAGTTTGTATAAATCCTACAGCGGCAATTTTTCCACTTCCGGAACAACGATACTTCCCTCCTTTCTGGTGCAAATTTCCCAAAAAGGCGTCGTAAAATTTATGCTAGGTGCTTCGGGCAAAAATTCAGAACCCTTCCGATACATTGAAGCTCTGATTCCCGGAGAAGGAGAACGGTTATTCGTTTACCAGAGAATTGCGGAAGAAATGAGACTTTCCTATTTTGAAGAAGGTGAACTCAAAGGAAATATAAAAGAATCTTCCCTCTCCGTATTCAAAAGTAACGATGCCAAAGACTACGATATCACATTGGACAAAATCCTTCCTCATCCGGAAGGAGAATATGTGCTCGCTTCGTTCAGTTACTTTTCGAAAAAAGACAAACGTTTCAAATTCAGAAGGATTTACCGGTATTCTTTTATGGATTCGGAAGCGGTATTTATGAAGGAAATCCAAGATCCTTCCGAGATTTTATTTTCCATCAGATCCAATAATGAATTTTATATTTGGGAAACGGAAGACCAGGGAAATTCCATTCGTCTGCAAGTACACGATAGCGAAGGAAATCACGTAAATAACAAACGTTTGCCGTTCGCTCCCCCGAGAGGGCAATGGAGGGAAACATATACCGATTCCGATGATAATATTTATTCCGTGCGAATTCGTTCGGGAGCTTTAGAAGTATATCGTTGGATCTAGATGATAAAACATCCCATTTATACGAATGAAGAATCAAAGTTCATTGATGATTATTGCCATCATACTTTAAATTATCCCGAGACTACTCTTATGGGAATGGCTGCGGTTTCCGTGTTCCATGCAAATGAAGATCTATGGTCCACTGCAGAAGAGATATGGATCGTATGTGGAACCGGAGGGAACGGAGGAGACGGATACGCGCTTGCACAAATCCTTTTTCAGGAAGGACAAAACGTACGAATCTTTTCTTTGGGAGAACCTAAAAGAAAAGACAGTTTATTTTATTCGGAACAATGCATCAATTCGGGGATTCCCGTTCATTCCTTTCAAGATCTTGAAAAATGGGAAGAGGAAAAAGAAGCGGATTCCATTTTGCTCGTAGATGCTATCTTAGGAATAGGATTTACTCCTCCTTTGAAAAAAGAAATTCTATCCGCAATCGAATGGATCAACTCTTCCGATTTATTTTTCTATAAACTTTCTTTGGACACTCCGTCCGGATTTATTGCAACCGACCCTGATTCCATTTTCATTGAAGCGGACTCGATCGAAGAATTGGGAACCCGAAAATGGGAAAACCTGGGTTATGCGGTAGGTGATAAAATCATTCCCAGATATTACGAATCCATCGGTTTTCCCGTTCGATCCCTGACGGAGGATCTGTCGTTTTCTCACCGTTTTTATTGGGAAAAATGCAATTGGGAAGAAATACCCGATTTGATTGCAAGGAAACCTAACTCATACAAATACACATCAGGCTCTTCCGTTTTTTTCGGAGGAGAAGAAGGAATGCACGGAGCAATTATACTCTCCCAGTCCGCCTTTCAAAACTTAGGCGGAGGAATTTCAAAAGTATTCACACCGTCGGGGGTCACGAGAGATCTGATCCTAGGGTCCGATCCTTCCCGAATGGTTTCTCTCGGTGACGGAATGGAAATGGAATCCGATCCTATCTTTTCAAAAACAAAAACAATTGTGGTAGGTCCCGGAACAAAGGCATACCCCGGATTTTTGAAACATTTGAAATTAAGAGAAGATCAAACTTTGGTATTGGATGCAGGTGCCATTCCCGGATCAAAAGAGACAATACCAAAAGGGAATGTGATTCTCACTCCTCACGTAGGAGAATTTGAGCGACTAACGGGAGTAAAAGCACCTAACATTCAGGAAGCTTATCCGGTTGCCGTGGAATTTTGCAAAAAAAACAATGTTTCGCTGCTTTATAAATCGCATATCAGTTTGTTTGTTACAAATACCGGTACCTCCTATGTTTGGGAATCCCCGAATCCTCATCTTGCCACAATGGGAACGGGGGATTTGCTTGTGGGAGTTCTTGCCCGTTTTCTATCTTTAGGGTTTGAAAATTCGGAAGCAATGTATTATACTTTATCCTTTCTGGAAGGAGTGAGAGAAATGCAGGAACCTTACCCTACAGCAGGCGAAATACTTCAATTCTTGGTGAGGAAATTATAATGGGTCAAGGTTATCATTCCCGCTCTCCGGAAGAATTCAGAGATTTTCTGAAATCAATCGATCAGAAATCCAGAAAATTAAAATGGAAGCAACTCATCATCATTATTGATATAATGCTTTTGTTATTTGTTTTTTATCTGGTATTCCGTGCGCTCAATCCGGGGAGTTTTCAAGACCCGACCCAGTCCGCAAAACAGATCATAGATGGAAACTCCGCTTACCTTTCCTTGTCGAGAGAAAAGGAAGATGATTTTCAGGGATATTTTTTGTTCTTTGAAAACACATCGAGAGAAGAGATTATAATCCCGAAAACGGATTGGATCGGAGAATTCAGAATCTTAAACAAGGAAGGAGTTCTTTGTTATTCGGAAAAATTAAACTGGGAGCCGAGAAAGATCCTTTCGGGAACAAAAGGATTTCTCTACCATTCCGTCTCTTTAAAAAAACTAAAGGAAATGGATCCAGTTTGCAAAAAGGAAGTCTTTGATGAAAACTATTCTTTCTTTCGTTCCAAATTCAGTTCCCTCGGGCTTGGATTTTTTTCTCAAGTAGTTGTTTCTACGCCAAACAGAAATTATATTTTCCAAATCAAACAAAAGCCTTACAGGGAAGATAAATAATAACATACAAAACTACCAGGAAGGGAACCCGAGAATACGATTGAATTTGTGAATAACAAACCTTATGCAATTTTAAGTTCTTTGTAATTCTTAATTTCATTTACTACTTGCTGAATCTGTGTAGGTAACTTTTTAGAAAATTCTTGATTCCAAACTTTCTGAGTTGCATTGTCCCGAAAGGATAAAATCGCAGCTAATATTACTGTTATTCGTTACTATCGTCAATCAGAAATATATATTCAACTCAATTCCTATTTAAACTTTTTAGGAATGTTCAGTTTGCTTTCCAAAAAATTCACTGCTTGGGCCAGAACAAAACATCTTGCAAAGTATTTATCGTTGGCAGGCACCAAAATCCAGGGAGCTTCCGAATGATCTGTTTTCAGAAACATTTCATTGGCGGCGACTTCGTAATTTTCCCATTTGTCCCGATTCCGATAGTCCTCGTCTGTCAATTTCCAGCGTTTGAGAGGATCGTTTTTTCTATAGTCGAATCGTTTTAACTGTTCATCTGAATCAATATGCAGCCAAAACTTGATCACAATTGCACCGTCATTTATCAGCTGTTCTTCGAATCTTACTATTTCTTCGAAAGATCTTTTCCATTCCCCTTCCGTAGCAAAACCTTCGATCCGTTCGACAAGCACTCTTCCGTACCAAGAACGATCGAAAATTCCCACGAGCCCTTGCCCCGGAATCCGATTCCAGAATCTCCAGAGATAATGCCTTAATTTTTCTTCACTGCTTGGTGCCGCGATGCTATGAACCGTATAAAGAGTTGGATCGATTTCTTCCGTTAGACGGCGAATCGCACCTCCCTTTCCTGCGGCGTCCCAACCTTCAAATACGAATACGATGGAACGTCGGACCTGTTTCGCATAAAGAGTGGCGATTCGAATCCTTTCCTTTAACTTTTTCATTTGCAATTTATAATTGGAACGATCGAGTTTTTGATTAAGATCCAAATCTTTTATATCCAGAATTTTTGTTAAAATCGGGTTTTTCATATATTTGCCGCCCCGTTTTTTAAGAGACCCAGTTCCAAAGCGGAATCAGTTTCCAAAATGGATTCGAGAGATTCAATCAGAGAAAGCAATAATTTTGTTTTCGCCTTATCCAAATCATCCGCTTCTATGATCGTCCAGGGAGAAAATTCGGTATGGGAGTCAGAGAGACACTCTTTGAATAACCTACGATATGCGGAATAATGTTTGAACTGATCTTTGTCATAGGCTGACAATTCCCAGTTCCGGTTTTCTTTTTTGGATTCGGAAAACCTCCTTTTTTGTTCCTTCGGATTCAGATGAAAAAAGAATTTATGAAACCGAACTTTTTCCAAAGACAACATGGCTTCCATATGCAGAATGTATTTTAGATTTTCCTCGTATTCTTTTTTTTTGATCTTCTTCTTTGCCAAAAGATAAATCATCTTTCCGTAATAAGAATTCAGATAAAAAAGAGATTCGCCAAACCGTGGTAATATTTGCCAGAATTTCCATAAAAACGGAAACGCATTGTCTTCGGATGTTTGAAGATCGGGAGAATGGACTTTGAACTTTTTCGGATCCAAACGAACCGTTAGAGTTTTCAGAAGTTCACCCTTACCTGACGAGGACCAACCTTCTATGATAAAGATATGAGCGATTTCCTTATCGAAACTTCGCCTTTGCAAAAGGAAAAGTCTCTCTTGCAATCTTTCCAATTCCTCATCCGTAACTGAAAAATGATCCGAAAGAGATGGGGTGTCTTTTAAAGAAATCATTCCCAAAAGGAAAATGGATTTTGATCATTTGGAAAGAATTATTTATTTGATTTAAAGCGGTTTGGAAAAACCGGGACCCAATGCCTTTTCCAAATGGGAGATTCCTTTTTCCTGACCTTCGTATCTGGGTACCAAGTGGACATGCAAATGAGGGACCTTCTCCGCAATCGCGGCGAAATAGATTTTTTCAGGTTTCACTTCCAGAGCGGAACTTGATTCCAATGCGGAAAAAAGAATCTGTCCGTAATCCGAACACTCCTCCTTTGTAAGGGATGCCCAAGATTCCACATGCCTTTTGGATTCCAAATACAAATACCCCGAAAGGGATTTGTCGGAAGGAGCTTCGCGCAAAACCCAATGTTTTGTTTCTTGGATGATATTTATTTTTTCCTTCTGAGAATCGCAAATGGGACAGGTTATCATATTCGGAAAATTCTCCGATATAGGAAACTATGGGGAACTCTTTTTTTAAATCTCTTATCATCTTCTTTGCAGTATTTTCTTTGAAAGGCCTGGAAGCGCAAACAACGACATTTTACGACGAATTTTTGGATCAGATCGCAGAAGACGTGTTTTTGTCCCCCCAGAAAAAAGAAGAAACCGAAATCGGGAAAAGAGTGCGGGAAAAGAATTTTGAAGAGATCAAAAACATCCGCAGTTTTATCAAAAACAGATTGGTTTATGAAAATACGAAAGAGAAAATACTCGGAAAAAACCAGGAAGCAAAGACAGGTTTGATCCAAGACTTGGAAAGTCTTCCCAATTTGGGAGGACTTTTATGGTACAGAGACAACCAAACAGTCCTTCGATGGGGAGATTGGTCCGATTTTTATGAAGATGGGTTCAGTGCCGAAAAAATCCGTTTAGAAGGCCAATTGCCATCTTTTCGTTTGGGAAACGATGAATTTTATTTTTTTGCAAAAAACATGTCCGGTTATTCTCCGGTGGATTTCCGATTCGTCGGTTGGGAATCCACCTTCTACGTATTTGGCGATGATGGCTCTCTTCGTTTTTCAAACGATTCCCATATAGACAAATCCCTTCGTGTTTCCGAATTTCGCAAAACCTTTGAAACCATTCGGGAAAAAATCCCAGGCTGCGAAATCCTGGAAGAAAATGATTTGAAAATTTTCATCATCCCAGCCAAAAACCACCCCATCTACTATATCCTCTACGGACTTAGATTGTTTCTATATGTTTGGACAGTCTACCTGCTCTGGCTATTCATCAACCTCGCCTTCCCTAACCTAAAAAATCATTTGCCCCCATCTCCTCCCGAAACAACATGACCTTATAAACTTAAGCCCTGGTAGTTCAACGGATAGAACATCGGTCTTCGGAACCGACAGTGGGGGTTCGATTCCCTCCTGGGGCAGATTTTAGTCCCTATCACCAAGTCCCACATCCGTATCGTCCAAAAGAAGCTTCTTCAAGCCTTCACTGTATCTCAAGTTCCCTAAGAAACTAATTTCATCTAAGTACAATTGACTCCACTTCGGAGAAATATAATGGTAACTTCGGAATGATTGCTTTAATGTATTGTTCCTTGCCTCTGCTCCATTAGAAGTCACTCCATCTTTTGTAATCCACCTTTCTCTAGATAAATTGTATCTATGATCATTACTCTTCTTGGAATGATTTACCATTCTATGATTGGGTCTATCCCATATAAATGTATAACCTTCATCTGTAAAAAGTGGAATAGACTTTGGGATTTTATTTTCTAAGTCATTGAGCAAATAACTTTGATTATTCAGAGGGATACTTTTGTAAAATGTCATTCCATGGTTCACTCCGACTGTATGAACCAAGATACCCTTCTGCTCCCCTCCTAGATTATTAGAAAGATAGATGCTTGAAGTTCCAGTTTTGTATCTTCTACTTCTATGTTTATTAGCTCTCAGCGATGAGGAATACAATACAACGCTATCCGCTACCGCAACTGGTTGATTTACTATTAATGGTCTTAGATCACCCTTCTTAGGCAATTTTAGAGGGTTTTTATTACCATAATCCTCTAATTCATTATAAAGTTGTTTTTGAAGTGTTTCATTTAATAGAGAAGTAACGACCTGAATTCTTCTCTTTAAGTAGTAAGCGGTTTTATAGGGTAAGTTTAATTTTCTACTTATCTCAGTGGAAGTCACTACCTTTGGGTATTGTAAAATCTGATCATGCAATATATAAGAGAAATAACTTAGGGGTAATTTGAAGTTATCAAATGGTGTCTTTGAAGTAATAGATATTTGTTTTTGGCAATTAGAACAACGGGCTACTGTGTCTCTATTTTTTACTTTTAGAAATAAAAGGGAAGGTTCATTACAGTCACAATTTTTATTAAATAATTTTGCTAAGATAGTTAGGGACTTTATTTTGTAATGTCTATTCAGTTCCTCATTACCTAATAATGGATTTTTGTAATCATAATGATTCTTGAAGGCTTTGGTATTAATAAAATGGGATAGAAAGGATGAGGTGTTTTCTTCTTTGAGGGGCTTCGGGTGGAGTTTTCCCTCGGCGGAGTGAGGGGAAGCGGAACGTAAGGAAGAAGTGACACCTTGCCTTGGTAAGGGGTCTGCTTCGGAAGTGGATTTTGGGGGAAATGTGGGGGTTCGGGATAGGCTCCTTGTCATTTTAACACCTGTTCTCTGTTTAGCTGTAGGATCTAGCGGGGATTCTATTTTTAGATGTTTTGTTCCTGACATAGAGGAAACTTCTATACTAAAATTTGGGAAATGTCAAAGGGAAATCGTTTGGGATTGGATAAGAAAAGGATGAAAGTGGGAGATTTTTTATTTAAAACTTAACTTCGAGTTAGGTTATTTACCGATGATTTAAATAACTAGTTCTTAAAAAGAAAGCGAAAGAGTTTCGCCCTTCTCTATCAAAAGGGATTTTTTATACATTAATACAACTAAACAGTGTTATATATTATTTTCCAAAAGCAAAATTTGAATCTTAACAGATTTCTGTAACCTACCCTTTGATTTAACTCATTAACTTTCTCATAATAATGCCCACTAACTCCAGCAAATTTCAGTTCTATTTTTTACCGAGTACCCCCTGTATATCTTCAAAAATCGTATGTTGAGATTACATTTTAATTTTTTTACTGACGCAAAAACCAATCCAATTTTTTTGTTTGATTGCTATCCAAAATAACTATTGAACTAAACTAACTTTTTGGTATGTTATCAAAATGAATTATCTAAACAAATTGATTCCAGATTCCAACCTTTTTTTGCTCAATATTACTGATAGAGTTTACCAAATACCTTTAACGAAACCTTTCAAGGATATTTTAAGTATGGCGAGAGCCAAGAAATTCGTTCTAGCCGCAGTTATAACCCTGTTATTATACAGCTGTAAAGATACTCAGAGTAAAAAGGAAGAAAAACCAACTAGTCATTATTATTCAGTTAATGCCTCAAAACTGCATATAAGAGAATATGAAAATGTTAAAGCCAAATCTTTAGGTTTTGTAAATAATAAGGAAGTAGTAAAGCGTCTTGGTGACTATGGGATTGATGCCATAATCGACGGTAAGGAAGGGGAATGGATTTATATCCAGACATCCAAAGGAATTCGTGGGTTCGTTTTTTCAGCATTTCTTCAAAATTTAACCATAGCTGAATCTAAAAAAATTACATTTGCTTCCGATCAATATGAATTTAATGACTCACATGCACTCTATATTTACAAATTTGATCCTAAAATCATAACACTAAATGAGCTAAAAAAATTATCTGTCTATAATCCACGACACCCTAATTACTGTTCAAGTAAAACAGTATATATAGAATTATGTATTAAAGAGGATGATCGATATTCGGACTGCCATCTCAAAAAATTATCCAATCCAAACTTTTTAAAAAATGCAATGATTAATCTTTCAGATTACCAGCATGAAATAAATACATATTCTGAGATCATTCCTCCAGATTACCTAAAGGAAATTTCTGAAGCTTGCAAGGAAGAATCAGAATTTCAGCTTTATTTGGCAAATAGTATCTTGGAATTTCTTAAATCAAATGATATAAATTATCTAAGAAAGAAATTTAAGGTATTCGATCCAGAAAAACAAGCAACTGAAATTCTTTCCGCTATTGAAACAGAAGAAGACAAAAATAGAATTTTTGAACTCGTGACTCACAATTGGCATAACGCAATGAATAGTATTTATCATGAAAATAAAAAACTGCCCGACGATGAAATGGTCTGGAGTAATTTTCTGAAAGAAAAATCTGTAAAATCTGAAATTATTTGGTTAGTCGACACTGAGTGAATCCAAGGCATTGATTATTCCTCAGTCCCAGCACATGCCATTCATTCTTGAATCATAGTCTTCTACAAGCTCGTTCCTTTACACTTAGTGCAATGCCAAGAAATCTTGTTTCCCGCCTCATCAAAATTTTCACCATTTTCTTTCCTGCCCCAATATTTACCCTTAACAAAGGTTTTCTACATTTTGAACATTTATGCTTTGGGGAGTATCGTCCTCTTCCCTAATCGTCAGTATGCTTAGGTAAAATTTACTATGTAGCCAGTTGCAACCTTCCTTGTTTTAAAGTTGCCTATTTCTATGTCCACAATATCGGGGGATGGTCAATCCATCAAATACAAAGTTATCTTTTTGCCAGCAGGTTTTAAAGGTAGCATCTAAATTGTAAATCCTGAACCACTCTATGCCATTCCCTTGTTCAAATTCTGCATAAACACATTCAACATTGCCCTGGCAAATTTATCGTAAATAGCTTCATCATTGAGTAGTTTGGCAGAGATATCTTTGTTTGTATTGATTGTATTCATGATCGCTTCGGAGAGAGCCTTAGGATAGTCACCTAGCATAATCTGGTCTTTTGAATTTCCAGCCTTCATTTGGTTTAACACTTCAGGGTTTTTCATGACTTCAGGTTCAAGAGACATTCCAAAATTATATACTCGATCAAGTGCATCGTTATCTGAGAATTGCCCTTCAAAAAGGTCATTGATGCTATCGATAATTTCTGAAAGTAGCTCCTTTTTCTTCTCTATTGCACTTGAACCAATGACTGGCTTTTCAGGATCAAGATTTGCATCACGTGGAGTAGGATTATGAACCTTTTTGTTATGAATTTTATAATGAGATAGTGATAAAGATAACATGAGTTCATTGTCTGGATCATCTACTTTCAAAAGTTCTTTAAGGTGTTTTAAGAATAGGTAGAGTTTTTCTAGTTCTTCATTATCATAATCTACGATATTACTCATAAATTCGTAAAAATCTAAAAACTTATTCACACCTGCTTTGAATTGGTCTAAGGTTGCTTTGACTTCTTTAGCGGAGTGGAGTTCCTTTTCGGATTCTTTAATATTTTGATCATTTTTGGATTGTTTAGCTTGAGAATGAATTTCCAATGCTTGTCGAATGATATCTACTGCCTTTTTATATCTTTGCTTGAACTCATTTCCAGGAAAAGACATAATCGAACTCAATCGTTCCTGTGAGAGTTTAGCCTGTTTTTTATTTTTAATATTTGCTAGTTGCTGGTAGTATTCATTTGCAAAGTCTTCCACCTGACTTGTGGTAAATATCTGAGCATCGACTAGCTTATTCTTGATGGGAAAGATGTCATTCGGATCAGAATTGTCAGAAAGATTTGTTACTTTATAGAATGGAGAAAAAGCCTCGATAATTTCTTCCGTTTTATTTACAAAGTCTAGAATGAATGTCTGGTCTTTATTTGGATAGATGCGATTCATGCGAGACAGTGCCTGGACACAATCAACACCAGAGAACTTCTTATCGATATACATCGCACAGAGTTTTGGTTGGTCAAATCCAGTGAGAAATTTATTCGCTACGAGCATGATCTGAAAGTCACTGCCATCAAATGCCTCCCTAAGTTCTTTCCCATCCAAACTTGGATTTATGTTCTTTTCGGTAAATGGTTCCACTCCATATTCTTTATCAATGATCTCACCAGAGAATGCGACGAGAGCATGGATATCTGTGTATTTGTTATCTCTGATGTATTTATCTAATTCTAGCTTATAACGAACCGCTTCTTTTCTGGAGCCAGTGACAACCATCGCTTTTGCATTGCCATTTAACATATGTCTGACATGAGTTCTGTAATGCTCAATGATGATTGCTATCTTTTGGGAGATATTATGCGGATGGAGTCTTACCCATTTACTGATTTTGGTTTTAGCTTTGCTAGTATCGACTTCCTTATCTTGGCTTTGGTTTGCGATTCTATAGGCTACATCATATGTGATGTAGTTTTTCAAAACATCGAGAATAAAACCTTCCTCGATAGCTTGTTGCATCGTATAAGTATGAAATGGAATGGGAGTATTTTCTTTTGACTTAGGTTGGTCAGGAAAACGTAATCTTCCAAAAATCTCTAGAGTTTTTGGTTTTGGAGTTGCTGTAAATGCAAAGTAACTTATGTTCTTGGAAGCTTTTTTGCTTTCGATGCTAATACGAAACATATCTTCAGCAGTTACTTCTTCTTCCTCATCGAATTCTGTTTGTAGGATTTCTTTCAGTTTGGATGCTGTCTTTCCTGTTTGAGAAGAATGAGCCTCATCGGCTATCACTGCAAAGGTAAAATCCTTTAAAGAAGTCTCTTGCTGGATGGCTTCTAGGATAAATGGAAAGGTCTGAATCGTTACAATGATGATTGGTGAATTGCCAAGGAGTGCTTCTGCGAGTTTCTGTGATTTGGAGCCTGATCCTTCTTCTCTAGAAATCCGTTTTACAACGCCTGCTTGGTGGTCAAATTGATAAATGGTGTCTTGGAGTTGGCTATCTAATACGTTTCTATCAGTTACTACAATTACGTTCCGAAATAAACTTTTTCCCTGAGATGCTCCTCCTTGGATCGTGAGTGAAGCAAGTTGGTGACTGAGCCAAGCAATGGAATTTGATTTACCAGAGCCAGCACTATGCTGAATCAAGTAGTGGTGACCTGCCCCCTCTTTGTAAGCTGTATCTATTAATTTGGTAACACAATCAAGTTGGTGGTACCTTGGAAATACCATAAAGTAATCATCTGGTTTTAGCTTTTTGCCTTCCTTATCTTTCTCTTGGAGGTGAATGAACCTACCAATGATTTTGAGAAGCGTTTCTTTTTCTAACACCTGTTCCCAAAGATAAGCAGTCGCATGTCCGTTTGGATTGGGAGGATTGCCAGAGGCTTCACCATTGCCCTTATTGAAAGGGAGAAATTTAGTTTTCTCGCCTTCGAGTTTGGTCGTCATATAGACTTCTTCATTGGAAACAGCAAAGTGAACTAGTGTCCGTTTGTTAAATGCAAGGATAGGTTCTGGTTTTTTAGTAACAGAGTTGATTGGACTTCGATCCTTTTTGTATTGCTTCATCGCATGGTGAACCGATTGAGTGAAATCAGTCTTTAGCTCAACCGTGATGATTGGAATTCCATTTAGGAAAATAACTAGATCGATGATACCACTTCCATGTCCTGTTCTATCTAACATCTCCTGGTGAAAAGGTGAGTAGCGAATCTGACGAACCACACGCAAAATGTTGGCATCGTATTGTTCTTTAGCCTTTACGTTGGATAAGTTGTCAGGTTTGAAATGAGCTATTCTAAACTTGGAGCCAACAAATTCAATGCCTCTGCGAAAGGAACGAATGGAACCAGTGGCATCCAGATACCTCGCCACTTCTCTCGCTAGAGTTTTGTCTGCTTCCGATCCATGTTTTTTGACTAACTTGTCATATTCCTCAGTTTGTGTGGAACGCATGTAAGTAACCAAGTCTTCCTGGTACAATCCAAGTTCTGCATTGTAGAGGTCAGGTTCACCTTCTAAGTATGGTTTTGAGAATAAGGTCTCACTTGAGGTAGTGAGGTAACGGACAATGTCTGATTCAAATACGATTTCGTTATGTGGTCTCATGAGTTTCGATAGCCTACCTTAATCTAAAAATAAGGAACATGGAATTGTTCAATTTTCATATCTACTGTTATCTTTATATCTGGAAAAATTGATTCCATAGCAGTCCTTACATGTTCAATTTTATCATCACGAACCTGTAAATAAATGCTTTCAAGACTTGTCATTTCTTTTAGAATTTCAACATCCATATCCTTGTTATAATCAGGAAAGGAATACCCAATCACAATGAGTTCTTTCGCTTTTTTACTTATCGTTTTTGCAATTTCTATACCTTGTTGTGCCATCGGCACTTTCTCCCATGCAAAGAAAAATAATTGCTTTATCGAGGGTTGGGAGTGTGAAAATTTATAATAAATTTCAAGAGCGTTTAATACTGATTTTGCATCGAATTCTCTAAACGTACTTTTCAATAGTGAATTTACTTCACCTGCGTTAAGATACGATCCCGTTGAGCCATTGACTTTCACAATAGATATTTCGTTATCAGTTAAGCTTCCGTTATTGTAGCGACCCATCTTTGGATACACACCCCATTTCTCATAATGCGGACTTCCAAGTTCAAATTGACAAAGCTCTTCCAATGCTTTTTCTATCTGTAGATCGTAGTTCCAACTAATTACTTTGAAACGAGGTTTTAAATAAGGTATCCCTTGCTCTCTATTTGTAATTTTCGTTAGCCAGTGGTCATATCGATGATCAATGATATCATATTGTTCGTCGGCTTTACTTTGCTCCAATAGCAAGTAACATGATAATGTAGCTTTCAACTGATCATATTCTTCAGTTTTCTTTGCCTCCCATAGCTTTCTTGCATAGTTGTCGATTGAGTTTTTCCCAGATTTTTCTACAACATGATCAATGCTTTTCAGGAATTTTTCTTTTACCTCTTCAGGAGTTAACGGAATTCTGCTTTCACTTGAAAAAATATAATCACTCAGATTAATCGTATTCGACAAATATCCTTTGAATGCAGTCATCCTATTGGAAAGATGATTTACAACAGGAATCGCTTTTGCACTCGCTCCTGCTCCTAAGTAATATACAGTATAATCAATCATAAATATTCTATATGCTTAAAATCCTATATGAAGAGGTATTTGCATAGTCATACCAACTCCCTGACATCGATCTTTCCAGTCACCACTGATGAAATCAGTGCAGATCGTTTTTCTTTCAGATGCTCGATTGCGAGTGTAGATTTCTTAATTACTAAATTTGATTTTTCTAATTTCATGTTTATGAAATCTGCAATTCTTTTTTGCTCCTCAAATTTCGGAAATGGCAACATAAATGCTTCAAATTGTTCTGTTGGTAATCGCCATCGACCAAGTTGAGAACTGCCTTGACCAAAATTATAGAAAATTCGATCCGTATAACCACGCAAAAGGACATACTTAAAAAATTCTGGATAACTATGCTTATCGGACAAAACAAAAACACGATAATCTGGACTTGTTACTCCTTCAAACTTTGAAATATCAACGGAACCAGTTAGCAAATCCATATGATTCATCGCAAAGTCACCAGGGTATACTAACTGATATTTAGAATAATCCATAGAAATTTGTCCTTCATTATTAGAGATGTCTTTAATCCTAATTCCTCTTTGCGTTATGGAGAGTATTTGGTATCCAAGCTTTCCAGCGATTCTCTTTTTAATTTTGAAAAGATACTTCAGTTTTTTCACCTCCCATCCCTCAGGAATATCACCTAACCAGTCCACTCTACTGTCCTTCATCGTTGCTTTTGGATCAAGACCATTCGTGACTGCATGGGAGATCAGTGCTTGTCTCTTCTCTTCTAGGAGAGCAATCAGTTGTTCTTGTTTGGCTATGAGAGTGTCGATCTTTGTCGTTTCTCTATCGAGGAAGGTGGCGATGGCTTTTTGTTCGGCGAGTGGTGGGGCGAGAAAAGTTGCATTATTTATTGCATACGTGCCAAGTCCATATCTTGTTAAGCCATTTGAAACGGTTGCAAAAAATGATCTAGCGTACCTACTTTTAAACATCCAATTAAGATAGAATCCATCATTTTTTGTATTTATTGCTCTGATCATTGCTAGATGATATCCGCAGATCACGTTATTTAAATCTTCAGGTACAAATGCAGGAACAGCTATGTCGTTTGGGTCTTCTGAATCTTTTGTAATTATGACATCACCCTTTTTTAGTGAAAACTTTGCCTTCTGTTCTGGCGTACATGTAGCTATCATGAATTCCATTTTAGAATCAATTTTTTCATTGTAATAAACATCAGTGTAATTGCATAATTTAACTTGCTCTTCATCTTCCTTTGATTTTTTATCCACATTACTTGGAAAGCAAGAAGCAAGATACTTTAACTTCTTCACCTCCCATCCCTCTGGAATCTGTCCCAACCATTCCACTCCACTGTCTCTGTATTTAGGATATGGCTTCATTGTTATTTTGAATCCTTTAATTTTTGCAAATCAGATTCCAATTCTTTTATACTCTCTTCTTTTTCCAAAAGCCTAGTGTTCGTTTTATACTTTTCGTATTCTTCGGCTGATTTTTTCATCGCCATCTCATGACTGATTTTCCCTGCGTGAGTAAGGAGTTCACGTCCATTCAATTGCAGTATGGAATCAAGCCTTGCGATCCAATCCTTCATATACATGGGCGTTCTTTGTTGAGCCATCGTTTCGGCAAAAGCCAAATATTGTTCTACAAGAAGTCCCAAGAGTTTAATTTCATCTTCTTTAAGGTAGTTCTTGGCGATTCCAACATCTGATTTTCTAATTTTATGATTGGAAGAAATATCAATTGATTCCATTCCCATCAAAGGAAGATTAGCGTCCGCTCTACGGTAGACTAATTCAGAGGCTGTGCTTTCACTAATTGCCCAAAGTAATTTGTTTTGAACAATTTTAAAGAATTCAATTGTCTTTTCATCTTTTGAATCATAGTCAATGCTCGTTTTGTAAATATCTTTGATCTTTTGATAAAGGAATCTCTCCGAAATTCGAATCTCACGGATTCTTTCTTGGAGTTCATCAAAGTAGTTCATACTGTTTCCAGATTTGAACCTTTCGTCATTCAAAGTGAAGCCTTTGATGATATATTCCTTTAGCCTTTGCGTAGCCCAGATGCGGAACTGTGTGCCTTGCATGGATTTGACACGATACCCAACGGAAATGATGACATCTAGGTTGTAGTAATTGGTATCATAGGATTTGCCGTCAGAGGCAGTAGTTCGGAAATTCCGAACTACTGAACTTTCATCCAATTCGGCTTCAGCAAATATATTTTTAATATGCTCACTGATGGTCGATTTAGACTTTTGGAACAATTCACAGAGGTCAGCCTGAGTGAGCCAGACGGTTTCCTCCTCAAGTCGCACATCCAGTTTGATCTTGCCATCTGGATTTTGATAGATAAGGATTTCTCCGCTCAACTATGAACCTCTTGTAACAAATCCAATATTTCTTTGGTTACTTTATCCAAATCAGCATCGATTTCTTTTAGCTCTCTTGGTGGTTTGTATTCGTAGAAATGACGGTTGAACGGAATCTCATAACCAACGATTCCAACTTGGTTATCTTTTTCATCTCGTTTGGTGGTATCGATCCAAGCATTTGGTACATGAGGCAGGACTTCTCTTTTGAAATAGGTTTCAATGTTTTCACCAAGTGGAACATTTTCAGAATCTCGCAGGTCAGAATCCGCTTCAATTTCACCTTTTGCATTCTTACAATCCTTTGCTGTTTCATCTTGTTCGCCAAATGTCTTGACAATTAACTTTTCTATGGCAGGAGTGAGTTTGATCTTTGCTTTTAAGTCTTTAAGAAAGAGTTCACGATCATCATATCTCTCGTTTAATGTTGAGAGACCATCCAAGATCAACTTTTGTTCTTTTTTATCCAGCTTACCAAAAGTAGAGTCTTCTTTTAAGAATGAAAGTTTGATTTCGTCTTTGGGCAAAAAAGATAACTTGAGCGGTCTTTCTACCGTGATTCGTCTATAACCAAAATCAGTATTTTTGAATATTTTACTCACCTTACTTACTTTCATCGAACCATAGATTTTGACGATCTCTTCTATATGTTTTTCAGTCATATACTTTCGTTTGGAACCGAGTGACTTTCTCATCTTATCACAAAACTCTTCACTGTTAGCATTGATGAGTTGTACTTTTCCAAGTCTTACTTTATCTTTATGGTTGGAAAGAATCCATATGTAAGTTGCAATTCCAGTGTTATAAAACATATCTGTTGGTAGTGCAACAATTGCTTCTACCAAATCGTTTTCCAATACGTATCTTCTGATCTCGGACTCACCTGAGCCAGCACCTCCAGTAAAGAGCGGAGAACCATTTAAGATGATTCCAATGCGACTACCACCTTTACTTGGTTCTGTCATCTTGGAGATTAAATGCATAAGGAATAATAAACTGCCATCCGACACTCTAGGAAGACCTGCTCCAAATCTTCCCGAATATCCTTTCTTTTTATGCTCGTCGTATATCTGCTTTTCTACTTTCTTCCAATCTACTCCAAATGGAGGATTTGATAATGAATAATCAAAATATGCTCCTGCATGTTGGTCATCACTAAGAGTATTCCCTAGTTTGATATTTTTGACATCTTGACCTTTGATGAGCATGTCCGCTTTACAAATAGCGTACGACTCAGCGTTTAACTCTTGTCCAAAATTAATGATCCTTGCTTTCGGATTTAATTCGAAGATATACTCACTACTTGAGGATAAAAGCCCTCCTGTTCCAGCAGTAGGATCATAAACAGAACGAATGATTCCTGGTTTCGTAAGCGCATCACTATCATTGCAAAACAATAATGAGGTAATCAGGCGAACAATATCTCTTGGAGTAAAATGATCCCCTGCTGTCTCGTTACTCGATTCAGCAAACTTACGAATTAACTCTTCGAAGATAAGTCCCATTTGGTGGTTATCCACTACCTTGGGATGGAGATCAACACTCGCAAATTGACCACAAACATGGAAGAGCAAGTTTGCTTTGTGGAGTCGGTCAATGATATCCTGGAAGTTGAAGTTCTGGAATATGTCCGAGACATTCTCACTGAAAGACTCAACATAAGTCTCTAGATTGGATTTGGTATCGTTCGTGCCTAGACGCTCCAGGGTAATATTGGAGGTATTGTAAAAGGTAAATCCTGATGCTTTTTCTAGAAAAGGTTGCAGTGGAACTTTGCTTCCCTTGTGCTTCTTCATCTCGATAATTACATCCTCTCTGGTTGCTTCCAGGACGCATTCTAGGCGTCTGAGGACTGTCATGGGAAGAATAATCCGTCCATATTCGGATTGCCTAAAATCTCCTCTAAGCGTGTCTGCTACCGACCAAATGAACGATGCAATGGAGGAAAATGATTCTGATTGTGTTTTTGCCATGCTTTCACTTTAAAAAATGAGGTTCCGCCCTTTGGTCAAGAGGTATTTGCCTGTGTTACCTCGTGACTCTAATGGGTATTTTAGCAATGGGGTGGGACAAAATTTGAATTTTAAGTGGTGTTTATCAAATAAAAAAACTTCCCAGACTAACTGATGGTATTCGATATTAAAAAATATATCCATGTATAAAATTTTCGAAGATAAGGAAAATCGCAAGCACCATAATAAATTTCAGAAATGGCGAAAGGAAAATCAATGTCTGAAAAGCTGAACACCTTAACAATGAACATTGAACGAGAATTCTTTGCGAGTATCCTATCTAGACCGCAAAGGAAGAATATAGAATATCGTAACATGTCAGAATACTGGCTTACTAGATTAGATAAGGTCGGGAAACCACCATTCAAATTGCGATTATTGAATGGAATACTACCACCTGTGCCCGAAGCGACTTTGATAGTTACCAAGGTTGTAAAGAGTAAAAAGAAGGAAGAACTTCAATTTCATCTCGGAAAAATTTTAGAGGTGAAATATTAATCGCCTCAAGCTTTACTTAACATATTTGTAAAATTGATTAAAATAGGCAAACCAGGAATCAATAGATGGAGATAACATGGCAAAAATTTATTCGCTTAAAATTTCAAACTTTCGAAGTATAAGAAATTTTGAACAAATATTCGGAACGAAGAACTTTATCTGTTTAATTGGTCGTGGTGATTCAGGGAAGTCTACAATTCTAGATGCAATTTCATATGTGTTATACCCAAATTGGAATTTATCCTTTTATGATACGGATTTTTACGATGGAGAAATTAATAATCCAATTGAAATACAAGCTTCGTTAACTGATGTACCTAAGGTCTTGCTACAAGATTCAAAATTTGGGCTTTTTATTCGTGGACTTGATTTGAATACAGGTCTCATAAAAGACGAACTAGAAGACCATCATGAAATTATTTTAACGATAAGTCTAACAGTAAATAAATACTTAGAACCTAAATGGCATGTTATAAACTACAGAAATGGTAAACAAAGTATAGAAATAAATGCCAATGATAGAAACAAATTTAATTCATTTCTTGTTTCTGATTATATTGACAGGCATTTCAGTTGGAGCAAGGGAAGCCCTCTATATTCAATCCTCAAATCAGAAGGAAATAATTTAGATGATTCTAATGTTATTATTGATGAATTTAGACAAGCGAAAGAGAGGATAGATTCAACCTCTTTTGGTAAATTGGAAAATGTGATAGAGAAAATTCAATCTAATGCCTCCAAATTTGGTTTAAACATTTCAAATACCAATAACACTATCGATTTCAAAGATATTGCTCTATTAGATAGTAAGATTTGCCTTCATGAGGATAAAATTCCTTTTAGATTAAAAGGAAAAGGCTCCAAACGGATAATTTCTATAGCCATTCAAACTGAGCTTATGAAAGAGGGAGGAATTCAATTAATAGATGAAATTGAACAGGGGTTAGAACCTGACCGAGCACAGCACTTAGCAAGGAGTTTAAAGAAGAATAATTTTGGTCAAACTTTTATAACCACACATTCCCGTGACGTACTCGTCGAACTAAATGCCGAGGATATTCTCATTATGAAAAAGAGAATAGATAACCTAATTACTGTTAAAAATGAATTACAAGGTTGCATTAGAAAAAACCCAGAAGCTTTTTTTGCTGAAAAAGTAATTGTCTGTGAAGGAATAACAGAAGTTGGATTTTGCAGGGAAATAAATGAATTCAGAATTAACTCTAATCAGAACAATGCGGCAAATTTAGGAATTCGCTTTGCGGATGGAGGTGGTTCCAAATGTTCCGATTATGCTCAAAGTTTTTCAGAAGCTGGATATGAGGTCTGCTTATTCTGCGATTCCGATAATGATGATTTTAATCGCAAGAAAGAAGCATTAAGAAAGATTGGAATAACTATCGTTGATTGTGAAAATAATAACGCATTAGAACATCAGATTTTCTTAGACTTACCTTGGGAAGGCATTAGAGAACTCCTAAACTATCAGATAGATTTAATACAGGAATCTGTTAAAGACAGTCTGCTGAGTGCATATAAATCTTATGGATATGGAACATTTCCAAACGATTGGCTCAATATGGATATACTTGAGATGAGAAAGGTTCTTGGATTCACATCTAGTAAGAATAAATGGTTTAAAAATATTCAACATGGAGAATTCCTTTCTAAAGTTTGCTTAAAATACTTTGAAGCAATTAAAGATAAACATATCGGGAAACAGATTATCGCCTTATCCAATTGGATGGATAACCTTGTTAATTAAAGATTTTTTATCAAATGGCAAGAGTATGCTAATAGCACCAGCAGGCTTTGGTAAGACTCATACAATATCCGAATGCTTGCAATATTGTCAAAATGAAAAAAAACAATTAGTTTTAACACATACTCATGCGGGGGTGGCATCAATAAAAGAAAAAATTGGAAAAACCGCTCTCCCTTCAAGAAGTTATGATATAGAAACGATCACAAGTTTCGCTCAAAAATATTCTTTAGCATTCTGTAATAATTCAGATATTCCAGAACAATCCTATCCGAAAGAATATTATCCTTTCATTTTAGAAAATGCCATAAAATTCATAAAGCTCAAACCTATAAAAGAGATTATTTCAAATACATATGGAAGATTATTCGTGGACGAATACCAGGATTGCACTACCAAGCAACACGAACTTATTCTTCTCCTATCAAATATATTGCCAACTCACCTTCTTGGAGATTTCTTACAAGGAATCTTTGACTTTAATGACAATACACTCGTCGACATGACAGACAGAGTTCAAATGGGAGAATTTAGTGAATTTAAATTTGAATTAGATAAACCACAAAGATGGCTCAACGGAAACAATAGCACATTAGGTGAGGATTTAAAAAAAATTAGGCAAGATATTTTGATGAAAGTGGATTTAAAATTGGAAAACTATCCTTCAATAGAAATGCATTCCTTTCCTGAAAGAGATTTATCAAATCCTAAGAGTGATTACTATAAAAGAATTAGAATACTCCTAAAAGAGCCTAATCTTCTACTGCTACACCCTGAAACTTCAAATATAAATCCGAGGCTATCTTTAATAAAACTATTAAACAATTCAGTAACATTGATTGAATCAATCGACGATAAAGATTTTTACAATGTATCAAAATTAGCAGACAGTATATCCGAAGAAAATGTCAAAATTAAATTGATTGAAATCTGCCATAAACTATTCAATAAAACTGGTATAGATTATTGGTTTAATGATAAAGGATTAAAGAATAAAACAAAAGCAGAAGAAAGAGAAAGAATACTTCCATTACAACTCAAGATCAATTCACTAACAAACAAATTATCATCCGAGCTACTTTCAGAAACTATCAAAGAAATTGGAAAATTAGATCAGGTAAAATGCTCCAGAAAAGAGTTATATAAGACATTTTGTAGGGCATTAGATGATTCCGAAATACAAAATATTTCAGTCTATGACTCAATGGTTAATTCAAGAAATTTTACTAGAAGAATCGGTAGAAAGGTTTTTGGTCGATGTATAGGCACTACATTACTAACGAAAGGTTTAGAATTTGACACAGTTGTAATTTTAAATGCACATAAGTTTACACATCCTAAGCATTTGTATGTTGCTTTAACTAGAGCATCTAAACGTTTAATAATATGCACAGAGAATAATATTTTGAGACCAAATTACTTAATTTAAGTTTTCATAATTTAAAATATAGATGAAAGCTTTACATGTACAGATATAGTATTCGCCGGTCACAATCCTCTAACTTTACTTAGGTCAAATGTTCTCTACCGGTTCTAGTTCTAATTCTCGACAACCCTCCAGAAAAACTTGATAAGGAATTCTTCCATTCATGTTTCTACCTTGGTGGGATCTTTCCGTATTGTAAAATTTTAGATAAACTTGTAAGTCCTTATCCATTTCCTCAACGGTTTCATAAAAGTTAGTTCTACCTGCAACCCGGAAGTGTTCATCAAGCAAAGTTCTATGAAGTCTCTCCACATATCCGTTGCTTTGTGGTCTCCTGACTTTTGTAGTTCTATGTTCAATGTCTTCCAATTGAAGGAAAAGCTCGAAAGGATGTTGGTCTTCTCTTCCACAATATTCACGTCCATTGTCGGTAAGAATCGTTTTAATGGGAATGTTGTGCTCTTCAAAGAAAGGAAGAACTTCATTATTCAAAGTTTGCACTGCTGTGATTGGCATCTTGGATGTATGAAGTGTTCCCCATGCATATCTGGAATGACAATCGATTACTGTTTGCAAATAGACTCTTCCTATTCCTTTTAAAGTCCCGACCATGAAAGTATCCATAGAGACCAAATCCCCTG
>NZ_RQHV01000014.1 GCF_004771005.1 Leptospira ilyithenensis
CTTGCTCGTTTTCCATAACAACAGATCACTAAATGCTATACCACGTACAAGAACTTTATGGGTAACGGGATGGGTGGAGTTCCCCTCCCAAATCGGGCGGGGATACCAAAATCCCATCTTATCAGTAATCTCAAAGTTCATCGGTGAAATTTTCCGCTGCCACCACTGTAGAATCACTTACTTTCGCATGCGTGTTGTCTGGGGGACCTGCCCCAAGTGCCTTTCCATTCACATCTCGTTTGAGCGCCAAAGTGACATAATATTCAGATAATCCTGAAAGCCCCCGCCCTGTTTAGGGTTGGGGGGTGAGGTTCGTGGGCTTGCAACAAATCACCTAACACATATTCGTGATTCCGCCTACTTTTATCCTCGGTTTTACAAAAATTCTTCCGAAAAGTTCGCCTTTTTGCCTTACCACTCTAAGGCACAATAACAGGAATTCTTTGATAGATCTGGTTGCTTAAGGTTCCTATATAAAATATGTTTGGCAGTCTTGAGACTGCCTGGCAAAAAAAGGCCTTTGACCCCAATCAATGGAACCAGTTTCACCTAATGACTGTTTTATCGACTGTGGTGCGCACCTTAATATGTCGCTCCAATGCTATAAATCCGACCGATTTGTGTATCGCTTAACGCAACACCGTAAATCCGCACATCATCGAGAACACCCCGCCAATAGTATGCTGTACCTCCACTTCCTGTCCAGGTTCCAATCACTAATGATGAAGATATTGTATTGAGTGGTCCCGTTCCGACAAAGGTCGGACTGGCAATAAAGACTCCATTGACATAGAAACTCACCGTAGTGCCTCCGCTAAAGGTAGAACATAAATGCAACCAGGTGTTAATCGGCATAGTGTAATCGGCATGGGCATCATAAGCGCTTCCTATAAAAGAAATTTTTGGCGCACTAGCCTGAGTTGAAATCGCTAAGACAGATGCATTCGCTCCGGTAGTATTGCCATAACGTAATACCATATGATAAAAACCATTCGCGGGAAGTGCCGAAGGGTTGATCCAAGCGCACATGGTCCTCGGGCTTGCTCCCATTGGTAATCCGGTATCGGATGCTGAAAAATATTGGTTATTGGCATTGTAAAGATAGCCTCCATTTGCGTCGCCATCCTTGCCGACAGTCAGGACTGGCGACGCCTCAGGGGAGCCTAAGGAAATAACCACTGACCCGGAATTCACCAGGGAGCCATTGGTAAAATCTAATTGTAGCAATGGTTGAAGAGGCACAGTAACAGTAATTGATACCGCAGCTTGTCCGCTTCCGTGATCATTTGCCGCTGTGATGATATGAGTCGTCGCACCTTGCGTCCCGGTTGGTGTTCCGCTGATCGCACAAGTTGTATTGTCGATTAAAACCCCCGAAGGTAGCGAAGGATTCGAAGAACAGGACGTCACCGTTCCTGTCACAACCGGAGTGATGGCAACTATTGGAAAATTTTGCAAAAAGGTATATGAACTTACCGTATAATTTAAAGTAGGTTTTAAACCGCCATTCTTTTCGGATTGATTATCTGCCCAATTGGGGTTACAATAGACACCTTTTAGCAAACAACTCAACACTTGCGTTTCATAAAATTCACGGCTGTCAAAATCTCCAGCATTACCAAAATGCAAGGGTTGGCAGAAGGCAACAGGATACAACAAGGTGACTATAAATAATAACCTAATCTCTCTGAACCAACCCCAAGATCGGCAAAATCGAAATATCCGAATTTTCTCCATAATGGCGGAGTATAACCGAAATAGAAAGAATGGTCGTTCCGAGATATATTTCGGAACTTTTTTGTAGAGGCGTTTCGCGATTGAGCGCCAAAGTGACATAATATTCAGATAATCCTGAAAGCCCCCGCCCTGTTTAGGGTTGGGGGGTGAGGTTCGTGGGCTTGCAAAATTCCACCTAACACAAATCCAAGATTCCGCCTACCCTTATCTCTGTTTCCCAAAAAATTCTTCTAAAAAGTTCGCCTTTTTACCTTCATCACCTAAGGCCCTGTCACAGGAATCCCCTGATAAATCTGGTTGATAGAGGTTGGGCTCAGAGCCAGTCCGTAGATTCTCACGTCATCGACTCCCCCTATCCAGTAATAACCATAAGGATCCCATCCCCCGATAATGATTAGATCCGATGTAGTATTGATAGGTCCTGATGACCCTGCCAGGGAAGCCGCTCCAACTAACGAACCGTTAATGTAAAAACTCACTGTGATACTTCCGTCGAATGTCGCGCAAAAATGCGACCACGTATTTGTAGAAATGGTGTAGGGAAGAAGCGCGTCAAAACCGCTTCCAAAAAAAGCAAGATTGGCATTCTGAAAGCCCAGACCCACTGCCGTACCCGCCGAAACCAAACCGTATCGAAA
Organism: Leptospira ilyithenensis; assembly: GCF_004771005.1. GTDB lineage: Bacteria > Spirochaetota > Leptospiria > Leptospirales > Leptospiraceae > Leptospira_A > Leptospira_A ilyithenensis. The sequence continues at coordinate 2,376 of NZ_RQHV01000014.1, forward strand.
GATGATTGAGTTACCCGAAGGGGCCACAGAAGGATTGATCCAGGCGCACATGGTTCTGGGATTTGCCCCCATTGGCAGACCGAGATCTCCACCTATCACCGTTGTGAAATAATCAGATCCGCCTAACGAATAAGATCCGTTAGTTCCCCCATCGAACCCAGTGCCCAAGGTGGGAGATCCGCCGGCAGTAGTTAAAGAAACTCCCTGAGTGCCCGAATCGGCAAGGGATCCATTGCTAAACTCAAATTGCACCAGAGCTGGAATAACCAGAATAACGACGGAAATGCCGATCGAAGCATTCGCACTTCCCTTCGCATTGGTGGCGGTAATCGAATAATTAGAAGTGGTTTGCAACGTGGTAGGCGTTCCGCTGATCACACAGGTAGTATTGTCAATAGTAAGTCCCGAAGGCAGAGCGGGACTTACTATACAAGATGTAACAGTTTCAGTGATCGCAGGTTGGATGGGAGAGATGGAAACATTTTGGGCGAATGAATATTGGGTAATGGAGTAACTGATCGAGAGGGTCATGGAAATGGCCGTGGCGGAATCTGATCCGCCATGTTGCGGAAAACAAGAAGAAGACTTCAAGATACAATTCCATATTTGAGTTTCTACGTATGCCCTGGTTCCCGAATCCCCCGAATTATTGAATTTTAAGTTCCCACAGGAGAAGCAGACGAATACAGACAAAAATAGAACCGCGCTTTGTTTTGCGGAAGGTTCGAATATTCTAAATCCATTGCATGCGTAGGAGTTCGCCATAGAACAATCCTAACGCAAAAAAAAAATTGGTCGTCCGGAAATATATTTCCGGACTCTTTTTCCCGAATTAAACTTGTAAGTCAAAGAAAAAACTTAACTATTGCTCAGAATGAAATCGATCCGATTGTTTCCATTGGTCTTTGCTATCCTTGCAGGTCTTTCCTGTTCGAATGCGGGAAAAGATGAAATCAATATTACGAATCGATTTGAATTCTACCGTGATTCTACACATAACTCGACATTGGCGGAAATTCGAAGCGCAAAGGATTGGCAAAAAATTTCGGATGATACTCTCTCCTTTAATTTTACAAAGGATGCAATTTGGCTTCGTGGTTCCGTTTCCGATGAAGCATTTCAATCGGGAAGGATCATCTCTTTGGAATGGAAGGCATTGGATAGCGGGATTTTGTATTTTCCCGACGAGCGAAACTCATACCGATCTTTCCAAACAGGTGATACTTTACAAAAATCTCTTTGGACTTTGCCGGAAGCCTTGGACCCAAGCTTTCAAATCCCTTCCGAAAAAACGAAGGGCTATTTGTACATTCGCCTGGAATCTAAATCGCTTATATCTTTTCCCATTCGGTCCATGGATGAAAAGACCTTTCATAACAAAATCGTTTTGGAAACTTCGATTATATGGCTCATACTCGGCTTTTGCGCAGTTATGTTCATCGTAAGCTTGTTTTACCTGTTTGCTTTCCGGCTTTATGAATTTTTTTATTATGCCGTGTATGTGCTAACAACGACTATATGGTATAATGGTCAGTTCGGAAATTCATTTCATACATTTTGGCCCGACGCAATCTGGTGGCAGAACAGATCTACTATATTTTCTCTCGCACTCGGAATCGCCGTTTCTTTTCAATTTGTAAGAATGTTTTTGGAAACAAAAACCAAGACTCCGATCACGGATAAATTTTTAATGGTTTTGGGAATCGTAGGATTTGTTTCGTCTTTATGCATTTTATTTACCAAAACAATTGTAATTTTTTCACGGATCGTAAGTGCCATCTATTTGGTATCGATCCCGATCATTCTCGTCACAGGAATACGAATCTATCTGAAGGGAGAAAAACGAATTAAGTTTTTTCTACTAAGCTGGGGAACTTATCTTTGCTCGGGTTACAGCTCCATCTTTTATTACCTTGGCATCATTCCCTATTCACTACCGGTTATATACGGATCGGTGTTTATATTTCCGATAGATTTGTTTTTTCTGTTATTCAACCTTCTTCAAAAATACCAGGCTCTCGCAGGTGAAAGAAATGAAATCCTGCATAGGCTCCTAACGACAAATAGGGCACAAGATCCGCGTTATACGAAATCAAAACTGGGTTTTGTGGACACCAATAAGTCCTTAACCCGCCTGGAAGAATGGATGCGTCAATCAAAACCCTATCTGGATGAAAAATTGGATCTTGAAAAAACTTCCCTCGCCATAGGACTGAATGTCCAACAGACTTCCGAGCTGATCAATTCGAAAATAGGTATGAGTTTTCGGGCCTATTTGAATTCCTACCGGATGGAAGACGCGAAAGAACTTTTGAAGAACAAACCTGATATGTCGGTACTTTCCATCGCATTCGCAACAGGTTTCGGATCAAAGTCTACGTTTAATAATGAATTCAAAAAATCCATCGGAATGACTCCGATTGAATATAGAAAAGACCGATCAAATGCGAAAAAAAAGGATTGAACTAGTTTGTTTCGAATTTTTCCAACATGGGAAAATAACCGTCTTTATTTTGTTTTGCGGTATTGTAACCAGGATAGATTTTGTATAATTTGAGATAAAAATGTTTTTCTTTATTCCCATCCAGATGCGATGATTCGGAATTTTTCGTATAAAAATGAAACTCGAAGTATCCGCCGGGAAATTTCAAATCCTCCGTCAACACCTTGCCCAATCGAAACCGGATGGGTTCGTTTGATTCGATGGAGTTGAAATTCGGATATTCTTCTTCGCTCTCCTCTTTCTGGATGGTGAATCTTTCCCTTGCGCCCATTTCCGTCATTTGTTTCGAACCGGGCAAAAGGATAAGAACTTTACCCTCTCTTCTGAATTCCAGATGATAAGATGTCCCCCTTTTCCGAATAATAATAGTTAGATGATAATCGGTAATTTCAGTAGAATGGGTTTTGATCGTTCCTTCCGTTTGTCCGATCAGGATTGTTTTTTCGGAAGAAGACCCGGCAACTACGAATTTGAATTTAAGACCTGTGTTAAGCAGTTCGTTCAGTTGGGGAAAATGTGCGCCCTCAGGCAAAGTCTGTGTAATTGTATTTACATCCGCCAAAATGTTTTTTTCTTTTTGGCCGGGCTTCATCAGGTTGTGACTTTTACGTAATTTTACAATCGCCAACCTTTGTAAGAGAGATACAAGAGCAAGCAGTACCACTAAAAATACCAAAATGAAAACCCAAGTCTCATACGCATTGGCTTTGTCTTCCAATGATTTGATTTGTTCTATGGAATACGGATTGATTAGCTGTAGAAAAATCATTTTATACCCCGAACAAGTAGGTGCATATAATTATCATCGGCTCGGATCATAGGAAAAAAAACTATTCTCCCGGGAAAAGAGATCGACTTACGGTCCGGCTATAATCCGATTCCCAGTGATGTTTTCTTTATTAAAATATTCATCTTCCCTATTCATTTTAATAAGTTTGGTATCTCCCCTTCTCTCGCAAGGCCATTGGGAAGGAACTCTTCCCGAAAAGAAGGAAAATACCGATTACAAAGTATTTGCAGAAAATGTGAATATTCGAAAAGAGCCGAGTTTAAAAGCGGATGTAGTGACAAAGCTCCAACCGGGGAGCCCAGTAAAAGTACTAAAGAAAATAAATACGGTGCTCGCACAAGGAAAGGTCAAAGAGTATTGGTACAAAGTAAAGGTAGGGAAAGAAGAAGGTTATGTTTGGGGAGGCCTTCTTTCCGATTACCACCTTACATTGGGTAAATATGAAATTCTGGTTCGAAACCTGGGAGTAACATCGGAAGTTTTGGAAATCAAAGCTATTTTGGATTCCAAGCTGATATCCAGTTTGAAGTTGGACCCAGGACCGGTGAGTAACGAATCCTGGGGACATGAATTTTACAATACCGATTCCTTCAAGCCTAGCCCGGGAGAGATGTTCAGTCTTCGTTATTTAGTATATTCGGAAATAGAATATGGATTTCCAAATGAAACATTCATCACCTTAAAAGACGGCAAACTTGCATCCCATTTTTCCCGGGTTCCGGGAATGTGTGATCCTCCTTCCTGCGCGGAATCCTGGCTTGTTTTTCCGGAAGAAACTTTAAACGCCGATTCCGAGATAAAAAGAAAGGTCTACAAAGGGAAACCGAATACGATTCGGGAGATCACAAGACATTATGATATAGACGATATCTCCGCCCAAGAATACTACGAAAGAGAGTATCTTTGGAATGGGAAAACATTTAAGGAAAAGGAACAAACACAAAAATGAAATCTAAAGCACTTATCATTTCGATCATTCTTATATTCACACTTCCCTGTTTTGCCTGGAGTAACCATGCAGGTCTTACTTATATTATTTTAAAAAATTATTGGAAAACATCTCCTCCGGCAAATGTAAAAGCGGAGAGCCTAGCTAATTTTTTAAACAAAGAAAAAGAAGGGATCAAAGCCGTTTTGTCCGATGCGGACGAATACGGGGCCAAGTTGCTTCCCCATTGTCCGAAACCTGACATAAGTTTGGTGTTCCGGCCGGAGGGAATCAAAAAGAAAGAAGATTTGGTTCCTGCTTTTTTCAGAGCGTTACGTGTCTTTCCTAACCATAAACCGAGCCTATACGTTCAATCCGTCTTAAGTCCTCCTCAAACAAATCCGTCCAAAGAACTCGCAAATATCACTACCTTAAAAGACAAAGGAAGGATGGTGAATGAAAAATTTCTCTCTCTTGCCGAAGGGGCAAATATCTCTCCTTTGGATGTGGTTGCCACTGCAGTCGATGAGCCCGACTATGATTTGGATTTTTATCTATTTACCGACAACGATTCCGAGTTTGGAAAAATTTACGGGTTCGGAACACAACCCTTCGGTGATCCCAGGTTTGAGTATTCGTCGCAAGCTCCTTTTCATATGGGGTTTTTTCATGAGTCCTCAATTACCCTAACTGTTGCTAGTTTTCTAAAAAGAACATATCCCGAGTATAGAATTTATCAATTCACAAAACTTGCGGAATATGCTTTTAAAACGGGACATACTTACTGGGGTTATAGATTCAGCGGTTGGGCATTGCATTATATCCAAGACTTGACTCAACCCTATCACTCTTCCGTTCTTCCTCGGGTCGGATTCGGAAAGAGGATGGGGGTTCAGCTTTTATCTGTCATAGGAATCAATTCTCCGAAAGCAAATATGGTGGAGTATGTGGTCAATCGCCACTCGTTGATCGAAGAATACCAATACAATCTGGTCAGAGACATTCTTTTAAATAAAAAAGAAAATCATCCTGTTTACACTGCACTTTCCGTAGCACCGGAAAAGAATCTGAATGTCTGGAAAGATTTCAGTTATATAAGAGATGTAGTTTCCAAAGAAGCTTATACAACTGCGGAAGATGCGGACTTGGAGATAGAACACCTGAATATTATAAAATACGAATCTTTGTATCCCGTGGAACATCCTATCAACGGGATCATTGCAAAACTTTTAAGCAATACATCCTATCATACGAGGGTGTATGCGAAAACTTTTTTCAAACCTTAGGAAATTTCCGTTTCCGCAGCAAATCGTTCCAAGGTTTCCAATGGAATGATCTCTAACGCGCGCTTGTGGGTAGATTCCAAAAACACGAGCGGTGCAACTCCGTTTCGATAGGCTTCCAACCATCGGCTGGCGCACAAACACCATTTTTCTCCGGGTTTGACTCCTGCGAAAGAATACTCCGGATGAGGGGTCATCAAATCGTTCCCGGACGCCTTTTGTGAAATTAAAAATTCTTCCGTAGCCTGGATGCAAACCGTATGAGAACCAAAATCCTCGTCCGAAGTGTTACAACATCCGTCTCTGAAAAATCCCGTAAGCGGGTGATGGGAACAAGGTGCTAATTTGCCGCCTAAAACATTTATCGATGGGTCCATATTCATTATTTTGTATTCTTTGCTTTCTGTTCTAAAAGGGAAAGGTGTTTTTTTGGAAGTTTCTGTCCGGGGACAAATTCATTTTGATTATTATTTTCCCGAATTTGTTCCACAATATTGGAAAATCCCAGTTTCGTTGCATTTATCATTTGTTTGCTGTTATAGTAGGTTCCCGCAATTTCGGAAACCACCTAGGTATGATTGTAGCGCGACAACATATGAAAACTATAAAGTCATCAGTTCTTATAAAGGAGGATGGGAGGAGGCACATTTCATACCAGACATCTCAAAGAATACGAGCTAAGAAGTTCGGCGAATCCTGGTTGGGAACTTCCAGAGCGCACAGATCCTATTCATCAAGTGTAAATAGCTTTTTAGGTTATGGATCAGCTAGTGGGCGTTTTGCTCCCAAATAAATCCGTTTCTATTTTATATTATCTTTTGCCTTGCTATTTTCCATTTCCAATTCAGGATTGTCGAAAAATTCAAGGTGACCAAAATGAAAACAAAATGCTTAATTTTATTTGTAGTGATTAGTATGTCAAACTGCGTTCTGTTGAATCCGGTAGGACTCAACATAGATCGTGAAAAAGGCAGCGAAGCGGCGTCTCGCATTCGTGAAGCTGCGATTACAATTGATCTAATCAACACACTTGCAGCTACAGGTGGAAGAGCTGCGGGGATCAGTATACTAAGTTTGATCGCAGATGATATCGCAGGCATTGATGCGGCAAAATACTACGTGAAGTCCGACGTGGATACTTGCGTAAATGATATCAAAGGTCTCACAGGATTTGTATTGGGCTCCACAATCGCAAATCTCATCTCCTGCAAAAATTTAAAAACAGACGGCTATCTTACAGGAGATCCTCTTCCGAAACTCTAAACTTTCCAAAATGTAAAGGCTCTTAGTCTTACCCAAGGGCCTTTACATTCACTTCTACTTTTCTCTTAGCTCCCAAACCGTGATAGATAGCCAAACTGACAAGCGCACACACTGCCATCGGTGCAGCCATAGGCAAAGCACTGTCAATATGAAAGTATCCTACTCCCGCAGTCGCTACGGAACCGATAAACATTTGTAAAAATCCTAAAAATGCGGAAGCGCTTCCCACATTGGATGTGAAATGTTGCAAGGCGAGAGCATTGGCATTGGGAGGAATACATCCTGCAAAAAACAAAAAGAAATACAATGGCGCCAAATAAAAGTAAGGTGAAACTGACAAAAGAAATACCGATCCGAGTAACAAAACCCCCGACACCGCCAAACAAAAAGAAGCGGTGGAAATGATTTGATCCGAAGTATATCTGGACAATAGAATCCGACCTACTTGACTACCCAAAAGAAATCCCGAAGTGTTGACGGCAAAAACAATTCCGAACTGGCCGGGGGTAAATCCCATCAAATGGATGATTACAAAAGGCGAACCTGCAACGTAACAAAATAATCCCGCCAATGTGAAACTACCAGCTAACGCATATCTTAAAAAAATTCTATCTTTAGAAACAAAAATATATTTTCCCAAAATGACATTCGGCTTTAAAGATACGCTTGTATCGGGACCGACTACAGTCGGAAGAAAGGCGACGACCCAGAAAAAAAGCATCACCGAAAACAAAGCGAGTACAAGAAAAATAAACTGCCATCCGAAGGACGCAACAAATATACCTCCAAGGGTCGGAGCGACCATCGGCGCCACTCCCATGATCAGGATCAAAAGAGAAAACACTCTCGCCGTTCGGTCCGCAGGGAAAACATCTCTGACGATTGTATTTGCCGCAACCATCCCCACACAACCACCTAACCCTTGCAAAAGTCTGATCCAGATAAGAGAATCTATATTAGGAGCGACAGAACATCCGATTGATGCGAGTGCGTAAAGAAAAATTCCGACGAGGAGAGGTTTCTTTCTGCCGAAACGGTCAATCAGCGGGCCATAAAACAATTGGCCGACTGCAATCCCTGCAAAATAGAAAGTTAAGGAAAGTTCCACCTTGGCGATATCCGTCTTAAAATATTCCGTAATCGCAGGAAAGCTGGGCAAATACATATCAATCGAAAAGGGAGCAATTGCTGTCAATGCCCCCAAAAGAAAGATCAAAAGGGTTTCTTGTTTTTTGGTAAGTTCTTTCATACTTTGTGTTTTATCAGTTTCAAATTCCCCAACCGGTGTGGTTTCATTCCTTATGTTAGGAATGGAATGGATAATCGGTATAACCTTCCGAACCCTTTGCATAAATAGTAGCACTATTCAGTTCATTCAAAGGAAGATTTTCCTTAAAACGTCTCACTAGATCCGGGTTTGATATAAAAAATGTTCCGAAAGCCACAGCATCTGATTTTCCGTTCGTAATAAAATCCGTCGCAGTTTCTTTTGTGAATTTTTCGTTTGCGATGTAAATACCACCAAACTGTTGTTTTATTTCATTACCGAAATGCCCGTCCCCCACATAATCGCGGGTACAGATAAATGCGACTTTTCGTTTATTCAATTCTTTTGCCACATAAGAAAATGTTTCCTTGATACGGGAGTCTCCCATGGAATGAGCATCTCCCTTAGGAGCAAGATGAACACCGACTCTTCCGGCTCCCCAAACGGATACGACCGCATCCACTACTTCCAAAAGCAGTCTGGCTCTATTTTCCAAAGTGCCGCCGTATATATCGGTTCTATGATTGGAAACATCTTGCAAAAACTGATCCAACAGATAACCGTTGGCACCGTGGATTTCCACTCCGTCAAAACCAGCTAACTTTGCATTGTCGGCACCTTTACGGTACAACTCGATGATTTCCGAAATTTCATCCAATTCCAAAGCCCGAGGGGTTTCGTATTTTTTCTTAGGACGAATGTGACTTAGATAACCTTCCGGAGCGATGGCACTGGGAGCAACTGGAGATCTTCCATCCAAATAAACCGGATCGGAAATTCTCCCTACATGCCAAAGCTGGAGTAGTATCTTTCCCCCCTTAGCATGAACAGCGTCCGTGATTTTTTTCCAAGCTTGCGTTTGTTCCTCGGACCAAATTCCCGGAGTATCGGGATAACCGACTCCCATAGGAGTCACTGAGGTAGCTTCCGTAATGATCATTCCTGCAGAAGCTCTTTGCGAATAATACTCAGCCATAAGGGAATTGGGGATTCTATTGTCTTCGGCCCGACAGCGAGTCATGGGGGCCATAATGATTCGATTGGAAAGTTCCAATTCTCCGATTTTAACGGGATCAAATAATGTAGTCATTCTTAAGTCCAAACCTTAGTTCAATACTTCAATATTATTGAAATAATGAACTAATACAAAAAAAATAACCAGGGAGATTTCCACAACCGGATTTTTAAGGATTTGTCATTTCTTTTTTAACGATTTAAGGAAAGGATAGGGATAAAAAAAAAGGAAGATCGAACAACAATGGCGAAGTAAGCTATGCCCCGGTTCGATCTTCCCATCAAAAGATTTGGTTGGAAAGCCTGAGGACAAAATACTATACATATATATACTTGTCAAATGATTATTCAAAAAATCCTTCTCTTTTTTTAAAATCCGTCACAGAAAACTTTCCCGATTCGTCCTCTTTGTAACAGGAGAAAATATGGAATCCAGAAAAACAGTTATCATTGCAGGAGGGGGTTATGCAGGGATCATCGCAGCAAACCGGTTGGCCAGAAAAAAGCTCCCGATCCAAATCATCTTAATAACGGCAGAAAACGAATTTCATGAAAGGATTCGCAATCACCAAGTACTTTGCGGGACTTTGGCAAAGACATATTCAACAAAATCCTTATTGCACAAAAAGGTAGAACTCAAGATCGCCAAAATCACAAAAATCAACTCCGTATCGAAAGAGGTTTTTTTGAGTGATAATAAAAAGCTGAATTATAATTATCTTATTTATGCGTTAGGTGTTCAAAAGAAAACGAATGAGGCTTTACCGGATACTTATATCTCTATTGCGGAAAAAACCGATTGCATCCGTATGGCTAGTACGTTACAGGCAATGATCAGACCGAAGATCACAATCCTAGGAGCGGGTCTCAGTGGAATTGAAACAGTAGCGGAACTTGCGGAAACATTTCCGGCAGCGGATCTTTCTTTGGTTGATTCGGGAAAACTTGGCGCGGGATTTTCAGAACCCGCTTCCGATTGGATGAAAGGTTATGTTGCAAAACATAAGATCAATCTAATGGAAGATTCCTATATTCAATCTTTCGAAACCAATTCACTGATTACAAAATCCGGCAAAAAAATAGAACATGATATATGCATTCTTTCCAACGGACTTGTAGCGTCTCCCGTCGGCGTGGAATCAGGACTGCCCGCAAATGAAATCGGTCAATTGTTAGTGAATGGGTATCTGGAATTAAATCAAACACCCGATGTATTTGTTGCGGGAGATGCAGCCAAAGTAGTTTCCGGAGACCACGATCATTTACGGATGGCATGTGCCACCGCTCTTCCTATGGGAATTTATGCCGCAGAAAGATTGGCTTATACCTTGGGGGCAAAGTCAAAGTTAGGTGAAAAAGAGTTTAAGCTTTCCTATCTGGGACGAAATGTAAGTTTGGGAAGAAAAAACGGAGTGATTCAACCTTCCTTGTCGGACGACACTCCTTACGGAAAGGTTTGGAAATCCAAAATGGCCGCCTTTATCAAGGAAACTATTTGCAAGCTCACGATACTTTCCTTTAGATTGGAAAAATATGCGGACGTTTATGTATGGAAAGGTTAGATCAATTTTTAGAACATAAAGGTCTGGTATTCGGGATCGCCTATCGCATGACAGGTTCTTTTACGGATGCGGAAGACATTGTACAAGAAACCTTCCTTAGATGGTCCAAGGCGAAAGACCAATTGATCCGTTCTCCCAAAGCGTTTCTTTCCACAATCGCCACAAGACTTTCTCTGGATACGATCAGAAAGACCAAAAGAAAAAAAGAAACCTATATCGGTCCTTGGCTTCCCGAACCGATCCCTACGAACAGTGAAGAAGAAATAGATCCGGATACTCTGGATCTTGCTTTCCTCCATCTATTGGAAAAATTAAACCCAGTGGAAAGAGCTGTCTTTCTGTTACGCGAATCCTTTTCTTTGGATTATGAAATCATTTCGAAATCGGTAGGCAAAAAACAGGATGCCTGCAGACAAATTTTAAAACGGGCAAAAGAAAATCTTCGTTCCGAAAAAAAGAAATTCAGCCCGAGCCTCGAATCCAAAAATGTATTGATTCATAAATTTTTACTGGCTTCCTCGCAAGGCGATCCGGAACTGATTTTGCCTTTGTTAAGAGAAGACATAGTGGTTTGGAGCGACGGGGGAGGAAAATTACACGCAGCAAGAATTCCTATCACGGGAAAACCAAGAGTCGCGGCATTTTTAATCAAAACCAGAACACATAAACATTATAAAAATGTGGAATACTACCTAACCCGATCCAACAGTACAAATTGTATCATTGCATATCAAAAAAATCAGGCGATCGCTCTGCGTTCCTTTACAGTAGAGGAAAAAGGAATCTCAAAAATCCATACAATTCTAAATCCGGAAAAACTAAAAGCATTCGAAAACAAACAAGGGTTAATTGATGATGGGAAATTGATTCCGTTGAGTCTTTTTCTTTTGTTTCCCAAAAAGAACTTTTTCGGAAAACCGATTCCCGTTTGGGCCAAACCTCTGGCCAATGTAATCAAATGGATATTTGCCTGATTTTAGTTTTTACCTACTTCAAAGTTCAAAGTTTTACGAAGTTGGTCATCTACTTTGACTTCGGCCTTCCAGTTGCCTTGAAAATAAGGAGACTTTACAAGTTCAAAGTATTTTCCTTCAAACACGGTATCCAATCTTGATTTCCATTCCAACATAAACGGCCGAACAGCTCCGTCCAATTTTGTCACGGATACTTCTATCTTATGTTCTCCCGGTTGGATGAAATCCAAAGACACGATCACGGACTCACCCAATTTGAAATTTTCCGAACCACAGGCAGTTCTTTCACCCTTAAGACTCAACTTGCAAAGTACGATGTCCTCGTCTAAAATAAAATCTGTGGGTCTCGGCTCGCCCGGTTTCGGTTTCCAATAAACGAAATATTCCTTAAGGGTATCTCTTTCCCCGTTTTGTGTTCTGAACACGGTCGGAACCGTAGTGACTTCGAACTTTTTGTTCGGCTTATGCACTTCAAAATGCAAATGAGGACCTTGCGTATAACCGGTATTACCCGAATATCCGATCAGTTGTCCGCCGGAGACCTTGTCACCTACACGAACAACCACACCACCTTTGTTCAAATGGGCGTAATTGGCTATGGTGCCGTCTTCCTGCTGAATGGTGATAAAATTCGCCTTGGTCCAAAGATCAGGACGGAATCCTCCTTCCGTAAATTTACTTTCGAGAGCGACAACATAACCTTCCCTTGCCGCCAGAATAGGAGTGCCTATAGGCATTGTAAAATCAACAGCATAAGCAAACTGACCCTGATGAGTCACCTTACCATTATAAGCTTGTCCTATCCGGATTCTTTTACCGTCTTCAAAAGGAAGTTCGTAAACCGCAGTGTCATCATGAATGCTGTCCCAATCTCCCGGTCGCACTCTATATCCGAAAGAGCGATAGTGGTACTTTCCTTTTTCTTTGAAAGTAAACTTGGTGATAAAATTTTCTTCCGTTCCTTTTACCACTGTGAAAAGAGGAAACTCAAGATCGGATTCCAGATTAGTAATATTTGCTTCTATCTTAAGGGAGTTTCTGGTCCAAGGATTTGCATTCTTATTTTTAACTTTGAGCTCTATGCCGTTTTCGGTTTCCACTTCGATAATGCAAACCCATTCCCCCGCACAACTTTCAGTCCTATTGGTTTGAGAAAAAAGCCCGTTTAAAAAAAACAGATAAAAGAGTAATAAGAATGAGTTAGAGTATATGTATTTTTTCATTTTTCTTTTCTGGTTTGGAATCGCATTTTCCAAGGCATCTCCGCTTAATTTGGAAAGGATCCAAATTCCTTTCATTTTCTCCAAAATCCTCTCGTCAACCGGTATGTATATCAGTAATCAACTGATCATTTACAGTTCCGACAAATGCCGGTTTGTGGAAGGAAACATGTATATCTTTTGTTCTCCGAAAAAATCAAAGAACAAAAAGACAATGGTTATCCTCTTAATCAAGATTTCAGGAGACAATACATTTTCTTCAAATTTTAAAATCCTGGCTGACATAAATTCGGAAATAAACATTTCTATAGATTTATGAAACCTGTTTTGTATACTTTCCCAATTTCCCATTTTTCGGAAAAAGCCCGCTGGGCGCTTGACATTGCGGCTTATGATTACGAATTAAATCCTCTTGTACCGGGACAACATGTTACTTTTTTAAAACAGATCGTTTCCGATGCATACGTTCCCATTTTAAAAGACGGTGATTCCATCACCCAAGGATCGGATGCCATTCTGGATCTAGTGGATACGAAAGCATTCAACTCTCCCTCTACAGCGGAAGAGAAAGAATGGGAAACAAAAATCAATATTGAAATCGGAAAAACCTTACAAACAATCTTATACAGTTTCATATTGGATTATCCTGAAATCGTAGGAAAATTGTTTCAACTGACTCCGCCCAAAAAAGAAGACAAAGTTGTGATTCCCGAACATTTCGACCTGATCGCAATGGTGACCCGCAGAAGATACAAAATCACACCGAAGAACGTTGATATTGCAAAACAAAGTTTTTCCGACCTGGCAAAGGAAATGCAATCCATATATGCAAAATCAAAATTCTTCAACGGAACTTCTTTCGGTCGCGTAGATCTAACAATCGCTAGTTTGACATCTGCATTTGCACTTGCAGATGAATACCCCGGTTCTCCCTGGTTTCGTGCAGTGGATATGCCGGAGAGTTTTGATTCCTGGAAGGATTCCTTGGGAATAGAACCGTTATTGGAAAAGGTAAGAGAATTTTATAAAGAATTCCGAACCCAATCCAAATAATCGGGATTGCCCGAATCAATCGGCAAAGAAACGATACAAGGAACTTCATACGAATGGAGTTCCTTGATTTGCCGGATTAAAGATTCCAATTTGGATTCATTTGTTTTGAAAATCAAAACTACTTCTCTGTCTTCCTGCAGTTTGCCTTCCCAAAAATAAAAAGAAGTCATCTGAGGCAAAAGATTCGCGCACGCTGCGAGCTTATCTTCTACAATCTTCTTTGCAATCAAGCTTGCCTCATCAAAATTTCCAACGGTAACATAAACAAATCTTAAATCTTTCATTCGGATACTTTCGCTCGTTTCGCGCTTGCCCTTTCTATTGGAAAAATATCCATTGGGTCATTATGATTCGATCCTTTTTTATTATTTGTATCGTGGTCTTATTGCAAATTACACTATTCTCCCAAGGACTCAATCCTCCTGCTTTGAGTTCATCCAGCATTCTGGAACCGAACAAAAAGAAATTCCTACCGGGCTTTGCGATGGATGGTAAACTGGAAACCAGTTGGGTGGAAGGTGCAAAAGGAGATGGAATCGGAGAAACGCTTTCCATCAGTTACAAATCTCCCGTTTTGTTTCAAACTCTCGCCATATACAACGGGTTTGGTGATCCCAGACTTTGGCATACGAGCAATAGAATCAAAAAAATCAAACTCACTGCGGATGAAAATTACGAAGAAACTTTCAATTTAAAAGACTCTCTTTCCTTACAAAAATTGGAAATGAAAAAAGAAATTTCCGCAAAAGAAATCAAACTTACAATTTTGGATATTTATAAAGGAACAGGTAGAGAAGACACTGCGATCGCGGAAGTAAATTTCATCTCCGATGGAGCTCGTTCCATTCTCATTCCCCCGAAAAATACATGGGCGATCGGAAAATGGAAAACAGAATCCAATCTGGCAAGGATTACAGTTCATTCCGACGGAACCTGCGAAATGGGTTATGAAACGGCAAAAATGTTGTGCACTTGGGTGGATAAAGGTTCGTATGTTCAAGTCAGCCTGGAAGCAGAACTACCTATCACCAAGACCGACAAACTACAGTTAAGATTAAAACAAGGCGGAAACAATCCGATTGTGGAAGTAAACGGAAAACACCTGTTTATTGCAAATAAAGACGAAGTTTAATCTTAAAAAAGATTCTGCCACTCTTCCATAACCTTATGAAAAGTGGCGGAGGCATCATAATCGAGATCTTTCTTCGACTCAAAATAAAGACCGACGGTTTGGAATAATTTTCCCTTGCCGTCTCTCGGAGGAGTTGCAAAAAAAATCTCCCGCTCCGTTTCTTTTCGAAGTTTGGCAAGCCATTCCCATTCCGACCATTTTTTCAAATTGACCAAAGGCAGAAAAAGCAGAACCGACTCTTCGTCTTTCAAATTTCTTCTTTTTCTGATCTCATATAAAATCCTTCCCATCGAGTAACGAAAGTTAATCTCAGAAAAAGGCTGACATTGTACAAGTCCGTCTTTGATTTTGTATAAAAACCCATCCATCGCCGCAGGTCCGGTCGGTTTCACTTCCAAAAGCCCGAATACTGTTTTAATTGTGCGTAAACTAGATTCCAAAAAAGGCAATAGACTTTCCTCTACCCCTCTTCCCATACGAATTCCCCGAAAGGTTCCGTCTTTTTCCACGATCATTTCCGTACATCCCAGATAGATGGGGCCGTCTTCTAAAAAATCCCAAAGGGTGGAAAAATCATAAAACCTATCTCCACCTACCCACTGTTCAGCGATAATGGGATAAGAAAACAATCTTTTGGAAATCTGCTGGAGCTTCCAACCTTGGGATTGTTTTTCGATTATGATTTGATTTCTGCCCGCAAGGCCGAAAGCAGCTTTCAAAACAACGGGAGAATCCAGTTCATTCAAAAAATCAATCAGCGTTTCTTCGGAATGAATGGTCCTTGCCCAAAGCGGGGAAAGAGCTGCATCTTCTTTCCATTGAAATTGATTGAGTTTGGAATTGAGATAACGGGAGTCTTCATATGAATCAGTATCAAAATCCAAATCGTCATCAGAAAGAACATGCATCTTCCCCCATTCCGTAAGATTCAGATCACCGGAGAGTAAGTCGCCCTTAAGAACTTGGGTTCCCATTTCCCAACCGATCTCTTTCCAATCCTCTTCCAAACTGCGGGGCAATCCGGATTCGAGTAATACGAAATCCTCTTTTTTGGATAAAAAAAAGAAAAGATTCTCAAGAGAGAATCTTCTTCTAAGTGCCGGGGAATCAAATGGAAAATTTTTATCTACAAGTCTGTATTCAAATAGAGGATCTAAGGAAAATAGCCGGGACAAGGATCACCAACTAATAAATCCTTCTGATTGCAGTTGCAATTCTTTGTACATTATCCTTTGTTAGGTTAGGATATACGGGAATGCAATGCCCTCTTTGGAAAAGTCTTTCTGCATTTGGAAAATCGGATTTGTTTTCTTCCAAAACACTGTGAAGAGGTTCTTCGATCGTTCTTTGCGTTCCGATATGGATTGATTTGAAATAACGTTCTACTTCTTCATAACCTTGGTTCGTAACAATGATGGGAAATCTGTGAAAACTATCTTCGTTTGGAGAAGCAAAGTAAGTTTCAAGTCTTGAATTTTGAACGGCTTGCAAATAGGCTTGCGCAATTTTTTTCTTCCGTTCCACAATCACACCCAGTTTGGAAAGTTGTTCGATTCCGAGCGCAGCTTGGTAGTCGATCAGACTGTATTCGAATTTCGGTTCGCCGGGAATCCGTTTGGATGAATTTCCTGTTTTTAAAGAACGAATGTTGGCGGCAAGAGATGTGTCGTTTGTGGAAATCATAGCACCGTTTCCGGTAGTGATCATGTTTTCCGCAGAAAGTCCGCATAAGGAAGCTTTGCCCTGTTTTCCGATTGCAACGGTTTCCGATGTGGCTCCGATCACTTCGCTATAATCTTCCAAAACAAACGTTTCACCTAATGTATATTTGCTGATATTGATGATGGATCCGAAACTATGATCAAAGATAGCTACCTTCGCATTCGACTCTTCTCTTTTTTTTGCAAACTGCTCAGCGTCGGGATGAAACGAATTTTTACCCAAATCCACAAGAACCGGTTTTGCTTTGATCAAAAAAATCGCATCAAGTGCTGCGATCGGAGAAAAACTGGAGAGAATGACCGAATCTCCGGCCTCAACTCCCAAAGCAAGAAGAGACAGATGATAAGCCGACGTAAGAGAATTTGTGGAGACGGAAGATTTGAATTTGAATGTATGAGAAAACGACTTTTCAAATCGATCGACGATTTCGCCAGATGACAAGTGTTCATCGACGAGACATTCCAACACCCCTTTTAAATCCTCTCGGGAAAGGGTAGGTTTGTGAAATTCGATTTCCTTTTGTTTTTTTAACGGCCTTTGTAATGTTTCCGTGCTCATCCAACTATCCAACTTTTATTTATTATGTCTCTTTACACCTCTTATATCGAATTATGTCACTTCCTTTTTGGCAATGAGAACATAATTTTTTTAAGTTTGCTCCCAAATCCTTAAAAAATGGGTAGGGCGGGCAAAAATCTCCCCCATTGTGGGCATTAATCATGATTCTTTCTCGAATCGCCAAAAAACTCACCCGTTCCAATGGAATCCAAAGCCTGATGGAAGACTTAGGCTCTGCCTGGTCGGGAAGTACGGAAAATATAGCCTTCCTAGGCGGAGGCAATCCTACACGTATCCCGGAAGCGGAAACAATCTACCGCAAGTCCGTGGAATCCATCCTAACATCCGGGAAGTCACTGGAATCGTTGTTAGGGGACTATACCTCTCCCGTCGGGTCGGATGAAACACGCCAATTGACTGCTGAGTATTTGGGAAAATTTTTCGGTACAACTTTGCAAGGAAATCAAATCGCATTCTTCAACGGTAGCCAGAATGCCTATTCCTTTCTATTGAATTCCTTTTCGGGAACGATGGAAGACGGTAGCTTCAAGAGAATCCTCCTTCCCGTTATACCAGAGTACATCGGTTATGCGGATCAGACATGGGAAGAGGATGTTTTTTTTGCCAATCTGCCGATAATAGAAAACATAGGTCCGAATCGTTTTCGCTATAAGTTGAACAAAGAAAACATTGCCTGGGAAACGATCGGTTGCATCGCACTCTCCCGCCCGACCAATCCTACGGGAAATGTAATGGACATGGAAGATCTGGAATGGCTGTATCAAGAGTCCCGAAAAAACGATCTTCCGCTTCTCATCGACCTGGCCTACGGAAACCCCTTCCCCAATCTGATCGGGCAAAAAGAGCCAATCCAATGGAAACCGGGAATGGTTCTTTCCCTTAGTTTTTCCAAAGTAGGTCTACCTGGTGTTAGGTTAGGAATTATCATTGCAGACACTGAAATCATTTCCGTGCTCTCTTCTTTTGCGGCGGTGGGAAATTTAGCAGTAGGAAACTGGGGGCAGGCTCTGGCAAAGTCTTTTTGGAAAGAAGATACTCTCATTGGAATTTCCAACCACATCTTACGTCCGTATTACGGAAATAAGCTACAGATTGCCTTGGAGATCATTGAAGAAATTTTTGCAAAATACAAAGTTCAATATACAATTCATGAACCGGAAGGCGGATTTTTTCTATGGATTCATTTTCCAAATCTGCCGATCAGTAATATAGAACTCTATCAAACCTGTAAGAAGGAAAATGTTTATATTGTGTCGGGACATTATTTCTTTCCGGGCCTAAAGACCCAATTTTCACACACGGAAGAATGCATACGTTTGACATATTGCAGAGACAGAAAAGAAATAGCTCGTGGGGCAGAAATCATCGCCCGGATTGTCTCCAGGACAGCAAAGTAAAAAATGGCAGAACAAGACTCACTCGATATCAGCACGGATAACCTTGCCGCTGACCCGGGATCAGGGGAAGACATAAAAGAAAGCGCTGCCGGTTCCTATATCCAATTATCCGATGCCATAGGATCTCTCTCCCCTACCGCCAGATGTATATTAGACGAACTTAAAGATTGGCACAAACGGATTGAAAAACACGGAAGCCGGGAAAAACACGCATCCTACTTGCTCACTCTTGACAAAATCCCGGAAGCTCTCGGCAAGTATACAAACCTAAGCGGACAATCCAAATCGGACGTTGGCATCTATCAGGCGTTAAGGCAGATTTTGGATCTGGATCATAGAGGACAAAACCGGGTTGCCTATGCCTATCCTTATCTGATCCGCACGGGAAGTAAAATCGCAAGCAAAATCGCACTCATTGCGCCTCAAAAAGAAAACAAAACGGATACCATTCCTTATCGTCAGGCATGTTTTAATTTTTCCCAAGAATTGGTGAAAATGCTTCTGGAAAACCGTGGAAAAAAAGGCCGCAACTGGGATGAACAAAATCCCGGTATGCTGCTTATGCAAAAAAACAAAGAAGGACAATTGTGGCTTTATCCCAAGTTAGGTTGTCTGGAATCGGAAGTTTCCTCTCTGGTCAGAAAAGGTTTCGGAAATGTTCCTTATATTCCTATGACTGATTTTTTGCAGGACTTTGTAGATTATGCAAAAAACGAAAACCTCGCCTTAGCGATATTAAATGACTACCATATCGTCATAGACGAATTGGAGATTCATGCGGACGGAAGTTTCAAAAAATTACCGGAAGCAGTGAACCAGATTTTGGCCCAATTGGACGGTTTGGAAACATTTACAAAAGAACATTTGGTTCGAATCGCAAAAGAAAACAACTACCGGGCTTTTTTAGAAAGATATGACGGATATTTCTCGGAACCGAAACCTACAACAAACGAAGAAAAAATGAATCCTGAAGAAAGGGTGAAAAATTTCCTTTCGATCATTGAAACTTTTCCTTACCCTACTGACAAAGGCAATCTAGGCCTCGCCGTCAAAGAAACCGTAGAGTTATCCTGCAAAATCCTGAAACGGCTTATCGAAGAAAAAGGTTCCGTATTACATAGAAAAGACGATAATATCTATTCTTCATTGAAACAAGCCGTGATGGCGAAGATCCCCGCACATACAAAAAACAATCACACTCTATTGAAAATCGATTTTGAAGAAGAAGTCGAAACAGCAGGAATTACATCCGAAGAGAAAGCCAAAGAATACGTCAAACGCCTGAAAGACGATGTTCTATCCGATTTTTCCTATTATGAAGAAAGAAACGCTTCCGGCCAGGTGAATTACTATGTAGTGGATCATGGATATATGGCGGCTGTGATTCACAAATTATCCTTTGAAGGCAGATCCAATCCCGAACTCAAAAAACAATTGGAGTTCGCAAAGATTATCAATCATCGGCTCTCCAATCCGAAACATCCCGAACTCAACGGAAAATTAAAACCGGACTCCATCGGAAAGATGAATGTGGAAGTCCGCAATATGGAACACGAAGAAGAAGAACGTGCCAAGTCGGAAGAGATGAAAAGCCGTTTTAATGTTGTGGCAGGAGTTTTGACTTTCGTAGTATCAACGTTAATCTTTGTTACCGCAGCGTATTATTTGAAATCCGCCGTGCCGATTTTCTTCGGAGTTCCCTTTTCGATAGCAACAGGATTCTTTTTAGCCATCTTTTTCCGGGAAAAAACAGCTCAGGAAATTCGGGAAGATATCAAAAACTCAGGCAAGTTTCCCGGGCTTACTTCTACGGATTGGGGCAAACCATCTCATGTTGTTTCCTCTTCCGGGTCTTCTTCCCTATCGGGAGGAGGAGATGATGATTCTTCAGGAACTACAAAAGAGAAAGAAGAAAAGTTGGCACATATTGTCAAAGCAGCGGACAATTTCGTATTCCCTAAAAAATTCAACAAGATCGTTGAAAAGGTTTTGGATCCCAAGTCCTTAAAAAAACGAATCTACGAAAACCTCGACAATATCAAACGCAATAACATGACTTTGGCGAAAGAAAAGGATGATGATAAGGTTGCATCGACAGTAGAATATGCGGTATTACAATCCGTCTCTACCATCCAGATTCCTCCTGACATCGTAGTATCGGATCAACTTGCCACTCTAATCATCAATCGGAATGATATGAAGTCCGCACTCTTTCGCAGCCAGCTTGCTGACTATTACAGAGAAGAGATGAACAAAAAGAAATTCGATAAAAAACTGGTGAAGTATTATACTTTTCTAATCAATACCTTGGAGATGGAGTATTACAAGTATTTGCCGAAGAAACGAGTTTAAAAGTTCGAGCCGGCAAAAATCAATATTGACAAAGTGCCTACCGTAGCACTTACAGAATTAGTAAACTAATCTGCAATTTCAACTATACTCTCGCCGGATTTTAAGATTGCGAAAGCTTTTTCTAAAGTTTTCTTTAATAGTATCTTCATTGATTCATTTGAAGTATTACCCGATCGGATCCAAATGATTTTCGGCGGAGAACCGTATCGGCTGAGTAAATCAATAAAATCACTATCTTTACTCATGATAATGACTTCTTGCTTGCTTCTTGCAGCAAAAAACATTTCTTTGTCGGTTTTTTAAGAAAACCTAACTCCCTCAAGCTGAGAACTTCCATCTTAAATTCAACGGTGATCCAATTCACCAATTTGGGCGAAAGTTGTGCATCTAACCAAATCATCAACTAGCTAAAACAACAGCATGATCAATCTTCATTGATGCGTATTGAAGACAGGCTTTCAAATCCTCCGGTTCTAAATCTGGCATTTCTTGTAAAATCTGTTCATGAGAAAGTCCATTTGAAAATAAGTCCAGAATATCGATTAATCGAATCCGCATCCCGCGAATACAAGGTTTCCCACCGCAAATATCAGGATTTATAGTAATTCTGGATGAAAGATTCATTTTTAATACCTAAACAATACTATTCAAAAGATGAAAACGATTTCAATTAGAATATTTATTGAAAATTTCAACTTTTCCGCAATTTCATTTCCGCATCCCCGAAACAGCCTATCTCATCACTCCCATTCAATCAAACGAACCACATCTTTCAAACAATCATCCCTCACCAAACCGTCGTTTTTGATTGCGGGCAGTCCTGAAAACCAGCTTCCGTTTGGATAACGCAAATCAATCCAGTAGGAGTAAAGAGTCGCTGTTCCGTTATTGTTTTTGATTTCCAAATTCAATAATTTTAAATCGGCAAGACCAGACTCTTTATAATAACTCTCTCCGGAACGGGCACGTATCCGGATTTTTTTCGGCATAGCTTCGAAACTGATTCCTTTCTTTTCTTCTTTTTTCTGTTTCAACTCCCAAGTTTCGATACGAATGGATTCGATCTCTTCCATCTTCAATTTTTTTTTGTATTCGATCCCTTCCCGAACATGAGTGAATTGGATTCCTTCGGTTAAGATTGTCCCTTCTCCCCGAACGGTTCTTCCGTCACATAAAGTTAGGTTTTGTACAACTGTTTTTTGTTCCTTAGTGTCTCCTCTTGCGTCACGATCCTCTTTTTTTTCGGACCCGACCACATTGGGAAGATTCGGTTCTTTGGGAAGTTTAGGTTGGGCAGTGAGTGACAAAGACAGGGAAAAGAAAAGAAAGACTCGAAAAAGGTTCTGGGCGATCATAATTTGGTGTTTATCCATGGATGAATTCTTACAAGCAAGCTTTCAAGCATTTCCTCTTCCCGTTTTGATTTTGGTCATCATCGTCTCCATCCTATTTTTAGGCAAAGCGGCGGATGTCCTTGTTGATGAAGCGGTTTCCCTTTCGGCCAGGTGGGGTGTCCCTAAAATGATCATCGGCGCTACGATCGTAAGCCTCGGGACAACCCTCCCCGAAGTCTCCGTATCCGTCCTGGCCGCTCTGGAAGGAAATCCGGGGATTGCCCTGGGGAATGCAGTCGGTTCCATCATTTGCGATACGGGGCTCATCCTCGGGATTGCCATTCTGATTTCACCACCTAGCATCGATAAGAGGCTTGTGAACCGACAAGGTTGGATTCAAGTAGGTTCGGGGTTTTTATTATTCTTTTTCGCTTTACCTTGGGAAAACGTTACTTCCGCTTTTCAACAAGGCGGGCGGATCACGCAAAGCACCGGATTTCTTTTTCTAATACTACTGGCGGCTTATATTTACATCAGTATCAAATGGTCCCGTTCCAAACCGGGAGAAGCCGAAGCCGGGCTTGATGATATTTCGGAAAGAGAAGATTCCGCTCCTTTGTGGCAAGTATTACTCAAGTTAGCTGTTGCCATCGGAGTGGTAATCTTATCTTCCAAGGTGCTCATCCCTTCCGTCCAGGAAACTGCCATCCGTTTGTCAATCCCGGAGTCCATCATCGGTGCCACACTCGTCGCATTTGGAACTTCTTTGCCGGAACTGGTCACTGCAATCCAAGCCTCCAGGCGTGGACATTCCGAACTCGCGGTGGGAAATATCATCGGAGCGGACATATTGAACGTTCTATTCGTATCGGGAGCGGCGGCGGCTGTCACTTCCACGGGACTGGAAGCACCGAAAAACTTTTTTCAGTTTTTCTTTCCGGCAATGCTCATCGTTCTTGTGATATTCCGCGTAGGAATCGCCTTCTCCAAAGATACAATCAAACGACCGTTTGGTGTATTTCTGGTATTGATCTATGTTGCCGTAACTATCGCCGGATATTATTTCAAAGAATAGAAATCCAATGGGCGCCTCTTCCTAGAGGCGTCGTATTCCTCTCTCTTAAAAACTCCTTCTCACGATCTTTTTCTTTTTTCCAATCGGCAAACCCGATTGTTCTTTCATCACTTCTTTCCGCAGGATAATGAATCCATCCTTTGTCTTTTGCAATCTCTTCCCAAAGAATGGGATTTGCTCCGTCGTTCAGTAAATTTTTTCCGCCTGAATTATCAAACTGCAAAGGATGATCAAATACATGGATTTCCCTATTTTGAGAAAGTGCACTCATCGCCGTGGAAAGAGTTCCCGATTTGGAGCCCGATTCCATTATATAAACATGGAGAGACAGGCCGGAAATCACACGATTTCTTTTGGGAAAAGTCCATCTGGCCGGTTCCGTCTTTAACACAAATTCGGTGACGAGGCATGAACTCGGATCTTGTTTGACTCTTTTATAAAGATCCCGATTTCCGGGAGGATATTCCTGGTCCATGCACGTTCCGAGCACTCCTAAAACGGGAATACCCAAATCCAAAGCGGAAACAAATGCTTCGCGATCAATGCCTAACGCCATCCCGGAAACGATCGTAAGATCAGTATGTTCCGATTTTAATTTTTCCACGACAAGTCTTGTCGCCAAACGGGAAACAGGAGACACTTTTCTGGTTCCTACGACGGAAACGAGATTTTTCTTTAAGACTTCTTTGTTGCCCCTGACGGCAAGAACCAAAGGAGGGTCGTAAATTTCTTTCAGATACCTGGGGTATCCTGAATCGTAGATGGATACCAATTGAATGTCTTTGTTCGTTTCGGAATGAATCCATACACAACATTCATCTAATATTTGTTTGATGGTATCCCGACCAGCCAAGGAGAGGATCGCTTTTGACAAACCGTTCAAATCATCCGAGTCTTTCCATAATTTGTGCTTATGACAAAAGCCGCTGATCTTCGGGTGAGAAAAAAATACAATTGGGAACACTCACTAAGAGGTCAAAAATTGGTATTTTGGCCCCTTAATTTTTCCAAATTTTTCAAAACATTCTGGTAGGAAAGATTTTTCTCCAACGGTTCCCGAATGGCACCGCTCGTTTTCATCTCTTCCAAAATGGATTTGAGACGAATGTATTCGTTTTGTGCCTGGGACGATTTTCCTGTTTGATAAAGGAAGTTTGCTTTGGCAAATCTGGCCGGAACATTATAAGGTTCCTTTTGCAAAACCAGATCCAATAACTGAAACGCAGTGTCCACCTCATCATAACCGGCATTAGTTTTTCCGGACCAATTCTCTCCTTTGATGGAAGAATCGAAATAAATAAGTGCGAGTTGAAATGGAAATCGGGTATCGTCTTTATCCAAACGGGACAATTGTTTGAGAAGTTGGATGGCCCTCGCTCTTCTGGTCGGTTCCCATCCCATATCCTTGGAGGCGTTTCCGAAAGCAAGAGCAGATTCAAATAACAACTGCTTATCGAGCTTTCCCAGCTCCATTGCTTTTTCAAAATAAGGGAGCGCCGATTCGAAGTTATGAATTTCATAACCTTTATTTTCCGTTTGCGCAATGATCGCTTCTTCATAATACTTGGCTCCCACTTCAAAGGAACCCGCCCTCATATAGGCGCGCGCAATCTTCCAGGAAAGGGCTCCTGCCTGATTGGTTTTTTGTACCATCTTGCGAATTCGTTTATCAAGTTCTTCAATCTCGGCTTCTTCCAGAGCCAATTTCTCTTTCCAATTTACGATGTCCGATTCGCTGGGAGGTTTTGCAAATTTCTGCTTCTCCCACTTGGATTTGGTAAGATCTTTCAGTTGGTCACAGGAAGTAAGGGAAATGCCAAACATTAGAAAAATAAAAATACGAAAGTAAGAGGTTTTGTTTTTGAAAACTCCGGAAACCATGATTTGCACTAATTTATTTTCCATATTTCCTTAGTTCCTATTGGAAAGCCAAAATCCCGCTTTTTTTTGGCTCTTTAGTTCGAATTTAGTTTATTTCTTATGCCTGGCTAGAAAAAAATGAGATTATGTCTCATGGAATCCGGGTTCTCTCGGAGGAAGATCTGCCTTTGCTTTCGGACTTGGAGAAACAATGTTTCCCCGGAGAAGAATGGACTTCCAAAATGCTCGCTTCCCATCTGGAGTATCACCAAGCATTTGTTTGGGAAGAAAATTCCGTCGTATCTTATGCGCTGGTCTGCGAAACTCCCTGGGAAGTTGAAATTTTCAGAATCGCCACCCTGCCCACCTATCAGAGAAAAGGTGCCGCATTTAAATTTTTGGAATCCATTTTGAAACGATTTGCCACAAAAGATTTTTTTCTGGAAGTAAAAGAGTCCAATTTGCCAGCACTCTTCTTATATGAAAAATCAGGATTTTCCATCCTGGAAAAACGAAAAAATTATTATCCCGACGGATCTACCGCAATCATTATGTTAAGGAAAAAAGAATTATGAAAAATGCCTATGTTACAGGTGCCTCTCAAGGAATCGGAAAAGAATTCGTTCGGGCTTTGGCACAAGATTATAATGTATTCTTAATCTCACGTTCCGCCGCAGACTTAAACAAAGCCATTGTGGAAATAGAACCGAGAAGCAGAGGAATGTTAAAAGCAATCTCTTTGGATCTCACTAAAAAAAAGGAACAGGAAGAACTCGCCTCCATTCTGGAAAAAGACAAAGACTTCGAACTTTTGGTAAATAATGCAGGATTCGGAACCGTAGGTGAATTTGCAGGGCTTGACTTAGAACAAGAGTTAGATGAAATCAACCTGAACGTAAAGGCACTTGTTCTTTTAAGTCATAAGGCTTTAAATAAATTCAAAAAAACGGGAAAAGGTTTCTTGATCAACGTTGCCTCCGTCGCAGGTTATCTGCCGGCTCCGGGTAGCGCAACTTATGCGGCGACAAAAGCATTTGTAAAATCATTTACGGAAAGTCTTCACGAAGAGGCAAAACCTTACGGGATTTATGTGCAAGCCTTGTGTCCGGGTCTCACTCATTCGGATTTTCACCAAAGGGCAGGAATAGAAAAATCAAAATATCCTTCCCTACTTTGGCAAAATGCAAACGAAGTTGTAGAAGAATCCCTTTCCGCACTTCGCTATAATAAAGCGGTGTGTATCACAGGGGTAGTCAATCAAGGTGCAATCAGTCTAACAGAGCTTATGCCAAGGGCACTGCTTCGGAAAACGGCAGGGCTGTTTCTCAAATTTGACAGGAAATAAAAGATGGATATTGCAAAAGTTGATTCCTGGTATAGAAAGAGTTTGGTGTTTTTTTCCATTATTGCCGGTGGATTCCAAGTGTATCTGCCCGACAATATTTGGATTGATGCCTGTTTTGTGATCCTTATGGCGGGAGTGGTAGGTTATTTTACCAATTTTCTCGCAATTAAAATGTTGTTTCAGCCTAAAGCGGGTAAGGTGCTCGGTTGGGAAGGACTCGTTCCCAAAAACAAACCGAAGATCGCAAAATCGTTAGGAGAAAGTATTCAAAACAATCTACTGCACCCTGACATCATTCTCTCTTATATCTATGAGAGAAACCTGGTGGAATCAGGTGTGCAAAAAATAGTCAAAGAAATCGACGAAGCCATTCACAACGATGAAATCCGGGAGATGTTGGTAACAAAGATCATTACCATATTGAAAGAGAGAGGTCCCGAGATATTGGAAGTTATCTTTGATTTTTCGGAGGAGACCATTAAAAAGATGGCTTCGCGGCCGGAAGAAATTCAAAAGCTCTGGGTCTACACCCGCAACAAGCTGATGGATTACCTCAACGAACAAACCAATCGGGAAGAGATCGGAAACCAACTGCGTGTTGTACTGCTGGAAGAGATGCCGAGACTTGCAAATCTTTTGAATGAAGGTTTGGAAGATTATCTTAAAACCAGAAACACTCTCGGTAAAATCGGAATCGGAGTGAAAAAAATATTCTCATTCAATGACGAAGCTATTCAGGAATTACTCGAAAGATTTGTGCAAGATCCCGAAACATCGGATCAATTTATGGGAATGATGGATGAAGTTATGGCAAGATTGCAGGAAAGATTGGATTCAAAAGAAACCCAAGACTTCATCACAGGAAAAATTTCCGATTGGCTGTCAGCAAGCGGTGATTATGCGAGACAAAACCTATTGCCGAACGGTATCGAAAGACTTCAGTCTTATTTGGATGACCCTAGCAATTGGGAAGAAATCGAAAAGAATTTCTTCCGTGCTGTGGATTGGATCAAAAACAGACTTGTGGAATTTATGAACAGCGAAGAAGGAAAGATTTATCTAAAGAAAAATATAGAGAAATTCGTCCACAAAATCAATGTTACCGCACTTGTGGAAGAACGAGTGATGGAATTGGACACGGATGATCTGGAAAAGATGATTTTGGACAATACGGGCGGAAACCTGGTCGTCATTCAATTCTTAGGCGGGATCCTGGGTATGATTGCGGGACTCGTTCAGGTTCATATCTACTTTGGGATACCCGTAGGGGCGCTTGTTGGGATCACGTACATTGCCCATTACAGAAATAAGCGGAAACAGGAGAAGGTTGCGGAATAACAGGGGTTTGATACACGAACGGGTGACAAGGATTTGAGATAAAACGTTGTGCGGATATAAAAAAGGAACCTCTATGAGATCCCTTTTTATTAAGTTTCTAAAAATTTGCTTAATTACCTTTGTGAACTACACTTACATTGTCTTTTTCAAATAGAGTGACTTTTCCTGATTTTGAAATCATTGTATATGTATCGACCGCTTGGATTACACGAACGTTGGTATATACGTCGCTCTTCTTCGTAACAAGAGTATCCTGAAATTTCATTTCATCGTCTCCAGCCTCAGGCATCAATTTCATAGCAACGATCTCATCATTTCTGCTCAAAGCTGCCAGATAATCTTGTGTAGTAAGACTCAGAATATCTTTTTTGGAATATGTAATCAAATTGATCCATAGAAACGGAATATTCACCAACCAGGAAAATCCCCATCTGGTTGTATCATATACTTTTGTATTAATAGTAACATAGTTCTTTTTGCCTTTATCATATCGAAAAGCTTTGTATTCTATATTATACCCGTCTTCTGTCCATGCAGGGATAAGCGCGGCTGTGAAATACCAAGTAAGATAAGTCCAAATAATACCTAATCCACCAAACGATTTTTCTTTGATAAAAATCTCAACAAAGAGAGGATCTTGACCTTTCTCTTTTTCAGTATAATCTAACATAGAATAATGCTCTAGCGCAGTAGAAAAAAGGTCAGTTGAATCAATTCCTTGTCTAACAGCAGTTTTTAAATCTGCATTGGTGGTAGCTACGTTGTAATGAAGAGGGAATTTTTTACCTGCTGGTTTCTTAATGGAAATTTGTGCTGGATCCGGTTCTCCGGTGTACCACATAATACAAGATTGGGATAAAAATCCACCAATGACCAAAACCATCATTAGGGAAAACTTAGAAAAGGTTCTCTTAACCGAAAGTAATTCGGAATTTTTTTTAAATATCATTTTATTTGCCGACTCCTATAAAATATATACAATCGTTAGATTCACGGTAATTTTACAAGTGAATTCGGCTTTGGATGAAGATTTTGAGAAATACAGCACCTGTTACAGGATGCAACAAAAACATGTGTTTGCCAAAAAACTCGTGTTAAATAAAATATTTTCTTTTTCTTTTTTGGGAATGGAAAACAAAATCCTTTCTAAAAAACTAATTTCATCAGGATTTATCCTAAAAATTTAAGGAATTTACAAACAAGTGGAGTGAAGAGGTCAGCTTCGATATCCCAGACGAGACAGTAACCACTTGAACAAGGGATACATATCTCGGCCAGAACGGATGGATCTGCTTAATGATCGGTGTTAAATACTACTTCTAATCCTCAATCACACTCATGGAGTATTCGGAAATAGCCTCTCTTCTTTTATCCGCATAATCCTTGTGAAACCATAGGTCCTGGATGGTTTTGGCGCTTTTTTTATTGCCGATGGTGATCTTTGTCATACACTCATCCACGGCAAACTTCATCGCTTCTTTTCCCGTCTCTCCCAAACCTTTGTTACGTTTTTTGCGAGTGATCTCAGACCCGGTTTTGTTCACTTTTATGACCAATTTGTCATAATCCGAATCATCAATACAGAAAACCGTTTCCTTTTTGGCATCTTTCCATTTCACATCCACTTCATAAAGAGGGGCGGAGGAAATATTGATAAAACCTATTTCATACAGCTCAGGCCAATATTCGTAAAAGAAAGACAACATCAAAGAACGAATCGCATAACCGTCAAAATCCGCATCCGTAATGATACTGATTTTATCATAATGCAATTCATCGATCGACTTCACCTTTCCATCCAAAGGAAGACCGCAGATCGCAACGATGTTTTTTAACTCTTCGTTTTGCATCGCTTTGGCGAGAGACATGCCCTTACAGTTCAAAGGTTTTCCACGAAGAGGAAACAAACCGTGAAGTTTAGGATTTCTGGCAGGACGAAGGCCGGCAATCGCAGAGTCCCCTTCCGCAACAAACAGCACCCTACCTACATCATTTGGTTTTCCCGTAGGCGGCATAAGTTTAGGGATATTATTTCTTGAAGCTTTTCTAAGGCCTTTCTGCGCGTCTTCCAATTGTTTCAATTGGGTTCTGCGCTCCATTACCATTTTTACTTCTTCCACAAGACCGGTTTTTTTCAAAAGTTTATCCAAATGTTTATCAACGGCCTTGCGAATATCTTCGTTCAAGTCATTGATCAGATAGGATTTGTCTTGGGATTTAAAACGAGGGTTGAGAATGCGCAAATTCACGTACATGTGAAAGCAACTTCTCACATCATTACGCGTACATTGTGTATTTAGTTTTTTCTCCAGGGATATGATTTGTGATTTTTTGCGAATCTCATCACAAAGTCTGTTTTCCAAATATTCAATCGCGGAACCGCCTTGCGGGCAGAAGATGGAGTTCACCCAAGTAAGGGTCTTGTTCTGGCCGACCACCGCGTATGTATCCATATTGATCTGCGAAGCGGAAGTTTTGTCAGTATAATCCAGTTTATAGTAGATCATCTCGGAATTGCTGAAAATCTCATCAAAACCTTTTTTGAATTTATACTTTTCTTTGCCGGATTTATGAATGAAAACAACTTCCAAACCGGGATTGGACATGGCAATATCCTGCAAATACTGTTTCACCAAATCAATATTAAATGAAACATCCAGATTATTGAAATAGGCCGGATTCAATTCAAACTCTACAGTCGTTCCGTGATCTTCTTTCTTTGCAGCTTCAATCACTGCATTCATGCCCGCTTTTTCGGAAGGAACCTTCAATTGTTTGATTTGTTCCGGGGCCAGACTCGGGCAATCGGTAAAATTCCCATGCTCGTCAAAATATAGAAAAGTTCTTTCCTGATCGTCTTTAGGAAGCTTGAAAGCACGGATTACTTTTTTTACGTCTTCAGTGATGGTAAAAGTCTTTTTATACGCCTTACTATTGTTAACTGTTTTTACACGAAAGAAAGAAGATACCATTCTTACAAGAGAAATACCCACACCGTTTTGACCCGCAACATGGTCTTCTTTGACTTTATCGTCAAAGTTTTCACCGTACATCAAATGGAGATACACACCTTCCGCGTTGTCCGCAGGAATCCCGCGGCCGTTGTCCTGAATGGTAACCCGTTTTCTATCATTGGAAAGCTGAACAATCAATTTGTTCATCTTGTCCTTTTCCTGGATGGATTTATCGTTTAGGTTTTTACGATATTCATCCACACAGTTCATACAAGACTCATCCAAACATTTAATCTTTGCCGGGATATCCGAAAGTTCTTCGTGTGTGATATCGTATTTTCCTGCGCTGTCTTTTGTAAAAAAATGCTGTTCGAATGTGGACAATGAGTTCTGCCCGAGCCACATCCCCGTACGCATACGAACGTGTTCTACGTTCGATAGTTTTTTAAAATTACGCGAGTTAGATGATGCTGATTTGTCTTGTTTTGTTTGTGCCATATATTATTTCGGATCCCACTTCGCTTTCAATTCGTCGAGTTCCACAGTCATAAATCCGGTGAGTTTTTTATCATCTTTTTGAAGAGCAGTATACTCGGTAAATTGTGTCTTTGCTTCCACAATCGCTTCTTCACATTTGCGAACTTCGTCCAAAGTCATTCTGTAAACGGGAATCGTGGACAACCATTCGAAGTAAATGAATTTTGCCGTTTTCAATTTGTCTTCGAAATCCTTTTTAGATTTGATACCGGTTACCTTTTCGTTCCATCTTTCTTTGATAAAACGAATGAGTTCCGAGTTTCTGTCGATTTTTTCCTTTTCAAGACCGGCCAAACGCTTGAATCTCCGTATAAGGTGTGTTTTGCGAAAATCACAGAATCGTTTTATGATCTCTTCGGGAGTATGATTTTTTAATTTTCCCTCGTGAGTGATTACGTTGATGGTGAGAACTTCGTTATTTTCCTTGGAAAACAGCGCTTTTATCTCTGCATCACTCGGCTCTTCGCCTTTTTTGGCAATGAGCTCTATCTTAAAAGTCTGGCTGGAATGATCGACGTAGTCCTTTAGCCAATTGTCTTTTTTCTCAATCAGATCATCCAGATAAACAATCACCTTTTCACGGTTCCAGTTCATTGGCGAGTCGGTTAAAAACAACTTACCATCTTCTTTTTTGAAAGCGAATGTTGTGGACATGACAACGGAACCGTTGTCATTTTTGGATAATTTAACCTCTCCCTTGTAACCTTTGTACCAAGGAGTTACCTTTTTTACTTTGCCGGTTTTTAAATAAGAAACTTGAGAATCAATAATATCACTGAGTTTATGAGCGGGGATAAAACAACGAAATCCCGTGGCAATACCTTGGATATTATTCAGTAGTACGACGGGAACTTTTCCTACGAAATGAATCGGTTCGTCTTCCGTTTCATCGTAGTTTTTTGCATAATCAATATCAGGAAGACTCTCAAAAAAGCCCAAATCCTTGGCAAAATCGGATAATTTCACTTCCGTATAACGGGGGCTGGCGATTGCGCTCGGGTCTAAAACGTCCCCGAATGTTCCCTCGCCGCTAACGAGAGGATAGTTGTTCGCAAATGCAAAATCCTGCGCCATTTGGGAAAGAGCATCTTGGATGGACTTGTCTCCGTGAGGGTGATACCCCATCGCAAGACCCGCCACTTTTACCGTTTTTGTATGCCTTGTGCGTGCGTCGGAATTCCACATTGCCCAAAGAATTCGTCGTTGAACAGGCTTTAGACCATCAATTTCTTGCGGAATAGCGCGTGAATCACAGACGTAACGGGAGTATTTTCTCTGGTCGTCGTGGACTTGTTCTTCAAAGGGGCGTTTGGGAAATTGATCTTCGCTCTTCATGATACCAAATGACAGAGGGAAGGGGTGAATTGACTTGTCAAGCCGTTTTCCCATTTTAGACTGGCAAAGTAGCCTCTACTATGTCACCCAAACCCCGAGTAAAACCCTATTTTTATTGGTCTATTTGCAGTTTGACTTTTTTTCTATTTTGGGGGTGCAATTTCGTAAACTTAAGTCTGAAAAACCGCTCCCAGCCTGATTTTTCGGCTCCGGTACTTTACACAAAAAACCCCAAAAAACCCAACCCGAAATTCTTTGCGGACGGCTCTTCCACCTACTACTTTTTAGAGGCGGAACCTTCTAAAAAAGCGGGTTTGGCAGCCAAATGGGAGATCGGTTTTTTCATTTATGAGAAAGATTTCCTGTCTTCTCTCAAAGACAATTTCAATAAAGAAACGTTTTTTACATATAAACTCACATGGAAAAGGTGGATTGGCAAATTGGACTCCGTTTCAAATCAAACTTCCCTTAAAGTGAATTACAACTCTATTGAGTTAGGTGAAGTAGAGGCAAATTCACTGTCCGAATTATTGAATCTGGCAAGAACCGCTCCGGTCAAAAAATCAAACACAAACGAATACGATGTGTTTGCCATTCAAACCGATTTTGCATGGTATGCGGAAGAAGGTATGACAGGAAACGACGGAACGCTCTATATTTGGAAGGACGAACAGGGTTCCAATACGAACTTTTCTTCTTCCACTTCCAAGGAAAAGGAACCGTTCAAATTTTCTTCCACAAACTACGATTATACGAGAAACAGATTCGAAGCACTTCCGAACGATCTGAACAAACTTTTTTATAAAACAATCTATTCGGATTCCAAAACCGAAATTTTCTTTGTTCCGCCCTTTGCCAACAACTCCGCTTCCAAAGCCAAAGAACCTGTAGGGTTCACAAAGATTGGCAATTTTTTATTAAAAGAGGATATGAAATGACCGAAGTTCGTACACGATTTGCCCCTTCTCCCTCAGGTTTTCTACATGTAGGAGGAGCTAGGACCGCATTATTCAATTATCTGTATGCGAAGGCAATGAAGGGTAAGTTTATCTTACGAGTGGAAGACACTGATCAAGACAGATCCACGGAAGCTTCGTTTAAAATCATTCTGGAATCTTTAAAATGGTTGGGTATGGAATGGGATGAAGGTCCCGGAGTCGGCGGTCCTCACGGTCCTTATACCCAATCGGAACGACTGCACATCTACAAAGAATACACGGACAAACTGATTGGAGATCGCAAAGCCTATCGTTGTTTCTGCAGTTCCGAAGAATTGGAAGGTAAAAAGAAACAAGCCGAATCCATGGGCATTCCTTATCTGTATGACGGAAAATGTTCCGAGCTGACGGAAGAAGAAATTCAAAATAATCTTTCTAAGAAAGCACCTTACACGGTTCGGTTCCGCACTCCCAACAAAATCGTAATAGTTGACGATATGATTCAGGGAAAGGTGAAATTCGAATCGAAACTCATCGGAGATTTTATCCTGGTCAAGTCGGACGGATTTCCTTCCTACAACTATGCAGTTGTGATCGACGACGCCTTAATGCAAATTACACATGTTATCCGGGGAGTCGGTCATTTATCAAATACTCCGCGTCAGATTCTGATTTTCGAAGCATTCGGATTTCCTCTCCCCAGATTTGCACACGCAAGCGAGATCGTAGGAAGCGACGGGAAAAAATTATCAAAAAGAGCAGGAGCTACATCGGTTCTCGCCTTTCGGGAATTAGGTTATCTCTCGGAAACTTTGCGGAACTATATGGCTCTTCTAGGATGGACTTCTCCCGACGGAAAGGAATACATGGAAGACTCCGAACTTTGTTCCGTATTCGATATTGAAAGATGTTCCAAGTCTCCCGCCACATTCGATGTTTTCAAAAAACTGAAAGAAGAAGAAAAAGAGACTGTCGACTTTAATAAGTTAGATGCCGCAGGTCTTTCCGATTATTTAAATCCGAAATCAAAACTGAACTGGATGTCGAACAAACTGATCCGCGACGTTCCTATCGAAAGACTGGGAAAAGAGATGGAACCTTTTCTTGCAGATGCAAAGATCCCGAACGAATACAAATCAGGAACTCATCCCACCCTAGTTTCCATTTTGGATTCGGTGAGAGTCTATCTGGACCGATTGATTCAGGCACCACCTTATATCGAAGAGTTTTTTCTGGAAGATCTCGGGTTTGAAAACGATGAGGCGAAGTCACTTCTTTTGGAAGGCAATGGAACCATCGTTGCCAAAACTTTTTACGAACAAATCCTTTCTGCAAACCCGACTTCCCCCGACCAGTACAAAGAGATTATGTCCGGGACAGGTGAAAAAACCGCTGAAAAAGGCAGGACTCTGTTTATGCCGATCCGTTCGATTACTACCGGAAAATCGCATGGGCTGGAACTTCCGATTCTATTTACCCTCCTGGGAAAGGAAAAATTGCAAAAGAGAATGGAGATTCTTGCAAAGGTAGCAAATATTACCTTAAACTAGGTCTATTTTTTGCGTTACAAAAAAAAATACTTTGAATCTTTCTAGTTTTTATGTTTTTTTCTAGGAAAATTCGTTGTATCCTATAGAAAAAGGCAGTCGTAAATAAAGAACGTGAGCGAAATCCAAGAAAAAGAACATTTTGTAATGAGCCCATCCCTCGGGTCCTATGCTATGTTTTTGCCACCTGATATGGCTTCAGTGAAGTCTTTCAGAAAGGAACTTCGCAAATCTTTAACGGAAAACCATTTCTCCCTCGAAAACATCATGCAGATCGAGCTTGCTGCTGATGAGGCACTTACCAATTCCGTAGCGGCGAATGTTTGCAATTGCAGTGATGAAACCATCATCTGTCGTTGGAGGATCAACGGTTCCAAATTCACCCTTTATGTCCTGGATTACGGATCCGGTCTCAAAGCGGAGGAAGAAGAAGAAGAGGCGGAAAAAGCCTTCACCTCAAATCCCTGTCTTGCCACCTTCATCGGAAATGTAATCAATCACCAGACCAAGAAACCCGCCCTCCTTCCTTACAACGGTCAAAATCAAAAACACAAGAATATGGGAAAAGGCTTGAAAATTATCAATGCTATGATGGACTCCGTTAAGGTAATGTTTCACGGAGAAGGCGAAGTGGAAGAAGTTCCACGAGGTTTTAAGGTGATGGGATCCATTCTTACACTCGAATACGATAGCGCCAAACATCTATAATTTGATTTTACATATTAATACCTCCCGCGAATGGCGCGGAGGAGAACAACAATTATACTACCTAGCCCAAGGGCTAAACCAAAACAAAATCGAACAACTGATTGTTTGCCAGCCGAACTCTCCTCTCTTCGAAAGATGCACTGACGCCGGATTTCCGTGTTATCCCCTGGAGATGAAAGGGGAATGGGATAGAAAAGCCGTCAAAGCGATCCGAAACATTTGTTCGGAAAAAAAAATCAAACTGATTCACACCCATACGGCACATGCGCATAGTTTGGCGGTATTTGCAAAAAGAAATACTTTGAACATTCCTTTGGTAGTATCCAGACGAGTAGACTTCAAACCGGGAAGCAGTATTTTTTCCCGATGGAAATACGGACATTCCGCTAACGACTATTATCTGCCAGTATCTCAAGCCATCAAAAAAGTCATGATAGAAGCGGGAATCAGCCCGGAAAAACTAATCACAGTGTACTCGGGGATCGATCTGAAACGATTCTCCAAATTGCCATCCGGGGAAACCATTCGGGAAGAATTTTCCATTCCAAAAAAAACAATCATCATCGGAAATATTGCAGCACTCGTTGATCATAAGGATCAGGAGACTTTGATTCGGGCAGTTGAAAAAATGAAAACCCAAGTCCCTTTCAAAGTCCTGATTGTAGGAGAAGGCAAACTTGAGAAAAAGCTGAAAACTTTATCGAAAGAACTAGGTCTGGAAGACAAAATTGTTTTCACAGGACACAGAACCGACATCCTCGCCTTATTTTCGTTATTCGATATTTTCACATTGACTTCCAAAGAAGAAGGTCTCGGCACATCCGTATTGGATGCGATGGCATCGTCTCTCCCGGTCGTGGCAACCACGGGCGGCGGGATTGGGGAAATGTTAACGGAAGGTAAAGGTGCCTTTTTATCTCAGGTAGGAGACAGCGCATCTCTTGCAAAATCATTTGATTCCCTGGTAGAATCCGAATCCTTACGAACCGGTTTCGGAGCTTTCAACAAACTGGCTGTGAAACGATTTTCTTGTACGGAGACCTCCGAAAAAACAAAACTCATTTACTATTCCTTACTAGGTGATTCTCTGTTCGGGAAGGATAATTATGAATCGTCTACTCATCATTGACGGACATGCCTTAGCATTCCGAGCTTATTTCGCCTTTGCCGCATCGAACCTTACCAATTCCAAGACAGGCCTGCCCAGCGGCGCCGTATTCGGTTTCTGGAGGATGTTATTCAAGCTTCTCCAAGATGAAAAAGTATCCCATATCGCTTTTACCTTTGATCCCGGCACACGTCTTCATAGAAATGATATGTATGAAGCTTATAAGGCGCAACGCAAGCCTATGCCCGAGGATCTAAGACCTCAGCTCAAAGAAATATACAAGATGATAGAAACTCTGGAATTCCCCATGTATAAAATGGACGGAATCGAAGCGGATGACATCATCGGTTCCCTCTGTAAAAAATTTGCGAAAGATTTTGACGAAATAGTCATCCTGTCCAGCGACAAAGATCTTTATCAGGTCCTTGACAAAAACATACTCATGTTACGTGGGAAAAAGGGAGTTTCCGAGTTTGAAAAGATAGATCCCAAGTGGGTGAAAGAAAATATTGGAATCACAAGAGAACAAGTCACCGACTATATGGGAATCTTGGGAGACGCTTCGGACAATATCCCCGGGATCAAAGGAATCGGTGACAAAGGGGCAAAAACCCTGATCCAGGAATACGGAAGTCTGGAAGAAATTTACAAAAACCTGGACAATATCAAAAACAAAAATCTTGCCGAAAAGTTAACAGCTAACAAAGAAAATGCGTTTTTGTCCAGAAAACTTGCAACAATCGTCACCAATCTCAAATTAGAGATCAAAAAATCGGATCTCAAAGTTCCCAATTACTTTGATCCTGCAAAAGTTCAGTTTTTCAAAGACGAAGGTTATAATGTACTTCACCGTGATCTTGCCAAACTAGCAGGGATTAAACTGGAAGACGCTCCCGCTCCTGCTGCAAAAAAAAGCAAAAAGAAAGGAGAGGAAGCTCAGGAAGAAGTAACACCCGCCGCACCTAAAAATCTAAAGTATATCAGAATCAAGACCATTGATGAATTGAAAAAGATCCTAAGCAAGATCGATCCGAAAAAACCGATCTCGGTAGATACGGAAACAACATCACAAGATCCGATGCTCGCGGAAATTTTGGGAGTGTCCTTTACTCAAAAGGAAGGAGAAGGATACTATATTGCTTTAGCACATTCCGAATCCATCTATTCCCACTTACTCCCGGGCCCTGCGGAGGCTTTGGCTTTGTTCAAACCGATTTTGGAAGATCCGAAACTTTCCAAAATCGGACAAAATATAAAATATGATGTTTTGGTTTTCAGAAATTACGGAATCCAAGTCAAGGGGATCGAGTTTGATACTATGCTCGCTTCCTACATTCTCACTCCGGGAGAAAGACGCCATAATATGGATGATATGGCAACGGATTATCTCAATTACAAAACGATCACCTATGATGAATTAGTTGGAACAGGTAAAAAGAAACAAAATCTATACGACATAGATCCTGATCGTGTTTCCGAATACGCCTGCGAAGATGCGGACATCACTCTGCGGCTTTACCATGTTCTGGAAAAGAAACTGGAAGGCACATCCGAAAAAATCTTCAAAGATGTGGAAATGCCTTTGATCGACGTCTTGGGTGAGATGGAATTCACCGGTGTCAGTGTTGAAAAAGAATACTTCGAAGGTCTATCTACTGTTTTTGAGAAAAAAATCCTGGAACATGAAAAGAACATTCATTTTTATGCAGGAAGACAATTCAATATCAACTCCACCAAAGAGCTGCAAGTTGTTCTATTTGAAGACTTGCGTTTGCCTGCGGAGAAAAAGACGCAAACAGGATTTTCCACGGATCATTCGGTTTTGGAGTCTTTGCAAGGAAGTCATCCCATCATAGATGATTTGCTCGCCATTCGTAAATTTTCCAAACTGAAAAGCACATACTCCGACAGTTTACCTACTTTGATCAATCCGAAGACGGGGCGCATTCATACCAGCTATAACCAAACGATTGCCGCCACAGGAAGATTGTCGTCGACTAACCCCAATTTGCAAAACATCCCTATCAAAGACGAGGAAGGACGTCTTCTTCGAAAAGGTTTTTTTCCGGGCAAAGGTTTGGAAATTCTTTCTCTCGACTATAGCCAGATCGAACTTAGAATTATGGCGCATTTTTCCAATGACCCTCAAATGATCGACGCTTATCAATCCGGTGCGGACATTCATAGGAGAACGGCTGCAGGTCTTTTCGGTGTGAAGGAAAAAGATGTAACACCTGAAATGCGAAACAAAGCGAAAGTAGTGAACTTTTCCGTAATTTACGGAGTTACCTCCTTCGGTCTTTCCAACAACCTTCGAATTGCGCGTAAAGAAGCAAAAGAATTTATAGAACGGTATTTTGCCCAGTATACAGGGGTAAAAGAATATATGGAGTCTACCGTGGAGTTCTGCAAAAAGAACGGTTATGTGGAGACGTTGCTCGGTCGCCGTCGCTATCTGCCCGATATCAATTCCACACATAAGATGGCATCAGAAGCTGCAAAACGGGTTGCCATCAACTCACCCATCCAAGGGACTTCCGCCGATATGATCAAGCTTGCCATGTTAAAGATACATGATCATATTCAAAAAAAATCTTTGAAATCACGCATCATCTTACAGGTGCATGACGAATTGGTATTTGAAGTGGATAAAAAAGAAAAAGATGAGTTTTTTGCTTTTGCCAAAAAGGAAATGGAAGATGCTCTCCCTTTGAAAGTACCCGTAACGGTCGAAGGTAAGTTTGGTAAAAACTGGGACGAGGCGCATTGATAGGATCGTGAATATTACTCCCGCCCCTTCTTCTTTGCCAATAGAAGCGAAAAACATCTCCCTTGTTTTTAAGAGAAGAGAGACTTTATCTATGTTTGTTTGGGCGCCTCGCATCTTTTCCCATTTCCAACTTCCTTTCGTTAACCGACCGTGCTCTTCCGCGACTCCGCCTCTCGGCTTCGGTCCTTCGGACGACGACCTTCCGGTCGCCTCGCTCCGATCACTGCCGCAGGATCTATTTTTTTATAATCAAATGAAATTTATCTTCTCTTGAATATTGTTTTTTTGTAATTTAAAAGTCTTACAACTCACTTCTTTTAAATTTAATTGAATTATATACAGATGCTTATACACTCCTTACTGATTTGTTTTTCATTGCTTCTTTTTCATCTCATTTCTTGTTTACGATATAAAGAACTCATTCTGGAAAACCTGATCCTTAAAACCCAGCTTGCCGCTTACAAAAGAAAATACAAAGTCTTTCCTACAACTCCCTGGGAACGATGTAAACTGGTTATGCTTTCTTATCTAGGCCCGAATTGGAAATCTTCTCTTATACTCGTTACTCCGGATACTCTCATTTCCTGGAGAAAGAAAAAATGGAAACTTTTTTGGAATCTCCTTTCTTCCTCTAAAAAGTTAGGTAGACCTATGATCCAATGGGATCTGATCAAACTTACCAGGAGAATTGCGAAACAAAATCCCATCTGGGGTGCTACCAAAATTCATGGAACGATGATTAAACTAGGGTTTATAATCTCGGAAAAATCAGTTTCCAAATATATGAAAACTCTCCAGAGATCACCTAACACCAGGAAAAGGCTTGCTTGGAAAAACTTCTACGCTCTCCATGCAGATTCCATGATTGTCTCTGATCTATTTACAGTGTTCTCGTATAACTTCAGAGAAATATACAAAGTTATATTTTTTATGGATTTGGAAACGAGACAAATCCTTCATTTTGATATAACAGCCAAAACGTCCACCAGATGGGTCAGAAAAGTGATCAAAGTAGCACTTAGAAAAAAAGATCCGAAGAATATTTCTTATGTCCTCACTGATAATGATACCTTATTCGGGAAAAGATTCTCCCGCTACCTGGAAAGACTTGGCATCAAACATAAGAAAACAGCCGTTCGTTCCCCCTGGCAAAACGGTTATGCAGAAAGATTTGTCAAAACCTGTAAGGAAGAATTTTTGGATTATTTTATTCCACTGAATGAATATCATCTGCGGGTCAGACTGGAAGAGTTTATGCAGTTTTATAATCACAACAGAACTCATCTTGCTTTACAGAAAGATACTCCCGTATCTTCTCCTATCTTGCACAAACCCAGAGATGGAAACTATAAACTGCATTCACAGCCAGTATTAGGTGGACTCTATCATACCTATTCCTGGAAAAAAGCAGCTTAAAGCATATACCGCATTATATCTGTTTGGTTATACTGGAATTTAGATCCTTTTCGGGGGAGGGTCGGCTATGCCTATTTGGTTTTTTAAAGACCTATTTGCGCCGAAATTCCCGGAAATAATACGAACGAATCAGTTGAACTTTGCTATTTTCTCCGGAACTGTTCCATCGAACCATAATCCATTCAGTTTAGCGGACACTTTGTCCGCTATTGTAGTTTTTACGAGGGGCAGGTTAATCATAGCAACGGCTCCCATGGTATTGGATACCGAACCTATCGCATTAGATATTGTATTCGCTACTACTTTTACAGCTCCCGCCATCATTCCTACACCGGTTCCTATGATGCCTCCGGACAGTTTGTTCACGGCGTTAAAACTCTTTGCATACATATTCTCTATCGA